>JBNKHH010000034.1:0-50917 GCA_050290245.1 Silicimonas sp.
TGGGCCACGCCGGCGCCATCGTCGCCGGCGGCAAGGGCGGCGCCGAAGACAAGATCGAAGCCATGCGATCCGCAGGCATCACCGTCGCAGAAAGCCCCGCCGGACTCGGCGAGGCAATGCTCGAGGCAATCGGGTGATGCCAACGCCAAATATGGTACGGCGGGCTGTAGCCCGCCAATGCGAACGGCGGGCCACAGCCCGCCCGACGCGGTTTTAACGGGAGAGTGACCCTATGACTGACCAATCCCCCAACGATATCTTCAAGGCCTCGTCCTTTCTGCAGGGCCACAACGCCGAGTACATCGAGCAGCTTTACGCCCGGTATGCCAACGACCCGAACGCGGTCGATGCGGGCTGGCAGGAGTTCTTTCGCCAGCTTGGCGACGATGGCGCCGATGCGACGCGCGAGGCTGCCGGGCCGTCCTGGGCGCGCGCTGACTGGCCGCCTGCCCCGTCGGACGATCTGACGGCGGCGCTGGACGGCCAATGGGGGGATCTTGGACCCGCGGCTCAGGGTAAGGCAGGGCAAAAGATTGCGGACAAGGCCGCCGAGACCGGCGTCACGCTTTCGGAAGATCAGATCAAACGGGCCGTGCTGGATTCGATCCGCGCCCTGATGATCATCCGCGCCTATCGTATCCGCGGTCACCTTGTCGCCGATCTCGACCCTTTGGGCATGCGCGATCACACACCGCACCCCGAGCTGGATCCCCGGTCCTACGGGTTCACAGACTCCGATATGGACCGGCCGATCTTCATCGACAACGTGCTGGGGCTTCAAACGGCCTCCATGCGCGAAATCCTTGCGATCGTGAAGCGGACTTATTGCGGCACCTTCGCGCTGCAGTACATGCATATTTCCGACCCCGAGGAAGCCTCCTGGCTGAAGGAGCGGATCGAAGGCCTCGGCAAGGAAATCGCTTTCACCCGCGAAGGCCGGAAAGCCATCCTGAACAAGATGGTCGAGGCAGAGGGTTTCGAGAAGTTCCTCCACGTCAAATACATGGGCACCAAGCGGTTCGGCCTGGACGGCGGTGAAAGCCTGATCCCGGCGATGGAACAGATCATCAAGCGCGGCGGCGCGCTTGGGGTGAAGGAAATCGTCATCGGGATGCCGCACCGGGGTCGTCTCAGCGTTCTGGCGAACGTCATGAGCAAGCCCTACAAAGCGATCTTCAACGAGTTCCAGGGCGGCAGCTTCAAGCCAGAGGATGTCGATGGATCGGGCGACGTTAAATATCACCTCGGCGCCTCGTCGGACCGTGAGTTCGACGGCAATACCGTGCACCTGTCGTTGACCGCGAACCCCTCGCACCTCGAGGCGGTCAATCCCGTTGTTCTGGGCAAGGCGCGCGCCAAGCAGGACCAGTTCAATGACGCGTCGCGGACATCTGTTCTGCCGATCCTTTTGCACGGCGACGCGGCCTTTGCAGGCCAGGGCGTCGTGGCGGAGTGTTTCGGCCTTTCGGGCCTGCGCGGTCACCGTACCGGCGGCACGATCCATATAATCGTGAACAACCAGATCGGCTTTACCACGGCCCCGCACTTCAGCCGCTCCAGCCCCTATCCGACCGACATCGCCCTGATGGTCGAAGCGCCGATATTCCACGTCAACGGAGACGACCCCGAGGCGGTGGTTCACGCGGCAAAGGTCGCGACCGAGTTCCGGCAAAAGTTCGGCAAGGACGTCGTGATCGACATCTTCTGCTATCGCCGGTTCGGTCACAACGAGGGCGACGAGCCCATGTTCACCAACCCGGTCATGTACAAGCGGATCAAGGCGCACAAAACGACCCTGTCGCTTTATACCGACCGGCTTGTCAAAGACGGCCTGATCCCTGAGGGCGAGATCGAGGACATGAAGGCTGGCTTCCAGGCGCTGCTGAATGAAGAGTTCGAGGCAGGCAAGGCTTACAAACCCAACAAAGCCGACTGGCTGGACGGGCGTTGGAGCCACCTCGACAAGGAAAGCGAAAAGTACCAGCGCGGCAAGACCGCCATCAAGAAGAAGACAATGGAAGCGATCGGCAAGGCGTTGTCCACCGCGCCCGATGGCTTCCCCATTCACCGCACCGTCGAACGGCTTTTGGACGCCAAACGCGAAATGTTCGCGTCCGGCACCGGCTTTGACTGGGCAACTGGCGAAGCGCTGGCCTTCGGATCTCTATTGACCGAGGGCTATCCGGTCCGCCTCGCGGGTCAGGACTCGACCCGTGGTACATTCAGTCAGCGGCATTCCGGCCTGATCAACCAGGAAAACGAAGAGCGCTACTACCCGCTGAACAACATCCGCGATGGCCAGGCCCACTACGAGGTCATCGACTCGATGCTCTCGGAATATGCGGTTTGCGGGTTCGAATACGGCTATTCGCTGGCCGAACCGAACGCGCTTGTGCTTTGGGAGGCCCAGTTCGGCGATTTCGCCAACGGCGCCCAGATCATGTTCGACCAGTTCATTTCGTCTGGTGAACGCAAGTGGCTCCGCATGTCGGGCCTGGTGATGCTTTTGCCGCACGGTTTTGAAGGCCAGGGGCCGGAACACTCTTCGGCACGGCTTGAGCGCTTCTTGCAGATGTGCGCCGAGGACAACTGGATTGTCGCCAACTGCACCACGCCGGCAAACTATTTCCACATCCTGCGACGTCAGCTTCATCGGTCCTACCGGAAACCGCTTGTCATCATGACGCCAAAGTCGCTTCTGCGTCACAAGCTGGCAGTCAGCGATGCTGCGGACTTCCTGACCGGCTCCAGCTTCCACCGCGTGCTGTGGGACGATGCCGAGAAAGGGCATTCCGACACCCAGCTGGTCGCCGACGACAAGATCAAGCGGGTGGTCATGTGCTCGGGCAAGGTCTATTACGACCTGCTGGAAGAACGCGACGCCCGCGGCATCGACGATGTCTACCTCCTTCGGGTGGAACAGTTCTATCCGTTCCCGGCACAGGCTCTGGTCAAAGAACTCAAACGGTTTGAGAACGCCGATTGGGTCTGGTGCCAGGAAGAGCCCAAGAACCAGGGGGCATGGACCTTCATGGAACCCAACATCGAATGGGTCCTGACCCGCATTAACGCGAAACACACGCGGCCGATCTATGCGGGCCGCGCCGCCAGCGCCTCGCCCGCCACGGGTCTGGCATCGGCTCACAAGGCACAACAACAAGCGCTCGTCGACGAAGCGCTGACCGTGAAAGGATAAATCATGGCCATCGAAATCCGCGTTCCGACGCTGGGCGAAAGCGTGACCGAAGCGACCGTCGCGACCTGGTTCAAGAAACCGGGCGACGCCGTCGCGGTGGACGAAATGCTGTGCGAACTGGAAACTGACAAGGTGACGGTCGAGGTCCCCTCGCCCGCCGCCGGCACCCTGTCGGAAATCGTCGCCAACGAAGGTGAAACGGTTGGCGTCGACGCTCTTCTGGCAAACCTGGAAGAAGGTGCAGGTGCCGCCGCTGCTGCTCCGGCCAAGACCGAAGAAAAAGCAGCCGCGCCTGCGGCCTCGTCGGGCGGCCAACCCGTCGACGTCATGGTGCCGACCCTTGGCGAAAGCGTGACCGAGGCCACCGTCGCGACCTGGTTCAAAAAGCCCGGCGAGGCGGTCAGCCAGGACGAGATGTTGTGCGAGCTGGAAACCGACAAGGTCTCGGTCGAGGTTCCCGCGCCAGCCTCAGGCGTTTTGACCGAAGTCCTGAAGAATGAAGGCGACACGGTCGAAGCCGGCGGCAAACTTGCCGTGATCTCTGCCGGTGAAGGCGCCGCTGTCTCGGCTCCCGCCGCAATGCCTGCCCCTGGAACGGCCCCTGCGGCCGCTGCAACGGGAAAGGATGTCGAAGACGCACCCTCGGCCAAGAAGATGATGGCCGAAAACAACCTCTCGCCGGATCAGGTGACCGGCACCGGCAAGGATGGCCGTATCATGAAAGAAGACGTTCAAAAGGCACTCGCGTCGCCTTTACCACAAGCTGCTAAGACTGCCCCCGCCGCGCCGCGTGCACCCGTCGCCGCCGAGGATGCTTCGCGCGAGGAACGGGTTAAGATGACGCGCCTGCGCCAGACCATCGCCCGCCGCCTCAAGGACGCGCAGAACACCGCTGCCATGCTGACCACCTATAACGAGGTCGACATGTCCGGCGTCATGGGCCTGCGCAAGGAATACAAGGACCTGTTCGAGAAAAAGCACGGCGTCAAGCTGGGCTTCATGTCCTTCTTCACCAAGGCCTGCTGCCACGCCCTGAAAGAGGTGCCCGAGGTCAACGCCGAGATCGACGGCACCGACGTCGTCTACAAGAACTTCGTCCACATGGGCATCGCCGTCGGCACGCCCACGGGCCTCGTCGTCCCGGTCGTCCGCGACGCTGACCAGATGGGCTTTGCCGACATCGAGAAAAAGATCAACGAGTTGGGCGCCCGCGCCCGCGACGGCAAACTCTCGATGAGCGAAATGCAGGGCGGCACCTTCACCATCTCGAACGGCGGGGTCTACGGCTCGCTGATGTCCTCGCCGATCCTGAACCCGCCGCAGTCGGGCATCCTAGGCATGCACAAGATCCAGGACCGGCCCATGGTCGTGAACGGTGAAATCGTCATCCGCCCGATGATGTACCTCGCCCTCAGCTACGACCACCGAATCGTCGACGGCAAAGGCGCGGTGACGTTCCTCGTCCGTGTGAAGGAAGCGCTTGAGGATCCGCGGCGTCTGTTGATGGACCTGTAGGAAAAGCCGGTGCGTCCTTGTGCGGGGCAGGTTAATCACCCCCCAAAGGCACCAAACGGGCGCATCGACGTGAAACCGACATAATACCGGCGTGATACCGACGTCGCAAAATAGGGAAGATTTCACCATGGCAGCATACGATGTGATCGTAATCGGAGGCGGCCCCGGCGGCTATGTCTGCGCCATTCGCTGCGCACAGCTGGGCCTGAAAACGGCTTGCGTCGAAGGCCGCGACGCCCTTGGCGGCACCTGCCTGAACGTGGGCTGCATCCCGTCCAAGGCTTTGCTCCATGCCACGGAAATGCTGCACGAAACCGAGGCGAATTTTGGCAAGATGGGCCTCAAAGTCCTGCGCCCCGACGTTGATTGGAAACAGATGCTGGCCTATAAGCAGGACACCATCGACCAGAACACCAAGGGCATCGAATACCTGTTCAAAAAGAACAAGATAGACTGGCTCAAGGGCTGGGGTTCGATCCCCGAGGCCGGCAAGGTCAAGGTCGGCGATGAAGTTCACGAGGCAAAAAACATCGTGATCGCAACGGGGTCCGAACCCTCCAGCCTGCCAGGCGTCGAAGTTGACGAAAAGGTCGTCGTCAGTTCGACCGGCGCGCTGGAGTTGACTGACATCCCGAAGAAACTCGTCGTGATCGGCGCGGGTGTCATCGGGCTCGAACTCGGATCGGTCTACAACCGCCTCGGCTCGGAAGTGACCGTTATCGAATTCCTCGATGTCGTCACCCCCGGCATGGACGGCGAAATTCAAAAGACGTTCCAGCGGCTTTTGAAACGCCAGGGACTGAACTTCGTCATGGGCGCAGCGGTGCAGAAAACCGAGACGACGAAAAAGTCGGCCAAAGTCACTTACAAGCTACGCAAAGACGATAGCGAGCACACGATCGAAGCGGACGCCGTGCTGCTGGCCACCGGCCGCCGCCCCTACACCGAGGGTCTGGGTCTAGAAGGCGTCGGCGTCGAGATGACCGAGCGTGGACAGGTCAGGATCGACAGCCATTGGAAGACGAATGTGCCGGGCATCTATGCCATCGGCGATGCGGTCGAAGGCCCCATGCTGGCCCACAAGGCCGAGGACGAGGGCATGGCGGCCGCCGAGACGATTGCCGGTCAGGCCGGGCATGTGAACTATGGCGTGATCCCCGGCGTGATCTACACCCATCCCGAGGTTGCCAATGTCGGCAAGACAGAAGAGCAACTGAAGGAAGAAGGCCGCGCCTACAAGGTCGGCAAGTTCTCGTTCATGGGCAACGGTCGCGCCAAGGCGAATTTCTTAGCCGATGGTTTCGTGAAAATCCTGGCCGACAAGGACACCGATCGCATTCTCGGCGCGCATATCATCGGCCCCATGGCGGGCGATCTGATCCACGAAGTCTGCGTGGCCATGGAATTCGGCGCCGCCGCCGAAGATCTCGCAAGGACCTGCCATGCGCACCCGACCTACTCCGAGGCCGTGCGCGAGGCGGCACTGGCCTGCGGCGACGGGCCGATCCACAGCTAGTCAGCGAAATAACGCCGAGGGGCCCTGTGCCCCCGGAATGACGCGGATCGGGGGAACTTCCCCTTTCCCAATGGGTTTCGACCCCATAGGCTTTTGGCCAAGGGAGGATTTCTCATGCGCTTGGCCCTGATCACCGCTTCGGTTTTACTCGCGGCTCCGGTCTCTGCACAGACCGTCAGTCTGATTGTCGGCAACGAAGACTATACCCACGTCAGTGACGTCTCGCGGGGGGATAACGTCGTAAATGCAGCGGAGGAACTGGCGCGGGCGGGCCTCCAGAACGTCGTCCTCGGCGATGCCACACGCGAAGAACTGTTTGATCGCCTCGTCGAGTTTGGCCAGATGATTGGCCCGTCCGATGCTGCGCTGATTGTCCTGTCCGGCCGGTTTCTGAAATCCTCGACCGAGACCTACTTCCTGCCCGTCGATGGTCAGGCCGGCCCCATGGCCACGCTTTCCGCCAATGCCCTGCCGCTCTCTACGGTGATGGCGTGGTTGGCGCATACTCCCGGCAAGGCCGTGCTGGTCCTCGCGACCGACGACAATGATGCGGAAATCGGCCCGTTTCTGACGACCGGGATCGGGACGTTGGACATTCCCCAGGGCGTGACGGTGATCAGCGGCGAACCACGCGACGTCAGCAGCTTTCTGAGCAGAACGCTCAGCAGGCCGGGCCGGCCATTCATCGATGCGGCCAGGCAGCAGGATTTGACCGTTGATGGCTATGCGGCCCATGACATGGTTTTGATCGCGGCCGCCCCTGCACCGCAGGCGGACGAAACGGACAGGCGCGCAGACATCGAGGACTGGCGCCGCGCCCGCGACACGAACACCCTCGAGGCCTATCAGGACTATATCGAGGCACATCCCAATGGAGAGTTCGTTCGCATGGCTGAAAGCCGTGCAGAGGCCCTGCTGGACACCCCCGAGGCCCGTGCTGAAAGAATGGAACAGGCCCTTGATCTGTCACGTGACGCGCGGCGCGATATTCAGCGCGATCTCACCCTGCTGGATTACAACACCCGCGGCATCGACGGTATCTTCGGGCGGGGGACCCGTGCGGCGATTGCCAGCTGGCAAAGCAGCCAGGGGTATGATCCGACCGGATACGTCACGTCCGACCAGGTCACCCGGTTGGATGCGCAGGCCGAACGACGCGCGTTGGAGCTTGAGGAAGAAGCCGAAAAGCGCAGACGCGAACAGGTCGCCGCCGACCGGGCCTTCTGGGAAGAAACCGGCGCACTGGGCGACGAGGCCGGATTGCGCGCCTATATCAACCGCTATCCCGACGGCGAATATTCAGACGTGGCGCAAGCCAGGCTTGAAGCTTTCGAGGAAGAAAAGCGTGACGAAGCCAGCGATTTCGACCGCCGCCTCTGGGATACCGCGACCGCAGCCGACACCGTTGAAGGATACGAAGAGTATCTGAGGCGCACTGACGGAAATGGCGCATTCGGTGAAGAGGCCCGCGCAAGGATCACCGAACTTGATCAGCAAAGACGCGACGCGGCCGAAACAGACCGCTACGCGCGCGAAGAACAGGCCCTGAACCTGTCGGCCCGAACGCGTCGAATCGTGGAATCCCGTCTGGATGGCCTGGGCCTCAAGCCCGGTCCGGTTGACGGCGTGTTCGACGATGACACGCGGCGCGCCATCCGTCGCTATCAGGCCGCGCGCAACATGCCCGAGACGGGCTATCTTTCCGAGGCGGTCGTGGTTCAGCTTCTGGCCGACACGGTGCGGCAGATATTCAGATAACTGGCACCTTGGGGAGGGTCAGCTCTTCTTTTTCCCGATGTTGGAAAGCTGCTGCTGCATGGCGGCCAATTGTGCGCGAATGTCGTCCAGTTCTGCGGTGCCACCGTCATCGTCACCGTCATCATCGTCATCATCACGCGCTGGCCCAGACCACGACGCTCCAAGGCCACCGGTCATGGCTTTCATGAAGGCTTCCTGCTGAGCCTTCATCGCTTCAAAGCCAGGCATGCCGGACATCGGATTGGCCATGCTCTCCATCATCTTGGACTGGCCATCGCGCAGCATCTCGAAACTCATGGCCAGGAATTGGGGAACAACCGATTGAGCCTGTGTCGTGTATGATCGCACGAGGTCCGTCAGCACATCCAGCGGCAGAACATTCTCACCGCGGCTTTCATGGTCGGCAATGATCTGAAGGAAATACTGCCGGGTCAGGTCATCGCCGCTTTTCAGGTCCACGATCTGGACGTCCCGCCCGTCGCGGATAAAGCCCGCAATGTCCTCCAGCGTCACGTAATCCGAGGTTTCGGTGTTGTACAGCCGGCGACTTGCATAGCGCTTGATCAACAATGGTTTTCCCGGCACCTTGACCTCCCGTACGAATGTGCTGCACCGCAGCTTATGCCAAAAGCGATAAAAATCAACGTGTTTCTGCGCAGCAGGATTTTCATGCTGCGCAGCACTGCTGCAGCATCAGCGCGTCAATGCTGCGCAGCGACGCCGCCATTCGCTTCCCGCCCCAAAGAAAAATTGACGAAGGCAGTGGCCTGTCGCGCCGTCACGCGGTGTGCGAAAAAAAGCCCGGCCCTGCTTGACCAAGCAGTTCCGCGGCCAGGTCGCGCCCCATCTCAGGACCATCACTGATCGTTCCCTTCCGACGGCCCCCAATGACCTGGCTGCCGTCCGTGCGCAGAATTTCCCCGACCAGCGCAAGCCTGTCACCATCAAGGGTCGCCAGAGCGGCGATCGGCGTCTGGCAAGACCCGTCCAGAGCCTCAAGAAAGGCGCGTTCAGCAGCAAGACGGTCTTCGGTAGCCCTGTGGCGAATGGCTGCCAGCAGCTTCGCGGCACGTTCATCGGCAGTGCGTCTCTCGATGCCGATGGCACCCTGAGCAACGGCGGGGAGCATCTCTTCCGGCTCGATGGGCGTGGCCGCAAGGTCGGACAGCCCCAATCGGTTCAGACCGGCCATAGCAAGGAATGTGCCGACAGCGACACCGTTTTCCAGCTTGGTCAGGCGTGTCTGAACATTGCCGCGGAACTCGACGATGTTCAAATCCGGGCGCCGGGCAAGCAGTTGCGCGCGGCGCCTGAGGCTGGAGGTTCCGACCGTGGCTCCTTCAGGTAGATCGGCCAGCGCCGCGCCATCGAGCGTGATGAAGGCGTCACGCACATCCTCACGCGGAAGGCAGGCATCGACGATCAGACCCTCGGGCTGTTCGACCGGCATATCCTTCATCGAGTGGACGGCGATGTCGATGGTCTCCCCCAACAAGGCGTCCTCGATTTCCTTTGTAAACAAGCCCTTGCCGCCGATCTCGCCAAGCGGGCGGTCGGTTACGCGGTCGCCGGTCGTCTTAATCACGACAATCTCGAAAGCCGCCTCTTCAAGGTCAAAGGCGGCCAGCAGGCGCGACCGGGTCTCGTGGGCCTGCGCGAGCGCCAGGGGCGAGCCACGGGTGCCGATACGGAACGGGCGGGAAGGGTCGGGCAAATCAGTCATGGCGACGGTCTATGCTGCAAGGTTGGCCGTGGCAATGCGGTCTATTGACAAGACGGTGCCGGCTTGGGACGAGGGCGTGAAATACGAGGAATACCATGCAAAAAAAGCTGCTGCTACGCGCACTTGACGGAGAAACATTGCCGGTGCCGCCGATCTGGATGATGCGGCAGGCGGGGCGGTATCTGCCCGAATATCGTGCGACCCGTGCCAAGGCCGGGGATTTCTTGAGCCTGTGTTACAATCCCGATCTTGCCGCCGAGGTGACCTTGCAGCCAATCCGGCGCTATGGCTTCGACGCCGCGATCCTGTTCGCCGATATTCTGCTTGTGCCGCAAGCTCTTGGTGCGGACCTGTGGTTTGTCACGGGCGAAGGGCCGCGGCTGTCGACCATCGCGTCCGAGGCGGATTTTGCGGCGCTCAGACCGGCAGAAGATGTGCACGAGACGCTGGCACCGATCTATGAGACGGTGAAAATCCTGGCGCGGGAGTTGCCAGACGAAACCGCGTTGATCGGATTTGCCGGAGCGCCGTGGACCGTGGCGACCTATATGATCGCCGGACGGGGGACGCCGGACCAGGGACCGGCACATGCGCTGAAGGCGGAAAACCGGGAGCTGTTTCAAAAGCTTATCGACCAACTAAGTGAGGCAACGATCCTCTACCTGTCGGCCCAGATCGAGGCCGGGGCCGAAGTGGTTAAGCTGTTCGACAGCTGGGCCGGATCGCTGAAAGATCAGGACTTTGACGACTTTTGTCTCCAGCCCACGAAACGCATCATCGCAGCCCTGAAAGAGCGTCATCCCGACATTCCGGTCATCGCCTTTCCGCGCGAAGGAGGAGAGCGTTATCAAGGGTTTGCCCGCGCAACGGGCGCGGATTGCGTAGCCTTGGACAACTCGATCGATCCTGAGTGGGCGGCGAAATACGTGCAGGTCGACAGCTGTGTACAGGGCAATTTGGCCGCGTCGCACATGGTAACCGGCGGGCAGGCTCTTGTGGATGAGACCCGTAGAATTGTCAGGGCGTTTTCAAACGGCCCGCATATCTTCAACCTGGGTCACGGAATTACGCCCGACGCCGATCCCGAGAATGTGCAGCTGATGATCGACACGGTGCGGGCCTCCGCCTAGCACCGGTGCGCCTGTCGCTGCGCTGACACCAAAAAAGGGCCCGGCACGGCCGGACCCTTTCAAAACCTTACGGACAAGGTGCTTAGACCATGTCGTTCAGAAGGTGCTCCAGATCGGCAACGATCTTGGCCGCACCGTCCTGGTGGTCCCCTTCAGCCGCTTCCTGAGCTGCCCTCGCCTCAGCGATACGCTCGTTCAGGAACTCCGCCGTCATCTCTGACTTTGGCATCGCCAGATCGGCCAAAACCGTGGTGCTTTCCGCCGTGATCTGAGCGAACCCACCTGTGACCGCGTATTCCTGCTCCCCGCCGTCCATTTCGACGACAAGGATGCCGGGACGCAGCGTGGTGACGACCGGCGCGTGATCGGGCATGGCCGTCATGTCGCCATCGGCGCCCGGAATACGGACGGCCTTTGCCTGGCCCGAGGCGACTTTGCGCTCGGGCGAGACGAGGTCGAATTGCATGGTGTCAGCCATCGGTGCTCCTTAGGCCGCTGCTGCGGCCAGCTTTTCTGCTTTCGCTTTCACTTCGTCGATGCCGCCGACCATGTAGAAGGCTGCTTCGGGCAGGTGGTCGTATTCGCCTGCCACAACTGCCTTGAACGAGGCGATGGTGTCTTCCAGCGGAACCTGAACACCGTCCGAGCCGGTAAAGACCTTGGCAACGTCGAAGGGCTGGGACAGGAAGCGCTCGATCTTACGGGCGCGTGCCACGGTCAGCTTGTCCTCTTCCGACAGTTCGTCCATGCCGAGAATGGCGATGATGTCCTGAAGCGACTTGTAGCGCTGGAGGATCTGTTGGACGTCGGTCGCGACCTTGTAGTGCTCTTCGCCAATGATCAGCGGGTCAAGGAGACGCGAGGTCGAGCCAAGCGGGTCCACAGCCGGATAGATGCCTTTTTCCGAGATCGCACGGTCGAGAACCGTGGTCGCGTCGAGGTGGGCAAACGAGGTTGCGGGCGCCGGGTCGGTAAGGTCGTCCGCGGGAACGTAAACGGCCTGCACCGAGGTGATCGAACCGGACTTGGTCGACGAGATGCGTTCCTGCATCGCGCCCATGTCGGTGGCCAGCGTCGGCTGATAGCCCACGGCCGAAGGAATACGACCCAACAGCGCCGACACCTCGGAACCCGCCTGGGTAAAGCGGAAGATGTTGTCGACGAAGAACAGCACGTCTGCACCGGTATCGTCGCGGAACTGTTCTGCAAGCGTCAGACCCGACAGAGCAACACGCATACGGGCGCCCGGAGGCTCGTTCATCTGGCCGTAGACCAGGGCAATTTTCGATTCCGACAGGTTGTCGGGAACGATAACGCCGGATTCGATCATCTCGTGGTAAAGGTCGTTGCCTTCACGGGTCCGTTCACCGACGCCGGCGAACACGGACACGCCCGAGTGCACCTTTGCGATGTTGTTGATCAGTTCCATGATCAGAACCGTCTTGCCCACGCCGGCGCCGCCGAACAGGCCGATCTTGCCACCCTTGGTGTAGGGGGCGAGGAGGTCGATGACCTTGATGCCGGTGGTCAGGATTTCGGTTTCGGTCGACTGCTGGTCAAAGGCCGGAGCGTCGCCGTGGATCGCGCGGCGCTCGGTCGATTCGACGGGTCCCTTTTCGTCGACGGGCTCGCCCACGACGTTCAGGATGCGGCCCAGCGTGGCGTTGCCGACGGGCACCGAGATCGGCGCACCGAGGTCGGTGACCTCCTGGCCGCGGACAAGACCTTCCGAGCTGTCCATCGCGATGGTCCGAACGGTGTTTTCGCCCAGGTGCTGTGCGACTTCCAGGATCAGCTTGTTGCCGTGGTTGTCGGTTTCCAGCGCGTTCAAGATTTCGGGCAGATTATCATCGAACTGCACGTCGACGACGGCGCCGATGACCTGGGTCACTTTGCCTTTTGCGTTTGCCATTTCTGGTTCTCCGGTCTTTTAGAGCGCCTCTGCGCCCGAAATGATTTCGATAAGCTCATTCGTGATGACGGCCTGACGGGTCCGGTTGAACTGGATCGTCAGTTTTTCGATCATCTCGCCAGCGTTGCGGGTCGCGTTGTCCATCGCGCTCATCCGGGCGCCCTGTTCAGAGGCGCCGTTTTCGAGGAGGGCGGTGAAGACCTGTGTCGCGACGTTGCGCGGCAGCAGCTCGCGCAGGATTTCGTCCTCGTCGGGTTCATAATCGAACACGGTCGAAACACCTTCCTCGTCGAACTTGGCAGGGATCACCTGTTTAGCCTGAGGGATCTGGCTGATCACGCTCTGGAATTCAGAGTAAAAGATCGTTGCCACATCGAATTCGCCGGCATCAAAACGGGCGATCAGGTTTTCGGCGATGCCCTGGGCGTTGGCGAAGCCGATGGATTTGATCCCCGACAGGTCGACGTGGTCGATCATCTGGCTCTCAAATTCACGCTTGAGGGCCTCGCGCCCTTTCTTGCCGACAGTCAGCACCTTCACGGTCTTGCCGGCGGCCTGCAGCTTCTCGGCATGGGCCTTCGCCAGCTTGGCGATCGACGAGTTGAAGCCGCCGCAGAGGCCGCGCTCGGCAGTCATCACCACCAAAAGGTGGGTTTGATCCGAACCCGTGCCCGAGAGAAGACGCGGCGCGTCCTCGCCCGCCGCACCAGCCAGCCCCGCCATCACGGCATTGAACCGTTCGGCATAGGGCCGGGCTGCTCCGGCAGCCTCTTCGGCGCGCCGCAGCTTGGCCGCGGCGACCATCTGCATGGCCTGGGTGATCTTCCGGGTCGATTTGACCGAGTCGATCCTGGTTTTTAGGTCCTTGAGGTTGGGCATCTACCCTATCCTTTCGGGTGTCAGCTCTTACGCAAAGTCCTTGGCGAAATCTTCGACCGCTGCTTTCAGACGGTCGGCGGCGTCGCCCTTGATCTTGGGGTCGTCGTTGGTGATCCAGTCCATCACGTCCGAGTGTTTGGCGTGCATGTGGGCCAGAAGACCTTTTTCAAACCGGCTGACGTCCGACAAGGCAAGCTTGTCGAGGAAGCCGTTCGTGCCCGCAAAGATGACAACGACGATTTCGGCGTTGGTCAGCGGCGAGTACTGGGGTTGCTTCATCAGCTCGGTCAGGCGGGCACCCCGGTTCAGGAGGGCCTGAGTCGAGGCGTCGAGGTCGGAACCGAACTGGGCGAAGGCAGCCATCTCGCGGTACTGGGCGAGCGACAGTTTCACCGGACCGGCGACCGAGGACATGGCCGAGGTCTGGGCGGACGAGCCAACACGCGACACCGACAGACCGGTGTTCACGGCTGGGCGGATGCCCTGGTAGAACAGGTCGGTTTCAAGGAAGATCTGACCGTCGGTGATCGAGATCACGTTGGTCGGAATAAAGGCCGACACGTCGCCACCCTGGGTTTCGATGACCGGCAGAGCCGTCAGCGAGCCCGAGCCATTGTCTTCGTTCAGCTTGGCCGAACGTTCCAGAAGGCGCGAGTGGAGGTAGAAAACGTCACCCGGATAGGCTTCGCGTCCGGGCGGACGACGCAGCAGCAGGGACATCTGACGATAGGACACGGCCTGCTTGGAGAGGTCATCATAGATGATCAGGGCGTGGCGGCCGTTGTCGCGGAAGTATTCCGCCATCGAGGTCGCAGCGTAAGGCGCCAGGAACTGCATCGGCGCGGGGTCCGAGGCGGTCGCGGCAACGACGATCGTGTAGTCGATCGCACCGCTTTCTTCCAGCTTCTTCACCAGCTGCGCAACGGTCGAGCGCTTTTGGCCGATCGCGACGTAGATGCAGTAGAGTTTCTTCGATTCATCATCACCGGCGGCGTCGTTGTACGACTTCTGGTTCAGGATGGTGTCCAGCGCCACGGCGGTCTTGCCGGTCTGGCGGTCGCCGATGATCAGCTCGCGCTGGCCACGGCCGATCGGGATCATGGCGTCAACGGCCTTCAGGCCGGTCGCCATCGGCTCGTGCACCGATTTACGCGGGATGATGCCCGGCGCCTTGACGTCTGCAACGCGGCGCTCGGCGGCGTCGATCGGGCCCTTGCCATCGACCGGGTTGCCCAGGCCGTCGACAACGCGACCAAGAAGGGCGTCACCGGCGGGAACGTCCACGATCGAGTTGGTGCGCTTGACGGTGTCACCTTCTTTGATGTCACGGTCCGAGCCGAAGATAACGACGCCGACGTTGTCGTTTTCCAGGTTCAGGGCCATGCCCATGATGCCACCGGGGAATTCGACCATTTCGCCGGCCTGAACGTTGTCCAGACCATAGACACGGGCAATACCGTCACCGACCGAGAGCACGCGGCCCACTTCGGCGACTTCGGCTTCCTGGCCAAAGTTCTTGATCTGGTCTTTTAGGATCGCAGAAATCTCTGCTGCTTCGATCGCCATTTATCCGACCTCTTTCATGGTATTCTGGAGTGCCGCGAGCTTGGAGCGGATCGACGTGTCGATCATCTTCGAGCCCACTTTAACGATAAGACCGCCGATGAGGCTTTCATCGACGGTGATATTCATGTTCACATCCTTGCCGACCGAGCTTTTCAAAGCTGCGGCAAGAGCCTTTTCCTGATCCGCCGAAAGGGCGGTAGCGCTAAGCACGTCCGCGTTTACTTCGCCCTTTTCATCGGCGATCAGGCCGCGCAGCGCGGTGACCAGCTGCGGAAGCACGAACAGACGGCGCTTGGCGGCCATCAGCTTGAGCGTATTCGCAACGGTGTCGCCAAGTCCCATCTTGGCGGCAATGGCCGCGACGGCATCACCCTGCTGGGCGCGCGTATAGATGGGAGAATGAATCAGGTCGCGGAAATCCGCGCTTTCGGAAATGGCGGCATCCAGCGTGGCGATGTCCGATTCAAGGGCATCAAGCTGTTTGCCGTCTTTGGCCAACTCGAACACGGCGGTTGCATAACGCCCCGCAATGCCGGTGGAGATAGACGCAGATTCTGACACGTGTCCCCTTTCCCACGTATATTTCCCTCGGTCCGGCCTTGGCGCAGCCTGCGCAAGGCCGTTCGTCAAGAGCGCCCTGAAGGTCGCCGTTGAACAAATCAGCGGTCGTGTAACAGAGGATTTTCGCCCCGGCAACAGTGTAGGCGGCAAGGGCCCTTAAGGTCGGTTTGTTATATTTCAATAGGTTAGAAAATGGTGCGACCGAATGGACCCATATAGCTGCGTATTTTCCGCGAGTCAGGCGTCGATTCCCGACCTAGATGGGCTTTGGTTCGGGCGACGCGATGCCGTCAAGGACGCGCAAAGGGCGGCGGATGGCTTCGGGCAGACCGTTGCGCGGTGGCGCGGGCACCTGCTTGGTCACCTCGATGATCAGGACGCCACCGGCAAAGCGGCGCGAGACCCTGCGACCGATCTTTTCCCAGAAGGCGCTGGTTCTAAGCCAGAAGTGCGTTTGGCTGGGCGGGTGGAACAGTGCGGCGGTATGGCGTTTCGGGGTCAGCCCGATGGCGGCAAGCATGGATTCGAGCTGGCCCAGCGAATAGGGCCGGCCAAAACCAAAAGGCGTCGCGTCGCGCCGCGACCAGAGGCCCGCGCGGTTTGGCACGATAAACAGCCCGCGCCCTTCGGGCGCCAGGACACGGTAACATTCGTCGAGGAGTGCGATCGGATCTTCCGACGTTTCCAACCCGTGCAGTACGACCAGCCGATCCATGCTGTCGTTTTCCAGCGGCCAGAGCTTCTCCTCGCAAAGCACCGAAACGTTGGGCATCCCCGCTGGCCAGGGCATCACCCCCTGCTGCCCCGGCATCAGCGCCACGACCCGGCGCGCGGTCGGCAGATAGGGGCGCAAGAGCGGCACGGCAAAGCCGAAGCCCGCCATATTCATCCCCCTGGCGTCCGGCCACATGCGTTGCACCTGCTCGCGGATCGACCGTTGCGCCGTCCGCCCGAGCCGGGTGCGGTAGTAGAAGGTTCTCAGGTCGAGCACATCAAGGTGCATTGCGATAGGCGGCCGATTGGTGGACAGTTGGCGCGAGCATAGCCAGATAAAGGGGTAAATCCATGCCTTTCGAGATCGTCACCGTTCCCTGCCTGATGGACAACTACGCGTTCCTCATCCACGGGAATGGTAAGACGGCCCTGGTGGACGCGCCCGAAGCTGCTCCGGTCAAGGCCGCACTGGCCGCGCGCGGCTGGGGGCTGGACGAGATCTGGATCACCCATCACCACCACGACCACATCGGCGGCGTGGAAGAATTGCGGATGGACCTCGGCGCAATGGTACGCGGCAACGCGGCTGACGCGGATCGTCTGCCCGAGTTGGATGCCGCCCATAGCGATGGCGACAGCTTCGAATTCGCGGGCAGCACGATCCGGGTGATGGACGTTTCCGGCCACACCATCGGCCACATCGCCTTTTACATGCCCGACGCAAATGCAGTCTTCACCGCCGACAGCCTGATGGCCCTGGGATGCGGGCGCGTGTTTGAAGGGACGATGGAGCAGATGTGGAACAGCCTGTCGAAACTTGCCGCCCTGCCCCCCGAGACCATCGTCTGCTCGGGACACGAATATACAGCCGCCAACAGCCGTTTCGCGCTGACCATCGAGCCCGAAAATCCCGATCTTCTCGCACGAGTCGCCGAGATCGCTGCGGCGCGCGATCGGGGCGAGGCGACCGTGCCGTCGCTCTTGTCGGTCGAATTGAAAACCAATCCTTTCCTGCGTGCCCCCTTGGACACGGTGAAAACGCTATTAGATATGAGCGGTCAGAGCGATGCCGAGGTGTTTGGGGAAATCCGACGGCGCAAAGATTCGTTCTGAATTGGCCACAATTTACCGCGATTTATGGCGCATCATGCATCTGTGATGAAAAATGTGGCCCCCAATCGAGAAAAAACCCTTGAAGGTTCGGAAATCTAACCGAACTCTAACACTATGAGGCCACGGTACGGTGGGCCCGACGAACGCCCGCCGACCCTTGCGAAAGGAGCTTGAGAGCGTGCCATCTTTTTCGAAGACGCTCGAAGATGCAATTCACGCGGCTTTGGCAATCGCCAATTCCCGCCGCCACGAACTTGCGACGCTGGAACATTTGCTTCTGGCACTGATCGACGAACCCGACGCCGCCAAGGTCATGCAGGCCTGTTCGGTGGACCTGGAAGAACTGCGCAAGACGCTGAACGATTTTATCGACGACGACCTGTCGACCCTCGTGACCGAGATCGAAGGGTCCGAAGCCGTGCCGACAGCCGCCTTCCAGCGCGTAATCCAGCGCGCCGCGATCCATGTCCAGTCCTCGGGACGGACCGAGGTGACCGGCGCCAACGTTCTGGTCGCAATTTTTGCCGAGCGCGAATCGAATGCCGCTTTCTTCCTGCAAGAACAGGACATGACCCGCTATGACGCGGTGAATTTCATCGCCCACGGCGTGGCCAAGGATCCGTCGTTCGGCGAATCCCGCCCCATCACCGGCGCCCCCGAGTTCGAAGAGGACGGCAGCACGTCGACCTCCGCCCCCGAAGAGGAGGCCGCCGAGTCCGCACTTGCCAAGTACTGTGTCGACCTGAACGCCAAGGCGGTGAAGGGCGACGTCGACCCGCTGATCGGTCGTGAACATGAGGTCGAGCGCTGCATCCAGGTGCTGTGCCGCCGCCGCAAGAACAACCCGCTTTTGGTGGGCGATCCCGGCGTGGGCAAGACCGCCATCGCGGAAGGCCTGGCCAAGAAGATCGTCGAAAAACAAACGCCCGAAGTTCTTCAGGGCGCGACCATCTATTCGCTGGACATGGGCGCCCTGTTGGCCGGAACACGCTATCGCGGCGATTTCGAAGAGCGTTTGAAGGCCGTTGTCACCGAGCTTGAAGAGCATCCCGATGCGGTTCTGTTCATCGACGAAATCCACACTGTGATCGGTGCCGGCGCCACGTCGGGCGGAGCGATGGACGCCTCGAACCTGCTGAAGCCCGCGCTTCAGGGCGGCAAGCTGCGCTGCATGGGCTCGACCACCTACAAGGAGTTCCGCCAGCATTTCGAAAAGGACCGCGCGCTCAGCCGCCGGTTCCAGAAGATCGACGTCAACGAACCCTCGGTTGAGGATTCGGTCAAGATCCTCTTGGGCCTGAAGCCCTACTTCGAAGAGCACCACGGCGTGAAGTACACCGATGACGCGGTCCGCACGGCGGTCGAACTGTCGGCGCGCTACATCAACGACCGTAAACTGCCCGACAAGGCCATCGACGTGATCGACGAGGCAGGTGCGGCGCAGCACCTGGTTGCCGAGGACAAGCGCAAGAAGAAGATCGACGTCGAACAGATCGAAAACGTCGTTGCCAAGATCGCGCGCATCCCGCCAAAGAACGTGTCGAAAGACGATGCGGCAGTGCTGAAGGATCTCGACGCCTCGCTGAAACGCGTGGTCTTTGGCCAGGACGCCGCCATCGAGGCGCTGTCCAGCGCGATCAAGCTGTCGCGGGCCGGTCTGCGCGAGCCGGAAAAACCCATCGGCAACTATTTGTTCGCCGGTCCGACCGGCGTCGGCAAAACCGAGGTGGCCAAGCAGTTGGCGGATACTCTGGGTGTGGAACTGTTGCGCTTCGACATGTCGGAATACATGGAGAAACACGCGGTTTCACGTCTGATCGGCGCGCCTCCGGGCTATGTCGGGTTCGACCAGGGCGGTCTGTTGACCGACGGCGTCGACCAGCACCCGCATTGCGTTCTTCTTCTGGACGAGATCGAAAAGGCGCACCCGGATGTCTTCAACATCCTGTTGCAGGTGATGGACCACGGTAAGCTGACCGATCACAACGGCCGGCAGGTGGATTTCCGCAACGTGATCCTGATCATGACCTCGAACGCGGGTGCCGCCGATATGGCCAAGGCCGCGATCGGGTTCGGACGCGACCGGCGCGAGGGCGAGGATACGGAGGCGATCGAACGGATGTTCACGCCCGAGTTCCGCAACCGCCTGGACGCGGTGATCAGCTTCTCGCCGCTGCCGAAAGAGGTCATCCTCCAGGTGGTTGAGAAGTTCGTGCTGCAGCTCGAGGCCCAGCTGATGGACCGCGGCGTGCATATCGAACTGACCCGTCCCGCCGCCGAATGGCTGGCCAACAAGGGTTACGACGACAAGATGGGCGCCCGCCCGCTTGGCCGCGTGATTCAGGAAGAGATCAAGAAGCCACTGGCCGAAGAGCTCTTGTTCGGCAAGCTGGCCAAGGGCGGCATCGTCAAGGTCGGCGTCAAGGAGGGCAAGCTCGAGCTTCGGATCGAGCACAAGACCCGCCGTATCGCCTCAAAGAAAAAGCCGCCGCTTCTGACGGCTGATTGAGGGAACGTCGCCCCGCCTTGGCGGGGCGATTGCTTTTTTGGGGCCCTATATACGTATGTGACCCATTCCGCCTAGCCGCTATATCCGGTCTTTAAAAAACTCGAGAACAAACTGCCTGCCTTTTTCAGTGGCGCGAAAGCCTCGTGGAATGGCTTCAGCGTAACCAAGCTTGATAAAGTTTGTGGCGGAGTCTTTGTGTGACTTGAGGTTGCGAACAATTTGGCTGAATTTGCTGTCACCTCGGCTTGAGTTGTTTTGCTCTGCCCCGTCAGGAACTTGGATGTACTTGGGAAGCTCAGAGATCAAGTCGGATGTACTGATTTCCATGTTTGGTCGCTGGACCATGACCAAAAGAGCGTACTTCCAAAGGTCCGCTCGCAGATCAATCGGTTGTGGTGTCGGGCCCGTGCCCTCGATTACCTCATCGCCATCATTGAACGAGGGTTCGGCCTCAATCATGGTGGGCGCCGGCGCAGCCTTGAGGCGCTTTTCAGCCTTTTTGATGCTCTCTACTGCTGGAAGGTCTTCCGGTGCGATCCCACTGATCTTGAGCATTGCGTCGCGGACTTGTCTGCCCACTTCGTAGTGGGTGTTGTATGCAGCTTGCACACCTTTGACATTCTCGTTTCTCAACTTCTCTTCTGTCTGCGTGACGCGGAAGAAGTTTGCTGCCAGTTCGGTACTGCCCATGCGATCCAGAATTTGCGCTGACTTTGCCAGCCCCTTGTAGCGGCGAATTTCTGGCACCGTCTTGCCGTAAAGGCCCTGGTATCCTTTGCTCTGGAAGATGGCGAATTGATCAGGGGTCACAACCCCCGCTCCCTTCGCTGCGCTGGCGAGGTACTTATTGTGTTCCTTTAGCTGGTTGCGGATGTAAACGCGTTTCTCGTCCTCGGACATGGGGACTGCAACGGCTCGTTCCGCAACTTCTTGCTTGCGTGTTTGGATGGCGAAATAGGTCTGCGCAAAGGCCACAGGCCTCTTCCTCGCGTCACCATTTTGGGCGGTCAGATAGCAGGCATAGCGTGAGAGCATAACGTCCTCGACACTACGCTCCGCACCAGAGCCAAGCTGGACCATTTTGTCCACGTGGACAAAATGGTCCGCAGGCGAATTGCCACTTTCTTCACAGGCCGTTTTTGCCTTTGTGATCACGCTCTCAGAAAATTTCCGCCACTCTTTGTATTCGAGTAGGGCTTGCAAATCTCTAGCATACCAAAACTCAATGCCATCATCGGTCTTCTGTGCGGACGCCTCGAAGGCATCAATCAAACCGTCAATCGTGGCCTCAGGTAGCTGTTCGTTCTGGACGGCCCTGACCTCATCGGGATCAGTCTGGATGAAGCGGCCAAGGGCTTCATCAAAGGACATGTCGAGATTGAACTGTTTGGGATCGTCTTTGCTGCTCATGCGATCAATTCCTTGTAGCGAAGCCGCTTGCCTGTCGCTGCCGCAAGTAGCTGGTTTACCCGATAGCCTTCGTCAACGTCCTTGCGGTTCTGCCGGAACATCATCTCGTCGAGATAGCGCTGCAAGTGCTTCGAAGATAAGAAGTGGTGAATGCCTATGATTTGTCGTTTCAAGAGTGCCCAAGCGCTTTCGATGCTGTTGGTGTGGAACACATAGTCGCGAACGTACTCTCTAGCCGAATGATTGACCGTAAAGTGGCTGTAATCTCCATCCAACCCGCGATAGGCGCGAGCCTCGTCCGTCATTACGACCGACCCAACCTCCACATTTCGGCGCACAATACCCTTGGCCGTGGAGCCCGTGAGGTCTTCCGCCGTCTCAAAGCGCACTTCACCATCGCGCTGCTTGACGCCAAGAACGGGTGTTTTCCCAACAGCGCCGCGACCAGCGTGCAGCTTCTTGCTCTCGTGCTTGTTTTTCTCTTTGCCGCCTACATAGGTTTCATCGGCTTCAACGGTGCCAGACAAAGGCTGATTGAACGACTTCGTTTGTGCAGCGCACCGAAGACGATGAAGCATGAACCAAGCTGTTTTTTGCGTGACGGAAATATCTCTGGCCAGTTGTGTGCTGGCGATACCCTTCCGGTGAGAGGTCAACATCCAAATAGCCATGAACCATTTCACCAATGGAATTTTGCTATCCTCGAAGATCGTACCGACCTTGATCGAAAAACGTTTGCGGCAATCGCCACACTTGTGGGTCCGATTGTCGGAGAAGTGATAAATCTTGTCAGAGCCACAGTGCGGGCAGAAAGCGCCATCGCGCCAGCGGATTGCTCGAAAGTAATCAATTGCAGCCTGCTCGGTCGGAAAGGTTTGCATCAAGTCAATCAGGCTATCAAATTGCTGGATCATTGGGAGGCTCCGTTCATCTCCCAATATTTCTAGGTGATTATGTGACCCATGTCAATGGGTCACATACGTATATAGGCCCCCTTTTTTGGACAGGCGCAAAGGGGCGCTGCCCCTCGCCGCCCCTTCGGGCCGCCTCACCCCGGCGTGTATATGGCAAGATAAAGACGTGCTCGCTTTACCTTGCCGACAAATACACAAACGAACAATGGAATGCTCCGCCAGTTGCGCAATTGACAAGGGCGGGTCCTTGCACCCGCCCTCGCTCTTGACTGTTCCAGCCGATCAGTTGGTCGGCGTGATCGTGATGTCCACGCGACGGTTCTGCTGGCGGCCATCGGCGGTGGCGTTGGTCGCGATCGGCTGGCTTTCACCCGCGCCGACGGTCCGGATACGCGAACCCGACACACCGCCGGAACGCAGCACGGCCGAGACCGACTGGGCGCGACGCTCGGAAAGGTCCTGGTTATAGGCGGCCGATCCGGTGTTGTCGGTGTGGCCCGTGACCGTGACGTAAGAATTCGGATACTTGTTCAGGCTTTCGGCCAGCACGTAGAGGTCCGACTGAAGGTTCACGTTCAGCGTGGCGCTGTCGGTGGCGAAGAGGATCGCGTTCGGCATCCGCACGATCAGCTCGGAGCCGGTGTTGATCACCTGAATGTCGGAGTTGCCGAAGTCGTTTTTCAATTCGGCCGCCTGGCGGTCCATGATGTTGCCGGCAATACCACCGACCGCGCCACCGATAACGGCACCACGCAGGATGTCGTCGCCCCGGCTGCCGTCACCGGTGATCGCACCAATAAGCCCTCCCACGGCTGCCCCCGCGATCGCGCCATCGCGCGTCCGCTGGCCGTCGGTTCCGGGATAGGTCGAGGGGTCGCCGCAGGCCGTCAGCGCCAGCATGGCGGCTGTGCCCATAGCAGCGGTTTTGGTCATGAGTCGCATGAGTGGTATTCCTTTTGTCTTGCCCATCTCCAACGCCGCTAGCACAGTTTTGTTCCCTGAAGCAGAGGCGCTCGCAGGAAATGTGGGAATTCTGCCGACGCTAGGCAAGAACACGCCTCTGTTATCGCATATCAGGCGGTTTCGGCAGCTTCCCAGGCCAGCATGGCGCGTTTCACTGGCAATCCCCAGTGGTATCCGCCCAGCCCGCCAGACTTACGCAGGGCCCTGTGGCAGGGGATCAGCCAGGAGATCGGGTTGCGCCCGACGGCAGTGCCAACGGCGCGCACGGCCTTGGGATTTCCGATCAGCCGCGCGATGTCGGAATAGGTTGTCACATGGCCGGTCGGGATATGCAGCAGCGCCTCCCAGACCTTGATCTGAAAGGGCGCACCGATCAGGAAAAGCTGCGGCGCACCGGGTTCTTCCCCTTCGCGCGGGAAGGCCTGCGCGGCCAGCGGCGCCAATGCGGTCGGGTCTTCTGTAAAGGTTGCATTCGGCCAGCGCGAGAGCATGTCAGTCATGGTATCCTCGGCCCCGGTTTCGGCAGCAAATCCGATCCCGCAGATACCGCGTTCCGTTCCCATGATCAGCGCCGGGCCAAAGGGGCTTTCGAACCAGCCCCAAAGAATTTCCAGCCCCTTCCCGCCCTGCGCGTATTCACCGGGGCTCATCGCTTCCCATCGGACGAAAAGATCGTGCAGACGTCCAGAGCCGGACAAGCCCACAGCATCAGCGGTTTCAAGAGTGGTGTGGCGCGTGGCCAAAAGTTCTTTGGCATGATCCAGCGTCAGCCATTGCTGGTACCGTTTGGGCGACACGCCAGCCCAGCGACTAAAGATGCGCTGAAAGTGGGCGGGGCTCATGCGCATTTCGGCGGCTATCTTTTCCAACGGCAAATCGCGGGCCTCGCCATCATCGATCAACTCGATCGCGCGACGCATCAACTGATAATGGTATCCGGTTTCGGAAAACTCTTCGGTGGTCATGGCTGTGTCCTTGGGCATGGTCCGACAATACCCGCGGCCGGGGGGTCAGGCGACCCGGAACTTGCGGCTTTCATCGCCAGGGGTTGCCGCCCGGCGGTTGATCCGCCAAAACCCCCGTCATGGCCAAGCAGCTTGATTATCACACGATCCACGAGATCTTCACCCGGTTCCAGAAGGCCGAGGCCGAGCCGAAGGGCGAGTTGGAGCACGTCAACGCCTATACCCTTTTGGTGGCGGTCGCCCTCAGTGCCCAGGCCACCGACGCGGGCGTCAACAAGGCCACGCGCGAGCTGTTCAGGATCGCCGACACCCCGCAGAAGATGCTGGAGTTGGGCGAAGAGGGGCTGATCGAGCATATCAAGACTATTGGTCTTTACCGCAACAAGGCCAAGAACGTCATCAAGATGGCGCGGATCCTGGTCGATGAATACGGTGGCGAGGTGCCCTCCTCGCGCGCCGCGCTTCAGGCGCTGCCCGGTGTCGGGCGCAAGACTGCGAACGTGGTTTTGAACATGTGGTGGGGCCAGCCGGCGCAGGCAGTGGACACCCATATCTTCCGGGTTGGCAACCGCACGGGGATCGCGCCCGGCAGGAACGTCGACGCGGTCGAGCGCGCCATCGAGGACAATATCCCGGCCGAATTCCAGCGCCACGCGCACCACTGGCTGATCCTGCACGGGCGATACACCTGCGTCGCGCGGAAACCGAAATGCAACGCGTGCCTGATACGCGACCTTTGCGCCTTTGAGGACAAGACGGAATGAGCAAATTTGACGTGGTCGGGATCGGCAATGCGATCGTCGACGTGATTTCTCCTGCCGATGACAGCTTTCTCGACCTGATGGGGATCGAAAAGGGGATCATGCAGCTGGTCGAGCGCGAGCGGGGCGAGTTGCTTTATGGCGCGATGAAGGAACGAGTGCAGGCGCCGGGCGGCTCGGTCGCCAACACGCTGGCGGGGCTGGGGAACCTGGGCCTGAAGACCGGGTTCATCGGGCGCGTGCACGACGATGCGCTCGGGCGGTTCTATGCCAATGCGATGGTCAAGGACGGTACATCCTTTGTGAACCAGCCGGTCCCAGGCGGCGAACTGCCGACCTCGCGGTCGATGATCTTCGTTTCGCCGGACGGCGAGCGGTCGATGAACACGTATCTGGGGATTTCATCCGAACTGGGGCCAGATGACGTGCCGGACGACGCGGCGGGATCGACACAGATCCTGTTCCTGGAGGGGTATCTTTACGACAAGCCCAAAGGGAAAGAGGCCTTTGAACGCGCAAGCCGTCTGTGCCGCGATGCGGGCGGCAAGGCGGGGATTGCTCTGTCCGACCCGTTCTGCGTCGACCGCCACCGGGACGATTTCCGCCGCCTCGTGCGCGAGCTGGACTATGTGATCGGCAACCAACACGAATGGGAATCGCTGTACCAGACCGACCTCAGCACGGCGCTGGAACAGGCGGCGGCAGACGCCGGCGTGGTGGTCTGCACGCGATCGGGCGAAGACGTGATCCTGGTCCAGGGCGAGGAAACCGCCCGCGTGCCGGTAAGACGCATGGTCCCGGTCGACGCAACCGGTGCAGGGGACCAGTTCGCCGCCGGGTTCCTTTACGGCTTTGCCTCCGGCCAGACTCTGGAAACCGCGGGGCGCATGGGATGCGTCGCCGCTGCCGAGGTGATAAGCCATTACGGCGCACGGCCCGAGACGGACCTGAAATCGCTGTTCCACAAAGAGGGGCTGATCTAGCTCAGCCCGCGAGCAGCCAGAGCATCAGCGGGATCGTGAGGACCGCGACCATCGTCTGCGACGTCACGATCCCGGCCATGAGCGTGCCGTCACCGCCAAGCTGACGGGTCAGCACATAGGACGTGGGCGCGGTCGGGACCGCTGCAAAGGCCACCAGCACAAGCGCCTCGACTCCACTGACGCCGAAGCCAAGACCGACCGCCGCCGCGAGGGCGGGCATCAGCATCAGGCGCGCGATCCCGGCTGCCGCAAGCACGCTGACGTCACCCCGCAACGTTGCGGGCCTGAGTGCCGCTCCGACACAGAGAAGGCCAAGGGGCAGGCTGGCACGCCCCATGAGTTCAAAGAAATTCCCCGCTCCCAGAGGCAGGCCTATCCCGCTCAGCGCCAGGGCAAGGCCGGCAAGGCAGGCGAGGATCAGCGGGTTCCGCAGGACGGTTCGCAAAAGGGCGGTCGGCGCGCGCGCGTCCGGCCCGTCGCTGAGAGCGATGATCGACAACACGTTGACCAGCGGCACCGAGATCGCGAGGTAAACCGCAGCTCGTTCCAGCCCCTCAAACCCGGCGATGGTGGCGACAACCGAAAGGCCGAGATAGGTGTTAAAGCGCACCACCCCCTGCAGGACCGGTCCAAAACGTGCGGCCGGTATCGGGCGCAGAAACCGGACAAGGTACACCGCCGTCGTACCGATCAGGATGGTGACGATCGCCGCAGCGCCAAGCCGCAGGATCTCGGGATCGTCGACGGGTGCCTCGGCCAAACTGGAGATCAGCAGGGACGGAAAAAGGATGAAATAGTTGATCCGCTCGGCGGAAGGCCAGAAGTCGGCGCTTGGAAAGCCCCGCCGCATCAGGACGAAACCCAGGCAGATCAGCGCAAAGATTGGCCAGATGGTGATCACCAGCATCGGCCCGGCACCGGGCTCAGGCGGCGGACTTCGAGAGCCGCGCGGGCAATTCGTTGGCCCAGGCCGAGATGGTGCCCGCCCCGAGGCAGACGACGATGTCGCCGGGCCGGGCCTGTTCGCGCACAAGGCGTTCAAGGTCTTCTTCCGACACGACGGCGCGCGCGTGGCGATGGCCGTGACGGATCAGCCCAGCAACAAGGTCGTCGCGGGTAGCCCCCGGAATGACCTCTTCTCCAGCGGCATAGACCTCGGCGATGCCGACTACATCGGCCTCGTTGAAACAGGTGCAGAAATCTTCGAACAGCGATGACAGGCGGGAATAGCGGTGCGGCTGGTGCACGGCGATGACGCGCGCATCGGTGTCCGCGCCGACGGCCTGGCGGGCGGCCTTCAGAACAGCGGCGATTTCGACCGGGTGGTGACCATAGTCGTCGATGATGGTGATCCCGTCGATCTCGCCCACCTTGGTAAAACGGCGGTTCACCCCCTTGAAGTTGGCGAGGGCCTCGCGGATCTCAGCGCCTTTCATGCCAAGGTGGCGGGCGACGGCAACGGCGGCAAGCGCGTTCGAGACGTTGTGGTCACCAGGCATGGGAAGGGTACAGTCTTTGATCACTACACCGTCGGCCAGTTCGATGTCGAAATGGGCCGAGCCGTTCCTGTAGGTCAGGTTGATGGCGCGCACATCGGCCTGGGCGTTGAAGCCGAAGGTCACAACGCGGCGATCGGTGACGCGCCCCACCAGCGCCTGTACCTCGGGGTGGTCGGTGCACAGGACCGCGAGGCCGTAGAAAGGGATGTTGGAGACAAAGTCGTCGAAGCCCTTGCGCAGATTTTCGATCGTGCCCCAGTGCTCCATGTGCTCGGGGTCGATATTGGTTACGATGGCGATGGTGGCGGGCAGCCGGTTGAAGGTGCCGTCGCTTTCGTCGGCTTCGACCACCATCCATTCGCCCTGCCCCACGCGCGCGTTCGAGCCATAGGCGTGGATAATGCCGCCGTTAATCACGGTCGGGTCAATGCCGCCGTGGTCGAGAAGCGCGGCGACCATGGTCGTGGTGGTGGTCTTGCCATGGGTGCCCGCGACGGCAATGTTCGAGCGCAAGCGCATCAGTTCGGCCAGCATCTCGGCGCGGCGCACGACCGGCAGGCCAAGGCGGCGCGCTTCGTCGAGTTCGGGGTTGCCGCGCTTGATGGCCGAGGAGATCACAATGACTTCGGCACCTTCAAGATTCTCGGCCCGCTGACCTTCGAAGATGGTGGCGCCCATGCTGGCAAGGCGGTCGGTGATCTTGGTGGCCTTCAGGTCCGAGCCCTGGATGGTATAGCCCGCCTCGATCAACACCTCGGCGATGCCCGACATGCCGATGCCACCGATGCCGACAAAGTGGATCGGACCCATCTCGGTTGGAAGTTTGGTCGCTGCGGCGTTCATGACGTTCTCCTGCCAAGCTGTTCGATCAGTGCGGCCAGTCGTTCGGCCGCGTCAGGGCGGCCCTGGGCCAGTGCGCTGTCGCGCATTTGTGCGGCGGCGGCGGGCGTCGTCAGCACGGTCATGATCTGTTCCGAGAGCGAGGCCGGGTCAAGGGCCGATTCAGGGATCAGGATCGCCGCCCCGGCGTCAACCAACCCACGGGCATTCGCTGTCTGGTGGTCTCCGGTGGCGGCGGCAAAGGGGATCAGAACCGAAGGGCGGCCAATAGCGCTGATGTCGGCGACCGACGACGCGCCCGAGCGGCTGACGACGATCTGTGCCTCGGCGATCCGGCAGGCGATATCGTCAAAGAAAGGCGAGACCTCGGCCGGGATACCGGCCCTGGCATAAACCTGCGCCACGCGGTCGTGATCCTCGGGCCGGGCCTGGTGAGTCACCTTGAGGTGTTCCTTGATACCGCCGTTCAGCCGGGCAATCGCTTCGGGCACCACGTCCGACAGGATCCGCGCGCCCTGGCTGCCGCCAATGACAAGAATCGACATATGGCCGGGGCCGGGCTTGGTATAGGGCGCGCCCGCGTAGTCCAGCACCTGCGCGCGCACCGGGTTGCCAGTGTGGACCGGCTCGACCCCGTCGGGCAGGACCGTGGGCCAAGTGCCGCAGGCGACAAGGTCGACACGCGGGGCGAAAACCGTGTTCACTCGCCCCGGCACGCCGTTCTGTTCGTGTATCATGCGCGGAATGCGCAACACCCATGCGGCGGCGAGCGCGGGGATCGAGGGGTAGCCCCCAAAGCCCGCCACCACAGTCGGGCGATGCACGACAAAACGAAAAAGGGCGGTCAGGATGCCGCCAAGGATCAGGAAAGGCGCGACCAGTTTCGCCAGGGCGCCGCCGCGTGCAAATGTGGCGCTGGCGACCCTGCGGATCGTCACCTTGTCGGGAAACCCCCCAGCATAGCGCGCGCCGCGGGCATCGGTGGATAGCGTGACGTCCCATCCGCGTTGAAGCATCACCTCGGCCAGGGCCTGGGCGGGGAACATATGGCCCCCCGTGCCTCCTGCGGCGATGACGAGGTGGGGGGTCTTCATGCCCGGTTGCTCCGGACGAGGTAATCGCGAATCTCGCCCTGTGGCCGCTCGCGGGTAAAGGCCAGAAGCATCCCGATCATTATGCCGCCCGCGACAAGGGACGAGCCGCCATAGCTGACGAAGGGAAGCGTCATACCCTTGGCGGGCAGAAGGCGGACCGCGACCGAGAGGTTGATCATTGCCTGCATCGCAAAGGTGCAGGCCAGCCCGGTGCCCGCAAGGCGGATAAACGGGTCGCGTTCGCGCATCAGCCGAAACAGCGAGCGCAGAACAATCGCCGCATAAAGAGCAATGATTACCAGAACCAGGATCAGGCCGTACTCCTCGGCGGCAACGGCGATGATGAAGTCGGTATGCGCATCTGGCAACGACCACTTCACCGTCCCCTCACCCACGCCGACGCCGAAAAAGCCACCCTCGCGTATGGCGTTGGCTGCATAGCCAAGCTGGGTCGTGGGATCGACCTCTGCAGCAAGGAAACCGTCGATGCGGCGGGCAAAGTGTTCGGAATGCTGATAGGCGACCGCGCCACCAAAGATAGTCATCCCCGCGATGACGGCGAGGATCAGGAAAGGGGCTCCACCGACGAAATACATGACGCCCCAGGAAAACAGGATCAGGCTGGCCTGGCCAAAGTCAGGTTGCAGAGCCAAGAGCAGGACAACGAAAATCGCAAGAGCAAAGGAATAGGTCTTGCCCGGCGGCCCTGCGACCTCGTTCGAGGCGGCAATCATCCAGCCGACCATCACGATGAAGCCGGGTTTCAGGAATTCCGACGGCTGGATCGAACCGAAGCCGAGCGAGTACCAGCGCACCGCGCCTTTGCCGAAATCGGTTCCCAGGATCGGCAATAGCGTGAGGGCGACAAGCGACACGGCAAAGCCGGCGACAGCAAGCCGGCGAACGGATTTCGGTGACATGAGGGTCATGGCGAACATCGCCACCAGGGCAAGGCTGCCAAAGAAGGCCTGGCGCTGAACATAGTGGAAGGCGGAAAAACCGTTTCGTTCCGCCAGGGGCGGCGACGCGGCAAGCCCCAGGAGAAGCCCGATGCCGAAAAGCGCAAGCACGCAGCTCATCGACCATTTGTCGACGGTGCGCCACCAGCGCGGAAGAATCGGCTCGCCGTCCCGTGCCGGGACTGAGCCATAGACCATCTCCGTCATGAGCCCGCTCTTACTGCCTCTGCCGCCCGTTTTCCGGGTCTGCGCGAAGCATAGCGAATCACTTGCCGTTGCGCCAGTGGAATGACCGGATTTTGTTGCCTCTCCGTCGACAGACGGTTCAGCGGGTTCCGGCGCTTGGCAAGGCGCTGCCACAATTCGACTTAGCCCTCATTCGGATAAGGGCGAAAACACCCGCTCAGGGCGCGCTGGCTAGGAAGACGTCTGATGGATATGACTTTGGTCAACGATGCAGCACGGGCCGCGCGATTGCAGGGGTTGGCATTGGGATTTGGCATGGCGATCATGGCCGATCTGTGCGCGGCGCGCTCCCCTTTTTCGAACGGATGCGTCTGGCCGCGTTTGTAGGCATGTCGCGGGCGGGCTGGATCGGTGAGCTGGCCCTGGGCGTTTTCAGCCGGATGAAAACCATGCCCTGGGAAAAACTGAGCGAAATCATAGGGGTAATTTATTTTGTCGGGCTGGGCGGTGCCCTTCTGACCGCCATGGTTGCCCCGCTTTTGATCTTTGCTATGGACCGCGTGCAAAGCTATTGGGCGTTTATGCTTTCGGCGAACTCCGCCACCCGCGCCTTGAACCGGCGGGTAAGGGAGCTTTTGGCCAGCCGCAACGACTGGATGAAGAGGCGTGCCGAAAGCGTCGAGGGCCGCAGATCGAGCGAAACGAAAAGGCGCGTGCGCGTCTTCGACAGGGCAACGAGATCGACAACGGCCATGCAGGCCACTCCGCCCGAGGTGCTTTCGATGGCATAGCCCTGGTCTGGGTCGATCGAGACCAGTTCGGCCATCAGGTCGTGTCGCCGACCGCGCCAGGAAAAGGCCGCCTGCCAGGTCGCGCCCGGCTGGTCGGCGGGTCGGCTTTCATCGCGTGTCACGTCGATGCCACGACGCAGCATTTGCCGTTCGAACCCGTCGAAGTCGATGAGCGCCTGGTAGACCGTGCCGATGGGCGCGTCGATGTCTTCGCGAGTGGAAAGCTTCATGGGTCTTGTTTGGCTTTAGTCGAGCGTATCGGCAAGCCAGTTTTCGATCAAGAAGCGGGCAATCGAGCCGTGGCGCGCCGGTTTCATCACCGGGTCGTTGCCCGCGATGGCGTCAAGCATCTCTTCGCGTGTGACCCAGCGGGCGTCTTCGATCTCGTCGGGGTCGATCTTGATTTCGGACGAGGTGGCCAGGCCGTGACATCCAAACATCAGGGAGGTCGGAAACGGCCATGGCTGGGATGAAAGATAGTCGACCTGCCCGACGGTGATGCCGGATTCCTCGAACACCTCGCGGCGCACGGCGGCCTCGATGGTTTCGCCCGGCTCGACAAATCCGGCAAGCAGGGAATACATCCCTTCGGGCCAGAACGGCGAACGGCCCACAAGGACGGAATTTCCAAGTGTAATCAGCATGATGACAACAGGATCGGTGCGCGGAAAGTGATGCGCTCCGCAGGTTGGGCAATCGCGCTGCCAACCGGCTTGGGCAACCTCGCTTGGCTGGCCACACTTGGCGCAGAAACGGTGCGCGCGGTGCCATTCGATGATCGCCTTGCTGGTCGCGACCAGTTCCGCATCACGAGGCGAAAGCCGGGTCATATTGGCGCGCAGCTCGCAAAACAGCTGGGTGGCGGGCAGCTTGGGGTGGCGTTGTTCAGAGGGGTCGTGGAACTGACCCACGAGATCAAGGTCTTCTTCGGGTTGCCAGGAAGAGATGTCGCGGGCAAAGCGCGGCGCGCCGTCGTCAAGACCAAGGAAGATCGGCGGGCGCGCCTCGCAGAAGACCGCATGGTCTGCCGACAGAAAGACGGGCGCGCGGGTCTCGGCATCCAACAGCGGCTTGCCGCGCCAAATCGGAAGGACGCCGCCCTCGGCCATAAGCCGACGCAACTCGTCCGGCTTGCCTCTGAACTGGGCCGCGCGATCCAGGCCCGAGCCTCCGAATGTCACTGATTCTGCGTTCTTCATAACTGCCCTCGCCTTTGAGCACCGATGTGCCACGCGATGCGCACCTTGGCAAACCGGGTAATTCCTCACCATTTTCGGGGAGTTGCAGATTGCCCGGCCTTCGGTCCCAATGTCGGGCGAATTTGTCTTTGGTGTCACACGGATTTCATGCTCCCATGAAAGATGATCAAAAACAGTCTGGGAGTCTGTCATGCCGCGTTATTCTGCCCTGGCCATGAGCCGCCGTTCCTTTCTTGCCACCACCGCTGGCGCAAGCCTGATTGCACTGCACCCTTATTCGGCGCGCGCCGCCGCGGGACAGGCGCATCTCAGGATCATGGAGACCACCGACCTCCACGTGCATGTCTGGCCCTACGACTATTATGGCGACCGCCCAGTCGATACGGTCGGCCTTGCCCGCACCGCCGCCCATATCGCCGACATCCGCGCCGAGGCGACGAATTCGCTGCTTCTGGACAACGGCGATTTCCTCCAGGGCAACCCGATGGGGGATTACATCGCCTATGAACGCGGCATGAAGGAAGGCGACCTCCACCCGGTCATCACCGCGATGAACACGGTCGGCTTCGATGCCTCGACCCTTGGCAACCACGAATTCAACTACGGTCTCGACTTCCTGATGAAGACTTTGGCGGGGGCCGATTTCCCGATCGTCAGCGCCAATGTCGTCAAGGAGACCGGCACCGACCCCACCAAGGACACCACTCTGATCAAGCCCTATGTCATTCTTGACCGTGAGCTGACCGACGGTGCAGGCGAAAAGCACGCGATCAAGGTGGGCCTGATCGGCTTCGTGCCGCCGCAGATCATGAACTGGGACCGTAAGCACCTGGAGGGCAACGTCACCACGCGCGACATCGTCGCAACGGCCGAGGCCTATGTCCCGCAGATGCGTGAGGAAGGGGCCGACATCATCATCGCGCTGTCGCACTCCGGCATCGGCTCGGCAGACCGGACCGACATGATGGAAAACGCCAGCGTGCCGCTCGCCGCCGTCGACGGTGTTGATGCCTTGCTGACGGGCCACAGCCACCTGGTCTTCCCCTCGCCGACCTACGCTGAATACGCTGCGGTCGATGCTGAAAAGGGTCTGATCCACGGCAAGCCCGCCACTATGGGCGGTTTCTGGGGGTCTCATCTGGGTGTGATCGACTTGATGCTGGAGCGCGAGGGCGGCCAGTGGCGCGTCGTGAACCAGGCTGTCGAGACCCGTCCGATCTCCAAGCGCAACGAAGACCGCTCGATCACCGCGCTGGTCGAGAGCGAAGAAGATGTGATTGAAGCCACCCGCGCTGATCACGAGGCGACGCTGGAATACGTCCGCCGCGCGGTCGGCAAGACGGCGGCGCCGCTGCACAGCTACTTCGCGCTTGTTGCCGACGATCCCTCGGTTCAGATCGTGTCGATTGCCCAAAGCTGGTACATCGGCGAGATGATGAAGGGGACCGAGTACGAAGGTCTGCCGATCCTGTCGGCAGCGGCCCCCTTCAAGGCCGGTGGCCGGGGAGGACCCGAGTATTACACCGACGTCCCTGCCGGAGACGTGGCGATCAAGAACGTCGCCGACCTCTACCTCTACCCGAACACCGTTCGGGCGGTGAAGGTAACGGGCGCGCAGGTCAAGGACTGGTTGGAACGCTCGGCAGGCATGTTCAACCAGGTGGTGCCGGGCTCGACGGATACCTCACTTCTGAACCCGTCCTTCCCATCCTACAACTTCGACGTCATCGACGGGGTCACCTATCAGATCGACCTGAGCCAGCCTTCCAAATACGGCCCGAAGGGCGAGCTGGAAAACCCGGACGCCAACCGGATCGTCGATCTTGCCTATAACGGGCAACCCGTAACGGACGATATGGAATTCGTCATCGCGACGAACAACTATCGCGCCAGCGGAGGCGGGTCCTTCCCCGGCGCGGATGGCTCGACCATCATCTTCGAGGCACCGGACACCAACCGCGACGTGATCGTGCGCTATATCGTCGAACAGGGTACTATTCAGCCCTCGGCGGATGCGAACTGGAAGTTCAAACCGATGACGGGCACCACGGCGGTGTTTGAAACCGGTCCCAAGGCTTCGGAGTACATCGACGACGTGAAAGGCGCCGTGATCGAGCCTGCGGGTGAGGGAGCCGACGGCTTTGCCCTTTATCGACTGAAGCTCTGACACAGTTCTCGCCTGCTTGTCGCAGCCGACCCGCGCGCCGCCCCGAAAGGCGGCGCGTCTTGCGTCTGTGCCCACACCGCCTTTGGCGCTGGCGTCTCGGTCCTGGCCCTGTTCGGGAGCACACAAGAATGCATCGGAAACCCTGGCCGGCACCGGTGAATCCCGCGTCTCCTGCGCGCGCGGTCCTGCCATACGTTTCGCAGGCGCAGTGCAGACGCGCGGTACACCTTGCTTTTCGAAAGATTCGACCCTATGTCATGCCGCGAGAGGTTGGCGCGGGCGAGCGCCTCGCCAACCCGGTCAGGTCCGGAAGGAAGCAGCCGTAACGAGCCCCGCTTGGGTCGTTGTCCAGCCTCTCACCCAACCTCCGAACAGTCAGGGCAAAAGTTTTCCGGCGCCCGCAATGGCTGCTGTGATCCCCAGGGCAAGACCCAGCGGGACATAGCCAATCCTACGCACCGGGCTGCCACGGGACCATTTGCGCGACACGCCGAAGACCGCCACGGCCAACATCCCGGCCACCCCTTGCCAGCCCAGGAAAGCCCCTAGTTTGGACGTGCCCGCGCCCTGGTGGGACGTCGTCGCATAGGCCACGAAGGCATAGGCGAAGACCACGACCCAGGCGGCGAACAGCACCGTCAGGGCCAGACGCGCCGAGTCCGACGGTTCAGTCACCGGGTCCAACCCATCCGGTCGAACATCGGCGCCGCCGCCCAGGCACGTTGCGCCTCGGTTTCGACGGCGCAGGGGCGCGCATCGCGCAGCCGTTCAAGGGCAGGATCGGCGTCTTCACCCGCTTCGACCATCAGCCGCATCAATGCCATGCCCGACCGGCCGCAGCCGCCATAACAATGGGCCAACACGCGGCCGCCCTGGCCAAGGATGTCATGGGCGAGCGCCGAAACTTCGGGCCAGAGCGCCTCGACGTCGGGCGGCGGCGCATTGAAATCGGGTATCGGCAGATGACGCCACTCGACATCGGCCAGACGCAGGTCGGCGCCGAAATCGGCAGCGCCGGAGCGGTCAAGTTCGGGCGCCGTCGTCATGGTCAGCGCCAGATCCACGCCCCAGGCCAGGATGCGATTCAGGTCGGCTTGGTAGGCACCGCCGCGCCCCGGCATGGGGCAGATGCCCAGCCAGCCCGAGCGCAGAGGCAATTCTGCGATGGCCGCCATGAGTTCTCTCCGGTGCTGTTCTTTGCGGCAAGACGGTACCCCGAACGCAGCGCCGTGCAAATCGCCGGAAACTTCAGGGGGGGCCATCAACCACGGGAAGGAGACGGGCATCGCTGAGAGCCGCCGTGCGGTGGCCAATGCCGGAGAGATAGGATTCGTGCTCGGCGAAGCCCAGAAAGGCTTCGACTGACCGGTGCCTGACCAACATGACATGATCCCAACCTGCCCCTTCCGGCCCAATGAGAAAGGCGCCGCCGTTTCCGCGAAACATAAGGTTGCCACCACTTTCGCGCAGAAAAGGCAATGTGTGCTCGACATAGAGATCAAAGGCGGCCGATCCGCTGATGGTTTCCGACGGCGCGATCTCGGGGAAGGAATTGTAGTCAGCGACGTCACGGAACCTCAGGAGGTTCAGCATCGTGAACGGTCCCTCAATTCCGCGCCGCACAAAAGCAGCTCCCGACTCCGGCGTGGGTTCAAGCCAGGCCATCAGGCGACACCGTGTTCGACGACCTGCCCCGGATGGGCCTCGGCCCAGTCGGCGAGGAAGGCAGCGATCTCGGGCACGCCGGCATGGTTGATTACGCCGCGAGGCAGGGCCAGCCCGCGTTCGAGCACCAGCCGGAAGCAGGCGACGTAGTCGCCCTTGGCTCGGTCGGGGTTGTTTTCGGAGCCATGCAGGATCGTGGACATGAGCCTGCCTCCGTGGCTGTTCACGTGCTCAAGATCGGGCCTGAGCGACAGGAAATAGCCCAGCACATCCGGCAGTCCAAGCCAGCCAGCCGCCTGGACCGGCGTCACGCGGTCCACACCGTCGGCACGGTCGTACTCCGCACCTGCATCGACCAGCCGCCGGACGTGGGCCAGCTTGCCCGGGAGATGTAGGATGTCACGCACAATGTTGCGCGCGCCTTCGGGGAGGTCATCCGGATTCAGGTAGGTTTGGCCAGTGTCGGTGCCGTCGGCGATGCGGGCAAGGTGCGCTTCGACCGGCGAAAGCGGCATGGCGTGACCGGCATGCTCCAGCGCCGATGCAAGGGCTGCATTGCCGAAGACACGCGCGGCGGCATAGGGGCTCATCCCCTGGTATTCGGCCTGTGGGTCGGCATGGGCGGACAGGAGAAGATCGACCATGTCACGCCCGCACATGCGCCGCGCCGCCTGGTGGAGCGCGGGCACGACTTGGGGCGGTTCGCCGCCGACGTTCCCGTCATTGAAATCGTCTGCGCGGGCACCCGCCTTGATCAGCAAGCCGACTGCAGTCGTGTCGTCAAAATCCATGGCCCGCAACAACGCGTTGGTCCCTTTCGGATCGGCACCGTGCTCGAGCAGCATTTTCAGCCCCTCGTGATGACCAAGTTCTGTCGAGTGATAGAGCGACTCGCCATCATTCGGATCGGCCCCATGGTCGAGCAACCAGCGGCCCAGCACCATGTTGTCAGCATGTCCGATGGCACCGTAGAGCGCCGACAACCTATGATCGCCGCCCGGCGGAAAGGCATAGGAGTCGTTGACGTCCGCCCCATGTTTTACAAGCAGCCGGGCGATGGCGAGCATGTCGTCTTCGAGATCAGGTCGCGCCTTGATCCATTTTGAATAAGCGAGGTGCAGGATCGGACGGCGGGGGCCGAATTCTCGGGTGGCGAGCGACGGGTCTTCGGCAAGCGCCTGTTCGATCGGCTCGCGCATGTAAAGCGCGCACTGGATGCCAAACAGACCGTCTGCCAGGTCGGGGGTTTCAGCCAAAAGCCGTTCGATGCGCCAGGTCTGGCCATGGCTTACCGCGATCTTCAATTTTTGCTGCTTGCCCGCCCGGTCGAGGCCGACCGTTTCGTGCGCCCAACTCAGGCGGGGCCAACTTTCAAAGCCATTTTCCAGGGCGATAACATGAAGGAAATCGGCGTGGCGTTCTGGTGCACGGCCGCAGGGCACAGCGGATTTGACGCGCTGCAAGGCCGTGGTGTCGCGGGCCTCGTAGGCTTGTCTCAGCGCCTTGGCGTCACGGCGCAACTGGTCGATGGATTTGGACATCGGGCTCCTCGTTCGATTGGCCCGGCGGTTCGCTGAGACGGGCATGAGAAACACCGACGAATGTCGTGTCTTGGTCTGTTAGGGGTGCCGATGACAGCTTTCCGCGAACCAGGATGCCGCCCCAGACGGCAAAACCGACACTATCCCAGGTCCGATCCACCTTCAATACCGTGCCAGATGGCTTTGACCTGCGCTTGGACAGGAAAGGCGGATCAAGGCGTTTGTAAGAGCTTGCGAAAGGCCGCCCTTACCGGTGTCACTTGTTGTTTCTTCAATCCGGTTTGACCCGCATCAAGGCGGGACACAGAGTGCGGTGTACGTTTTCAGGCAACAACAAACTTAGGAGAGCGAAAATGAGTCACGTCCCGCATGAACTGGCCGAGGAATTTCCGGACAAGGCCGACCGCATGCACGAATTGAAACAGTCGGACCAGCATTTCGCCAGATTGTTCGACGAGTACCATGATTTGAACCGTGCGGTGCATCGGGCCGAGACAAACGTCGAGCCGTTGAGCGATTTGGCCGAGATTGACCTGCGCAAGAAACGTGCCCATCTGAAGGACCAGATCTGGGCTTATATCGCCGACTGAACGCGCACACCGGTGGACGCTTGGGTCCGGGCGGTCTAACCTCGCCCGGACCCGAATCCCGAACGGCAGGCGATGAGCGAGACCACCAAAAAAACCTATCAGGTACTGGCCCGGAAATACCGGCCAGAAACCTTTGCCGATCTGGTTGGCCAGGACGCGATGGTGCGCACCCTGAAGAACGCCTTTGAGGCGGACCGCATTGCGCAGGCCTTCATCATGACTGGCATCCGCGGGACGGGAAAAACCACCACCGCAAGGATCATCGCCAAGGGCATGAACTGTATCGGCGCGGATGGCACGGGAGGTCCGACGACCGAGCCATGCGGGACTTGCGAGCATTGCGTCGCGATCAGCGAGGGGCGCCACGTCGACGTGATGGAAATGGACGCCGCCAGCCGCACGGGCGTCAATGACATCCGCGAGATCATCGACAGCGTCCATTACCGGGCTGCAAGTGCGCGGTACAAGATTTACATCATCGACGAAGTCCACATGCTGTCGACCAGCGCGTTCAACGCGTTGTTGAAGACACTGGAAGAACCGCCCGCCCACGTGAAATTCATCTTTGCCACGACCGAGATACGCAAGGTGCCGGTCACGGTCTTGTCGCGCTGTCAGCGGTTCGACCTACGCCGGATCGAACCTGAGGTGATGATCGAGATGTTGCGACGGATCGCGACATCGGAGCAGGCCGAGATCACTGACGAAGCTTTGCAACTGATCACGCGCGCCGCCGAAGGCTCGGCGCGGGATGCAACCTCTCTTCTGGATCAGGCAATCAGTCACGGAGCGGGCGAAACCACCGCTGACCAGGTGCGGGCCATGCTGGGCCTTGCAGACCGAGGACGGGTCATGGACCTGTTCGAGATGATCATGCAGGGCGATGCGGCAGGGGCTTTGTCCGAACTTTCGGCGCAGTATGCCGACGGAGCCGACCCGCTGGCGGTTCTGCGCGACATCGCCGAGATCACCCATTGGATCAGTGTCATTCGCATCACGCCCGAAGCCGCCGACGATCCGACCGTCTCGCCGGACGAACGCGCGCGGGGCCGGGACCTGGCCGACCGCCTTGCGATGCCGGTTCTGACGCGCATGTGGCAAATGAGCCTGAAAGCTCTGGAAGAGGTTGCCCACGCCCCGAACGCGATGATGGCCGCCGAGATGGCGGTGATCCGCATGACCCACGTGGCCGACTTGCCGACGCCGGGCGAGTTGGTGGCCAAGCTGAAAGACACCCCTGCCCCGCCGGTGCCACCCTCGGGCGGCTCGGGCGGAGGCGGTGCGAGCCAAGGTGCCCAGGCCGTCGCCTCGCGCGCAGCCGAGATGGCACATTCGGGCGGCCCGTCGGCGCGCGGCGGTCGACCGGCTCTTGCCGTAGCTTCGGAACACGCGCTGGACCGGTTTCCGACCTTCTTGCATGTGATCGACCTGGTCCGAGCGAACCGGGACATGAAGCTGGTGGTCGAGGTGGAAGATGGCGTGCGACTGGTATCGTACAAACCGGGCCGGATCGAGTTCGAACCTTCACCGAAGGCTCCGCGCGACCTGGCGCAACGGCTTGGCCAGAAGCTGCAATCCTGGACCGGGGTCCGCTGGGCAATCTCGATCTCCTCGGAAAATGGCAAGCCAAGCATCACCGAGGAACGCAACGCTGCGAAAGAAAAGCTGAAGGCCGATGCCGCAGCAAACCCGATGGTAACGGCAATCCTCGAAGCCTTTCCAAAGGCCAGCATCTCGGACGAACTGAAAACAGCACAGGATATCGCCGCCGAGACCGCCGAAAGCGCACTGGCCGAGGTGGAAGACGAGTGGGATCCCTTCGAGGAAGATTGATCCCGGGCAGAAATCGGCCGGAGTTCCTGTCGGAGATACCACTGGGAGAAACGCCGGGCTCCCGGCCCTTGTTCACCGCTCTCCCCACTCGTATCTAGAACGCAACACCGATCAAAGGAGATGACAATGTTCAAAGGTTTGGGCGGATTGGGCGACATGGGCAAGATGATGAAAGCCGCCCAGGAAATGAAAGAAAAGATGGAGAATCTCCAAGAAGAACTCCACAACATCACTGTTGTCGGTGAAAGCGGTGCGGGCCTGGTCAAGGCGACCTCGACAGCCAAGGGTGAATTGACAGCGCTGGATATCGACCCGTCGATCTTCAATCCCAACGAAAAAGAAGTGGTCGAGGATCTGATCCTTGCCGCGATCAAGGACGCCCAGTCGAGAGCCGCCGAGCGTCAACAGCAGGAAATGCGCGCGATCACCGAAAGCATGGGATTGCCTGCAGATATGAAGCTGCCGTTCTGATCGTGCGCGGCCTTTTCGTTTCGGTTGCGCTTACCTGCCTGCCCGGCCTGGCCGCTGCCCAGGACTGGGCGACGAAAGAGGTCTGCGACGTCATTGCTCCCGAAATCGTTGAAGAGGTCTTTGCGCCTCTCGGTCGGGCAGCGCTGGAGGAACAGGCCGCCAAGATCGAGAACCGCCGGGGCAGGCTCTGGCGCATCGAGAGCTCTGATGGCAAGGTCTCACACCTTTGGGGCACATATCATTCTTCTGATCCATTGATCCTTGATGTGCCCGAGGCACTCCGCGACGCCATAGCCGAAGCACGGGTGGTGGCTGTCGAAATCAACTATGTCGCCCCGACGCGCGAAGATTTTCGCGCAGGACAGTACCGCGAGGGGCAGTTCAACATGGCCAGCGATCCCTTCGCGGCCACTGGACCCGGCGACGGCACCATTGCAGGGCTGAGCCTTGAAGTGTCCGACTGGATCCGGGAGCGCGCAATCGAGCTAGGCTGGACCGAGGACGCCGACCTGATCCTGTCGCCCGCAGGCATGGCCGAAATGCTTTTGTCAGACCCCTGCGAGGATTTCGCGAGCGGTGTCCTTCCGATCCAGGACGATTACATACAGCTATTGGGACGGCTTGCGGGGGCCGAGATCCTGGGTCTGGAAACGCCGGACGATTTTTTCAATGACCTAGCGGACAAGGACGAGGTCGCCAATGCGATCATCGCAGTATATGCCGCCTATCTCATGCCCCAGACAACCAACGACACGCGCAAGACGGGCTTTGCCCTGTACCGGGAGGGCCGCCTCGGGCTGATGGCCGCATGGGATGCGGCCTATCTGGACCAGGTCCTTGGCGAACGCGGGCCCGAAGCACTTGCCCTGACGGACGGATATCTGCTGACGTTCCGCAACATGCGATTCATCGAAAAACTGCGGCCGGAACTGGACCAAGGCGGCGTCGTGACGGCGGTCGGCGCGGGGCACATCGCGGGGAAAACCGGGTTGGTGGCCTTGTTGCGTGGGGCCGGATACCGAGTTGAGCGGGTTGTCCTGCCTGGAGAGGCGAAATGAGCGGTCAGAACGACCTTGATAACCTGATCGCCCTTATGGCGAAGCTGCCGGGCCTTGGGCCGCGTTCGGCCCGGCGGGCTGTACTTCACCTGGTCAAAAAGCGCGCTCTTGTGTTGATACCCCTAGCCGAGGCCCTGACCCGGGTCGCTGAAACGGCGCGCGAGTGTCTGAACTGCGGCAATATCGGAACCAGCGACCTATGCGAGATCTGCGAAAGCGAAAAACGTGCGAACGGCGAGATCTGCGTGGTCGAGGACGTCGCCGATCTTTGGGCCATGGAGCGGGCCGGTGTCTTTAAGGGACGGTATCATGTGCTGGGAGGCACCCTGTCAGCACTGGACGCGATCGGGCCGGAAGAGCTGGGCATCCCCAAGCTGATCGACCGTGTGGAGACTGAGGAAATCACCGAAGTCATCCTGGCATTGAATGCAACGGTCGACGGACAGACGACCGGACATTACATCGCGGACCAACTGGAAAACCGGGTCAAAGTGACTTCGCTGGCGCAGGGCGTCCCGATCGGCGGCGAGTTGGATTATCTCGACGACGGAACCATTGGAGCTGCTCTGAGGGCACGTAAATCCTTCTGATCCGGCGGCCTGGTTCGCCCCGCAAGAAAAACCCCGGCAGATGTACCGGGGGTTATCTTTCCAGACTGAACGAAGGTCTCAATCCTCGTCGTCGTCGCCTGCATCGTCGGGAAGGTTGAAGAAGGAATCCGCGTCCGGCACCTCGTTCGAGGCTTCATCGTCATCGTCGCTCTCGGTGAGCGTAAAGGTCTCAAGCCCCGAGATCGCGGTCGGAATCCTAGGTTCGTCCTCCATGCCAAGCGACTGCTCGGTCGAAACCAGCTTGCGGCGCTCTTCGTCCGACATGACCTCGCCGTCCTTGGCTTTTTTGGCAGCGGCTTTCTGAACAGCAGCGTCGAGTTCCGATTGCTTGCACAGGCCAAGCGCGACCGGGTCGATCGGCTGGATGTTCGAAATGTTCCAATGTGTCCGCTCGCGGATCGACTGGATGGTCGGCTTGGTCGTGCCGACTAGCTTGGAGATCTGTCCGTCGGAAAGCTCGGGGTGGAACTTGACCAGCCAGAGGATCGAAGCCGGACGGTCCTGACGCTTGGACAGCGGTGTATACCGCGGGCCGCGACGTTTTTCCTCGCCTACGGCGGCAGCGTTGAACTTGAGCTTGAGCTTGTGCATCGGGTTCTTTTCGGCCGCGTCGATCTCATCCTGCGTCAGCTGGTTGTTGGCAATCGGGTCGAACCCCTTGACGCCAGCGGCGACGTCGCCATCCGCAATGCCCTGCACCTCAAGCTCGTGGAGGTCGCAGAAATCCGCGATCTGCTTGAAAGAGATCGTGGTATTGTCGACCAGCCATACGGCGGTGGCTTTGGCCATGATCGGTTTGTTCATCTGCGTCTCTCCTGACAAATCTTCTTCGTGCCGGGAATTCGGCTGGCCCTTTTGGACCCACTCCTCGATTTCGGGGAATTGCGGGGTATATAAGCCCAGAGTCAGTCGGAGGGAAGAGGGAATGCGGTTTCTGGTGGCGCTTTTGCTGAGTGCAGGTCTGGCCCGGGCGGATGGCGAGCCAGCGGGCGATTTCGATTACTATGTGATGTCCCTGTCCTGGTCGCCAACCTGGTGCGCTCTGGAGGGTGACCGTCGCGGCTCGCCCCAGTGTGAAGGCGATGCGGACAACGGATGGATTCTGCACGGTCTCTGGCCGCAATACGAGAACAGCTGGCCAAGTTACTGCGCCACTTCCGAAAGAAACCCGTCGCGCGTGGACACGGCGGCCGAAGCCGATATTTTCGGGTCGGCAGGCAATGCCTGGCACCAATGGAATAAGCATGGAAGGTGCACGGGATTGTCGGCGGACGACTACTATCTCCTGGCACGCGAAGCCTATGGGCGCGTCGAGAGGCCAGCGATATTCCGCAAGCTGGACAAACCGGTAAAACTCGCCGCCTCGGTCGTAGAGGCGGCCTTTCTTGAGGTGAATCCTGGGCTTGAGGCCGACGGAATCACGATCACCTGCAAGGCGGGCCGAATCCAGGAGGCGCGTGTGTGCTTTACGCGCGCACTGGAGCCGCGGCGATGCGGTGCGGACGTCATTCGCGATTGCACAATGCAGAAAGCATTGTTCGAGCCCGTGCGGTAAAGAGGCTCTGCCCACGCCACCCTTGCGGGCGCCTCCCCCGGAGTATTCTAAAAAAGAAGAAGATGCTCAGGTTTCCCTATTCCAATTTCCCGGCAGGTCTGACGTGTCGATACCCGCCGGGGCGCGAAACTTCGACAGGAACGCCGATTGCATGTCCATCAGGGGTTTGGTCAACGGGGATTGCCTGAGCCGGGCCTTGGTCTTTTCAAAGGCCATGACGTTCGCAATGCGGCGGTCGATGAAATCGAAGGTGTTCTGAAAGCCCTCGCTGTCGTCGCCGAGCCAGAACAGGACGGTCGAGCCCCAGACGCCTGACAGGATGGCGCGTTTCGTGTACCAGTTGCCATCCTCGGATGTATCGCCGAGGGCCGTCCAGACATGGTCGGCGGTTTCCCACACCAGGCGGGCGCCTTCGACCGAATTGGCCGGCAAGGCAAACAGTGCGGTAGCACGTCGGACAGCTTCGCGGTCGGGCATGGCCTCGATTCGGATACGCAGGGCCTTGGCTACACGCTCGGAGTAGCGCAATTCGGAAAGGTCGGTTTCGGCCATTCGGGTGACCATGGCCTGATCTCCACGACGGTGGAGATGAACGGCAAGGTCGATGGCACCGCGCGGGGCCACCAGTTTCGCTTCAGCGCGGCTGACCCGAAGATCGCGGGCCGCAGCTTCGAATGTTGTATCCGACCAGCCATCGAACACGACGTGAGGCAATGCGGCATCCAAAAGGGCATCAAGCGTTGCAGGCACTGTTCCTTGAACTCCTTATTTCCTGCAGTTTACAAGATAGACCGCCTTTGCTATAGGGCCACCTCCTGCAGATTTTGCGCAACTCTAAACTAGAAAGGTGGTGACAACCACATGCAGGTCAGTGTTCGCGACAACAACGTCGATCAGGCGCTTCGTGCCCTGAAGAAGAAGCTGCAGCGTGAGGGCGTCTTCCGCGAGATGAAGCTTCGGCAGCATTTCGAGAAGCCCTCCGAGAAGAAAGCACGCGAGAAGGCCGAGGCCATCCGCCGTGCCCGCAAGCTCGCACGCAAGAAAGCTCAGCGCGAAGGTATGCTCTGAACTTTTGAGACACTGGGGCGGTTCGCCGTCCAATCAGACGACCCCCGTGGCATCGCCCGGGGGTTTGTCTTTTTTTAAGGCGCCAGTGACTTCCGAAAAGCATTGATCCAGGCACGAAGCGTCGCAGCGCGCGCACCGGCCTCTTCAAGCGCGCGTACGGCAATCCGGTCGGCTTCCTTCGCTTGTCCAAGCTCAGCAAATGCGATGGCCGAGAGATAGGCAAGCCGTGCCGGAAGAAGTCCGAGTGCGCGTCCCGCATCCTCAAGCCGATGCTCGCGCAGATACCAGTCCTGCGCGAAGTGCTCCAACGTATCAAGGCGGGCAAACCAGTCCGACGAACGCCTCGCGGACAGATCTCCGATTTCCTGGCCATCTTGATCAGACAGGCCTTCGTTGGGCCACCATCGGTCCGTTTCACCATCTGGCGCTATCCGGTGCCAGAACCACCATTCGCCTTCCTTTGGTGGCAGGCCAGGAAGGCCAGGGGCACCCGTCAGCCTGGGATGTGCGAAAAGGGTAATTGCAAAGCGACCCTGCATCATCTGGCGCCCGCGCGAGACAGAAATCAGGTGCATGAACTCGGGCGTTTCCCGTCGGAAATTGCGCCCACGCCTTTTGAATCCGGCGTCGGCCAAAACGGGGCCCAAGCAGGTGTCAACAAGGGTTTCGAGATCCATCGCGAGACGATAGCCAACGTCCCAAAGTCGCGCAACCTCTGGTGGATGCCCGCGAGAAACGCTATTCAGTTTTCGCATCTTGCGGAGACGAGTATGAAATCGCGCGTTACCTGGGTCAGCGACAAGACCTTCACCGGACAGACGGAAAGCGGACATTCCATTGTGATCGGCACCGCCGACGGCGATGCCCCTAAACCGGGACCTTCGGCAATGGAGCTGGTCCTTATGGGAGCGGGAAGTTGTTCGGCCTGGGATATCGTCGAAATCCTGAAGAAGGGCCGCCAGGCAATTGAAGATGTCATCGTGGAACTTGACGCCGACCGGGCCGAGGAGCCGCCAAAGGTATTCACGCGCATTCATCTGCATTTCATCATCAGGGGCCGCGGCATCGACCCCAAGCGGGTCGAACGGGCGGTAAACCTGTCGGTGGAGAAATACTGCTCGGCCACGGCCATGCTGGAAAAAACGGCAGCGGTCACCCATGACTATGAGATCGTAGAGACTGCCTGACGTTTGCACGAACTTGATCGAGGTTTTGGCTGAGTTTAGGCTGCGGAGATGTCCGTTGAACGAGTGACAGCATGGATGGGAAGCCTGCAGGCGTTCCCGGCCCCACGTGAGGTCGAGGTCGTTTCTCTTCCTTATGTCGACCCGCCGCTTTGGGTGGCGAAAGCCTGGGTTGGATTACAGTTGCCCGTTGCTTCGGGCGTGCAAGAGTTCGAGACCAGGATGCTCACCAAAGCGCCGAATACAAAGTGGCGCTGGTACATGGCCAAGCTATTGCGGCGCACGGCGACTGTCAGGGGATACCTGGTCAATGTAAAACATGCGGTGGATATCCTGTCCGAAACCAATCCCGAGGCGGCGCGGTGGTGGCGCGAAAATCAGCCGGGACTGATGGATGGGAAAAGCTGTATCGTGTTTCGCGAGAGAGCCTGTCGGCCCGCGCGACTAGCTGTCCCGCCAAGTGCCAATGACCCGGACTGATCAGACCGGCAGGGCTGTGGTCTGGCGCACTGTTCTCAGCGAAAAGGACGAATGCATCTGCGCCACGCCTGGGAGCCGTGCCAGTTTCTTGCGGTGGATGCGTGCAAAATCCTCGGTATCGGCGGCGACGACCTTCAAAAGATAATCGGCGGTCCCAGCCATCAGGTGGCATTCGAGAACATCGGGAATGCGGCGCACCTCGCGTTCAAAACTGTCAAGAATGTCGTCGGCCTGCCCCGAGAGGGTAATCTCCACGAAAACAACGGTCTGGCGGCCAAGTTCTCGCGGATCCAGGAGAGCGACATAGTCCCGGATGACGCCGATTTCTTCCAGCCTTTGAACTCTGCGATGGCAGGCGGAAGCCGATAGGTTGACCTCTTCGGACAAGTCGGCGTTGGAAATGCGGCCACGCCTTTGCAAAACCGACAGAATGCGCGCGTCTGTTGCGTCAATTGAAGCCATCAAGCAAGGTCCCTTTGCCGAATCCGTCTATTGCCGAAGATACTGCCACTTCCTCTTCAGATCTGTCAGCCATTCATTGCGAGCAGTCAAAAAATGGCCCGCCTGACAAGGCGAGCCACTGTTCTTTGCAGGGCGACGCGATCAGCCCTTGGCGACCAGCGCGTCCCGGATTTCGATCAACAGGTCCTTTTCGGATGGTCCCGTATCGACCTCGGGCGCAACTTCTTCGGGCTTTTCCGCCAGGGATTTCACCCGGTTGACCATCTTGACCAGCATGAAAACGACCCAAGCAATGATCAGGAAATTAATTACTGCCATGATGAAAGAACCATAAGCAAATACCGAAGCGCCGGCTTCGCGGGCGGCTTCAAGACTAGCCCCCTCGGCGACCTCGCCGGAAAGCACGACATAGTTGTTGGTGAAATCGACCCCACCCGTGAAAAGGCCGATGATCGGGTTGATCAGGTCCGCGACGAGTGCAGTAACGATGGCTGTAAACGCCGCACCGACAATGATGCCGACGGCCATATCCATCACATTGCCCTTGGCAATGAAGTCCTTGAATTCGTTTAGCATGGATGCCCCTCCTGAGTCTTCGCTGCTCGTTTTGCTACGCGCGGGAGTGCGGTAACACAGTGCAGCGCCTGGCCGGAAAATATTCTCACGGTCAAGAATGCTTCAGGGGAAAACACAGATCGACTGACGCAGTTTTGGCGCAAGAAACATCTTTTGATTGCATGTCAATATTTTATTCAATCATAAGATGTTTCGTTAGGGAAGGACTCCGCTCAGAACATAGCGCAGGATATCCACAACCTGGCTTGGCTCCTCGGCTACGGCAAGAGCTGCGGCGTGCACCTCTTTCAGGGCGTGACCATGCTCGGGAGGGTTGAGAACGATCAGGGACTTGCCCAAGGCCGCCGCATATCCCGCGTCGAACGCCGCGTTCCATTGTTTGTACTGGGTGCCAAAGCGCACCACGACAATATCGGCATCCCCGATCCCGTGACGCGTGCGTATGGCGTTCATCTGAGCGCCTTTGTGATCGTGCCAGAATTTATTGGTTTCCTCGCCCAGGATCGCGACCCCACAGTCATCCGAGGCCGCATGATCGGTCACCGGCGCAGAAAAGGTCACGTCGAGACCCGCTGCGCCCTCGGTGATCTGTTCGCGCCAATCCGTGTGGATTTCGCCCGAAAGATAAACTTTCAGCGTCATGTCACCCCCTCCTCAGCTGCGCAACGTGCCGCCGGTGGCCTTGCCGACCTTCTCGACGATGGCTTGACCAACGGCCTCGATCTCTTCTTCGGTCAGCGTGGTATCCCTTGGCTGGAGACGCACGGTCACCGCGAGGGATTTCTTGCCCTCCCCAAGGCTGCCGCCGACGAACTCATCGAACACGCGCACGTCCTCGATCAGCGCCTTATCGGCACCGGCTGCAGCATTCACCACGTTTATCGCCTCGACTTTCGCATCGACGACAAAAGCGAAATCGCGCTCGACCGCTTGCAGGTCGCTGATCGTCAGCGCTCCGCGCGAGGCAGATGCGTTGCGAGGCATCGGCACCTCGGCCGGCCAGATGGTAAAGCCGACCGCGGGGCCTTTGACATCCATCGCTTTCAGAACCCTGGGATGGATATCGCCAAAGGCGGCCAGCGTCTTTTTTGGACCAAGGCAGATGCGGCTGGACCGGCCGGGGTGCCACCAGCCGTCCACGTCCCGCATGAACTGGACCTTGGCGGGGGCGCCTATGGCGGCAAGGATCGCTTCCGCATCGGCTTTGGCGTCAAAAACATCGACGGGTCGCGAGGCGCCATGAACGTCCTTGGGCTCGGTCCGCCCGATCAGGAGGCCGGTCACGCGCAGGTGTTGTTCACCGGGTTCCCCGCCCGAAAAGGCCATACCGACCTCGAACAGCGCCATGTCCTGAACGCCGCGCGCCTGATTGCGGGCAGCGGCCTGTAAAAGGCCCGGCAAAAGCGCGGGGCGCATGTGGGTCATCTCGGACGAGATCGGGTTTGCAACGCGAGAGGTTTCACCGGCGCCAAAAAGCGTAGCCGAAGCCTCGTCGATAAAGCTGTAGGTGACGCATTCATTGTAGCCAAGCGCGGCAGCGGTGCGCCGGGCGGTCTGTTCGCGTTTCTGCAGTGGCGTCAGGATCGGCTTGGGCACACCGGGCTGCATCCGGGGCATGGGCTTGGGTTCGAGGTTGGTCAGCGACGCGATGCGCGCCACTTCTTCCACAAGGTCGGCCTCGCCCTTGATATCGCAGCGCCACGACGGCGGTGTCGCCATGTCGCCGTCCATGGCAAAGCCAAGGCGCTCCAGCGTTGCCCGTTGTTCATCGGCGGGGATGTCCATACCGACGAGCGACGAACAACGGTCGGTGTCGAGGCGATAGGCACGGGTGGTATCAGGCACGGCACCGGCTTCGACCACGTGGCTGGGTTCGCCACCGCAAAGGTCGAGCACCATCTGCGTCGCTGCTTCCAGGCCGGGCAAAGTGAACGCGGGGTCGACACCGCGTTCGAAACGATAGCGGGCGTCAGAGTTGATCTTCAGGGCGCGGCCGGTATTGGCGATGGTGATCGGGTCCCAATAAGCCGATTCCAGGAAGACGTTGACGGTGTCCTCGGTGCAGCCGGACTCTTCCCCGCCCATGATGCCAGCGATGGATTCCGCGGCGCGTTCGTCCGAGATGACCATCATACCCCGTTCAAAAACATAGGTTTTTTCGTCGAGCGCGAGGAGTTCCTCGCCGCCCTGGGCGCGATGGACCCGCAGGTTTCCTTGCACCTTGTCAGCGTCGAAGACGTGCAGCGGACGGTTGCGGTCGTAGGTGAAAAAGTTGGTGATATCGACAAGTGCCGAGATCGGGCGCAGGCCGATGGCCTTGAGACGATCCTGAAGCCACTGGGGGCTGGGGCCGTTCTTGACGCCACGGATAAGGCGGCCCGAGAAATAGGGGGCGCCGTCAAGCGTATCCGCGTCTATGCTGACGGTAATCGGGCTGTCGAACGTGCCGGGGACGGCCTCGGGGGCCTTGGAAATCAGCGTGCCGAGACCACGGGCCGCGAGGTCGCGGGCGATGCCCTCAACCCCAAGCGCGTCCTGGCGGTTGGGGGTAATGGCGATTTCGATGACCGGGTCGACCTTGGAGGGGTCATTCGTGGCAAGCCAGTCGACGAACCTGTCGCCGACCTCGCCGCTGGAAAGCTCAATGATCCCAGAGTGTTCGTCGGACAATTCCAGCTCGCGCTCGGAGGCCATCATGCCGTGGCTTTCGATGCCGCGGATCTTGCCAACGGAAAGTGTGACGTCAATGCCGGGGACGTAGTCGCCGGGTTTGCAGACGACGACGGTGATGCCCTCGCGCGCGTTCGGGGCGCCGCAGATGATCTGTTTCTCGCCCTCGTCGGTCGCCACCACGCAGACGCGCAAGCGGTCGGCGTCGGGGTGCTGTTCGGCCTTCAGGACCTTGCCGAGGGTGAAGGTTTTCAGCCGGTCGGCAGGGTTCGAGACCTCTTCGACCTCAAGCCCGAGGTCGGTCAGCGTGTCGGCGATCTCGTCCACGGT
>JBNKHH010000035.1:0-123585 GCA_050290245.1 Silicimonas sp.
CAGAAGCATCCGAGTGGTGTTCATGCCAAAGCCGATCACCTCGACCGGAAGGGGAAAGCCGCCGAGGCGGTCGACCTTCTTTGTGGCGTCGGCGATGACGATCATCCTGTCCGAGGCGGTCGCGACGATCTTTTCCTGCAAGAGCGCCCCGCCGCCACCCTTGATCAGGTTCAGTTCGGAGTCGAACTCGTCGGCCCCGTCGATGGTCACGTCGAGCCAGCGTGCCTGGTCGAGAGTGAGGATCTCGATGCCGACCTCACGGGCCAAAGCGGCGGTGGCCTTGGACGTCGGTACGCCGATGATGTTGAGACCTTCGTCGCGCACCCGTTCACCGAGGCATTGCACCAGGAAGGCGGCGGTCGACCCGGTCCCGAGGCCCACTTTCATGCCGCTTTCGACATAGGTGCTGGCCTGCCTGGCAGCGGCAAACTTGGCCACGTCAACGGGGGATTTTGGCTGGGACATCTGATCTCTCCGAACGCTTGATCCGGTTATATGGGGATTGCTGTCAAAGGGCGAGGGGGTGGATCGGTAAATTCCGCTCGCGCTTTGGTGTGCGCGGTGTCAGGTGGTGTGAATGAATGCCGGATCACGTTGTGCGGGATTGGACCCAACAGGGGATTGGCATATAGGAAAAGAGCAGGCGCGCACCGCGCGCGTTGCGTTGGACAGGTCCAGCCTGGCCCGGTTGCCCGCCCTTGGGAGCATTGAGTTGAAAACCCTGATCTATCAATTTTGGAACGGTAAGCTTCCCGGCTATGCCCGTCTAAGCCGCAATATGATGCGAGCCTACGCCCAACAGGTTGGTGCCGATTATCGCTTCGATCTGGATCCAAAGTATTTCCGAACGCCTTATGCACGGTATTTCAACGCACTGCGCCCGGTGTTCGACAGGGCGTTCCACGCCTATGACCGCGTCTTGTTCGTGGACATGGATGTCTTTCCTGTAGACGGCCTTGAAGAGAGTATCTTCCATCAGGAGATTGGGGATATTGCGATGTGCGCCGAAAAAGGCCAGTCCGACATCCGCACGAAGCGGGCGGGGCACATTACCATCGAGTCAGACCTGAAATGGGCTGAATACATTCGCCATCGCTGGAAGGCGCAGGCCCCGCGGGATCGCGATGGAATACCCACGGTCTTCAATTCGGGGGTCGTCATGTACTCCGGCGAGGGGATGGCGGCTGCAAGAGAGAAATTTGCCACCGTCTGGTCGTATATCCTTTGGATGTACGCGGCCAGATTCCCGAAGTTTTACAGATTGGATCAAAACTATCTTGGATGTTTCGCGTTCATACCCGGAATTCGGTTCACCGAGCTGGAAAGTCGTTGGAATGCGCAGGTGATCAGTATTCCCCTGGTCAGCGGCGAGACCATTTTGATCGATAATCGCAATCACGATACAAACTTTGTTCATTTGCAACACCAAGACAAACGAACAATGTCCGACGAGGAAATTCTGAATTTTGCCCGACGCCGGTCTGCAGAGTGACTCGATGCCATTGAGTGTCGTCATCCCGACGCGCAACAGACCGGTCCTGCTGCGGCGCGCGGTGCTTTCGGTCTTGCGCGCCTGTAGCCAGGGCGACGAGGTCATCGTCGTAAACGACGGCGGTGCCGAGGGGCTGTCGGAGATTGACGAGTGGATCGCTTCCGGCCGGGTCGTGGTATGTGATGGAGCGGGCCAGGGGGCCGCATCGGCACGCAATCGTGGAGTGAGCGCGGCCCGCAACGCGGTCGTGGTGTTTCTGGATGACGACGACGAAATGATCGGAGGCTATCCAGGACGAGTCCGTGCCGCCATCGAAAGCCGAGATGCGCCTCTTTGGGGGGCCTCTGCGATCCTGCGCAAAACAGGTGCGGCGCGAGAGGGGACTGAAGTTTCCAAACGCTTGTCGAGCGGAATCCAAATATCGAACGACAAGTTTCGTCAAAAGCTTTTTGCCGCCTCGGCTGGTCTTTGGGTGCACAGGGATCTGTTCCTGGACATTGGAGGTTTTTCAAGCAACCAGGTAATCGACGAGGACAGTGATCTTTGCTGCCGGTTTTTGGCTGCTGGCATTGAGCCTTGGTACGAAGTCGAGCCAGGCGTGGTGCAGCACTCGGGCTGGGAAGGCGAAAGCGGGAATAACCAATTGACACGTACGGTGTCTGCTGGCGTAGCAGCGGCGTGCTATCTTAGGACCTTCGAGTGCAATTCCGGGCCTCTGGCACGGTATCGTGGTGCGGTCTGGTTTCTGGCGCTGCGATATATCCGCCGCGCCACCGCTCTCGGGGAGCCAGTCGCGTTCGGTGATCTTATGACCGGGGCAGCAAGACTGCACGAGAAAGTCGGTCTATTAGTCTATTGCCTCCTTCGAAGATTGGAAATGCGGGTAGGCGGAATGCGTGCTGGGAAGGGTCAGTGAACCCGTCTCGATTACCATGCAATTTCCGCTCGCGCTTTGGGTTGCGCTTTGCTAGAGAGCAGCCCGGATGCGGGTGTGGCGAAATTGGTAGACGCACCAGATTTAGGTTCTGGCGCCGCAAGGCGTGGGGGTTCAAGTCCCTCCACCCGCACCAGTTAAGCAGAAAATACATATATTTATAAGTATGTTAGGTGATAAGAGCCTGACTTTATCCACCGTTTTTCCCACCCAAACACCCCTCGCTATAGCCCCTGCAGCGCCTGAGAAAAATCTCGCCGCACATTCGGCGGGACGTTCTCGTGCGCCCTCTGCAGACCCGACTTTCAAACCAAGAGGAGAAGACTAAGAGTACCATCAAGCAATGCTCCAGTGATCGGCATGCCGAGATCCAAAAGTCTGTGACTGTCTACATCGACTTTGCCGCAGTATTCGAAAGGCTGATTGATGACGATGAGCGGCTTATGTCCTCTCGGGCGAAACCTGCCGCAACTCTCTGCGAAAAGCTGATCGAAGAGATTGATCGATTGTCGATCTTGCTGGATGTGGCGCCGTACAGCGAGCTTTGGGGGGACGCCATATATTTTCGCGAAATAGCTTCTACTTTGGCGTTCCTGATCGAGAAGTACGACGAAAGTGAGAAACTCAGGCTCGACTCCTGTCTTTCACCGACTGCGACAATGCTCGTGAAGAACCTGGAAACTCTGCTGGACAACATCATACTTTGCAGCAAGTCCTATGAAGGCATGCCGATGGCTGAGCTAAATGAGATGCGCAATCAGGTCATGTCGATGCCGATCGGTATTTTGCGCTGGGTTCTGGAATCCGCCAAAAGCAACGCGCGTCCAGTGTAAGGAACCGCAAGCACAACCGCTCTGACCGGGTGAAACATGCCTTGGTCAGAGCGCCATTTCCCAACGTCAGCACCTCACCCACCTATTTCAGTCCAATGCCAGTCTGACCGGGCTTGTATCGACTGTCAGGGGAGGCCTGTGGTCAGGTCTCAAATGGTTCAAGGGGCCCCAAGGGGTGCGGGAGGGGGTGGGGCCCCAAATGAGCACGAACGCGATGGGTCCCATTCACGCGAGGACACCCGCAAGTCAAAGCATGCGTGTTAGGCTTCGTCGATCTTGATGGACAGGATTAAGCTTTCATCAATAACAGGCATATCGCTGGCGTAGCCTGACGCGAAGGCCATTTCTCTAAGCAAGCTCATCATGAACAGATAGTGGCGTCGAACTAGCTTGAGCAACTCATGCTTGCGTCCCCCATCATCAACAAAACAGTGTTCGTATAGCAGAACACTTAGGTTCTCTCCGCCTAGGGCGGCAACCACTCTGCCCCAGCGCTCGTCATCGTGCGCGCCGTGTGGTGTTCCGTGAACCATCTTTCGACGTATTGACCGGATTTCATCAAGAATACCCGCAGTTGACCACTTCCCATTTTGAAAAGCCAAATGTTTGCCGTTCAGGAGAACCTTGATCATCCCTTCGGTGTAGCTCTTCTCATTGTCTTTCATTGATTGCATGAGCTTTGTTAGATCGTCACGCTTTCGGGGCATGCCATTACGGGTCGCGATGAGTGCTGCCATGTGATCGCGAAGGGAACCAATCGCTGAATAAAAGTCATGGACACTTGCTGATATCTCGTCATCAGACCCCATTGAAAACCTTGTACCGTGCGATTTCCCCTTCCTGATGGCACCTGCTAACTGTCCCCCGTAGAAATCTGTGATCCTTCCCACATGGATTTCGACATTTCGGATCCCAAGCGCGATGTTCCGCGCAAGATTCTTTTCCTTTTCGGAAGACGCAGGAATGTTGCCTGCGATAGCTGACCAATGATCTCGCGTAGTCTGCTGTTCAGCGTGCGCAGTGGGCGACCAAGGGCGAAAAAATCGATGCCTGACACCGCTGGAAAAGCCGCGCTGCTCATAGAAGATCGGTTCAACTTGGAGATTCTCGGTTACTGCCTTGAATTCTTCTGGCTTGAAGGCTCCAATAATATGCGGGGCACCTTCAATGGGTATTGGTTCCAGTGTCCAGCCTTCGACTAATCGCCTGGCAGAAAGCCCGCCGGTGAATTGAAGGATCAAGAATTGATGATCATCCGGGACTTCCATTTCTTGCTTAATATCAATTGATACAATCATCTTCGCTTCCCAGAGCCACTCGGTTTCGGATTTCGGTCTAGCAGCAGTTCTACCAGCATACACAATGGGGCGACCTCTATTTGACGTATGCATTGCCGCGCAGAGGTCAGCGGAATAGTAGATACAGGGGCCAAATGCCGGATTTCAGTATACAGACGGCCAAGTGGGCAAGCCATTGCCACCAATCGTACCGATCGCAGCGAAGGTCGGCTCCGAGCCCAGAGTGCTTGATGCTGCAGCTTGTATGAATGTCGGCTTCTCAGTTATTAGCAGACGGCTTCACGATACTGGAAACAAGGTTTGCATTGCGTGCTCGCAAGTGACGGACTATACTGTTACCTTTAAACCGCCTTTTCAAATTCTATGTTGGTCGGCCAGCTCTCGGTCTTTAAATGTGGCTAGAAGTACAAAATTGGAGCTCCCGCAGTTGCGAGAGATAAAATCACACACCTCTCTTAGAGGGATTGCAGCGCTTTTAGTTGTCTTTCACCATTACCGCTCCAATCTGCCGTCTGAGCTGAGTCCAGACAATTACACCCAGATTTTCGCGTCTTCCGGAAGTTTCGTTGACTTCTTCTTCATGCTGAGCGGTTTTGTGATCGCCTATGTCTATACCAATAGGCCGCCCGACTGGCTTTCATACTTCCGAAGCCGCTTTGCAAGAATTTATCCCCTACATTTCTTGACTCTCATGTGGATGATCGCCTTGGCTTTATATGCTTCGGGGACTCTATCGGAACAACTTGTCAGCAACATCACTCTTGTGCATGCATGGGGCCTATATGACGCATATCACTTGAACTTTCCAAGCTGGTCTATCAGCGGGGAGTTCGCGGCTTACCTGGCTTTTCCTTTCGTTCTATATCTAATCAGATGGCCCTGGGCGCTCCTGACGGCCTCCTGTGTTGCAATCGGGCTACATGAGGTGCTTGTGTTCCACAATGACCTGTCTTGGGAGCGTCTGGCGCTACTTCGTGCTGTTCCGGGATTCTGCATTGGCGTGCTTCTTCATTCGCGCCGCGATTTATTCAAATATATGTCGCAACAATCAATTTCAGCGATGCAGTTCATGGTCACGCTTCTTATAGTATTTATGTTGCATATCGGTTTGAGCTTACCTCTCTTGGTGCCTGCTTTCGCGGTGCTAATTTTGGCGACCTATGAAGATCGTGGAGTTGTTGCGCAGGCCCTTTCAAACTCATCGCTTCACAGGCTTGGTCTGCTTTCATATACAATATACTTATTGCACGTACCAGTGCGGGCGACTGGATATCATATTTGGCCAAAGATTGCGGGCGGATTGGCGGAGCCGAATTCATCGGTTCTTTTCGTTGTAGCGTGTAGTATGACCACATTGGTTTTTAGCGTGGCTGTGCATAACTATTTTGAGATACCGGCCCGGAAAAGGATAAATGGGAAATAGAGCAGTGCTAGTTCAGCTCTACGGTATTGGCAGAACGTTCCTTTTCCTGTGCGGGACGGGGCGATATGACACGCTATGGTGAGATTTTTTGTAAGGGCAAAGATCGTATCGCAAGCCTACGCATTTGCAGCCAACTTCAGCTTTCCACTTTTGGGCTTTTCGCTGCTGTCGCGAACTTCCGAAGCAGTCATTCATTTGCATAATCCGAACGGCAGAAAAGTCCCGCAGAACTGACCTTGGTGCGCAAGGCAGCGAACGGCCGCTCCCCTGACTTTCTAAAGGCCATAAAAGCGACGGTTCAGCACTGGCGCATACATTTGCGCTTTTGCAGTTCGGAAAAGCACGAGGTTTTGCGACGGAAAGCTGACTTTTGTCAGGCCCTAAGCAGCGTCGGCGGGTTGACTATCCGAATTTGCACCGCCTCAAGTGCTATTTTGGGAAGGGATTTCGATATGAGATATGTTTGTCTGTTGGCAACATTCGTTCTGGTTGGCTGTGAGGAGCCTGAACCGCGTGCGCCTTCGCCGGAGATGCAGGCACTGATGGACGCATGTGCGGCTGGCGACACGTCGGCATGTGCCACTGTCGAACAACTTCGCACTCAGCGCCGCGCCATGGCCGCAGCCATGCTTGGGGGCTGGCAAACACCGCAGCAAAGTCCGGCACCATACATGACGCGCCCCACCACTCAGACCGTATGTCGCAACTCATTTGGGCAAGTAATTTGCGAGACTCATTGATCTGAATAGCGCAGAGGTGTTGGGCATCCGACACGGGGGTCTACCGACCTGACTCATCGCGAGGCTCTGAAGTTCCTGTGAAACCATTGTCCAGAGGGACCTGCGCCCCAACAACCGACGAAAGCGCGTTCCTCGGCATATTGGGCACGGTGCCACCGCTGGCGACGACAGTACGCAGCTGGTCAGCATGATCGCGCACCATAGCGTCACCGATTTTGCGGGACAGATACCCGGCGGCAGGCAAGGCTATACCAGCAGGGCCAGCGGCCATATGGGGCGGTCTCGATCTCACTCATGTTTTGGTCTCCTGCTGATGGTTGTTTGCCTAGAAGGTCGCGGTGAAGTTACCCGGTGCCTCTAAGCTCATCCAGGTGTCCGGTTTGGTGGCTGAGCAAGGGGGATGCCCGAGGGTTTTCGATGAGGCTGAAACTTTGGCGTTCCGACGTGGGCGCGTTCTTATTATTGTTCTTCTTATATGACCCCTGATTTTCAGGGCCCAGCTTTTCAGGGGTCAGGCCATTTTCTGCCCCGTGATTTTCAGGGGTCAGGTCAATCACATCTGCCGCAACATTTGCAGTGTTCGAATTTGCCAGCCAAACTCGTGCAGGCTCGAACTCAACCTGCATTTTCGTCCCTTCGACTTTGCCGCCACTACGGACCGTATTGACCTTCACAAAATCGGATTGCTTAAGATACTTGAGGACGCGCAGATATTTCTGTTCGCCCCAGCCCAAGTGTTCAAGCGATACTTCTGTTCTGAACACCCACGTTTTGCTGTGGCTTGCGATGTATCCAAGAAGTGCGATGCAATCGACTCGAGTGACTTTGGTGCCTCTGGTAAATCGCTTGTCGGGATCAAGTCGGGGATCGGACCAAACAGAGTTGGGTACCCGGGTATAGCCTTTTCTCATTGGCCAATCTCCCAGTACTTCGCGTGATCCGGCATAATGGTGGCGAGCATCACCTTAGCTTCGTATGGCGCAGGCCAAAGTTCCAAGGCCTTGATCGGCGACAGACAGAAGCTTTTGGACTCCCAGCGCGGTCCTTTCGGGCTGTTTGCGCGGGTGCGTGCCTGGACAAGAAATTGGATCTGGTCGCGGCAGACGGAAATCCTCCAATCGCCAACGCGCATGATCTCGCCACGGTAATTTTCGGATGACTCGCGTTTGTCGTTCTTGAGCCCGGTGAAGGGTGTGAAGTTGTGTTTTTTCATGATGATCGTCTTCAAGTTGCGCACGAGAGACGAGCAGGGTAATCTGACGTTACTGAGAGGTTCCAATCCCCCAAAACAGTCAGCCCATGCCCGCATGTCCCGCGCGACGTGGGTTGACTACTACGCGGCTTCGCGATGCGCTTTGGCATCTTCGATAAACGCGGCGAGTTCAGCTTCGGACCAACGGGTCATACCGCCGATACGAACGGGCTGGGGAATGGTGCCGTCTGCCACCTTGCGCCAGACTGTGGCGACGCTACAGCCGAGAACGGCGGCGGTATCACGCACACCGACAAGCTTGTCTGATTGATATGGGTTCATTTTCAACACCTCACGATTGGTTGTGATGTGTTGAGACTAGAAGTCAGAAATCCCGCCGAAAATCGCGCCGAAATCCCGCCGAAACAAAACGGCGTCAATTCTGTTTCTTCCGCCCAGGCTTATGCCAGTAGGGAGGAGCCAGCCTATCATTGATCTCCCTGCCACGTTCACGACTAATGCCGTGTTTCCTGTACCAGGTCTCTCGCTGGGTAACTGTGGGCTTTGCGCCAACTGGAAAGGTCGCCACCCACTTGTTGAAAGCGGACTCAGTTTCGTCTGTTGAGACGAATCTTGCTTTGTCTCGCAGACGTACTTCTTGGCTGATCCACTCTATTGCGTCAGCTGCAGTCAAGACGGGCAGCTTACCTTCATATCGTTCACTGCCTGCATGAATGAAGATTCTCCCGGTCCAAAAGTTGGAGCCAACCGCAGAGACTCCCCGGCGTGCATAAACCTCCCATTCCACAGAAGGTATTGCTTCTTCGTCTTCATGTGTGAAAGCGATCAACTGGCCACCAATTAGGGCGGATATGACGGACTCATAGACTTCGGAGATTTCCCCAAAAGCAAGTTCATCCTTCGTTGCGCCAAATGCGCGTTCAACAGCGTAGCAAAGCTCTCGGATTAGAACGTGATCGTTGGAAATAACGGGTTCATTTGTTCGATCGAAGAAGGCTTTGGCTTCGAGTAAGTAGCGCTCTTCGACAGACATATGTGATTGGCTCTTGAGGGCCATTATTGGTACCCCGCCATCTTCACGATTTTTCCGCTACCTCCTGTCACATGATCGGCCCAGCGCTCCATCAGGCTTTGACGCTGCTCCAGGAAGTCAGTCTGCCGATATGTCTTTACGACCTTGGAGCCGGTCTCGTGCGCGATCGCCATTTCCGCCACCTCGTGAGGCACATCGGTCGCCTCGGCACACCATGTACGGAAACTGGTTCTGAACCCGTGAGGGCGAGCCGCCAGCCGCCTGCGTTCCATGTAACGGCTCATGGTCGCGTCGGAGAGAACCCCCTTTCGAGTACTCGGAAACAGGAAGCCGTCTCTCGCGAACGGACGTGCTTGCTCGATAACGGCGAGCGCCTCTGCCGATAGCGGCACCCGGAAGTCCTTGGTCTTGCCCTTGGCGCCCTTCATGTTCGCTGCGGGTACGGTCCATAGGTTGCCTTCGATCTCTTCGATACGACAGAACCTCACGGGCTTTGACCTGAGCGCGGTCAACAGAAGCAGCCGTAGTGCAAGTTGTGTGGGGGTGTATTCATTCAGCGAAGCATAGAAACCTGGAACGTCCTTCCACGGAATGCTCGGAATGTTCACCACTTTATGGCCGTGGTCACCTAAAAGGATCTTGGCTTTGTCTACCGCCTGAATATCCACGTTCAGGCCTTCTGCTGCCGCGTACTTCATGCAGATGCCAAGCCGATCCATTGCCTTTCGTGCCGTCGGTGCTTTTGATCGCCAGATTGGCGCCAGAGCATCCCGAATATGCACCTGGTCGATATTGGAGACTGGCAGGCCGCCCAGCTTCGGCAAAACGTGGAGAGCGAGAGGGCTGAACCAACGCCCGGCCGTTCCGTCGTCGCGAAGCATGGCTTTGCGCGCCTCAAAGCAAGCATCAGCCACATCTTTCAATAGTCGTAGGTTTCGACGTTGCTCTTGTTCCTTGAGATGCTTTTCGTGAACCGGGTCGATGCCAGACCGTACCTGAGCCCTGTAACCTGCAGCTGCATCACGCGCCTCTTTCAGGCTAACCGTGGGATAGCCGCCAAGACCCAGCTCTCTACGCCTGCCGTGAACCGTGACACGCAGAAACCACTGACCACCACCATCAGGCCTTTTGTGGAACCAGAGGCCGCCGCCATCCGAGATTTTGCCGGGCTTGGCGTTCTTGATCTGAAGGGCTGTAAGCTTCTCAACGGGTCTGGCCACAATATCCACCTTTCTTTCCACCCCTATATTCTGCTATTCAGAGATACAGAATGCGAGCGTATGAGTGGATTATTGGGTGTCTTAGTGTTGATTTCAAACAAAATGTTGAGAAGGCTGCGCTGGGTAGAGACGGCATGAAACAGGTAGAAACACGTCGCTGGTTCCCTCCACCCGCACCAACCTTCCATCTAAAGCGATATTTCAGGTCCTGGAGACGGGGCTATCCGCCCTGCGACGCGCTTTCGATCGAGATGCGGGATTGTCCGAGCCGCGGGTGCAGATTGTGGGCCAGCCCCCAACAGGCAAAAAGTCCCGCCCCGCAGGCGATGAAGACGCCAGAGACCGGTGCGACCAAAAGGACCAGCCAAGCCGCTCCCGGCGTCACGATTCCCGAGACGTCGCGGAAGCTTGAATAGATCGCCGACATTTCGGTGCGCTCGGAAGGTTTGACTGCGAGGAGGAAGGGCAGTCCCGCGCTGACGTCGAGCAGTACGAGAAACAGCGATCCGATCATCAGAACCGCCACTGCAAAAAGCGGGTGGCCAAAATTCAGCCCGGCCAGCGCGAAAGCGAGGCCCGCGGAGAGAAAGCCGGTCTTGACCGCGGTGCGCACGGAGCGGGACTGCATGTAGCGCAGCATCAGCGGCGTGATGAAGAGCGCGGCACAGGAAATCGACATGGCGATGCCACCGGTCGCCTCACTCAGGCCGTTTTGGAGAGCGAATATCGGCAGGTAGACCACATAGACCCACCAGCCGCAGGACCGGACGACGGCAAAGATCCAGCCGGTGATCAGCCTGGGCTGGGCGAAGAAGCGTTGGAAATAGGCAAAAGGACTCGTCGGCGGCGCGCTGCTTTTAGTGATCAGCCTGCCGTCACCGAGGCGCATGACGACGAAAATGGCGAGTCTCACGAGAGCTGCGGTGGCAGCGATGAGGAAGGGTGCCGGCTTCCACCAACCGTAAAGGAACACGCCCAGGGCAGGGCCGATCGTCCATCCAAGGGCGCTGTAGAACAAGCGCGAGGTCTCGAACCGGCCGAGCTCGATCTTGGCCACATAGTCCAGGACGTAAGCGTTGAAGCAGACAAAGGTCACGACGACCGAGAACGTGATCGCGGCCAGCCCGGCGACCACGCCGGCAGGCGACCCCAGGGTCGCCAGAAGTGCGCCGACGACATAAAGAAGCGTGCCCCCCGAAAAGACCCAGCGACGGGGAATGAACCGGATGAGGTAGGGCACGAGCAGGCCAAGGATGAGCGAAGCACATCCGATCAGGAAATAAACCTCCGAAACGACGCTCTCATCCTTGAGGGTCTGGTAGATGACGAGCGGCATAACCGAGACCAGAATGCCGCGCGAGATCGCCTCGGCGCCCGCCAGTACGGCAAAGCCGCGCACGCTAGGCGCGGGCGTGTGGCGGAGCCATTCGGGAATTCGGCGATCATGCATCGCGGTGGCCTTTTTCGGTGTCGTTTCCTAGACGCCGAAGACGGTTCCGCGCATCTCCGATTGCGACTCGAAGTCGTTTTTTGCGACCTCAGGCCTCGGACAACGCGTGATAGCGCCGTTTGCCTGTCCTTTCAGCTTGCACCTCAAGGCGTCCTTGCCTAGAAGGGCCGCTGATTTTCCGCCCACCCGGAATCCGTCTGGTCGGGCCATGAGTGAGGATACCTATGCAGGTCACCGAGACGCAGAACGAAGGCCTTAAGCGCGCCTACAAACTGATCGTGACGGCTGAAGAGCTGGACACGAAAGTGAACGAAAAGCTGGCCGAAGCGGCGCCCGAGATCGAAATGAAAGGCTTTCGCAAGGGCAAGGTGCCGATGGCGCTTTTGAAAAAGCAGTTCGGTCCGCGCATCCTGGGCGAAGCCATGCAGGAAAGCGTCGACGGCGCGATGAGCAAGCATTTCGAGGAATCGGGTGATCGTCCGGCGATGCAGCCAAAGGTCGAGATGACCAACGAGGACTGGAAAGAAGGCGAAGACGTCGAGGTCGCCATGTCGTATGAAGCTCTGCCTGAGATTCCGGACGTCGACCTGTCGAAACTCAAGCTTGAGAAGATGGTCGTCGAAGCCGACGACGCGGCCGTGGACGAGGCCTTGTCGAACCTTGCTGAAAACGCACAGAACTTTGCCGATCGTCGCAAGGGGTCCAAGGCGAAGGACGGTGATCAGGTGGTAATTGATTTCGTCGGCAAGGTCGACGACGTGGCCTTCGAAGGCGGTTCGGCCGAAGATTTCCCGCTGGTTTTGGGCTCGGGTCAGTTCATCCCCGGCTTTGAAGAGCAGCTGGTTGGCGTCAAGGTCGACGAGGAGAAGGCCGTCGAGGTGACCTTCCCCGAGGAGTACGGCAATGCCGATTTGGCCGGAAAGCCCGCCATTTTTGACGTGACAGTCAAGGCTGTCAAAGAGCCCAAGCCTGCCGAGATTGATGACGAACTTGCCAAGAAATACGGTGCGGAAGACCTTGCCGCGCTGAAAACTCAGGTATCCGAGCGAATCGTGGCCGAATACCAGGGCGCATCGCGGGCGATCATGAAGCGCGCGCTGTTGGACGAATTGGACAAGGTCGTATCGTTTGATCTGCCGCCGTCGTTGGTCGAAGCCGAGGCAAACCAGATCGCGCACCAGCTGTGGCACGAGGAAAACCCCGAGCACCACGGACACGACCACGGCGAGATCGAAGCCACGGATGAGCACAAGAAACTGGCCGAACGCCGCGTCCGTCTGGGCCTTTTGTTGGCCGAATTGGGGCAGAAGGCCGAAGTCGAGGTGACCGACGCCGAGATGACGCAGGCCGTTATGAACCAGGCGCGTCAATATCCGGGTCAGGAGCGCGAGTTCTTTGAGTTCGTTCAGCAGAACCCGCAGATGCGCCAGCAGATCCAGGCGCCGATCTTTGAGGACAAGGTTGTCGATTACGTCTTTGAGCAGGTGACTGTCAAAGAGAAGAAGGCTTCGAAAGACGATCTTCAGAAAGCAGTCGAGGCGCTGGAGGACGAATAAGTCCCGACGCGACGACCAACATCAGGGCTGCCGTTTCGGCGGCCCTTTTTGTTTCAGGCCATGGCGAAGCGACGGCGGATTTCGTAGCCGTGGGCGACTTTCTTCAGGCGCGTGGGAAGGAAGGGGTTGGGGGAGCCAGCCTGGCACCAGGCGGAATAGCTGCAAACCCGAACGGATGTGATCATGTAGAGCGCGAAAAACAGAAATGGCACGGTACGCTCGGTATCAACAACGGACAAAAACCAGGTCACCTTTAGAACTCCTCGTCATAACATTACTCGTATCGACAGGATCAGTATTGCCCGCCCAATTCGTTCGATTCGTGGTGAATCACGGGTGATTTCAGGAAAAATTGCGGGCCGTCAGCCCAAATTTGCCGAAATGTGGCGTGAATGTGGCGAGGCTGCCTTGATCTTGCCTTGGGCGTGCAGGAACTGCTGAAATGCCCTGTAGGCGTCGCGTTAATACTTTGCTAACTTGTACGCGTACCGTTTTTTAGTTGTGTGTGTGCCATGTTGGATTTCGCTTTGTGCCGTCCGTTCGACGCTTCCTCCCCCGAAAACTTGGATTCTGACCTGCTTGCCTGCGTTCTTGCACGGCTGAGCAACGACGAGCTTGTCGCCTTGGAAGACGAGTTGGATTTCTGCGCATTTACCGGTGTGCCCTCGTTGCGAATCCTGAAGCTGCTGCGCGAAGTGACCGATCTTGACTCGGGTTGGAGCGCACAATTGGAAGCCGAAGCCAACCCGGATCTTCCGGAGGCGGACTTCTCAGGACAGCGGCCTTCCGTCAAACGCGGCAACCGTAATGCCCGCGGCTTCGAGCCCCTCGCGAACTGCGCCTGACAAAGCGACGGCCGCGGCGCTGTCGCCGTGCACGCAAATCGTGTCGATCCTGGTTTCGAGCCGCTGACCGTCTCCGGTCAGAATGGCACCGGCCTTGACCATGTCGACCATGCGCGCGGCGGCTTCTTCGGGGTCGTGTACCATGGCACCGGGCAGGCGGCGGTCGACAAGCGTCCCGTCGGCGTTGTAAGCGCGATCGGCGAAGATCTCTCCCGCCCATTTGCAGCCCAGGTCACGGGCGACGCTTTCCATCGCGGTCGCGGCCAGCCCCATGATGATAATGTCGGGTGCGACGTCGAGCGCCGCCTCGAAGCAGGCGCGCGCCATATCCGCATCGATGCAGGCCATGTTCGACAGTGCGCCATGCAGTTTCAAATGGCGGACAGACCCTCCGACAGAGCGCGCCATGGCCTGGGCGGCCCCGACCTGGTACCGCACCATGTTCGCGAGCGTCGGCACGGGAACCTGCATCTGGCGGCGACCGAACCCCTGCAGGTCGGGAAAGCCCGGATGGGCGCCGATGCCAACGCCGTTCCCGACGGCAAGTTTCATCGTTCTGGACATTGTGTCGGCGTCACCGGCATGAAAGCCGCAGGCGATATTTGCCGAGGTCACGATCCGCAGAAGCGCCGCGTCGTCTCCCATGGGCCAGGGACCAAAGCCTTCACCCATATCTGAATTCAGGTCTACCTTTGTCATGGAACGATCATGATACGGGCAGCCTTGGAACCGCAAGAGCGGATGCGGCGCGATTTTTCGGAAATGCCCTTTCGGGGGCGTGATTGTTGTCCTACCAAGGACCATGCGCGATCCGGGGAAGGGGTCGCACCCCGGATCGGGTTTGCGGGTGGTCGGTCCAGGTCAGAGTCACAGCCCCGAAGCACAAGTTTCGCATGGAAGCGCCTCGCCAGAACTGGATCCTCGCCATGTTGTCCGACGTGGTCGGCGCGGCTCGGCGTGCCTGGAGGATAATGCGCGAGCGGGGGCCGGGGCGAGTGCAGATCTGGTTCATCGCGCTTGTGATCGGCATCGTGGCGGCATGGGCCGCGGTTCTGTTTCGGCTGGGGATCAATTTTCTGCAATCAACCGTGTACGGTACCGACGATCCGCACCTCTTGCACAGCTTTGCCGAAACCCTGCCTTGGTACATGGTTCTCTTGATTCCTGTGGCGGGCGGTCTGGCAGTTGGCCTGATCCTGAACCAATTCACGAACGATGGCAGGGCGCGGTCGGTGGCCGAAGTGATTGAGGGCGCAGCCGTGCAGGACGGACGAGTGGAACAGCGTGAAGGGCTGGCCTCGGCCCTTGCCTCGATGATCACACTTGGCACGGGTGGGTCGACGGGCCGGGAGGGGCCGGTGGTGCATCTGGCTGCGGTGATCTCGACCTGGGTGTCGAACCGGATCAGGGCCGACGGCATCACCGGGCGCGACCTGTTGGGCTGCGCAGTGGCGGCGGCAGTTTCGGCCTCGTTCAACGCGCCGATTGCTGGAGCCCTGTTCGCGTTGGAGGTGATCCTGCGGCATTTCGCGGTACATGCCTTTGCGCCCATCGTGATCGCCTCGGTCGCGGGAACCGTGATATCGCGGCTGGTCTTCGGCGACGTGACCGAGTTCATGCTGGTCGAGGAGGGGGCGCTGGCTTTTTATGTTGAGTTGCCAGCCTTCCTGATCCTGGGGATGCTGGCCGGGGTGGTCGCCGTCCTGTTGATGGGCACGATATTCCTGGGCGACGATCTGGGCAATCAGATCCAGCGGCGGACGCGGATGCCGGGTGTCCTGAGACCCGCCGTGGCGGGTGCCTTGCTGGGCGGCCTTGCTTTGGTCTTTCCGCACATCATCGGGGTCGGATACGAGACAACCTCGGCGGCATTGACCGGCAAACTGTTATGGCACGAGGCTGTGGTGTTCTGCGTGATCAAGGTGATCGCAGTGTCGATCACCATGGCTGGTCGCATGGGAGGTGGGGTGTTTTCTCCGTCACTGATGGTTGGCGCGCTGTTGGGGCTGGCCTTTGGTCTCACGGCGACGGCGATCTTCCCGAACGTCTCAGGGTCCGAGACCATCTATGCGCTGGCGGGCATGGGCGCCGTGGCAGCCGCCGTGCTGGGTGCGCCGATTTCGACGACGTTGATCGTCTTCGAGCTCACCGGCGACTGGCAGACCGGGTTGGCGGTGATGGTCGCCGTGTCCATGTCGACCTCGATTGCCTCGCGGCTGGTGGACCGGTCGTTCTTCCTGACCGTTCTCGAGCGAAGAAACATCCATCTGTCAAAGGGGCCGCAGGCCTACCTTTTGTCGTTGTTTCGTGTGGCGAATGTCATGCGTAAACCCGACGATCCACAGGCCGCGACGGAAGACGCGCTTCTTGCGGCTATCGAGGAGGGACAATGGGTCGAGCCAGATGCCACGCTTGAGGAGGCCCTGCCGTTGTTCGAGAGTTCGAGGCGGCCTTTCATTGCCGTCGTCATGCCAGGCGAAGAGGGGGAGGCGCCGCAGATTTACGGTGCCCTGTTCCATGTCGATGTGCTGAGGGCATATAACCGTGCCTTGGCGGCAACGGCCGCCGAGGAGCACAGCTGACGCTTGATATCAGACCTGCTCTATCGCCACCGTGTCGCTGGCGTAAAAGGCGATGTAGTCCTTGATAGAGGCGACCTCGGGTTTGGGATCTTCGTAGGACCAGGCGGCATTCTCCAGAACCGTGCTCTTGGTGACGATCGAGTAATGGCTGGAGTCACCCTTCCATTTGCAAGTAGTCACATGGTCAGATCGGTCGAGGAATTCCATCGCGATATCGGACTTCGGAAAGTAGATGACATAGGGATAGTCCCCCTCTGTCAGCTTGAGGGCATTGTCGCTTTCACCAATGACCGCCCCCCCTGCGCGAACCACCCAAGTTCCTTCGGCAGGCTGGATGTTGATATGATCCGCCATTTATAATCTCCTGTTTTGCCGAGGGTATCAGCAGTGACGTAACAAGGCTATGTCACTGTGCCGCCAAGGGCGCAGTCGCGGCATCAAGCCACACGCGCGCCTCAGGCGACACTCGGTCGGTCAGCCTTTGTCGCACTTCACAATGGTAGCGGTCAAGCCAATCGCGTTCCCACGGACCAAGCATGGCCGTATCGACAAGGCGGAGGTCGAGAGGCACGAAGGTCAGGGTTTCAAAATTGAGTTGATCGCGCAGGTCTCCGATCTTGTCGGCCTCGCGTACGACGATCAGGTTTTCCAGCCGGATGCCAAAAGCGCCGGCGCGGTAATAGCCGGGCTCGTTTGACAGGATCATGCCGGGTTCAAGCGGAACGTCCGAAATGCGCGAGATGCGTTGCGGGCCCTCGTGGACAGACAGGTAGGCGCCAACGCCGTGTCCGGTGCCGTGGTCATAGTCCTGGCCGGCCCGCCATAGGGGCGCACGGGCCAGGGCGTCGATGTCGCGACCGGCGAGACCGCGGGGAAAGCGGGCCATGGAGATGGCGATCATGCCCTGGAGGACGCGGGTAAAGCAGCTGCACTGTTCGTTCGTTGGCGTGCCGACGACCACGGTACGGGTGATGTCGGTGGTGCCGTTCAGATACTGGCCGCCGGAGTCGACAAGGTACAGTTCGCCCTCGTTGATGGGGCGGTTGGTCTCTTCGGTGACGCGATAGTGGATGATCGCACCGTTGGGGCCGGCACCCGAGATGGTGTCGAACGAGATGTCCTGAAGCTGGTTCGAGGTGCGGCGGAAGCCTTCCAGCGCCCTGACCGCGTCGATCTCGGTCAGCCCACCCTTGGAGGCTTCGCGGTCGAACCAGGCCAGGAATTCGACCATGGCGGCGGCGTCGATCAGGTGGACGTCACGCATACCCTGGATCTCGGCGGCGTTCTTCTTTGCCTTGGGCAGGATGCAGGGATCGTCGTCCCATGAAACCTTGATGTCCGCGTCCTTGAGAATGGTCGAGACGGCGAGCGGCGCGGTCTTGCGGTCGACGCGTACGGGGCCGGAAAGCTGGGTCAGCGCGGCTTCGAAGGCGTCCCAGTGGTGCAGGTCGATATCGGGGTCGGGGCCAAGATCATCGAACTTGGACGGGTCGGAAAACAGCGAGACGCGGGCGTCATCGAACAGGAGGGCAAAGGCATGAACCACTGGGTTACGGGCCACGTCGGTGCCGCGAATGTTCAAAAGCCAGCAAATCGAGTCGGGCAGGGTAATGACGGCGGCACGCTCGCCGGACTCTTTCAAGAGGGCGGCCAAACGGTTGCGTTTGTCGCCGGATTTTTCGCCCGCGACTTCGATCGGGTGCGCGCGGGCCGGGTAGGAAGGCGGGGCGGGGCGATCGGTCCATATGCGGTCGACCAGATTGTCGTGGGCTGCGAATTCAAGGGCGGGAGCGGCCTTGCGGGCGGTCTCTATCTCCTCGGCGGTATGTAGCCAGGGGTCGAACCCGACGCGGGCACCGTCGGGCAGGGTTTCGGCCAGCCAGGGGCCGAGGCGGGTTTCGGGCCAGTTCACGGGCGTGAACACGTCGGCAACCTGGTGCTTGACCTGGAGGCGGTAGCGCCCGTCGATGAAAACGCCCGCAACGTCCTGGGTCACGACCGCGAAGCCGGCCGAGCCGGTAAAACCCGTGAGCCAGGCCAGACGTTCGTCGGCGGGGGCGACATATTCTCCCTGGTGACGGTCGGCGCGCGGGACGAGGAATGCGTCGAGGCAGTCGGCCCGCATCGCTGCACGCAGGGCGGCGAGCCGCGGAGGGCCTTGTTCGGGCGAGGAGGGGGAGTCGAAGGTCTGGAACATGGTTGAAAGGTGTAAACCGCTTGCATGGCGGGGAAAAGCCAGATCATCGGGGCCAGAAATCGAAGAATTGGATCGGGGAAGGCTTCGCAGAACCGGTGGCCATGTCTCAGATGATGGCGTCGGGCCCTAACGGAAAAGGGAGGTTGGCCAGGAGCGCACAATCAGGGTGCCGGAAACTGGCTGCAACCAGACGCCTGGAGACCGTTCGCTGCCGGTCGCACTGCTCGCATGTGTGGTCTCGGGTTTCAGCGAAACAGCAGCCGGGCGACATGTCAGCCGGTCTTGTGCATCCTCGCCATACGCTTGCGCTGGATGGGGTTCGATTCAAACAGGCTTGCCAGTTGTTCGGTCATCGCGCCTGCAAGTTGCTCGACATCGGTAATCGTGACGGCGCGTTCATAATAGCGGGTCACATCGTGGCCGATGCCAATGGCAAGAAGCTCGATCTGCTTTTTTCTCTCGATCATTGCGATCACGTCACGCAGGTGCTTTTCAAGGAAATTCGCTGGGTTGACCGACAGGGTTGAATCATCGACAGGTGCCCCGTCCGAAATGACCATCAGGATCTTGCGGGCCTCGCGGCGCGGCAGAAGGCGGCGGTACGCCCACTCCAGCGCCTCGCCGTCGATGTTTTCCTTCAACAACCCTTCTTTCATCATCAGCCCGAGGTTCGGGCGTGCGCGGCGCCAGGGGGCGTCGGCGGACTTATAGATGATGTGGCGCAGATCGTTCAGGCGGCCCGGCAATTGCGGGCGGCCGTCCTGTAGCCATTTCTCGCGGGCCTGTCCGCCCTTCCACGCGCGCGTCGTAAAGCCGAGGATCTCGACCTTGACGCTGCAGCGTTCAAGCGTGCGGGCAAGAACGTCGGCACAGATGGCGGCGATCGAGATCGGGCGGCCCCGCATGGAGCCGGAGTTATCCAGGAGGAGCGTCACGACTGTGTCGCGGAACTCCATGTCCTTTTCCTGCTTATAGGCCAGCGGCACGGTCGGGTTGGCGACGATGCGGGCGAGGCGGCTGGCGTCGAGGATGCCTTCGTCCAGGTCGAAGGTCCAGGTCCGGGTCTGCTGGGCCTGAAGGCGGCGTTGCAGCTTGTTCGCCAGCCGGGCGACTGCACCCTTCAGCGGGTCGAGTTGCTGATCGAGATAGGCGCGCAGACGTTCCAGTTCCTCGGGTTCGGCCAGGTCTTCAGCCTTGATCTCTTCGTCGAACTCGCCCGTGAAGACGGTGTAGTTCGGATCCGCATCGCTGATGGCCTGGGGTAGGGGCGGTTCGATCTCGGCATCGCCCTGGGGCATTTCAGTCTCTTCGCCGCCCTCGGCGTCGGCCATGTCGTCCATCGAGACCTGGGCCTCGGCCTGGTCGTCCTGCTGCTCCTGGCTTTCTTCCGGCGCGGCGTCGGAACTGTCCTGAGTCTGCTGATCGTCCTGTTGGCCTTCGCTGTCCTGCTCCTCGACATCCTCCTCGGCGGCCTCGGTGTTTTCGTCAGCGTCCTCGGTGTCGGGGTCGTCGCCAAGCTGGTCGCCATAGCCGAGGTCCGAGATAACCTGGCGCGTGAAGCGGGCAAATTCGGCCTGGTCGGTCAGGTTGTTTTGAAGATTCTCGAAGGTGGTGCCGGCCTGGTGCTCGATCTGGTCGCGCCAGAGGTCAAGAAGATGTTCGGCACTGGGCGGCAGGTCGCGGCCACTGGCAAGCTGGCGCACGAGATAGCCTGCAGCCACGGCAAGCGGGGCCTCGGAGGTCTCGCGGATCTGGTCATAGCCCTTGCGGCGTGCTTCGTGTTCGATCCGGGCGTCAATATTGCCCGCGGTGCCAGGCATGGCACGGGCGCCGACGGCCTCGCAGCGGGCCATTTCCATGGCTTCATAGATGTCACGAGCGAGCTGGCCCTGGGGGGCATAATGGTTGAAGGTCGCGGCGTCGTGATACTTGCGACGCATCGCATAGCTGTCGGCAGTGCCGCGGGCCAGAAGCACCTCGTCGCGGGTCATGCGGCGGGTTACCTGCGGCAGGCGCATGCCCTCGGCGGTCATGCCGGGCGGATCGACGGTAAAGCTGACCGACAACTCGGGGTCGTCCGCCAGTGTTTTCGTCGTTTCGGCGAGGGCCTTTTTGAAAGGATCGGCCGGGCTGTCGCTTTGGTTGCTCATGGACATTGGTAAACCACTCAATCACCGCCTAAACAAGGCGTTCCGGGCAGGTTGGTGGTGCCTGTGGCGCTAACCGAGCAACATTCCCACACAATGGGCGATTTCAGCTTCGGCACGCCCCAGGGCCCAGCGTGCATCATCTGGGTCATCGTTGAAGGTAGCCCGCGTCAACAGCACCGCCTGTGCTTGTTTCGCCTCGATTCGCCGTGCAAGGACGTCGCGGCCGCGGTCGGGCGGCATGGTCGCCTCCAACAGCGAGATCATCGCAGCGCGCTGCGCCTCGGTGCGGTCGGCGTCGGGGTCGTTGATCAGCCACTGGTGTTCCATGAGTGCAGACAGGCGCCCGGTGCACGTTGCGAACGTCCAGTGAATATCGCCCGCGGCAGTAAGGGCGCCGGGGGCGGAACCAGCGAGAATGAGGCCGGCAATGAAAGTTTTCAAACCGCTCATGAATTGAGCATGGCGGCAAAATTAATGCCAATCAACTAATCGGTTTGAAAACTTCTGGCTGGCCGGTTTGTGTGGCTTTTCAACACAGGCGACCGCGCGCAGGAGGGCTGCGGGCGGAAATGCGCAGCTATGGCAAGATAAAGTGAAATCCGAAGAAAATGGATGAGAGAGCACGTGGCTCTCTCATTCGGTTCTTCAGGCCAAGGCGACGCTGGCGGCGCTTTCGGGAAGTTCCTCGTCGAAGCAGCGCTGGTAAAATTCGGCCACTGTCTGGCGTTCGAGTTCGTCGCACTTGTTCAGGAAAGTCAGGCGGAAGGCGTAGCCGACGTTGCGGAAGACCTCGGCGTTCTGGGCCCAGGCGATGACCGAGCGCGGGCTCATCACGGTGGAGAGGTCTCCGTTCATGAAGGCGGTGCGTGTCAGGTCGGCGACGGTGACCATCTGGCTGACGATCTGGCGGCCGCGTTCGGTGTTGTAGTGCGGCGCCTTGGACAGAACGATGGCGGCTTCGGCGTCGTGGCTGAGATAGTTCAGCGTGCAGACCAGCGACCAGCGGTCCATCTGGGCCTGGTTTATCTGCTGGGTGCCGTGGTAAAGGCCAGTGGTGTCGCCGAGGCCGATCGTGTTGGCCGTGGCAAAAAGCCGGAAATAGGGGTGCGGGTCGATTACCTCGTTCTGGTCGAGCAGCGTCAGTTTGCCGTCGATTTCCAGGACGCGCTGGATCACGAACATGACGTCTGCGCGGCCCGCGTCGTACTCGTCGAAGACGATTGCCGTCGGGTTGCGCAGGGCCCAGGGCAGGATTCCTTCCTGGAATTCGGTGTACTGGATGCCCTTGTCGACCTTGATCTGGTCCTTGCCGATCAGGTCGATCCGGCTGATGTGGCTGTCGAGGTTGACGCGCACGCAGGGCCAGTTCAGCCGCGCTGCAACCTGTTCGATATGGGTCGATTTGCCCGTACCGTGGTAGCCCTGAATGAGGACACGACGGTTGTACTGGAAGCCGGCAAGGATCGCGAGCGTCGTGTCGGGGTCGAACTTGTAGGTCGGGTCGACTTCGGGCACGCGGTCGTTGCGCTCGTAAAAGCCTTTGACCTTCATGTCCGCGTCGATGCCGAACACTTCGCGGACATTGATGTCCTCGGTTGGCTTCGCGTCCTGATCAATCCGACGATAGTCCATAACAAATCCTTGTCGCTTATTCGAGCCTGCCGGCCGTGGCTCTGACGTGCCTTATTCTGCCCGTGGGGGCAAGGGTATGTCCCCAGCAAAAGTGCTGGCTGTGGCCGATTAACCGAATGTTTGGGCGAATCTGAGACCTCTGGCCGTGAACGAGGGCGAACGTTGGTTCAGTAACGATTTGCCTGTTGCGTAGAGTGTCCCCGCCCGAAAGGGCGGGGCACTTTCGTGTCGGCCATGTCGCCCGTAACGATTGCACGCGTTAATGTGAGTTCTGTGTGAGTGCGGCCTTCGCCTATGGTGTGCCCAGGTGCGGAGGAGATATTGCATGGACCGACGAGTATTCCTGGGAGCATTGATTGCCGCGACTTCGGCGGGTGGCTTGCCGCTTTACGCGGCCGGAAATTTCGAGGTCATGCGTAGCGACGCCGAGTGGCGGTCGATACTGTCCAAGCTGGAATACAAGGTTATGCGCAAGGAGGGGACCGAGCGACCGGGGTCGAGCCCCTTGGACAAGAACTTTGCTGCGGGGACCTATCATTGCCGGGGCTGCGATCTGGCTGTCTATTCTTCCGAGGCGAAGTTTGACAGCGGCACGGGTTGGCCCTCGTTCTGGCAGGCCTTGCCTGGAGCGGTGGAGACCAAGTCCGACAACACATTGTTCACGCGCCGCACCGAAGTGCATTGCCGCCGGTGTGGCAGTCACTTTGGCCATATCTTCAACGACGGTCCGGCCCCGACCGGAAAGCGCCACTGTCTGAACGGCGTGAGCCTGGTGTTCAAACCTGCGTAACGGCTGCACGGATTCTACCGGTATCATTGGCGCGATCTGCGCGGATCATGTCGTTTGCTCGCCTCGACCAACAAGGGCTCTGAGCGGAAGTGACTGATCGACCGGCAAACCTGCGGATTTATTATCCTGCTTCGGTGGTGATGATTTCGTTGGCGGGTGCGCTGACGATGGTGGGCATTCTGGGATGGACGGGTGAGTTGCGGCGTTCGGCATCTTGGGACGAAAACTGGGCCATGATCGGATCGGCGTCGGCGGGGGCCTTTTTGTCGGGGCTGGTGTTTGCCGCCCTGTTCGGGCGCGGAGGTCGGGCAGGCTGGGCGTTGTCCGTTTTGGGCGCAATCCTGGCGACCGCTTTGGGCGCGAGCCTTGGCGGTGGTGTCTTCTCGGTCGTCTCTGGCGCGATGCGCGAACTTGAGATGTTTCTGATCTATTCGCCGCTGGTCGTCTTTGTCTCGCTTGCGTCTCCGGTCACCGGGCCGTTGTGGGCCGCGGCGATGGTTGCCACCCACCTCGTTTCAAGACGTCTGCGCAAAAACTGAGAAATCCTGCATATATGTGGGTCAAACTGCACGGCCTGCGCTGAGAAGGACCACGGAAATTGCAGGGCGGCCTGTCACAAAGCGGATGTCCCTCTGAGGCAGAGAGCGAGGACAATCGAGCGTCCCCCACCCAGCACGTCCCCGGATTTCGGTCCGGGGGCGAGTTGATTATTTCTGGAAGTTGCGGCTTTCCTTGATCTGGTCCCAGGCCCAGACAACTTCGGACAGCTGATCCTCGTGGCCGCGGTCACCGCCGTTCATGTCCGGGTGCAATACCTTGATCAAGGCCTTGTAAGACTTTCGAATTTCCGCCTTGGTCCAGTGGTCCTTAGCTTCGAGAATATCTAGCGCGCGGCGCTCGGTCGGCGGCAGCTTTCGCGTGCCGGTGATCGATTTGCCGGGATTTCGCGTAGCATTTTCACCAAGGATCTGGTGCGGGTCTTCGATGCCGAGTCTTGACCATGCGCGTTGCTCGTCGGTCTTCTTGCCGAAAGGTTTCGTCTCGCGGCCCCAGACACGGTCCTTGTCGTTCTGAGCTGTTACCTCTTCCTCGGTCTGGCCGTGGAAGAAGTTCCATTTCAGATTGTATTCACGGACATGGTCCTTGCAGAACCAGTAGTATTCGTCGAGGTCGTCGGGCGACTTGGGTGCGCGGTACTGGCCGGTTTCCTCGCAGCCGTCATGGTGGCAGGGGCGTGTCGAGGTCTCGAAAGCCCCGGACATCCCGCGCCGTGTGCGCGCGCGCTTCTTCTTGTCCGATGAAACACTCAGATCGAAACCAAACGGGTCATCTGCCATCTGTTACCTGCCTTTCCGACTCGGACGGAAGAGTTTAATCTCTCGTCCGGCAGATTGAAGAGGCAAAGTAAAAAAATGCGTGTGGAAGACGAAATTCGCGAGAAGCTGCTGTCGGCGTTTCAGCCCGAAGAGCTGGAAGTGGTGGACGACAGCGAGCGTCATCGTGGCCATGCGGGGTATCAGGAAGGCGGGCAAAGCCACTTCAATGTGCGGATTTCTTCGCCTGTTTTCAGGGATATGAGCCGGATCGAGCGGCATCGGTCCGTGCATGGTGCCTTGGGCCCCGAGTTGATAGGGCGTATCCACGCCCTTGCCTTGTCAATCGAGGGCTAGTCGTCGCGTGCTGCGCTAACCGGCGGTGCGTTGCCTTCGGGCGGACGTGAGGTGATACGGCGTGGCGTGACGGGTTCGGACACGGTGCGCGGCGAGACTTCAGGATTTGTCGAAGGCGCGGTGTCGAAGGTTGGCGCGGGCACCGAGACCGGGCGTCCGGCTTCTAGGGCAAGTGGCTCGGCCGCAGCCTGAAATCGACGGAAAATCAAAAGGTTCTGATAAGTCGTCTGGGTGCCGGTCAGCCCCTTGCGTTCGTCGCAGGGCAGGGTCTCGGCGCGGACGTATTCCCAGCCGTCGCCTGCCATCTCGTTCAGGACTTCGGTGATCGACAAGGCGAACCTTTCCTCGGTCGTCTTGACGCCCTTGGCCTTGGTGCCACTCGCGGGGGCCGGGACGGCCTTGTATTCGAACTTTCTCATGAGCGCCCTCATCTGCCTCGTTCCGGGGGTTTAGCACCCCAGTCGGGGCCGGGAAAGAGTGCCCGGACGGGATCGGCCGGTTAACGCTTTTTGCCGGGTGCCCTGGCCGGTCCTCGCACAAATCCTGAATTTTTCGGCGAAAGCATTGAAAACGCGGGATTCTACCAATCGGTTTCGCGTCGGTATTCTATCGGAGTGTCATAGACGGGCTGTGTGTTTGGGATTGCCATTGCCGAAAATGCTGGCTCCTGTGTTTCCAAAAGGGGGAGTGGGAATGACGAACCGTTGGTCGATCCTTGCAGTGTTGTTCCTGGCGCGTCTGGCCATGGCCTTTCAGTTTCAGTTCGTGGCGTCGTTGTCGCCACTGGTTATCGACACATACGGGGTCGGGCTGGCCGAGGTCGGTTTGCTGATCGGGCTGTATCTGGCGCCGGGCATGGTTGTCGCGATTCCGGGCAGCGCAATGGCGGCTTGGTTCGGTGACAAGCGGATTGTCAGCCTGGGCCTGGTCGCGATGCTGATCGGGGCGCTGATGCCGTTGGCGTTGTCCGGCTGGTGGACCTTGATCGCTGCGCGGCTCTTGGCGGGCGCGGGTGGCGTGGTCCTGAACATCGTGATGACCAAGATGTTGGTCGACTGGTTCGCGGGGCGCGAGATCTCGACCGCAATGGCAATATTCGTGAATTCGTGGCCCGTGGGGATTGCTGTCGCCCTGGCGGTTCTTCCGGTGTCGGCCACGTACGGAGGACTGGAAGGGGCGACCTGGACCGTCGTGGGGGTTGTGGCGGCAGGTTTGCTTGTCTTTTCGATTTTTTATCGCCCGCCACCCGGTTCCGAGCAAGCGCGTGTAAAGCTGAAGGCCGTGCGGTTCCCGGTCGCGCCACTGGTGCTGGCGGGGCTTGTCTGGGCGCTTTACAATGCCGCCCTTGCGATGGTGTTCAGCTTTGGCCCGGCCTTGTTGACGTGGAAAGGCTGGAGCCTTGCAAGCGCTGGATCCGCGGTCAGTGCCTTCATGCTGGTCTTGTCGGTCGTTCTCCCTATAGGGGGCATCGTCGCGGACAAGACGGGTCGGGGCGGCACGGTCATCGCCGTCAGCCTGGTCAGTTTTGCCGTCTTGATGCCGCTTGTGCCTTTCGTTCCGGCGTGGATGGTTGCGGCCCTGTTTCTTATCGTTGGCGCATTGTTCGCCTTGGCGGCGGGACCGATCATGACCTTGCCGTCCCAGGTTTTGTCGGCCGACGCGCGGGCCTTTGGAATGGGCGTCTTTTTCACGATCTATTACGGCGTGATGATGGTCGCGCCGCGGATCGCGGGCGGCATGGCAGAGCGCGCCGAGGACCCGGGACTGGCGTTTCACCTGGGCGCGGTGATGTGCGCTGCGGCGCTGGTGTGCCTGGTTGGGTTTCGCATGATGGCAAGGGCGGGCGCAGCTAAGTAGCCCCGCGCCTGACCTGTTCTAGAAACTACAAAGCCAGCTTCTTCGCAACCAGTTCGTTAACGGCCTTGGGGTTCGCCTTGCCCCCCGTCGCTTTCATCACCTGGCCGACGAACCAGCCCGCGAGTTTCGGGTTCTGTTTCGCCTTTTCAACCTGGGCCGGGTTGTCTGCGATGATCTGGTCCACGGCGGCCTCAATGGCACCGGTGTCGGTGACCTGTTTCATGCCGCGGGTCTCGACGATCTCTTCGGGGTCGCCGCCTTCGGTGTAGACGATCTCGAACAGGTCCTTGGCGATCTTGCCCGAGATGGCATCCGACGAAATCAGGCCGATGATCTTGCCGAGTTGCTCGGCCGAGACAGGCGACTCGGTGATGTCGTGGTCTTCCTTCTTCAGGCGGCCGAACAGTTCGTTGATAACCCAGTTGGCGGCAAGTTTGCCGTCGCGGCCCTTGGCGACTTCTTCGAAATAGGCGGCGCTTTCGACGTCGGCGGTCAGGACGCTGGCGTCGTACTCGGTCATGCCGAAGTCGGTGACGAAGCGGGCCTTTTTCGCATCCGGAAGTTCCGGCAGCGAGGCGGCGATGTCGTCGACCCAAGCCTGTTCGATCTCAAGCGGCAAGAGGTCGGGGCAGGGGAAATAGCGGTAGTCATGCGCCTCTTCCTTCGATCGCATCGACCGCGTTTCGCCCTTGTCGGGATCGTAGAGGCGGGTTTCCTGGTCAACCTTGCCGCCGTCTTCGAGGATGGCGATCTGGCGGCGGGCTTCATAGTCGATGGCCTGTTGGATAAAGCGCATCGAGTTCATGTTCTTGATTTCGCAGCGGGTGCCGAGGTGGGAGAAATCCTGGGTCGCCTGGTATTTCTCGTAATCCCCCGGACGGCAGACCGAAACGTTGACGTCGGCGCGCAGGTTGCCGTTCTGCATGTTGCCGTCGCAAGTGCCGAGATAGCGCAGGATCTGGCGCAGTTTCACGACATAGGCGGCGGCCTCTTCGGGGCCACGGATGTCGGGGCGCGAGACGATTTCCATCAGCGCGACGCCTGTGCGGTTCAGGTCGACGAAGGACATGTGCGGATCCATGTCGTGGATCGACTTGCCCGCATCCTGTTCCAGGTGGATGCGTTCGATGCGCACAAGCCGGGCGACGCCGGGGCCCATGTCGACCAGGATTTCGCCCTCGCCCACGATCGGGTGGTAGAGCTGGCTGATCTGATAGCCCTGGGGCAGGTCGGGGTAAAAGTAGTTCTTGCGGTCAAAAGCGGAGACGAGGTTGATCTCGGCCTTGAGGCCAAGACCCGTGCGCACGGCCTGGGCCACGCAGAATTCGTTGATGACGGGCAGCATGCCGGGCATGGCGGCATCGACAAAGGCGACGTTCGAATTCGGCTCGGCCCCGAAGGTGGTCGAGGCGCCGGAAAACAGCTTGGCCTTGGAGGCGACCTGGGCGTGGACTTCAAGGCCGATGACAAGTTCCCAGTCGCCGGTGGCGCCTGCGATGACTTTCGGTTTCGGGGTCTCGTATGTCAGGTCGAGCATGTCTGTCTCCTTGGCGGACCGGGCGGGTTTTAGGCGAGGGGCGAACGCCCTTCAAGAGAGAACCGCGCGGCAAAGTCGATGCAACTGTGGTGCAAACCCGCCGATAGCGGAGGGGGCCGGTTCAAAACGCTTGGCTTACCTATTGGTTTTGTGCTTGTTTTCACTGTGGGGGTCTTAGACGAGACGGAAGACGGGACATGACACGCCTGAGCGCAGCCATTGCGGTGACCGCCCTGATCATCCTTGGCTCTTGCGGAGGAGCGCCGGACGCCCCCCAAATGTCAAACGAGCCGATCGCTCTTTGGAACCACAGACCCGAGGCACGCGCCTGGACGGGTGCCTCTCTGGCGGCGCTGGATGATCACGGTGCGCCGCTGGTCAAGATGGTGCCCGAAGACATCGACACCTATTGCCCCGGCTACAGAACCGCCACCGAGACCGAGCGCAAGGCCTTTTGGGTCATGTTCCTGTCCGCCCTGGCCAAGCACGAAAGCACTTGGCGGCCCGATGCGGCGGGTGGCGGCGGCGCGTGGTTGGGGCTGCTGCAGATCTCTCCTCAAACAGCTCAGGGCTATGGCTGCCGCGCGCGCACGGCCCAGGAATTGAAGAACGGGAGCCTGAACCTGTCCTGCGGCATCCGCATCATGGCCGTGACAGTGCCGCGCGATGGTGTGATTTCCGAAGGAATGCGCGGGGTGGCTGCCGATTGGGGGCCGTTTCACCAGGCGTCGAAACGCAGCGACATCCAGGCAGTCACGCGGGCGCAGCCGTTTTGCGAGGCATAGTTCATTTCGCTGGTATGATGGTGGTCGTTCTCGCCATGCCGGTCATGGCCGGGCCGGAGCGTCCGGTCCCGCGCTATGTTTCGGTTGTTGAAGAGGCGCCGATCAAGCACGATCTGTCCGGGCGCCCCGCGCCAAGGGACAATGCCTTGCCGCGTACGCGGTGGGAGCACCGGCGCGGTGGTCCCTTGTGGACGCGAGTGGCGCTGGCGGCGGTCAAGGGTCATGGGACCGCGCTGCTGGAGGTTGTGCCGCGTGACATTGAGGACTGGTGTCCGGCCTATTCCGGAAATGGGCCCGACAAGCGCGCCGAATTCTGGGCGGGATTCCTTTCGACTCTGGCGCGCTATGAAAGCACATTCAACCCGCGCGCCGTGGGCGGCGGCGGACGGTGGTTCGGCCTGCTACAGATCTATCCGCAGACGGCCAAGTTCCGAGGCTGTCGAACCCAGACGGGCGATGGCCTGCAGCGTGGTCCTGCCAACCTGAATTGCGCTGTCCGCATCATGGCGGTCACAGTGCCGCGCGACGGGGTGATCGCGCAGGAGGAACATCGCTGGAAGGGCGTTGCTGCCGACTGGGGCCCGATACGCACTCCGTGGATGCGCCATGACATGCAGCGGTACACGAAAAAGCAGAACTATTGCCGTCTTTTGTCCGAGGTGCGTCCTTCCAGGCGGCCCTGAGCCGGTTCATCTGATGTGGAAGGCGCGCTTGATGTCGTCCAGCGCCTCGCGCTGTTGATCGGTCAGGGGATTGGATGAGATCGCATCCAGGACGGTCAGCATGGGTCCGATATCGCCCTTGGTAAGCGCGTTCAGACGCTTGGCCGAGCGCGCGATGGCGGGGGCGGCCCCCTTGCATTCGTTCATCAGCCAGCGGCCCAGGATCATCAACTCCTCGGCCTCTTTCAGGGACACTTCGAGCGCGCTTTGCAGGCTGTGCAAAAGCTTCTGGCGGGTATCCTCGGTCGGCATCCCGTGGAGTTCCATGTAGGCAACCGCGACAGTCGCGGCGGCGGTGTTCGGATCGTCGATCGAGTCCACGGGATGGATGGCTCCCTTGCGGCGGAAGCCGAGACGTCGCGCCGCCGCGCGCACATCGTCCGCAACGCCGATCAACTCGTGCGTTATCTCGGCAGCGTTGCGCGCGCGGATGATGATCAGGTAGGCGGCCGTGGCCAGGCCCGCGATGGCGAGGATGATGTGCATATTCGCTCCTGTCAGGCAGCTTGCAGGGCCAGGCCTTGGTGCCGCTCGCCCTCGCTGTCTTTGGAAGCGATTGTGGCATCAGGCATGACGTCGGTCGCTTCCTTGACCAGGATTTGCACCGCGTCCAGCGCGATGGTCCAGTGGCGCGGGTAGATGACACTGAGGTAGCTGCGGATCAACATGTAGAGCGTGTCGCTGAGAGCGAGGGACGTGCCGCCCGTGGCCCGCAGTTCGGCGGCCAGCGCGTTGGCGGTCTGGTTCACCTCAGACTGACTGGCGGACATGGAGGCCAGGTCCAGCATGGCAGAGGCGAAGAGTTCCGTGTCGAGCAGGTGGCGGACGTTGTCGCGCTGGTCGAGGAGCGGCAGAAAAAACAGGGCATAGCCGCCAAAGCCAAGCGTCTCTTCGGTGCGGTCCAGTGCCCGGTCGGATTCGGCCAGGATGTCCTCGTCGGTAACAAGCCGTGTGTCGCAAAGATACTCGGCGTGGCGTTCGTAAATGGCCGGGTTCGCGGGGTCGAGGTCGACCCAGTCCTCGAAAAGGCCGGGAAGCTGGTGGATGCCGCCGGGCGACCCCTGCGCCTGCAGATAGTGCGCTTCGGCCAGAAGCGGAGACATGAAGGCGAGTGCGTCGAACTCGGCAAGGATTTCGCCCGCCTGCAGGAAATGATGAGCCATGCGCCGCCATGCGCTGTGCTGTTGCGCGGAGGGCCAATGGTCGGCGCGGCAGGCTTCGCCGATGACAAGATGCGCGCGGGCCGCCAGAAGGGCCAGGATATGGTTGTCCGGTGTCTGGCGGTAGGTATCCAGGAAATGGCAGAGTTCGACCTCAGCCGGGCCAAGGTCGGCAAGGTCGTTGCGGCTCATGTCGTCAATCAGGCCTTGCAGACCCGACAGTGCGGTTTCGGCGGCGATGTCGTGGTAGCGTAGCCCGCCGGGTGTCGAGGCGAGGCTGGCTTCCCATTCGGCGATCTTGTCAGCGATCTCGGTCCACTCGTCGGCAAGCATGAGGCGGGCGACGTGGTGAGCAATCACCGAGCGCTCGACAAGGTCGGGGTCCTGGTGCTCGACCGGCAATCCATCCAGCGGCGGCTCGGTAGGCGATTGCGCGGCCGCAGGGCGCGGGTTCGCCGTAAACAAGGCAGTTTTGGATGCCGTCAGCATGCCCAGGAATTTCTGGGCAAATTCTGACAGGCGGGCAATAATTTGCTGTGACGCCATGGCCTTCTCCGGGTTCTGTCCGGAAATTGACCATCCTTTTCGGCAACTTTATGACGATTTCAGGTATTAATGGCCCTATTTCACAGCGTTTTCAAAACTGACGGGCCCAGCCTGGGCGGCGGGAGTTCTGCACCAGCGATACCGTCGGGGCGTGGCGTCCGCCAAGGGCGAGCGTGGCACGCTTCAGGACTTCGATCGCTTCGGTCGAGGTCTCGGGAAGCGCAGTTGGGGAAATGGGTTCGCCAAAGGTCAGCCGGTAGGGTTGGCGGTCCTTGTTCAGAGTCTCGTGGAACAGGGTGATGTCGCGCAGAGTCGGGTGGATCAGGTCGAAGAGATAGAACAATGCGGAATTTCGCGCCCGGATATTCAGCGGGATGACTGGCAGATCGAATTTGCGCGCGATCATGGCGGCCGAAGCCATCCAGTCGCGCTCGTAAAGGTTCAGCCCCCTGCGCTTTGCCAGACGCCCTGACGGGAAGATGACACCGAGGCGGCCCGCGTCGATGGCCTTGCGGGTATACTCCATGGTTTCCCGCGTCTTGGCGCGGGTGCGCTTGTGTACCTGCCATTCAACCGGGGCGACCAGGCTGTCGAACTGCGGCAGGATACGCAGGATGTCCGAGTTGGCATAGATGAACAGGTCGGGGCGCAAAGGCGCGATGGCCTTGTGCAGCATGATGCCGTCGGCGATTCCGGTCGGATGGTTCGCCACGACCAGGGCAGCGCCCTGACGGGGCAGGTTGTCCAACCCCGTGACGTTCAGGTCGCGGGCGAGGAGCGTCGCGATATGCGCCATGATACGGTCGGTCGGCCAGTCGAGATACATCTCTCCGAGCGCCACGGTCCGCTTGTAGCCCAGGAGCGACATCAGGGTTTTCCGCGCGAGGCGGGCCGTGCCCGTGTCATGGAACAGCCACGGTGCGCGTTCGGCGATCAGGGGATCGAGGCGGTCTTTCATTGGCAGCACAACACCCGGAAATCGAAACAACCTTGTGACATACAGTCTATCAGATTGCTGTTTTCGGGAAAATTTCTTCGCTGCCCGACCGGCAGATTTCGGCCAAAATGGTGTCTGGTTGGTAGTCTTAGCCTTTATTATAAAACAAGAATTCCATCTTTGCGGCTCTTGTGGAGCCTGTGGGGAAACGTGCTCAGCGCCCGCCCGAGATGTCGAGGATACTGCCGGTGACGTAGGAGGATTTGTCGGACATGAGCCAAACGATTCCCTCGGCGACTTCCTCGGCCGTTCCGACCCGCTGCATCGGGACTTTGGCCGCCATAAGGCGTGCCCTGTCCGGCGCACCGCCCTTGCCGTGAATAGCCGTTTCGATCAGGCCCGGGCGAATGGCGGTGACGCGGATGCCCTCGGTTGCGACCTCGTCGGCAAGGCCTTTGGTAAAGGTATCAATCGCTCCCTTTGAGGCGGCATAGTCGACGAACTCTCCGGCCGAGCCGATGCGCGCCGCCGCCGATGAGACGTTGACGATGACGCCGCCAGTGCCGCGGTGGGCCGTGCTCATTCGGCGCACAGCCTGGCCGGCGCAAAGGATCGGGCCGAGGGTGTTGGTGTCGAACATGCGGCGCAGGCGGGCATGATCCATCTGGTCCACACGCGCTGCGGTATCGACGACTCCGGCGTTGTTCACCAGTCCGTCGAGCTTTGGAAAGGCGGCGTCGAACTGATCAAAAAGCCGGGCGATCTGGTCGGGATCCGAGACGTCTCCCTGCAGGATGATTGCTTTTCTGCCAAGAGCTTCGACGTCTTTTCTGACGCTTTCTGCACCAGACTTGTCGCTGCGATAGCCGATGGCGACGTCCCAGCCGTCTCGGGCGGCCAGTCGGGCCGCAGCAGCGCCGATGCCGGCGGAGGCCCCGGTTATCAGGACTGTCTTGGTCATGCGTTTTCTCCCAGAATGCGGGTGGCGATTTCGGTCATGTCGCGGCTTGGTTTGGTGGCGAGGATGCGCTTCAGGGCATCGGTCATCTGCCCCTGCCGATCGCCGTCATAACGCCGCCAGGTTTCGAAAGCCGTGGCCATGCGGGCAGCGGTCTGCGGGTTCACCGGATCAAGCCGGATGAGCCAGTCGGCGAGGAAGGCATAGCCGGCGCCGCTGGGATCGTGGAAACCGGCCGTGTTGCTGGCGAGCGAGCCGATCACCGCTCGGAAACGGTTGGGGGTCTTCCAAGTGAAGTCGGGGTGGTCACAGAGCGTTTTTGCGACCTGAACCGCCGCTCCCGGGTCAGCGTTGACAATCCGGGAAGAGAACCACTTGTCAAGAACATTGGAGTTGTTTTTCCAACGATTATAGAAAGTTATGACAGATTCCTGATCTTCCCCTTCGCGGATGAGGATTGCGAGGGCCCCCAGGCTTTCGGTCATGTTGTCGGCGCTGCCAAACAGGTTCTTCGCGCGACCGACCTCACCCGGATCGCCCTGTACGATCAGCGACAGGGCCTTCAGGCGCAGTGCGCGTTTGCCCGCCGAGGTGGCATCGGGGCTGTAGGGCCCGGGCACGGCCATGGCGTCAAAGAGCCGCTCCAACGTCATGCGCAGCGCACGGCCCATTTCCGCCAGAACACCGTCGCGTGCGCGGTGGATCGCAACCGGGTCCGGGGTCTGGCCAGAGTCGAAAAGGGCCTGGCTGATGTCATCAACCGAGGGCAGGGACAGCGCAAAGGCGCGGAAGGCGGGGTCGGTGGACTCGTCCGCTGCCAGGTTGTCCAGCGCACCGAGGAAGGAATCCGAAGGCCCGCCCCCTCCCGTGACGCGCGCGATTAGTTCGTCTTTGGCCAGTTGCCGCCCGGCTTCCCAGCGGTTGAAGGGGTCGGTGTCGTGGGCCAGGAGCAAAAGCCGTTCTTCACGGCTGGTTTTCCTCTCAAGGATGACCGGGGCCGAAAAGTTGCGCAGGATAGAAGGCACTGGCTTGGCGCCGAGGCCATCGAAGGAAAAGCTTTGGCGCGCTTCTGTCATCTCGAGAACGGTTGTCGGCACCGTTTCATCGCCGTTGGGAGAAAGCAGCCCGACGGCAATCGGGATGACCTGGGGAGCCTTGGTCTCCTGACCGGGCGTTGCGGGAGTTTTCTGTTCGAAATGAAGGGTATAGGTGCTGTCGTTAAATTCGTCCGTGACGTTGAGACGTGGCGTGCCGGACTGGGAATACCAGCGGGCGAATTGCGAAAGGTCACGTCCGGTAGCGTCTTCGAACACCGTCAGCCAGTCCTCGATCGTGGCCGCGTCGCCGTCGTGGCGATCAAAGTATAGGTCCAGCGCCCTGGCATAGCCGTCGTCGCCGACAAGGGTCTTCAACATGCCGATCACCTCGGCGCCCTTTTCATAAACGGTGGCGGTATAGAAGTTGTTGATCTCCTGATAGGCTGCGGGCCTTACGGGATGCGAAAGCGGTCCGTTGTCTTCGCGAAACTGCCGGGCGCGCAGCATCTGCACATCGTCGATGCGTTTGACCGCTTGGCTGCGCATGTCGCCCGAAAATTGTTGGTCGCGAAAGACGGTCAGCCCCTCTTTCAGACAAAGCTGGAACCAGTCGCGGCAAGTGATGCGGTTTCCGGTCCAGTTGTGAAAGTATTCATGGGCGATGATACCTTCGATAAACTCGTAATCGCGGTCGGTCGCAGTTTCGGGCGAGGCGAGGACGTATTTCGAGTTGAAGATGTTCAGCCCCTTGTTCTCCATCGCCCCGGCGTTGAAATCGTCGACGGCGACAAGGTTAAAGACGTCGAGGTCATAAATCCGGCCATAAGTGGCTTCATCCCAATCCATTGAGCGTTTCAGGGCATCGAGGGCATAGGCGCAGCGATCCTGGTCGCCGGGGCGGACCCAGATGTTCAGCGCGACGTCGCGGCCTTCGGAGGTGGTGTGCCTGCCCGAATGGGCGGTCAGGTCGCCGGCGACAAGGGCGAAGAGATAGGAGGGCTTGGGCCAGGGGTCGTGCCATTCGGCCCATCCGTCGCCCGAGGCGGTCGGGTTGCCGTTCGACAGCATGACCGGCTGCTCACTTTCGATTCTCACGGTGAAGGGCGCCATGACATCGGGGCGGTCGGGGTAAAAGGTGATGCGGCGAAAGCCCTCGGCCTCGCATTGCGTGCAGTACATGCCGTTCGACATGTAGAGCCCTTCGAGCCGGGTGTTGGATTCGGGCGAGATCTCGACCTCGCATTCCCAGGTAAAGGGAGTGTCCGGCACGGGCACAGTCAGGCCTTGGGTGTCGATCATAGGGTCAACGGGGTGTCCGTCGATCATCGCGCGTATGAGGTCCAGATCTTCGCCGTCGAGGCGAAGGGTCCGTGCCGGGTTGGTCGGGTTCTGGCGGAAGAAAATCCGGGAAATAACCCTTGTTTCAGTGGGGTGCAGGCGAAACGTAAGGTTGACGCCATCAATCAGGAACGCGGGTGGCTGATAATCCGCCAGGCGGACGGTCGGGTTGGGCGTATCTTTCATCGGGGCTTCCGAAAGTGTCAGGTTGCCCGAAGTTATGCACGCCCGCAGGCAAGGTTCAACGCCGACAGCCGGAGTTCAAAGCCTGGGTAAGAGAAAGCCGCCCGCCGGGAGTGCGGACGGCTTTCGGGGACACACGGAGCTGAGGACGTCCGTGCGCGTTGAGGGTCAGGGGATCAGCACCGTGTCGATGACGTGAATCACGCCGTTCGACGCCTGGATGTCGGTCGCGGTGACCTGAGAGTTGTTGATGTGCACGACACCGTCGCGGGTGCGGACATGCAACGGCTTCCCGTTCACGGTCGGCGCGCTGCTCAGTTTGACGACATCCGCCGCCATCACTTTGCCCGGCACCACGTGATAGGTCAAAATCGCGGTCAGCTGGTCCTTGTTTTCGGGCTTCAGCAGGTTCTCAACCGTGCCCTCGGGCAGGGCGGCGAACGCCGCGTTGGTGGGAGCAAACACGGTGAATGGGCCGTCGCCTTTCAGCGTTTCGACAAGACCGGCGGCACTTACGGCAGCCACAAGCGTCGAGAAATCGTCGTTCGAGGCGGCGATATCGACGATGTCCGGTTCGTTAGTCATTGCAGCGCAGCCCGCCAGCAGCGAGGAGGCCGCCGCGGCGGCGAAAAAGGTTCTGCGGTTCATGATGTGTCCTTTCGGGGAGCAAGGAGCGCCCGGCCGGGCGCTCCTGTTTTCCAGGATTAACTCTTGGGCAGGATGACCGTGTCGATCACATGGATGACGCCGTTTGCGGCCTCGATGTCGGCGGCAACGACGGTCGCGTCGTCAACCATGACGCCGTTGTCGAGGTCGATCATGACAGACGAACCCTGGACAGTCGTTGCAGACATATCGTCCGTAAGGTCGGTCGACATCACCTTGCCGGGAACGACGTGGTACGTCAGCACGGCGATCAGCTGGTCCTTGTTCTCCGGCTTCAGCAGGTTCTCAACCGTGCCTTCGGGAAGAGCGGCAAAGGCTTCGTCGGTCGGGGCGAACACTGTGAAGGGGCCGTCGCCCTTCAGTGTGTCGACCAGCCCGGCGGCTGTCAGCGCGGCAGCGAGCGTCTCAAAGGTGCCAGCCGACACAGCGGTGTCGACGATATCCTGCTTGGCGGTTTCGGCGTGGATAGCGGCCGGGGCAGCGGCAAGCGTGACGGCCAGGGTGCTGGCGATGACTGTGTTCTTCAGAAAGCGAGGCATCTTGTGTCTCCTTTTGGTTGCATGACGGACGCGTTCTGCGCCGTTCGATGTGCAATGTCTTGACGGGAAAAAAAATTGCTTGATAGTAAAAATTGCCATAAACGAAAGATTTTTTCACATCAGGAAAAAAGCCGCCATGACTGTTGCTTCGCGTGAAAACGAGATACTGCCGGACACCCTTTCCGAGGGGCTGGCAACCTATCGAATCGGCCCAAAGGTGCGGCGCCTGCGAGCGGAAAAGGGCCTCGGATTGGCTCAGCTTGGCGACCACAGCGGGCTGTCGGCGGGGATGTTGTCCAAGATCGAGCGCGGCCAGATTGTTCCGACCTTACCGACCCTGTTGAAGATCGCCATGGTGTTCGGCGTGGGGCTGGACCACTTTTTCATGAACGAAGGCGCTCCGATTATCGAAGTGATACGCCGGAAGGATCGCCTGCGCCTTCCCGACAAGCCAAAGGGACGGCCCGTGTTCTTGTTCGAAAGCCTCGATTTTCCCGTCTCGGACAAGGCGATCGAGAGTTATCTCGCTGAATTTTTGGCTGACAGGCCAGCGACCGAGCCTCATAATCATGCGGGGGTAGAACTGATCTATGTTTTTGAAGGCCGCTTGGGGCTTGAAATCCACGGGCAGGTGCATGAACTGGCCCAGGGGGACTCGGTTTATTTCGATGCTGGCTTCGACCACAGTTACCTCTGTCTTGGGGACCGTCCGGCCAAGGCCATCGTTGTGATTGGAGGAGAAGCCGCCTGATTTTTGGCCGCACTTGCAGGTAATTGCCGTAAATCGCACATGTTCCTGTGCAAATTGCAATCTGTTGTGCACGAACGGGGTGTCATACTATGGATGTCATCATTAGGGTTTGATCCATGCCAGTCGTTGGAATCATAGGAAACGCACATCTTCTGAACGATGAGTATCCCGTCCACCTGGGCGGGCGGATGAACAGTGAGGCGGTCCGGCGGGTGTCGAACGCGCAGCCGCTCATCGTGCCGACCTGTCCCGGACTGATCGATTTCGAAGAATTGCGTGGCGCCTGTGACGGGTTTCTGTTCACAGGCGGGCGGGCGAACGTCCACCCGGAAGAATACGGGGAAGAAGCGACGCCGGCCCACGGAACTTTTGACCGGTCGCGGGACCAGGTGGCGTTGCGTCTGATCCGCGAATGCGTGGCAGACGGCCAGCCGATCCTGGCGATTTGCCGCGGGTTCCAGGAGTTGAACGTCGCCATGGGCGGGACGCTGCACCCCGAGATCCGCGATTTGCCAGGGCGCATAAACCACCGCATGCCGCCCGATGGTACGATCGAGGAAAAGTTCGAGCTGCGCCACGAGGTAACCCTGACCGAAGGCGGCGTGTTCCACCGGATTTTCGGGTCCTCGACGGTGATGACCAATACGCTGCACGGGCAGGGCATCAAGGAAAAGGGCGATCGCATCGTGATCGACGGCCATGCGCCCGACGGCACGCCCGAAGCGATCTATGTCGAGGGCGCGCCTGGCTTTGCCCTTGGGGTGCAGTGGCATCCTGAGTACAAGGCTTGGGACGATCCGGTCTCGCGGCCTCTGTTCGAGGCCTTTGGCGATGCGCTGCGCAAGTGGAGCGCCGGAGAACGTCCCGAGCGTCTGCGCAGCGCATAGATCACGTTTCTATCACGCCTGGTTATCCGCAGGGGGCGGGTGGGTTCGCCCTGCCGGAATGCGCGCGGACCATCCGGCATTTTCCGCTTTCCTCACGGACCGGGTTGGGGTCTCATGGCGTCATGAAACGTTCCGAGATCAACAGCATCATGGCCGCAGCCGACGACATGATGAAAAGCTATGGCTTCACCTTGCCGCCCTTTGCCTATTGGACGCCCGACGAATTTCGTGCCCGCGTCAGTGACGGATCGGCACGCCGGATCGCGGAAGCCCGCATGGGCTGGGACATCACCGACTATGGCCAGGGAAATTTCGACGCTCTCGGCCTTTTTTTGTTCACCTTGAGAAACGGCTTTCTGTCCGATCTCGAACGCGGGCGCGGTATGGTCTATGCCGAAAAGCTGCTAATCAGCCGCAAAGACCAGATCAGCCCGATGCACACCCATGTCATCAAGTCCGAAGACATCATCAACCGTGGGGGCGCAACGCTGGCGGTGGAGTTATACGGTTCGGACGAGATGGGCAGTTTTGATAATAGCCGGGGTGTCAGGGTGCTGACCGACGGGATCGCGCGCGACGTTGCGCCGGGGGACATTCTGATGTTGGAGCCGGGTGAAAGCATCACGCTCAACCCTGGCGACTGGCATGCCTTCTGGGGCGAGGGGGGCGATGTGTTGATCGGTGAAGTTTCGACTGTTAACGACGATGTCACCGACAATATCTTCCGCGAACCGATCGGCCGCTTTGCCGAAGTCGAGGAAGACGTCGCGCCGACCCATCTTTTGGTCAGCGACTACGACAGCTGGTTCAAGCAGTAGCCAGGGCGCGGGCAGCCTGCCCTGACAGGCAAGTGCGGCTGGCCGGGCCATAGCCGCCGAAGTTGCTGCGCAACTCGGGAAAGAGACGGAAGACTTCCTGGCGCGAGGCGTCCGGCAGCGACTCGAGCTCAGATGTGCCCGGATAGAAACTTTCACTCGGAATGCCGTTTGCAAAGACGATTTGGTGCCGGTCGAACAGCAGGTGCACATAGGTGACCATGCCGCCGAATTCGGTTGTCACCGAGTATTCATCGACCAGGCTTTTCGCAGGGGCGAGGACCTCGCGCCTACCGAACAGCATTTCCGCCGTGGGACCGCGAAACAGCATCCGGTGCTGGGGGGAGACCAGCAGATCGCGATGGCCGCCGAACGCCGTCTTGGCAAATCGGATCGGGGCAAGGTTGCCCGAGGCCCGCACGGTCTCCTTGCCGATCCAGCGCAGAGGCTGCGGTCCGTTGTCGAGTGTCAGGACGGTATCGCCGGGGCAAAGGGTTTCAATGCGGCGCTCGCCGCGCGGTGTCTTGATCAGAGTTCCTGCCGTAAAACAGATGATGTCTTCGCTGTCCGGGGACGCACCTCCGGCCTTGATGCGTGGCCCGCCGGTCAGCGTGGCATCGCTCCGACCGTTGCGCGGTGTGTCTAACAGCTGCCCGACCCGCAGATCCGCGATCGCATTGCGCGTATGGCACTTTCCATCGCCATGGATGACGCTATAGCCGTCTGGCATAAGCAGACCAATCAAGCGGACAGACCGCTCGCCCCCAAGTTCTATTATTGCTTTCCCTGGCAGCTGGCAGCGGCGGGAAAGATTCGATACCCAAATATAGCTACACCACGATATATTTCGCAATAGTTGCGTTGTATTTCGCGCCGACCCCCAAGATGTTGCGAAGAGCCATATCACTGGGCAGCCGGGCACCGGCGTCGAAATTCACGTGAAAACCGGGTGTGAATGGTGTTCCCGCATGGGGCGCCAACAGTGCAGCGGATTGCCGAGCGGCGACCGACGTGGATGCTCCATACCGGTCCATATCCTCTGAAATACAGCCTGCGCCGATTGAGTGCCTTGTCTAACGGGCTGCCGCTGAGTAAACATCTCGAACGCGGGTGGATGCCCGACAAAAACAGTTAACCCGGGGGGATGACGCCCATGAAGATCGGAGCGCCGAAGGAAACGGCGACAGGTGAGGCACGGGTGGCGATGACGCCGCAAAGTGCCAAAGACCTTCAGAAGTTGGGCTATGAATGCCTGATCCAGAAGGGTGCCGGTGAGGCCGCCGGATTTGACGACCAGTCCTACAAGGATGCTGGCGTCAAGGTCGTAACCGGCGCAGCCGTCTGGAAAGACGCCGACGTCGTTGCCAAGGTGCAGCCGCCGACCGAGGCCGAAACCAAGAAGCTGTCCGAGGGTCAGACACTTATTTCGTTCTTCTACCCGGCGGCGAATGAGGCCTTGCTGGAGACTGCCAAAGAGCAGAAGGCCAACGTCATCGCTATGGATATGGTGCCGCGGATCAGCCGCGCTCAGAAGATGGACGCCTTGTCATCCATGGCGAATATCGCAGGCTATCGCGCCGTTATCGAAGCAGGAAATAATTTTGGCCGCTTCTTTACCGGCCAGGTTACGGCCGCTGGTAAGGTGCCCCCGGCCAAGGTCCTGATTGTCGGCGCCGGCGTGGCCGGTCTGGCCGCCATCGGGACGGCGACGTCGCTTGGCGCTATTACATACGCTTTCGACGTGCGTCCCGAAGTGGCCGAGCAAATCGAGTCGATGGGCGCCGAGTTCGTCTATCTGGACTTCGAGGACGAACAGACCGATGGTGCCGCCACGGGCGGTTATGCCGCTCCGTCGTCGCCCGAGTTCCGTGAAAAGCAGCTTGAGAAATTCCGCGAACTTGCGCCGGATATTGACATCGTCATCACCACGGCCCTGATCCCGAACCGCGATGCGCCGGTACTGTGGACCAAGGACATGGTCGAGATGATGAAACCCGGCTCGGTCATCGTCGACTTGGCGGCCGAGCGTGGCGGCAACTGCGAACTCACCGAAAAGGACCAGAAAATCGTGACGGACAATGGGGTTACCATCGTCGGTTACACCGATTTCCCGTCTCGGATGGCGGCGCAGTCATCGCTGCTTTATTCCACGAACATCCGTCACATGATGACCGACCTGACGCCCGAGAAGGATGGCCAGGTCGTGCACAACATGGAAGACGACGTGATCCGCGGCGCGACCGTGACGTACGAGGGTGAAATCACATGGCCGCCCCCGCCGCCGAAAACACAGGCGATTGCGGCGCAGCCCAAGAAGGACAAGCCGAAAGAGCTGACTCCGGAAGAGAAGAAGGCGCAGGAAGTGGCGGCCTTCAAGGAGGCCACCCGTCGTCAGGTGACAATGCTGGCCATCGGGGGCGCGGTGATGCTTTTGATCGGTGCCTATGCCCCGGCAAGCTTCATGAGCCACTTTATCGTCTTTGCACTGGCCTGTTTCGTGGGCTTCCAGGTGATCTGGAACGTCAGCCACGCTCTGCATACGCCGCTGATGGCGGTGACGAACGCCATTTCCGGCATCATTGTCGTGGGCGCGCTGTTGCAGATCGGCTCGGGCAACTGGCTTGTGGTACTGCTCAGTTTCATCGGCGTCCTGATTGCGTCGATCAACATCGTTGGTGGCTTCCAGGTGACACGCCGGATGCTTGCCATGTTCCAGAAGTCGTAAAGGGAGGCTGAGGGTATGCTGTCCAACGGACTTGTCTCTGCCGCCTATATCGCGGCTTCGGTTCTGTTCATCCTGTCGCTTGGCGGCCTGTCGAACCAGGAAAGTGCCAAGCGCGCCGTCTGGTATGGTATCGTCGGTATGGCCATCGCCGTGGTGGCCACGATCTTGGCACCGGGTGTGCAGAACATTGCTCTGATCATCGTTGCTGTCGCGGCCGGCGCCTTTGCGGGTCAATATGTGGCCAGCAAGGTGCAGATGACCGAGATGCCGCAGCTGGTCGCCGCGCTGCACTCCTTTGTGGGTTTGGCGGCCGTGTTCATCGGTCTTAACGCCGACATCATGCTGGGCGCGGTCACGGCCATCAAGGACTCGGGCGTCGATCTGCACAGCGCAGACCTAACCGCCTTTGGCGAGAAGCTGTGGAAAAAAGACGCCACCGAGATCGCGATCCTGAAGGTCGAGGTCTTCCTCGGTATCTTTATCGGGGCCGTCACGTTCACCGGTTCGATCGTCGCCTTCGGCAAGTTGGCCGGCAAGATCGACGGCAAGCCGAAAAAGTTGTCCCTGCCACACCCCGACGCGGCCATCCCGTTCATCTCGGGACATTGGTTGAACGCGATTGCGCTGGCTGTGTCGGTGATCCTTGGCCTGATGTACTTCTCGGGTGCCGATATCTGGACAATGGTTCTGGTGACACTGATCGCGGGATTCATCGGCTGGCACCTGATCATGGGGATCGGCGGCGCGGACATGCCCGTGGTCGTGTCGATGCTGAACAGCTATTCCGGCTGGGCGGCAGCGGCCATCGGCTTTACCCTCGGCAATGACCTCTTGATCGTTACGGGTGCGCTGGTCGGCTCGTCGGGTGCGATCCTGTCCTACATCATGTGCCGTGCAATGAACCGTCACTTCGTGTCGGTCATCCTGGGCGGCTTTGGCGGCGACGGTGGCCCTGCGATGGAAGTCGAGGGCGAGCAGATCGCCATCGACGCCGATGGTGTGGCCGCAGCTTTGAACGATGCTGACAGTGTGGTCATCGTGCCGGGTTACGGCATGGCGGTGGCACAGGCGCAGCAGTCTGTCAGCGAGTTGGTGCGCAAGTTGCGGGCACAGGGCAAGGAAGTGCGCTTTGCGATCCACCCCGTTGCCGGGCGTCTGCCAGGGCACATGAACGTGCTTCTTGCCGAGGCCAAGGTGCCTTACGACATTGTGCTGGAGATGGACGAGATCAACGACGACTTCCCGGATACGGACGTCGCGATCGTCATCGGTTCGAACGACATCGTGAACCCGGCGGCGCAGGACGATCCGAACTCTCCGATCGCCGGGATGCCGGTCTTGGAAGTGTGGAAGGCCAAGCAGGTGTTCGTGTCCAAACGCGGACAGGGCACGGGCTATTCGGGCATCGAGAACCCGCTGTTCTACAAAGAGAACACGCGGATGTTCTATGGTGATGCCAAAGCCAGCCTGGACAACCTGTTGCCCAAGATCGACTAGCGAGCGATCTCATCCTTCGCGCATTGCGCGAGCATGTCTCATAAAAAGAAGGGCGCCCCAAAGGCGCCCTTTTTGTTTTTCAGGTGCGGTTTGCCTCGGTCACTCGCCACTGACCCGGCTGTAGGCCGTCAGCCGACCATTGCCCGATCTGCCAGCGCACCAGCCTGAGGCAGGGAAAGCCGATGGCGGCGCACATGCGGCGGACCTGGCGGTTACGGCCTTCGGTCAGGGTGACTTCGATCCAGCGGTCAGGGACGGATTTGCGGACACGCACGGGCGGCTCTCGGTCCCAGATCGCGGGCGGGTCGATCAGGCATGCCTTGGCGGGGCGGGTGGGGCCGTCTTTGAGTGTCAGGCCGGTGCGCAGAGGGGCGAGGTCGTCGTCGGTCGGGTCTCCCTCGACCTGGGCAAGGTAGGTTTTGCGGGTCTTTGCCTTGGGTGAAGCGATGCGCGCCTGCAGGCGGCCGTCGTCGGTGAGGACCAAAAGTCCTTCGCTGTCGCGGTCAAGACGCCCTGCGGCGTAGACACCGGGCGGAAGACCGAAACCCGACAGGGTCGGGCGGGGTGAGGGGGATTTCTCGTCCGTGAACTGGCTGAGAACACCCATGGGTTTGTTGAACAGGATCACGCGAGTCATGTCCGGGTCCTAGCAGGGTCGGGCCGTCTTGTCTTGGCGCTATACAGGCGGCGGACCCGAGGCATTCGGGCCGGCATCGCCGGGTCGGGTCAGCCACCAGACCATCATGGCAAGGGTGCCGAATTGAACGATGCCCAAAGCGATGAGACCGCCCATGGCAAGAGGTCCGGCGAATTCGTTCAGAACCTCGGAATAGGTGCCCTGTTCTTCCATCGCAAAGTAGCCCCAGATTCCGGTGACAACGACCGCCATGCTGAGAGCGATGACAAGCAAGGGGATTAGGATCATCCAGCCCGGTCGCGAGCTGTCCTGCAAACGACGCCAGCCTGCCGCAGTCAGGGGAAGGAACATCGCCAGGTCGAAAAGGGTATTGAGGAATCCGACGTATCCGAAGAACAGGGCATCCAGGACGTCAATCGCCGCGCCGACCAGGAAATAGAACAGCACGAACCACCAGAACTCGGGTCTCGATGCGCGGCCCGAGAATGTCGCGTATTTTGACAGGCAGGTACGAATGGCGGTGGTGAATGTCATGGTTTCATGCCCCCGATCGCATTGGTGAACCGCTTGTGATTGCCCCTAGGTTAGACCATCCGGACCCAGACGGGAAACCTTGTGGGATGTTGCATTTTTCGCGGCTTTTCCGAGCGCGAAAATTTATTGAATTTTCTTCTTGCGCGACTCAGCAAATGGCTCCATACGCCCGCGCACAGACGCCAACGCACGCGCCTCTGGCCGGCATCGAAAACGCCCGTGTTTACGTAGCGACGGTAACGTCTCCCTTGGAAGTGAGCGGTCATATATGGCCGGGTCTATTGGAGATGACCATGACGATGCACCACGTTGGCCTGCCGGCCTCCGAGTCTTTTTCGCGCGCCGAAACCTTTGCCAAAGCCCATGTTTTCGATCGTCCGACACTGGTTCTGGACGTGGATCGGGTTGAGCACAATTTTCTGGCCCTGCAAGACGGTCTGGGCGATGCGCTGATCCACTACGCGGTGAAAGCAAACCCCGCGAAAGAAATCGTCGAGCGCCTGGTGCACCTTGGCGGCCATTTTGATGCGGCCTCGCGCGGCGAGATCGAACTGTGCCTGAGCCAGGGTGCCCGTCCTGATCAGATCAGCTTTGGCAACACGATCAAACGTGCCTCGGACATTGCCTTTGCCTATGATGCCGGTCTGCGCCTGTTCGCAGCCGACGCCGAGGAGGAACTGGTCAAGATTGCCGAGAATGCGCCGGGTGTCGGTGTCTATATTCGTCTGATCGTTGAGAACAGCCAGGCCGACTGGCCGCTCAGCCGCAAGTTTGGCTGCCATGGCGAGATGGCGCTGGACCTGTTGGACCGTGCGAAAGAGTTGGGGCTGAACCCGTTGGGTTTCTCGTTCCACGTTGGCTCTCAGACACGCAATGCCGACATGTGGGGACCGGTTCTCGACCAGGTGCACGCCGTTTGGCAAGCCGCGATGGAGGCTGGTCACGAACTGTCTTTGCTAAACATCGGTGGCGGTTTCCCGGCGTTCTACGGCGAGGCTGTCGAACCTGCGACCGCCTATGCGGCCGGCGTCATGCGCCAGGTGCGCGCGCGTTTCGGTGGTGTCACTGTCATGGCTGAACCGGGCCGCGGAATGGTGGCGGATGCTGGGGCGATTGCCGCCGAGATCCTGCTGGTCAGCCGCAAGTCGGAAAGCGAACTGCATCGCTGGGTATACCTGGATATCGGCAAGTTCTCAGGCCTGGCCGAGACCATGGACGAAGCGATCCGCTACCAGTTTGTCACCATGCGCGATGGCGACGCCATGGGGCCCTGCATCCTCGCCGGTCCGTCCTGCGATAGCGCCGATGTACTTTACGAAAAACGGCCGGTGTCGCTGCCCCTGTCGCTGAAAGCGGGCGACAAGGTGGTGATCCGCAACTGCGGCGCCTACACGTCGTCCTATTCGTCGGTTGGCTTCAATGGCTTTCCGCCGCTGGACGTGGTCGTGATCTGAAGGAACCGGGCGGTGTTTGGAATTGTCTGGGGCACTGCCTGAAGAGACAAGTTTTCGGGAACCGCAATTTCCGAAAATGCCTGGGTTGCGGCCGAACCGGTCTGATCCCTGCGTGTGTGGAGCGGCCTCGCCTTTTCTGGGTGAGGCCGTTTTCATTGCGCCGGACCGGGATTCGCGTGCATTCTCCGGCCCATGAAAACACCGTCTGAAACTCCGCTGGCCCAAGGCCTTCCTGCCACCGTTCCGTTTGTCGGTCCCGAAGCCATCGAGCGCCGGACCGGCCGCCAGTTCAAGGCGCGGCTAGGGGCGAACGAAAGCGTTTTCGGCCCATCCCCGCGCGCCATCGAAGCGATCCGTGAGGTGGCCAGCGAGGCCTGGATGTACGGCGATCCGGAAAATCATGATCTGCGCCACGCTTTGGGCCAACACCTGGGCATCTCGCCTGACCAGGTGGTCGTGGGCGAGGGTGTCGACAGCCTGCTTGGCTATGCGGTGCGCCTTTTCGTTGGGCCGGGTGATCGCGTCGTGACCTCGGACGGGGCTTATCCGACGTTCAACTACCATGTCGCGGGATACGGAGGCGAGTTGATTTCTGTTCCATTCGTCGACGACAAGGAAGACCCCGAGAGCCTTTTGGCAGCTGCACGCGAGAGCGCGGCCAAGATGGTCTACTTCGCCAATCCGGACAACCCAATGGGCAGCTGGCACAGTGCTGAGGTCACTGAGGCGATGGTTGCCGATTTGCCCGAGAATTGCATGCTGATCCTGGACGAGGCCTATGTCGAGTTTGCTCCTGCCGGGGCCGTGCCGACGATCGATATCAACGATCCCCGCGTGATCCGGATGCGGACCTTCTCCAAGGCGCATGGCATGGCGGGGCTGCGCGTCGGCTATGCTTTCGGCGCGCGGGAGGTCATTCGCAGCTTCGAGAAGGTCCGCAATCATTTCGCGATGAGCCGGGTCAGCCAGGCGGCTGCCCTGGCGTCGCTACAGGATCCAGGATGGATCGCCGACGTCACAAAGCGTGTCGCCGCGGCCCGGGAGAGGATCGGGGCGATCGCTAGGGCCAACGGGCTGGAGCCTTTGCCATCGGCGACCAACTTCGTGACAATCGATTGCGGGCGCGACGCGGCCTTTGCCAAGTCCATCTTGGACGCCCTGGTTGCGCGGGATGTCTTCGTGCGGATGCCATTCGCGGCCCCCGGCAATCGCTGCATCCGGGTTTCAGCGGGCACAGACGCGGATCTCGACGTTTTCGAGGCCGTCTTGCCCGAGGCATTGGCGGATGTCCGCGCCTGAGCCAGAGTTCACGAAAAATTATGCTCGTTTTGCGAAGGAACAGCGCTAGGGTTGGCCTGTCGGCTGTTCGCAAGGGGGCATCCATGGTTGTTGAAGATTATACAAATGCCTTCCTGGTGTCGGCCTTTTTCCTTGTGTTCACTGTCCTCTTCGCCATTTGGGTGGTTTGGGGGCTGGTGATCGTGGGGTTGGTCAGCTGGGTTGCCGACCGACTGATCACGGTTGACCTACGCAGGGACGGTACCGGTTAGCGAGCCGGTGGACGCTGCGTTTTTCGGTCAGGTATTTCTATCGACGCCCGAATGCCTCAGGCCTCGTCGGCGATGACGTCAGCGGCCTTGACGACGCCGCCGGGGGCATGGGGCAGGTCGACGGCCGCCAGCCCGGCCTCGATCGTGGCAAGCGCTCCCAGGATCATTTGCGCATTGACGTGGCCCATGTGGCCGATGCGGAAGAAATTGTGCCATGCCGGATCGCCCGGCTCGGCCATGCCCAGGCCAATGCCCAGGGTTAGGCCGGCCTTTGTCTCGCACCACTGTCGCAAGGCCGTCGCCTTTTCCGAACCGGCGCGGATCGCGGTTACCGAATGGGCGCGCAGAGCGGGATTGGCGATGTTCAGCTCCAGCGGCCCCTCGCTACCCCAGTGCTCGAAAGCGGCCCAGATGGCGCGCGACAGTATCGCATGGCGGTGCCAGATCGCTTCCAGCCCCTCTTCCTCGATCATGGTCAGCGCTTCCCGCAAGCCGTACACGTGGTGGGTCGGGGCGGTGCCGCAGAAGTACTGGTAAAAATACTCGGGATCGGTGCGCTTGCGCCAATCCCAATAGTAGGTCACGCAATTGGCGGTTTCGCGCGCTCTGTCTGCCTTGTCGCTGTAAAACAGGAAGGCCAGGCCTGGAGGTGTCATCAGACCCTTTTGCGAGCCTGCCATGGCAAGATCGACGCCCCAGGCGTCCATCTCGAACCGGTCGCAGCCCATCGAGGCCATGCAGTCGACCATAAAGAGCGCCGGGTGGTCCGCTGCGTCGATGGCCGCACGCAGGGAGGGGATGTCGCTGCGCAGAGAGGTGGCCGTGTCAGTGTGAACGGCCAGAACCGCCTTGTAGCGGCCCTCTGTATCTGTTTTCAGCCTGGCGGTGACCTCTTCCAGGTCGATTGGGCTGCGCTTGCCATAGTCTAGGATATCGGTTTCCACGCCCAGATCACGGGCGATCTCGGCCCAGCCGAGTGCGAACCGACCCGTGGCCAGCACCAATACCCGGTCGCCGCGTGACATCGTATTCGAAATGGCTGCTTCCCATGCGCCGTGACCGTTGGTGATAAAGATCGCCACGTTCTGCGAGGTGCGGGCCACAGCCTTAAGCCTCGCTGTGAGGTCCGGCATCATGCCTGGAAGCTCGCCCTCGTAGATATTCGGTGCAGAGCGGTGCATGGCGCGCAGAACGCGCTCTGGCATGACCGAGGGGCCGGGGATGGCGAGATAGGTTGCACCTTTGGAAAGTGACATGAGAACAGGCCTTATAAATCGTGACACCAAGGACTAGGTCGACCAAAGAGCGAGGTCAATCCGCGCAATGGCGGCGCTTGTGCCCGAGTGGGGAGCAGGCTAGCTAGGGCGGATCAGCGGCTCGCAAAGGCAGGACGTGACCGACACCGTGTCAACCATCGACAGCTATACCGGCAGCGCGGCCGAGACGACCCTGGTGAGGTGGGTCTGGCGCGACTATCTGAAACCGCACTGGCGCGCGATCCTCTTTGGCATGTTCCTGATGGCGATCGAGGGTCTGATGCTGGGGGCGATAAGTTATATCGTCCAGCCGATGTTCGACGAGGTCTTTATCGCTAAGGATCGGAGTGCTGTCTTCTGGGTGGCTGCAGCGCTCGGCGGGATTTTCGTCCTGCGGGCGTTCTCGGATTTTGGCCATCGCGTTGTGATGAATGGCGTTGGTCTCAGGATCATTACGGCCATGCAGCGGGACATGGTGCGCCATCTCTTGACGCTGGACAGCGCCTATTTCCAGGATAATTCGCCCGGTACGCTGATCGAGAAGGTGCGGGGAGACACGACGGTCGCGAACCAGATCTGGTTGCAGGTTCTGGGCACCGCCTGGCGCGAGGTCATCTCGGTTGCGGCGCTGCTGGGTGTCGCGATCTCGGTCGATTGGCGCTGGACGCTTGTCGCGGTCGCGGGCGTCCCGCTGCTCCTGGGGCCGATCCTGGTGATGCAGCGCTATGTGCGCAAAAAGACCTACGCCGCGCGTGAGGCGGCGGCGAGGTTGTCCACGCGGCTGGATGAGATCTTCCACGGCGTGAACACGATCAAGCTGAACAACAGCGAACGCCATGAATCGCGCCGGTTCGAAAACGAGGTCAGCGGATATCTGCGACAGGAAATGAAGGCGCGCACCGGCAGCGCGGGCGTTCCATCGGCGATGGATCTCGTGGCTGCATTGGGCTTTTTCGGGGTCGTGATGTACGGCGGCAACGAGATCATCGACGGCAACAAGACCGTCGGTCAGTTCATGTCGTTCTTTACCGCCATGGCGATGCTGTTCGAACCGATGCGCAAGCTGGCCAATATTTCGGCCGCATGGCAGTCGGCACGCGCCAGCCTGGAACGTATCCAGCAAGTCTTCACGGTCGGCCCGACGATACTGTCGCCCGCCGCTCCGAAGGCCGTGGCGGATGCGAAGAACGCGGACGTAGTGTTCGACGGCGTGGTGGTCGTCTATGGCGATGAGCCAGCCTTGCGCGGCACGAGTTTTACCGCGAAAGCGGGCCAGACGACGGCTCTGGTAGGGGCGTCTGGCGCAGGGAAATCTACGCTGTTCAATGTGTTGACGCGTATTGTTGATGCGCAAAGCGGACGGGTCAGCATCGGCGGCGTTCCGTCGACCGACCTCGATCTCTCGGATTTGCGTTCGTTGTTCTCGGTCGTCACCCAGGAAGCGCCGATGTTCGACGAATCCATTCGCGATAACATCGTTCTCAGCAGTGCCAACGTCGGCGACGACCAGATGACGAAGGCGTTAGAGGCTGCCAATCTGACCGAGTTCGTCGCCGGACTTCCCATGGGGCTGGAAACACCGGCGGGCCCGCGTGGCTCTATGCTGTCGGGCGGACAGAAGCAGCGGGTCGCGATTGCGCGGGCGGTCTTGCGGGATGCGCCGATCCTGCTCTTGGACGAGGCCACCTCGGCCCTGGACGCGGAGAGTGAAAAGCGCGTGCAGGAAGCGCTGGACCACCTGTCAAAGGATCGCACGACATTGGTCATCGCACATCGCCTGTCGACGATCCGCAACGCCGACAAGATCATTGTGATGGAGCAAGGTTGCGTTGTCGACGAGGGAACCCACGAGGAGCTGTTGGCTCGTGGCGGTGTCTACGCACGGTTGTACGAGCTTCAATTCAGCACTGGCTGATGTGGTGCAGATCATCGTCGCACGGCCTATATAGATCGCAGAGTCCATGGAGTGGCGCATGACCAATCGCAAGGTCTATCGGATCACCGGCGCAGACCGGGAAGAGTTTTTGCAAAATCTCGTCACCAATGACGTGTCAAAATTGGCATCGGGGGCTGTCTGGGCGGCCTTGCTGACGCCGCAGGGCAAGTATCTGGCCGATTTTTTCCTCGTGCCGGATGGCGATGCGATCCTTTTGGACGTGGCTGAACCGCTCGCAAATGGTTTGACCCAGCGGCTTTCGATGTACCGATTGAGGGCCGATGTCGCCATCGAGGAAACCGGGATCGCTGTCGCGCGCGGCATCGGGCCCGTGCCCGAGGGGGCTTTTGCCGATCCGCGCGATGACCGTCTTGGCTGGCGGGCCTACGATGGGCGATCCGGGCAGGACGTCGACTGGGCCGCGCTTCGCGTCGAAGCCGGCGTGCCGGAAAGTGGCGTCGAGCTGGTGCCAAACGACTCCTATCCCTTGGAACTGGGCTTCGAACGGCTGAACGGTGTCGATTTCAAGAAGGGCTGCTATGTCGGCCAGGAAGTCACGGCGCGGATGAAGCACAAGACAACGCTGCGCAAGGGGCTCTACCGTGTGGCAGTTCAGGGCGGGGCTGCAACAGGCGCCACGATCGTGAATGGCGCGGGCAAAGAGGCTGGGACGCTCTACACTCAGTCCGGTGGCCATGGACTAGCCTATCTCCGGCTCGACCGGGTGGATGACGCGATGCAGGCCGACGGGGTGGCCGTGCGGCTTGTCGATGCCGTCTAGGTTCTCCCGGCCGCCGCGGATTTCCGTGCGAGTTCAAGGAATTGATTTTGTTCGTCGGCGTCCAGCCCGGCGAGGATCTCCCCCTGGAGGTCTTGGACGACCGGTGTGACCCTGGCCAACAGGGCCGCGCCAGCGTCCGAAAGGGTCACGATGCGTGCGCGACGGTCCTTTTTGCTGACGGTGCGTTCTAATAGACCCTTGGTTTCCAGCCGGTCCACCACACCGCCGATGGTCGCGCGATCATAGGCGATCAGGTGAGCGAGAGTCGCCTGATCGATTCCGGGATGGCGGCTAAGCGTGTCCAGTGCAGCGAATTGCACCGGCGTCAGGTCAAAGCCGGCGGTCCGCGTCCGCTCCTGGAAGATCGCGGTTGAGATTTGGTGCAGCCGCCGGATCAGGTGTCCCGGCATAGAGTAGAGGTCGGACATGCGCGCTCCTTTTGGCGGGCAGGATAGACGGTGAGGGCACGTTGACAAGTATGCGTATGATAAGCATACATAGCAAATCCGGTATTGGGAGGAACGTCATGTCGGAACAGTTGGGAACGCTTGAGGAACTGCCCGAGGATTATCGCGCAGATATGACGGCCGCTGGTGTCGCTCCACTCTGGCCGATGATGCGCAACGTTCTGCCCCACGACGCACCGCGTCCGGTGACCAGGCCGGGGTATTGGTCGTATCAGGCGCTGCGTCCCTTGCTGATGCGCGCCGGTGAGCTGACGCCGGTGGAGAAGGCCGAGCGTCGTGTTCTGGTCCTGTCCGATCCCGGCCGTGGGCCAGGGGCGATGCAGGCAACTTCGTCGATTTACCTCGGAATGCAACTGTTGCTGCCCGGCGAGACCGCGCCGGCTCATGTTCACACGCCCTCTGCCGTGCGCATCGTGGTCGAAGGGACCGGCGGATATACCGTTGTGGATGGCGAAAGGCTTCCGATGGAAGAGGGCGATCTTGTCCTGACGCCCGGCGGCGAATGGCATGACCATGGCCATGATGGCGATGAACCTGTGGTCTGGCTGGATGCGCTGGACCTGCCATTGTTTGTCTATCTGGAAGGCTCTTACGCCGTCGAAGGCCCGCTTCAGGCACAGCGCAACCGTCCTGACGCGAGCCAGGTCGAATACCTTTCTTCCGGTCTTGCCCCAAGCCGGAATGCGGGGCAGGCGCGCCGCTATCCGATGATGCGTTATCCCTGGGCCCGAACCGAGGCGGCGCTGCGCGAGATGGCGAGCTATGCATCGGATGGCATGGCCGAACTCGACTATGTCAATCCCGAAACCGGCGCCGATGTGCTGCCGACGATGGGCTTCACCGCCATGTTCCTGGGAAAGGGGCAGGTGGCCGAGCCGCCGCTCAGGTCCAGTTCGGCCGCCTTCCATGTCGTCAGCGGCAGCGGCAGTACCACAGTGGGTGCCGAGGTCATCGAATGGTCGGCCAAGGACACGTTCACCGCTCCCGTCTTTGCCCCGATCCGCCATCAGGCAGATGAGGACGCCTTCCTTGTGCGTGTCCATGACCGCCCGCTACAGGAACGGCTGGGCTATTACGAAGAACGGGCGCGCTAGTCGTTCCAGCGCTGCGAAACCTCGCGAAGGGCGTCGATGAAGGACTGCTGAACCGAAGTCGGCACCCAACCGGGCCGCTTGGTTAACCCGATCGGGCGGGGTGCATCCTCAAGCGCGAGGGGCAATTCGTACATCAGGCCGGTGCGTACCTCCGTTGCGACCTGGTTGCGCGAAATGATCGTCAGGCGCTGGCCGGATTCCAGCAAGCCGCGCACCATGACCATCGAGCTGGTCTCGACCAGTCCGGATTCGGCGGTGGCAGCGACTTCGGGCAGCGTGTCTTCGAAATATTTGCGCGTCGGCGCCCCGAGGGGCGGCAGAACCCAGGTAAAATCAGCCAATCGAGCGCGCAGATCGCCTGTTTCGGTCAAAAGCGGGTGGTTCGGGCCGCAGAATATGCCCAAGTGGTCCTGGAAAAGGACTTCCTGATCGGCATCGGCGTTTGGCATCCGCAGAGCCCCGACGATGATGTCCAGATCCCCCTGGCGCAGGGCGCGCATCAGTTCAGTGTACAGCCCGTCGATGATGTGCACCTTCAGCCCCGGCGCCGTCGTAGCGATGCGCTCGATCACCTCGGGCAGGACCGTGCTGCGCGCAAGGGGCAATGCCCCGATCCGCATTCGGGCAACACCCGTGCCCCGCCTGTGGGCGATTTCCTGAAGGCCCTGGTCGATCTCCGCCAGCATCAGCCGAGCCGCTCGTGCTATGACGGTCGCGGCGCGGGTCAACGAAATGCTGGTCTGGGTCTTTTCGAACAAAGTAAGGCCGACGGCCAGTTCAAGGTCGCGCGCGGCGCGATAAACGGTCGGCTGCGCCAGGCCGAGGGCGCGGGCGGCGGCCGAATAGGATCGGTTACTGTCGATGGCAATCAGCGCGCGCAATTGCCCGTTTGTCATTCTGGTCGTGACCGCCTCGGGCCGCCCTATGCGGGCGCGGCGATAAGCTTCGCCAGCACCATTTTCCAACATCTCCAGCGCCCGGTCGGCGCGAAAGCGGAACAGTTTGCCCTCGCTGGTCGGTGCAAGGCCGCGGCCGCTTCTCAAAAACAGGCGTGCGCCGACTTGATCTTCCAGCTTGGCCAGGCCCTGGGTGATTGCCGGTTGGGACAAGAACACGATGCCCGACGCCTCGGTGATGCTGCCATGACGGCAGACTTCGGAAAAGGCGCGCAGGTGGCGCAGGTTTAGATCGGCAGCGGTCGTCATATGGGTCCGGGAAAACTCTATAGCCAAACTGAATATTGCTTCTGCGATTTAAATTGGCAATTCCCTTCGGGATGGCCAAAGCTAAGGGCAACACTTGGGAGGTTTCAGCATGTCAGAGAACAAAACGGCGCTGGTCATTTCAGCACATTCGGCGGACTTCGTGTGGCGTTGCGGCGGAGCAATCGCCCTGCACCAGGAGCTGGGCTATGACGTGACTGTCGTCTGCCTGTCCTATGGCGAGCGCGGTGAAAGCGCAAAACTGTGGAAACAGGATGGAATGACCCTTCAGCAGGTCAAGGATGCCCGCCGGGCCGAGGCCGAAAATGCCGCCCGCGCGCTGGACGTCCATGACATCCAGTTTTTCGATTGCGGCGACTACCCGCTGGATCTCAACGAAGAGCAGAAATTCAGGCTCGTCGATGTGATTCGCGCGGTTCAGCCGAACTTCATGCTGACCCATTCGCAGTACGATCCCTACAACACGGACCACATGTACACGATGAAGCTCTCGCTCGAAGTGCGCATGATCGCCCAGGCCTGGGGTCACAATCCGGGTGAAAAGGTTCTGGGAGCGCCGCAGTTGTACCTGTTCGAGCCGCATCAGACCGAGCAGATGGGCTGGAAGCCGGATCATTTCCTCGACATCACGCCTGTCTGGGACAAGAAACGCGCGGCCATCGAGTGCATGCAGGGTCAGGAGCATCTTTGGGAGTTTTATACCCGTGTCGCGCAACAGCGTGCGAACCACTTCAAGCGCAACTCGGGCGGCCAGTCAGGTGGGCGCGACTGCAAATATGCCGAAGGTTTCCAGTCGATCTTCCCGCGCACCGTCGACGAACTCTAGGGCCGCGTTCGACGGGCACTTCGACCACGCCAATCCGGTGCGTGCGCGGGTCTTCCCTGGCCCCCCCGGTCGGGAGTCGGTGGTCAGGTCGGAAATAACAAGGGGGCGCTGCCCCCTCTTGGCCAGGGGCCAATTCACCCCCGGCGTATTTGGGAGAAGGTAAAGACATGGGCGTAGTTGTTCAGAACTTCGAACGGGCCGACCTGGATCTGGTACGGCGCCTTGGCGAGGCAGGTGTGGCTACGGTCCACGAGGCCATGGGACGCAAGGGACTGATGCATCGCTCGATGCGGCCGATCCAGCAGGATTTCGGCACGGCGGGCAGCGCGGTGACCATCTCGGCTACACCGGGCGATAACTGGATGTTCCATGTCGCCATCGAACAGCTTCAGGAGGGTGACGTTCTGGTGCTGGCACCGACCGCCCCTTGCGACATGGGCTATTTCGGCGATCTCCTGGCGACCAGCGCCATGGCGAGGGGCTGCAAGATGGCGGTTCTGGACAGTGGCGTACGCGACACCAGGGATTTGCGCGCCATGGGGTTCGCAGTCTGGTCGACCGCAATTTCGGCGGGGGGCACGGTCAAGGAAACCGTAGGCAGCGTGAATATTCCCGTGGTCTGTGCCGGTGCGCTCGTGAATCCCGGCGATATCGTCGTGGCCGATGATGACGGTGTCGTCGTCGTGCCTCTGGCCGAGGCCGAAGCGACCATGGCCAAGGCGCAGGAGCGCATGGATGCCGAAGAGGGCAAGCGCCAGCGACTGGCCGCGGGCGAGTTGGGGCTCGACATCTACAACATGCGCGGCCGCCTGAAAGAAAAGGGCCTGAAATATGTCTGATGGCCTGCCGGTCATATGGATGCGCGGCGGCACGTCCAAGGGCGGGTATTTCCTGGAGTCGGACCTGCCGGCGGACAAGGATCAGCGGGACCGCGCGCTTCTGGGAGTCATGGGTTCGCCCGACCCGCGCCAGATCGATGGGATGGGCGGAGCCGACCCGCTGACCTCGAAAGTCGCGGTGGTCAAGCCGTCCACGCGCGAAGGGGTAGATGTCGACTACCTGTTCCTGCAGGTCTTTGTCGATCAGCCAATCGTCACTGACGCCCAGAATTGCGGAAATATCCTTGCCGGGGTCGGTCCCTTCGCCATCGAGCGGGGGTTGGTGCCGGTCGCGGGCGACGAGACGCCGGTGACGATCTTCATGGAAAACACCGGCCAGATTGCAGTCGCACGTGTACAAACGCCGGGGGGCCGGGTGAACTATGCCGGAACCGCGCGGATTGACGGTGTTCCTGGCGGTTCGGCACCGGTGCCGATCGAGTTCCGCGACACGGCAGGGTCGAGTTGCGGTGCGCTTTTTCCGACGGGAAACGTCAGCGACGTGGTTGAAGACGTTGAAGTCACAATGATCGACAATGGCATGCCCTGCGTTGTCTTGCGCGCCTCGGACATGGGGATCTCGGGCACCGAGACGCCGGCAGAGCTTGAGGCGAACGAAGCCCTGCGCGCGAAGCTTGAAACCATCCGCCTGGCGGCAGGCCCGATGATGAACCTTGGCGACGTGGCCAAGAAGTCCGTGCCCAAAATGAGCATGGTCAGCGCCCCATTGCAGGGTGGTGCGATTTCGACCCGGACTTTCATTCCGCACAGCTGCCACAAGACTATTGGCGTTCTTGGCGCTGTCAGCGTTGCGACCGCCTGCCTGACCGAAGGTGCTGTCGGCAGCGATCTGGCAGTGATCCCGGATGGCGATGCAAAGGCCTTGAGTGTCGAGCATCCTACCGGTGAAATGACCGTGGTTGGTCATGTGGTAGACAATGTCGTGGAGCGCGCCGAAGTGCTGCGCACTGCGCGCAAACTGATGGAAGGCGTTGTGTTTCCCGCCGAGCCCGTCACCGAATCCCGAGGAACGTGATATGACGCCTGACTATCTTCCTTTTCATCCGAACCCCAAGGTGCCGGATTACAAGCCACCAGCAGGCGCGGTCGACGCCCATTGCCATGTCTTCGGTCCAGCCGACACATTTCCCTTCGCGCCCGAACGCAAGTACACGCCCTGCGATGCGCCCAAGGAAAAGCTGTTCGCCCTGCGCGACCACCTGGGCTTTTCCCGCAACGTCATTGTGCAGGCTAGCTGCCATGGCAAGAACAATGATGCTTTGGTCGATGCGCTGAAGTCCTCGAACGGGTTGGCGCGCGGCGTATCCATCGTCGGCGAAAACGTCACTGACAGCGAGCTCGCCGAGATGGATGCCGCCGGCGTGCGCGCGGTGCGCTTCAACTTTGTGAAACGCCTGGTCGATGCCACGCCCCACGAGGTGTTCGAACGGATCGCGGCGCGCGTGCACGAGTTGGGCTGGCACATCGTCGTCTATTTCGAGGCGGCCGACCTTGGCGACGTTTCGTCCCTGGTTCGCCGTCTGCCGGGCGTCGTGGTTGTCGACCACATGGGGCGTCCCGAGGTCAGCGAGGGCGTCGATGGCGCGGGTTTTGCCGATTTCCGCCGTCTGATGGACGAGATGCCGGATCTCTGGGTCAAAGTTTCCTGCCCTGAGCGCCTGACTGTCGCTGGTCCGCCCTACGACGATGTTGTGCCGTTCGCCGCAAAGCTTGTCTCGGATTACTCCGACCGTGTCCTTTGGGGCACGGACTGGCCGCATCCGAACATGAAAAGCCACATGCCGGATGACGGCGCACTGGTCGATGTGATCCCGCGGATCGCGCCGACGGCCGAGTTGCAGCAAATGCTCTTGGTGGACAATCCGATGCGCCTTTACTGGCCTGAAGAGGTTTGATGGATGGGGCGCACCGCATAGGCGTGCGCGACGGGCTGGTCGCAATTCTCGCGACAGCCATGGTGATTGCCTGCATCCTGTGGAATATCGAAGCGCCCACCCGTTTGGGCGTCGCGATCCTCACCCAGCAATACATGGCACTGCAACTGGGGCTGGCGCTGACCATTTCTTACCTGAAATTCGGGGCGCGGGGTGAGAAAGCCGGGCGTGTCGGGTGGATAGACGGGGCCATCGCGTTCGGGGCCTTTGGCGTTTTGATGTACGCCGCCTATGATTTTGTCTGGCTTTTGAAGGAACAGGCCTATCGGCCCTGGCAGATCACCGTGATCGGAGCCGTGGTCGTCGTTGCCGTGATGGAGGGGGTGCGCCGCCGCGCAGGCTGGATGTTGTTCTCCATCGTTGGGCTGTTCATGGTCTATGCGCTGTTTGCCGACAAGGTTCCGGGGCGGCTGATCGGCAAGGAGCTCAGTCCCACGCGGCTTGTGCAATATGTCGGGTTCGATCCGAATGCAGTGTTCTCGACCCCGCTTGCGGTCGGTACGATCATCGTATTGTTGTTCGTCTTCTTCGGAAAGCTCTTGTTCGCTGCCGGGGGCGGAGGGTTTTTTACTGATCTCGCCATGGCCGCAACGGGACGGTCCCGGGGCGGAAGCGCCAAGATCTCGGTCGTGGGCTCGGCCCTGTTTGGCTCGATTTCGGGCAGCGCGGTATCGAACGTGGTGACAACCGGCGTTGTCACCATACCTCTGATGCAGCGCGGCGGCTATTCCAAACGCGATGCGGGTGCCGTTGAGGCGGTGGCCTCCACGGGCGGGCAGCTGACCCCGCCGATCATGGGGGCGGCGGCCTTCCTGATGGCGGAGTTCCTGGACATTTCCTATTTTACCGTCGCGGGCGCTGCCCTGATCCCGGCGATCCTCTACTATCTCAGCGTATTCACCCAGGTCGACCTGATCGCTGGCCGGGACAAAATCGCGCCCACGGATATCGAAGGGCTGACGGTGCGCCAGGTCCTGATCGACGGCTGGCACTTTGTGATCCCCTTCGCAGTGCTTCTGCTCGCATTGTTTTGGTGGCGCCTTGACCCGGCGGATTCGGCGCTCTTGTCGGCTGTCGGCATCGTCGCGGTCAGCTTCCTGCGTAGTTATCGCGGCGAGCGACTGACGCTGAAGAAACTGGCCGACACATTTGTCGACACCGGCGTTGGCATGGTGGACCTGATCCTTGTCGTTGCCGCGGCTGGGTTTGTCATCGGCATTCTGAATATTACCGGGCTTGGCTTTGCTCTGACGCTGGTGCTGGTGGACGCGGTCGGTTCGAACGTGATCCTCCTGCTCGGCATTTCGGCTGTGATCTGCGTGATACTGGGAATGGGCATGCCCACGTCGGGTGTCTATGTCCTTCTTGCAGCCCTGGTCGCGCCATCTCTGGTCCAGGCGGGAATCGACCCGATCGCGGCGCACCTGTTCATTCTTTATTTCGGTATGATGTCGATGATCACACCGCCCGTGGCGCTCGCCGCGTTTGCGGCGGCGACGATCACCAAGGACGACCCTCTGAAGACGGGCCTGGCCTCCATGCGGGTTGGATGGGCGGCCTTTATCCTGCCTTTCGTCTTTGTCGCCACACCGGCCATTCTCATGGACGGCACCTGGGGCGAGATCATACTGAATACCGCGTTGACTGGCGTGGGGATCATGGCGGTGACAGCCGGGGTCGTGGGATTCTGGGGCCGTCGCCTTGGGCCGCCTTTGCGTCTAAGCTACCTTGCAGCCGGGGCACTGGCCTTGCCGTTGGGCTTTCTTCCAGCCGGCGATATTGTTCACATCCCGGCGGCATTGGCCGCCGTGGCGCTGGCCGTTGCCATGTGGGTTAGGATGCGAAATCAATCAGAAATGCAACAGGGAGGACTTTCACAATGAACATTTTCACCAGGACGCTCGCAGTGACGGCTGCAGGCGTCTGCCTGAGCGCCGGCATGGCCGCCGCACAGGTCGTCACCATCGCAACCGGCGCTCAGGGCTCGCTTGCCTATAACTCGGGTCAGGCCGTCGCGAAGGTCGCCAACGAGGCCGGGATCACCGCCCGGACCCAACCCCTCGTCGGCTATTTGCCCCTGATCAATAACGGCGAAGTCGATTTCGGTTTCTCGAACGGTGTCGAAGCAGGCTATGCGCATGCGGGCAACGGGAACTATGACCGGGCCAATCCGAACATCCGCCTTGTCGGCGTCATGTTCCCGCTGACCACTTCGATCATGGCGCCTTGCGACCTGGGTCTGAAAACGGTCGCTGATCTCAAGGCCAAGGCCGCCGACTTGCGCATTGCTTCGGAATACACCTCATCGACGATCATTCCCTTTTATATCCAGGGTGGCCTGGCGAACGCGGGATTGACCTACGACGACTTCCAGCAGGTGCCGGTTGCCTCGTTCGTTGCGGGCATCAACGCCCTTGGTGATGGTTTGGTCGACGTTGCGCTGGTCAGTCTCAACGCGGGTGCGGGCCAGCAGGCGGCGGTCAAACTGAAGGATCGCGGCGGGTTGTGCTATATCTCGCTCGACAACTCCGAGGCCGGGGTTCAGGCGTTCAAGGATTTCCTCCCGGCAGGCAATATTGTCGAGAGAAAGCAAAACGAGAACATCAACGGGCTTCAATCCTACGATGCCAACCTGATGCAGATTCCCTGGGTCATGATGACCAACGCCGACGTCAGCGATGACCTCGTGTACACGATGACCAAGGCAATCGCCGAGAACAAGGATGCCCTGAAGGAAAGCTTCGGCGCTTTTGGCGGGGCCAATGCGGCAACCATGGCCCCGGCGTCCAGCGTACCCTACCATCCCGGCGCCCTGAAATACTTTGAGGAAGCCGGAATCAAGGTTGGCGGCTGAACACGAACGTAGATCGGCGCGCCGGTTCTTCGGCGCGCTTTTTTTCAGAGGACAATGACAATGATGACCGAACTGACGGCCGCTGACGGCCACAAGCTCGACTGCTGGATTGAACCGGCCAAGGGAGACCGCCGCGGCGGCGTCGTTATCCTTCAGGAAATATTCGGCGTGACCGACCAACTCAAGTCTGTGGCAGCGACCTATGCCGGGCATGGCTACGAGGTCGCAATTCCGGCCCTGTTCGACCGCCGGAAAAAGGGTGCCGTCATTGCTTTTTCGGACGCGCCTGCGGGCCGTGATTTGATGCTGGGATTGAAGCTGGACGAGACCATGATGGACGTGGAAGCCGCAGTGTCCGCACTGTCCGCGAACGGCGGCAAGGTCGGCGTGATCGGCTTTTGCTGGGGCGGGGGGCTCGCCATCCGTGCCGCGCAAGTCTCGAACATCGCCGCCGCCGTGTCCTTCTACGGGACGCGTTTGGCGGATTATCTCTCGGACCCGCTCAAGGCGCCGGTCCAGGGACATTGGGGCACCGAAGACGGCCATGCGCCTGCGGAGATGCTGGCCGAGCTCAAAGCGTATTATCCGGATGTCGAAATCCATACCTATGACGGTGCCGGACATGCTTTCGCAAACGACCATCGCCCGGCGAGTTATGTGCCCGAGGATGCATCTCTGGCGCACGAGCGCGCCATGGCATTCCTGGACAGGCACCTGTCCTAGCAGATTTCTTCTGCAAGCTATTGTTTTCAGGGGCGCTCCGGCCATCGGGGCGCCCTTTCATATTTGAAATCTTAATTTGTTGTAATATCTCGTGCGCGTTGAAAATGTTGATTTATATGACGAATTTGAGATATAAATGACAAATCGTGCATGACAGATGGGCCGGAGGGACTTGGCTATTGGCCGTCATTGCACACGATCCGGCAGGCGGGCCGGATACTGCGGCGTCTTCGGGCGCATCGGCAGGAGGCGAAAGGTTGATGGGGAGCCGAGCCTTGGCACAGGATGAAAAGCGCGGGCACAGCCGCAAACGTCTGGCCGATGTCGCCTTTGAGAGATTGATGCAGGCCATCAAATCCGGCGCTTACGGCGAGGGCGAACGTCTGCCGACCGAGCATGATCTTGCGGGCGAGTTTCAGGTTTCCCGCCCTGTCATCCGAGAGGCGCTGAAACGTCTGCGCGATCAGGGACTGATCTATTCGCGACAAGGCGCCGGCAGTTTCGTGCGCCAATCCGGAGTGAAGAATCCCCTTGGATTCGGCCAGATTGAAAACATCGCCGACCTGCAGCGATGCTACGAATTTCGCATTACGCTGGAGCCGGAGGCCGCGGCAGCAGCGGCCGGAAAGCACAGCGAAAACTCGCTGGAGGAGATCAGGGCGGCGCTTGAATTGATGAGGGACGCAACAGTACGCCAACGGCATCGTGAAGACGCGGACTTTCAGTTTCATCTCGCCATCGCTCGGGCCAGCGAAAACCGGTACTTTTTTATCGCGATGGAGGCTTTGAAGGATCACATCGCCGTCGGCATGCAGTTCCACGGGCTGACGCTAAGGTCGGCGCCGGGTGGTTTGACGGGTGTTTTTGAGGAACATCGCGGTATCTATGAGGCGATCGCCAACAACGAACCGGACAACGCCCGCAAAAGGATGCGGGCACATCTGATCGGTTCGCGAGAGCGCTTGTTCGAAGGCCGTCGCGCTGACCTGGACCAGTAGGGCGCGCGCAAAATCTCTTCGACATCGTTCGCGGACACATCTCGCGAGAAGCCGTCGACAAGGCAGCGGAGTCCACGGACCTCTTCCGCTTGGGGTCGCTTGTCCCCGGCCTGAAGACCATGGCTGGACAGGCGCAAAGCAATCGCCTGATCGATCCCGATCTTTCAGGCTTGCAGCTTCTGCATTTCGGCCCAAACATCTTCGCGCTCGGTCTCGGTCAGTTCGACGAGGGGCGGCATCAGGTTCAGCCATTCCATGTTGTCATAGCGCCGTGCCAGCATCGCCTTGATCGTCGGCTGCTGCACATAGCGGGTCGACAGGGTGCGCCATTCGAGGATCCGCGCCTGCGCGGCCTCGACCACGTCGGCCTTTGACGGATCCTGCCAGTTGTCCCAGACCACGCGCAGCGCGTCCGAACGCAGGTTCGACGTGGCCGTAATGCAGCCCGCGCCACCCATCCTCAAAAGCGGGTACATGACCGGGTCTGCGCCCGCCAGCACGCCGAGGTCGGGAAAGCGCGCGCAGGTTTCTCTCAGCACGTCCATGTCGCCAAAACTGTCCTTGATGCCGACGACGATGCCCGGAAATTCTTGCATCAGCTGCTCGATCAGGGTGTGGCTGATCGGTGTCTGCGAGACCTGGGGGATGTGGTAGAGAACAATCTTCAGCCGATCATCCCCCACACCCGAAATGACGCGGGCATAAAAGCGGAACAGGCCTTCGTCGCTGACGTTCTTGTAGTAATGGGGAGGAAGCATGACCACGCCCTTGGCACCCGCCTTGACGGCGTGCGTGGTCAGTTCGACCGTGTCCTCTACTGACAAGGCCCCGGTGCCGGGCAAAAGTGTTTCCGCCGGCGTCCCGCCTTCGATGGCGGCTTCAAGAAGTGCCTTGCGCTGACCGACGCCAAAGCTGTTTGCCTCGCCCGTTGTGCCCAGCATCGCGATGCCGTGGCAGCCGTCGTTGAGCAGCGCCCGGCAGTGGGTTGCGAACAATTCGAGGTTCGGGGTGCCGTCCGCGCTGACCGGTGTTGCCGCCGCGCAGTGCACTCCTTGTATGGCGTGTTTCATTTGTCTCCCCCGTCGCAGGCCGCCGCGTATCGACGATGGCCGAACCTGTGTTTCCGTAGCCGGTTGTCCGACGACGACGTTCGCCGCCATGTCAGAGGCCACCAGTTTCATCGGAATGTACCCTTGGTCGTGGGAATTGGCGACCACCAGATCACGGCCCCACTTGCAAGGGCGGCAAATCACTCGGGCACCGGCTCGATAGTCCTCGGTGCCAAAGGGAAGGGGCGCCCCGCTACATCCATTGGAACCCGGACTGTCCCGGCCCAGGACATGGGCGAGGCAATCGACACGCATTGCGGCACCCGCATGGACCGGGGACTATCCGAGGTTCAGCGCAGTCTCCTCGACCACCGCTTCCATGGCCACGTAGCTTGACGTCGAGGCGACATGGGGAAGAGCCGAGATGCGCTCGCCCATGATGCGCCGGTACTCGCCGATATCGCGCGAGCGTACCTTGATCAGGTAGTCGAACCCGCCCGCGATCATATAGCATTCCTCGACCTCTTCGATGGCCCGCACCGCTTTGTTGAACTCGTCCAGGGCCTTCGCGCGGGTGTCCTCGAGGCGGACTTCGACATAGGTCACATGGGTCAGGCCCAGCTTCAGCGGCGACAGCATCGCGCGATAGCCGGTGATCAACCCCATCTCCTCCATCTGTCGGACGCGCGCAGCAACGGGCGTTTTCGATAGGCCGACCCGGCGGGCCAACTCGGCCATGGGGATGCGGGCATTCACGGTAAGTTCGGCGAGGATCTTCCTGTCGGTGGCGTCCAGATCGACTGTCATGGCCTGTCGTTCCTTGCAAAATAGTTCGATCAGACTGCATGAAGTTAATAAAATGGTCAAATCGCCTATCGCGCATTTGGTAGAATGCCTTCGTCCCCTCCGTCCAGGAATGTCCAATGAGCACGCCAGATCTTACCCGTTTTACCCACGACGCGAAATTCGCTCCCGAGGCGGCGATGCTGAAAAAACTGAGCGACCTTGCGTCCTTGTCAAATGCCGACAGGCAGCGGATCAGCAATGCGGCGGCGGGCCTCGTCACCCGCATCCGTGCCGAAGCCAAACCCTCGCTGATGGAGCATTTCCTCGCCGAATATGGTCTTTCGACCCGCGAAGGTGTCGCGCTGATGTGTCTGGCCGAGGCCATGCTGCGCGTCCCCGACGCCGAAACCATTGATGCCCTCATCGAGGATAAGATCGCGCCCTCCGACTGGGGGCGCCACATGGGCGAAGCCTCGTCGCAACTGGTCAATGCCTCGACCTGGGCGCTGATGCTGACAGGCCGTGTGCTGGACGATGAAAAGCCCGGCCTTGCGGGTGTTTTGCGCGGTGCCATCAAGAGGCTGGGCGAACCGGTCATCCGCACGGCGGTTTCGCGCGCGATGAAGGAAATGGGGCGCCAGTTCGTCCTGGGCGAAACCATCGTCAAGGCCCTCGAACGCGCCAGGGGGCAAGAGGCGAGGGGGTACACCTACAGCTATGACATGCTGGGCGAGGCGGCCATGACCCAAGCCGACGCCGACCGCTATGCCCGCGCTTATGCCAACGCGATCGCGGGCATCGCCGAGAGCTGCACAAAACCGACGGTCGAAGAAAACCCCGGCATCTCGATCAAACTCTCCGCACTACACCCCCGCTATGAGGTGGCCCAGGAGGACCGCGTTCTCAGCGACCTTGTCCCCGTGGTTCTTGATCTCGCGCGCCGGGCAAAAGCTGCCGGCATGGGTCTTAACATCGACGCCGAAGAGCAGGACCGCCTTGTCCTGTCACTCAAGGTGATCGCCGCCGTCCTCGCCTCTCCCGACCTTGCCGGATGGGACGGTTTCGGCGTCGTGGTTCAGGCCTATGGCAAACGCGCACCCCTAGTTATCGACTGGCTGAACGACCTCGCCACGGCGCTCGACCGCTGCATCATGGTACGGCTGGTGAAGGGAGCCTATTGGGACACCGAGATGAAGCACGCACAGGTCGAAGGCCACGCGGGCTTTCCACTCTACACCACGAAACCGGCGACCGATGTCAGCTATATCGCCTGCGCAAGGAAACTCTTTGACTACAGCGACCGTATCTACCCCCAGTTCGCCACCCACAACGCCCATTCCGTCGCCGCCATCCTTGACATGGCGGACGGCCGCCCGTTCGAGTTCCAGCGTCTCCACGGCATGGGCGAGCGTCTGCATGACATCGTCCTGAAAGACACGAAGGGCCGCTGCCGCATCTATGCCCCTGTGGGCGCACACCGCGACCTACTAGCTTATCTCGTGCGGCGGCTTTTGGAAAATGGCGCCAACTCGTCCTTCGTCAACCAGATCGTCGACGAAGATGTGACCCCGGCCGACATCGCGACCGACCCGTTCGATGCCGTGGTCAACACCAAGCCGCCTGCGGGGCTTGTGCCGCCAAGTGCCCTGTTCGGAACGGATCGGAAGAACTCGATCGGGTTCGACCTTACTGACGCCGACACGCTCGCCCGGATCGAGACCGCGTGTAACGTTCCTCTGCCGGACGCTGCGCCGATAACGGCGCGGCCGGCCACTGGCGCCCCTCAAGTCATCATCAACCCCGCTACCGGCGACGCCGTCGCAACCGTTACCGAGGCCGACGCCGCAACTGCCACCCGAGCCATCGAGGATGCCCACGCCTGGCAGGCTCCGGTTGATCAACGCGCCGCCGCCCTGCGCCGTGCCGCGGATCTCTATGAGGAGAACTTTGGCCCGATCTTTGCAGCGCTCACGCAAGAGGCCGGAAAGACTCTGCCAGACGCCGTCGGAGAACTGCGCGAAGCGGTTGATTTTTTGCGATATTATGCGTCACGGGCTGAAGAGTCAGACCCTGCGCCGCGCGGTGTCTTTACCGCCATTTCCCCTTGGAACTTCCCGCTGGCGATTTTCACTGGCCAGATCGCCGCCGCCCTGGCTGCCGGGAATGGCGTCCTGGCCAAACCGGCCGAACAGACGCCGATCATTGCTGCCATGGCCGTGCGTTTGCTGCACGAAGCAGGCGTGCCGGTATCCGCGCTCCAGCTTTTGCCGGGGCAGGGTGGCGCCGTTGGCGCAGCCCTGACTTCGGACGCCCGCGTCAATGGTGTCGTCTTCACCGGCTCGACCGAGACGGCGCGCGTGATCCAGTCCAGCATGGCCGATCACATGATCCCGGGAACGCCGCTCATCGCGGAAACCGGCGGGCTGAACGCGATGATCGTCGACTCCACCGCCCTGCCTGAACAGGCCGTCCGCGACATCCTCGCCTCGGCCTTTCAATCGGCAGGCCAGCGCTGCTCGGCGTTGAGGTGCCTGTACGTCCAGGAGGATATTGCAGCCAACCTGATCGAGATGTTGACGGGTGCAATGGACGATCTGACAATCGGCGATCCCCGGCACCTGTCGACCGATGTCGGGCCTGTCATCGATGACGAAGCCCAGGCCGAGATCGCAGCCCACATCGCCACCGCGCGCGCCGAAGGACGGGTGCTGCACAGCCTCGCCGCACCGGTGGAGGGCCATTTCATCGCGCCGACATTGATAAAGGTGGCGTCAATCGCGGCGCTCAAGCGCGAGATTTTCGGCCCCGTGCTGCACATCGCCACCTTCGCCGCCAACGAGGTGGACCGGGTCATCGCCGAGGTGAACGCCACTGGCTACGGGCTGACTTTCGGGCTTCACACCCGTATCGATTCACGCGTGCAAGAGATCGCCAACGGCATCCATGCCGGCAATCTCTATGTGAACCGCAACCAGATCGGCGCTATCGTCGGCAGTCAGCCTTTCGGCGGAGAAGGTCTGTCGGGAACCGGCCCCAAGGCTGGCGGTCCGGCATACCTTACCCGGTTTGCGCGGCCCGCTCCGGCCGCAGCGCCAGGAGTTTGGGAGGGGGCGGCAGATGTCGATGCGCTGCAACGGCAGCTGTCTGGCACATGGTCGTCCGGGCTTCTCGAACAGGAAGACCTGCCCGGACCGACGGGCGAAGACAATTGCCTGCGTCTCTATCAGCGTGCGCCGCTGCTGTGCCTGGGGCCGGGCGAGGAAGCCGCGCGCGAACAAGCCCGTCAGGTCCAGGCCCTCGGCGGTGTCGCCGTGGTGTCCCAAGGCGAACTCGCCCCCCAGGCTCTGTCTGCGCTCCGGGGATTTTCCGGAGCCCTTTGGTGGGGTGACAAGGACACCGCTCGCGCCTATGCACAGGCCCTCGCCGGGCGGGCAGGTGCGATACTGCCACTTGTGACAATGGTGCCGGACAAGGGATATGCCGTGCTGGAACGTCATCTTTGCATCGACACCACCGCGGCGGGCGGCAACGCGTCTTTGCTGTCGGGTTAGGCTGTAAAAGACTACTCTTTTCAGAATCTTGTGGGGCTCTTCCGGCACGGCGGAGACCCGTGCTCTGCATCTGACTCCACTTCGCAATCGGCGCGGCTCATGATCAACATCTTCGGCGCCGCGATCACTTCCGATCGCTGACGCGAGTGAATGCCCTTGAGTGACGTCGGGCGAGTGGCTTACGGAAAAATGGCAGCACGTGGTGGCCAGATTTCCGACATGCGCTCAGAGCGCGGTCATGCGACGAATAAATGGGGCGTGTGACGGCGGGTAAAGGCGGATCGAACTTTTTTGAGGGTTCACCGCCACACCAAGGCACCGGCCGGCCGTGCGCAACTATGCAGAGCAGATAAAAACCATCCATTCAAAGCACATGCGCCCTGTGCGGTGTGTCCGACCGAACCGTATGCACATCTCTTCGAGAGTTTGAGGCCCTTGGAGAATTCCGGGTTGTGACACACGGGCGCGGCACGGAGGGCACCAAGTATTTTCGACGATCCTATCGCGCGACCTCGACGTAATCGAGGAGGAGGAAAACCGGAAGCAGGTTTCCGATGAAGTATTAAGAAGTACCAACTGCGCCCAGTTTTCAGGCGAACGTAATTGGTGGGAAGGTCGGCGCCGTTGCTGAGAAGAGAGACGGAGCAACTCTTCCGTCTTCCCCATCCTCTTCCGACACCTCAAGCGGCGATGTCGCTGGGCTGCCTGGTGACCGCGCGAGGGCGGCAGGGGACGGTCATGAACTCACAGCCACGCATATGTGGAAACCGTCGCCCAAGTGACTCTCCGCAAACGGCAAAAAAGTTTACGAAAGTTAAAATTTCCAGATGAAATACCGGGCCTCGAGGTCAATGTCGGCCCATTGCGGTCATTCAACCATGTTCTCGAATGCTGCGATCGCAGCCCGCATTTCCGCCATTCGCTGCGGCTGCGAAATCACCAAGGTTTCGAACTGGGAGTCTGCGGGACAGAGCTGCTGTTCTAACCGTCTACCTCTAGACTCTATTTGCTCCCCGTCCTGGGCAAGCGGCGACTTCATCATTAATCAAATTTCGATACCCGCCCGACGTATTGGTAACGAGGCGCGGAGCAGCATTGCGAAAGCCAGGAAAGTGAACCCCCAACTCACCCATACAAAAGCGGTCGGCCAGGGATCAAAACGAACTGTGTAGAATGTCGGGGGATAGCCCAGAAGCCCGAGGGGAATGTCGGTGTACCAGAAGACCCACCAAGCGACGATGACGAACAGCAGGACGGCTGCCGCCAATCCGCGCCACGATCGCACCCGGTAAATGGGACCCCTTATCCCCTTTGCCAATTCGAGGGCCGGCCGCGCACCGACCCAGCCACTTACCGCAAACAGGAAGGTCGCCAGCACCCAATGCGCGTTGCGGATCAGGTAGAGTTGTCCGCATAGCGGCCTCAACGGATCACCCTGCAACAACCGGCTCCACGGGCAGGCGATGTCGGCGAATGCGCCCGCAGCCGCCCGGTCGCTGTTCGTCAGGATGACCAGCGCCGCGCCGCGGTCAGGTATTGAGAAGACGATTGGCTTGAAGCCGCGATGATCGCCCGACTTCCGCGCGACCAGAACGCCAGTGCCGGTGTCGAGATTGTAGCCGAGGCCGACAAGAGTTTCATCGCCGGTGAAGGGATAAGGCGTGAAGGTCTCGGTGACAGCTCCAGGTGAAATGGTTCCTCGGCCCGGCGCCTCACCGTTCGGACCGGTCATGCTGGCCGCCAGAAAGCGCGCCAGGTCACCGGCCGTCGTTTGCAGCCCCCCGGGCGCAGCAGTCGCGTGTTCATAGTGCGGCAAGGGACGTCCGAACCAGTCATGTCCGGTGGCCGCGCGGTCCCTAAGCTCTGGCGTCCACTCGAAGCCACTCGATCTCATTCCAAGCGGTTCGAGGATCTCCCTTCTTGCATATTCCGGGAAGGGAATGCCGGTGACCTCCTCGACGGCCATCTCAAGCAGGACGTAACCTTTGGAGGAGTAGCGGTAGGCTTCGTCAGGCTGAAACGACACCTGAATCGGGCCGCCCTCCAATCCGGCTCCGCCGGCGGCCTCCCGAAGCGTCGGAACGGTCTCACCCGGCTCCACGCCCGGATCGCCACCGAAGTTGGTGCCAGCGGCATGTGCGAGCAACCTGCGCGCCGTAACCTGGGTATGATCGAACTCCGACGGCGGAAGCGACCAATCGGAGATGTAGGTCTCTATCGGTGCATCGAGGTCAATAAGCCCCTGCTCCGCGAGGCGGAGGACAGCCCAAGCGGTGACCGGTTTTGCGACGGAAGCCGCCTCGAAGACCGTGTCTATCGTGACGGGTATTTGCGCCTCGATATCGGCAAGCCCGAAGCCGCCTTCCCAGACGACTTCGCCTCCAAGAACCATCGCGATCGCCGCGCCCGGAGCGTCGTGCCGTTCGAGGGCTGCGGGGACCGCGGCCTCAACAGCCGCGATCAATGCCGCGGTGGTCGCGGACCCGTCTTGGGACCCGGCCGGCATGGACAGAATGGCGAGAGTGAGGGCAAGGGGACCGCACCGAGCAATGCCCGCACCTGTCAATGCGCCGACACCGGGTTGCGCAAGGCCGACAGATCGCCCTCCCTCACGCCAATCAGCAGATAAAGCCCGACAATCACATTGATCACAGCGAGCGCCAGGTGAATGCGGATGTCGATGGCTTCGGCGACGAAGGGACCGGCCGTGCCGGAGGTCAAGTAGATGTAATCCCAGAGTATGTGCAGGAAAATCAAAGGCAGCAGGCTTCCAGTCCGCAGGAACAACGCGCCGAAGAGCACCGCGAAGCCGAAGGTGGCGGCGAACTTGTCGATCCATTCGATGGGCGAGAACTCTTCGAAGGCCGCATTGGTCAGGTGACCTGCACTGAAAATCGCCGCTGCAATGAGAACCGCACCCCACTTGCCGTACTTCATCAACACCGGGACAGCGATGCCGCGCGCGAAGCCCTCTTCGCTGACGCCGGTCGCAATGAGCGCGAGGAAATAGAACAGCACCCAGCCAGCCGCGATCTCGACACTCCCGTAGAGGACCGCCGGAACGAACAGAACCATGGAAGGGTAGATCAGCAGATGTACATTGCGGACCGGGCCGGTCAGTCCGCTCATCCGCCACCACCCCATTGCCCAGATGAACCACAGGATGAACAGTGATTGTGCTGTCGGGATGATCAGGCGGAGCGGGGTCAGCTCCAGTCCCAGAATCCGGGTGACGGCCACGAACGGCACCGCTAGGACAGGTTGGAGGACCGCCAGTGCGATGACGAAGATCAGCGGGTAGCTCACAGCAAAAGCGCGAAGTCTGGACATGACCACAGTCCCATGCAGGGTTGATTAATAAAACGATGCGTTTCGTAATGATTCTTGTCAAGCATCGAGGAGAGGCGTCAAATGCCGTCTCAGCAAGGCAGAGAGCTATTGAGCATGGTAGATGACCGACCGAAGCGCGGCCGACCGCGGAGCAGCAAATCGCGCGAAGCGATCCTACGCGCGGTGCGCCAAAGGCTTCTTGCCGATGGGTATCTCCGGCTGACGATGGAAGCCGTGGCCGCCGACGCGGGTGTCAGTAAGGCCACGATCTATCGCTGGTGGAAGACCAAGGGTGAGCTGGTTCTGGAGGCCGCGGAATCGGATATCTCGATCGGGCACGTCCCGCAAACGGAGGACCCGCGCGCCGATGTCGCGGCAGCGATAGACCAACTCGTCGATACCTTTTCGCGGCCGATCGCCTCAATCGTCATATTTGCCGCCATAACGACCGGAGGGAATGACCCGGTCATGGCTCAGGTCTTTCGCGACAAGTACGTCTATCCTTGGCGCGTGTCGGCTGCGGAGGCATTGGCGCGTGCGCTGCCCGAAGATGGGGCCGAAGCCCATCACGTGCAGTTCCTGCTCGACGTTGTCGTGGGAACCGTCTTCCAAAGGACCCTGGTCCTCAAGGAACCAAACACCTCCGGACTGAAACGCAAGCTGATGACATTGGTGCTTCCGCAGTGAGGTCGAGCGCTGGGTTATAAACGTCCGCATTGGGCTCAACGCGGACATTCGCTGGTTTGCGGCGTTCTCTGACCCGGTGAATGACCGCTCGGCGGACAAAGTTGCCGTTTCAGCCGGATCGCTTGGGATCACCTCGGCCACGGCGAAAATTACAATCGAGGCGACGACGAGCGGCACCAGAAGAGCGGGGACACAGCGCAGCGCGTAAGCGAACATGCCCCCAAGGCGAGGGCGGAAAGACGGGAGGTCTATCGGGGAAATTGCGTTCTTGCGCGACGAAAGCCCTGCCGCGAAGCCGGGCCATTCATTGCAGGCCATCGGGTCAGGATGCGAGGCTTTTCTTTGGGCACGCCATCGGTACGAAGAGGTAACGCACAGCGCGTTCGTCCTGAAGCAGCCTTGCCTTGCCGGCGTCCATATCGGGCGTCGCCGCTGCGCGGGTGCAAAGGTGAAAACTCGTGCCGACATTCGTGATGAGGCGCGGGTCGCCGTGGCTGAGCTGGGTGCGCAGACTACGGATGTAATAGCCGTCAGGGTTTGCGGATACGTCGTCGTCGGCGAGCGCCTCGTTGACGTGGCCATCACCACAAAGCGAGTCGATGCGCGACCCGGCGAAGGCGGGCGCAGCGGCGCAAAGAATGGCGGCGGAGAGGATCGTGATCATTTTCATGTCGGTTGCTCCTGTCGGGTCACTTTTGTGTCGCGATCCCGAAAGGGTCGGGTCTGTTGCCAACGTGGCATCGGGTTCGCTAGGCTAGACGAGCACAGAGGGGTGGGTGATGTCCCGAAAGGACACCGAAATCGAACCGAAACGGGACGAAATCGCCGTTCTCGGCGGCCAGATTTTCAACACGCGAACCAAGGACTTGCGGCGGGCTGACGGGACGCCGGTCGAACTTCGCAGTCAAAGCGCCGATGTGCTGGCCCATCTTGTGGCCCATGCCGGGGAAACGGTGTCGAAGGCCGACCTGATGGAGGCCGTCTGGGCGGATACCTTTGTCACCGACGACAGCCTCGTTCAATGCATCGGAGACATCCGAAGGGCGCTTGGGGATGGCGAACAGCAGATTGTCCAGACCTTTCCCCGCAAAGGCTATCGACTGAACTTGCAGGGCGGCGGAGCCGAGCAACCTGCGCGTAGGTCAATGTGGCGGCTCGCGGCATTGGCGGCGGCGGTTGTGGTCGTCATCGCAGCATCCATTCTCTGGCTGTATCCGCCGGACACGCCGCCACATGGCGACGGCAAACCGCGCGTTGCCGTGCTGGCCTTCGACGACTTCAGCGCGGGCGAGGATCAGGGCTATCTGTCTGACGCCATTGCCGAGGGCATTATCACCGAACTGGCCCGCAAATCGCTAATTTCCGTGATCGCCCGCAATTCGAGCTTCCGTTTTCGCGAAAGCGACAAAGACATCCGCGAGATCGGGCGCGAACTTGGCGTTCACTACATCGTCGAAGGCAGCCAGCAAAAGAATGGCGATGCACTGCGGGTGACAGTGCAGCTTATCCTTGCCGCATCCGGCGAACACATCTGGGCGCATACCTATGAGCAGCGGATCGGCGACCTGTTCACGGTTCAGGACGAGATTGTAGGGACCGTCGCTGACCGGATCGGCGTGCGTGTCGAGCGGCCCGTGCCGGGCTACGACCCGGCGAGGGTCTCGGCGCTGCATCTTCATCTGCAGGGACTGGAAATTGTCCGGGCGAGTTTCGACGAGGCGGCCAACGCAAAGGATATGGAGCTGAACCGCCGCGCCATAGAAGCCGATCCCGCATCGCAGTTCGGATATATCGGCCTCGCGCACGGATATCGAGCAGCAGCGACATTCGGGTGGCATGGGTTGGACCGCGAAGAAGCATTTCGGCTTGGGTTGGAATCGGCAGAGAAGGCGCTTCAAATCGCGCCTGAGGACGCAGGCGTCCACTATGTTCTCGCGCGACTCTACAGCGAGAAGGGTGAACGCGACCTCGCACTTGCAAGTTACTCAAAGGCCATCGCCCTCAATCCCAGCGCCTCGAACTACCTCGTCGCCAGCACCACGCCCATGCTCTACGCGGGCCAGACTGAAGAAGCGATAGAGCGCATCGAACAGGCGATGGGCATCGATCCGTTTCATCCCGACTGGTATCATTGGCAGATGGGCTGGGCCTTGTGGGAGGCCGAGGACTGCCACGGCGCTTTGGCTGCCATGCAAAAGATGAGCCGCATCCCGCGCGGTGCTCATAGACAGCTTGCAGGTATCTACGCGTGCCTTGGCGAGGTCGAGAAAGCGCAGGAAGCATACAAGACCTTTTACGCCGAAGCGCGCGAGCCGACGATTTCCGAACAGCGCGACGAATGGAAAGACGTCTGGACGGCACCCGGCAGTCTCGACCGCTGGCTTGACCACATGCGGATCGCGGGGATGAAGGATTAACGCGTCTCAGCAGAGCGAAAAAGGACACCCAAAGGGGTACTAACTATCAAGATGGACCAGTCAGATCGGCCTGCTCAATTGGACATTTCCTGGTTCTCGAGAAGTATCTATCCCAATTGGAAGACTGGCCACCTGCGTCCACTCTTGGCTCACTGCTGCCATCTTCCGCATGGCGGCATCAGCAGACAGTGCGGCAGTCGTCCGCGTCACTTTCGGCCCAGAGCTGCCGTTCACTTTGCACATCGGTCGCCGCGCCAAGGCACTTCAGAGCGGTAGTTCGCTGCGTACGGACGATTCGGGCTGTGCCAAAGTGCTGCGAGGAAGGACAAAGCGGCATATCTGCCGCCAAAGACATTCTTGGCTTTGCGGAACACTGCGACAGTTCAACTCCCACTCGCAGGTTCTTCCGAAAAAAATCTCTACCCTCACTGCGACGTCCATGGAGTCCAGATCGCTCCTAATGCCAAGATAGCTTCCGGTTACGGGTGCCACCTGTACGATCCTGCGTGCAACCGCAACTGGGATCAGGTTGGCCTTCGCTCAGGACATGCGGCCCGAGGATCGGCGGTGCCCTTGGCCCATGCCAGCCGGAGCAGACGTGCGCCATGTCTTCGAACTCTTGCATTTGGGACAAACCCGTTCACCGAACCCTTCGCTCCAGAATACCTTCTTGCAGCACAGGCAGGCGCGCTCCGCCGCGATATCGTCACGGGCTCTCGGTGTCATCGGCAGTGTTTCGACATCTTCGGTCATCGTCGCTTCTCCTCGCGTATTCTGAGGCGCGCTGTGTCGCTCTTGGCGCGCTTGATCAGTTTCTAGGTTTTGGGATCGTCTGCATCCTTGGTCGACGAGTATCTTCCATGGAGGAATGCGACCTTCTCCATGCCCTCGGTCCATGTCCGGGCTCGTCGATCCAAGAGTGCGGCATCAATTCCGACTTCTGGCATGATCGGGCGCACGTCGGGCGCCACATTCTGATTCACGGCCTTGCGACGCAATTCGCTTCCTATCTTGCCCTCCGGTGTTCGGTGGCCGTCGAGATCGATTGGTCGGTCAGTCACCGGTTCGGTCCTCTCGGTGGAACCAGAGGAAGTGAGGGTCTCATTCGCCAATCCCCGGACGCGACGATCCGAAAGACGGGAAGCGCTGACCGTCGCCACCGGTTTTCGCATCTTGTCCTGGCTGTTGCAGAGCCACGGAATGATCCGAAGCAGCGCTGGCCTTGCACGAGTAGAGCCCCCGCATCTCGTCCTCTGAGACGCCATCGGCCTGCATGACGAGGCAGACCATGGGATCGGAGAGCATCTCTTCTAGAAAATAATCGGTCAAGGCCTTTCCGCTGAGCTTGTCTTTGGCGATGGCGTCTTCCAGTTCCGTTAGTGGAACGGTCAGCGTCCGGGACAAACCAGGATGCGACGCTCGGGGCTGGAGGTGGACGAGCACCGATGCTGTCCATTTCCCCGGCTCGATCCAGTCGACCGGTTCCAAGAGTTCCGTCTCGATCTCGTACTCTCCCGCTGGCAGAACTTCGTCGAAGCTGACCAACTCGAATGGCTGGAGAAAGACTGCGGTCGTTCTGATCCTCAAAGTCATTTGGGTCCTCCCGGACTGGTTCGTCGATGGGCGGTAGTCGTCACTCGCGGAGTGGGTTTATCTCGCGAGGACGCATTGACCGCCGGACCTCTGAAAGCTCCTGTCGCAGCGCCAAGTGTTGCCGTCCCGATCGAGATGTGCATTGGCGGGCAGGTCGATTTTGCTACAGGCGCCATCCCGGTTTTCGTAGCCGCGTTCGCAACGCCAACCCAGACCGTTTGATCTGGGATCTAGGAACGCGTTGACAGGGACGGAGATGGGATCGCAGCGCCCGTCGGTTTCGAAAAATCCACGCTCGCAGGCCCAGGCTGCGCCGTGCTGCGCGTTTGTAAGATAACCGTTCTCAGGGACCGAAATCGGGCTGCATTCGCTGGCCTCCGCAACGAAGCCTCGGTCGCATGCCCAACCCGTACCCGAATTGTCATTCCTAAGAAAAGCGTGTTCCGGCAAGTCGATGGCGACGCAAGCGTCTCGTTCTTCGCGGTAGCCGCGCTCGCACTTCCAGCCATGCCCGGACGACCGCAAGAAAGCGTTCTCGGGAACGAAGATCGCGACGCAGGTCCCGCCCGCCGTTTCCTCGAAGCCACGTCGACAGGCCCATCCGGAACCGTAGGATCGTCCGGTCGCATAGGCGTTCTCGGGCAAGGTCAGCTCGGCGCATATGCCGTCATCTTCGCGAAAGCCGATGTTGCAGTCCCAACCACTCCCGTAAGTTCGATTCTGCGCGTTGGCGGGCGGTACGCCAGTGCCGTCCTGCGCAAACGCCGGCACCGCAACTGCAAACGCGGTGGCGAGAGCCGCGAGCAGCATGACGAACGGCCTTCGACGGAACCAGGAAGGGTCGATCTCGAGGTGTCTCATCTGTCTTTCCTTCCTGTTTTCCATCGTTGTTCCGCCCGACCTGCGTCAGGCGGCCATTCGTTCCAGTTGTCGCCCGCCGCGGCGACGTGCTCGCCGCTTGGGCTTTGGTTTGTCCTTCTCAGAGGTTCCACCCCAGGGCGTGCCGCCCACAACCTCGATGCGGGTGCCAAGCGTCTTCTCGATGGCCTTCAGTTCGCCCATCTCGTCAGCCGCGCAGAAGGCGACGGCCCGCCCTGCCTGTCCGGCCCGCGCGGTGCGTCCGATGCGGTGGACGTAGTTCTCCGGGACGTTCGGCAGGTCGTAGTTGTAGACGTGGCCCACTCCCGGAATATCGATGCCGCGCGCCGCGACGTCGGTGGCCACTAGAACGCGCACCGACCCTGCCTTGAAGGCGGCGATGGCGCGGTCACGCTGGCCCTGGCTCTTGTTGCCGTGGATCGAGGTGGCGGCGAAACCGATCTTTTCGAGGTGCCTCATAAGGCGTTCGGCGCCATGCTTGGTACGCGAGAACACCAGTGCCCGGTCGTCGCGGTGGCCGTCGAGAAGGTCGATGAGCAGGTCCTGCTTCTTCTCCTTCGGGACGAAATGCACCGAATGGCTCACTTTGTCGGCGACCTTGCCCGGCGGCGAAACCTCGACGCGCACCGGGTTCGTCAGGTAGTCGCGGGACAGCTCGTCCATTGCCTTGGGCATGGTGGCCGAGAACATCATCGTCTGGCGGTCCTTACCCAGTTTTGGTGCGATCTGACGCAGAGCATGGACGAAGCCGATGTCGAGCATCTGATCCGCTTCGTCGAGGACGAGGAAGCGTGTCTTGCCCAGATCGACGGCGCGACGCTCCATCAGGTCGATCAGCCGTCCCGGCGTGGCGACGAGAATGTCGGTGCCGCGGGAAAGTTTTTGCGTCTGCGCGTTGATCGACTTGCCGCCCACCACCAGCATGATGCGAAGATCGGAGGTCAGACCCTGAAGGTTCTGCACGATCTGGCTTGCCAGTTCGCGCGTTGGCGCAAGGATCAGTCCGCGTGCAGTTTTCGGCGCGGCCTTTTCCTGGCGCTTCGACAGCGCCACCACCAGCGGAATACCGAAGGCGGCGGTCTTGCCGGTGCCGGTCTGGGCAATGCCGAGGATGTCGCGACCCTCCAGCGCGCGCGGAATAGCCTTCGTCTGGATCGGGGTAGGTTCGGTCAGTCCCTGGCCGTCAAGCCGGGAGACCATGCGGGCGTTCAGCCCGAGTTCATTGAAGTTCATGTTAGTCCTTGTCCGGACCGGAGTCCGGTTTCACCGACGAGCGCCCTTGCGCCTGTTCGGTCGGGGTGCGCCCGAAGCAACCGCCCGCGACACCGCATTGTGCCGAGAGCCGCCTCAAGCGGCGTCCCCCCTACGTGATGTGGGAAAACGGTACGTCACGGCCGGGGGCGGGTTGATCCCGCCTGCTCACGCGGCAGAGCGATGACGTGAGTATCACATGGGGCTTGGCCTGTCGGTTGTCAATCGCTGGCGGACGAACGAGGCCGAGTGTGCCGGAAAGTTTTCCTGACCGACCTCTTGCGAAACCGCACCGCAGCGGTCATGTGTGACGGGCTATCGTTGTTCTTTTTCGAACCGCTGCCTCCGTTCACTCGGCTCTCAGTCATTCGACCCAGACTGACTTTGCCGGGCTGCTGCACACTGCGGGCAGCACCTTAGAACAGGAGACCACGGATATGGCCAATGGCACCGTGAAATGGTTCAACACTCAAAAAGGCTTCGGCTTCATCGCTCCGGACGAGGGCGGCAAGGACGTTTTTGTCCACATCTCTTCGCTTGAGCGCTCCGGTTTGACCAGTCTGGCCGACGACCAGAAGGTGACCTTCGACATCGAGCCCGGTCGCGACGGCCGCGAAAGTGCCGTGAATCTGGCGCTGGCCTGATTGTTTTCGGTCGGGCGCTCCTTCGGGCGCCCGATCATCACGAGTTTTGAAAGTCCGGGTTCGAGCCTATCCATTGAGTCTGATCAATGCAGTCGGGCGCGAACCAAGAACCCCTCGATCGTTTCTTCGCCCAAGGCGCGCAACGCCTCGAGCCGGTGTAACCCTTCGATTAGAACGAAGCGTTCGCCGTCCGCACGCAGACGGATCGGGGTGGTCTGCCCCTTCTCAAGGATATCGTTCGCGAGAGCGAGCACCTTATCCTGGTCAAGTGTTTTTGCGCGCTTGGTTGGTACGTAAATCTTTTCGATCGGGAACGTCTTCTTTTCGAGCATTCAGATGTCGTCCTTCGGCGATGCAAGTAAGTCTTCATCCTCACGAACCCCCTAAAGCGTCTGCCAGACTGCTTCGCGCAGTTCCTTGTGTTGGATCAGACGCAGCGGCGCGTCGGCCTCTTCTGTCTTTCGATATCCGACGACACCAATGGCCGTTTCCAGTCCGTCCTTGTTGCCCTCAGATAGGTCCAGTCCGATGAAGTCGGCCATAAGGATACCAGCTTTCGCGAGAGCCTTGATCGCGGCGTCTTGCGATTTGTATCCTCCCGCATTCATGATCGAGACCGCGACCAACCCATCCTCACCGGCCAGAGCGTGCGCCTTTAGCATCGATTGCTGAGCTGCAGATAAGTTCGTCTGGCGAAGTGCTTCAATGAACTCTTCCTGCGTTGGTACTGACAGATCGGATCGGGCTTCCCATCGTCGCGCGGCTGTACGGTTGGATTCCCGCTCGGACAGCATCGACTTCAGGATTTCAATCGCATCGTCTTCCGAGGTGCCTTTCGCCTCGGCCATCAAACCCTGGCTCTTGGTACTGTGTTTGGGAAAGGCGCGCGCGACGAATTCGCCGTTCAACTGACCGGCCCGAATCTTGTAGTTTCCAAACTCGTCTTCGACGATCGGTCCCGCGCCGATGCCGGCAGCGCGCTTTTTCTGGGACTTCTTTGCTTTAGTTTTGGCCAAGTCTATCTCCATGGGTTTGCGATGCCGTTACGAGATCGGCATGAATACGAGGAAGACCACGAGTGCGATTGCCAGGATAAGCACCAGGCCTATGAGAACATGCCGGAAGTCCTTCCGGGCCTGCGCCACCCTCTTGCCCTTGAGGGTCTTACCAAGCCGGGCGTTCAATGCGCCGCCTGCGTCGCTCTTTCGCACTACCAAGGGTATGCCGAGCGTGCATTGAGATGTGTGTTTCGTGCAGGTATGACCATGCGACCTCCAGCCTGAACCCGCTCCGGGATCAGGGACATCGATTTACGTAGAAAACGCTGGAAGTCGAAACAGGATCGGTGAGCACAATCGCCAAGAAACCTCGACTAACGAATTGAGAGCTAGTCTTTTTTGCCCGGGTTTGCAATGGCGATAGCCTAGCCTCTATATGTCCCGATACGACGCCAAGCTTGTGAAGTCGGGAGTTTTCGGCTAATGATGCGGAGCAACGTTGTTCGCAACGGCACTCTGTCATCCTCTACTTCAGTCTGCTTTTTGAATCGACCTAGCCAGGTTGCCACAAGGCGTGGGCAGCAAGAACGCAGGGAGTTTCTCTCATGACGAAGGGCACCGTGAAGTGGTTTAATGCCACGAAAGGTTTTGGGTTCATTCAACCAGAAGGCAGCGAGACGGACGTTTTCGTGCATAGCACCGCATTGGAGGCCGCGCGCCTCGACAGGCTTGCCGACGGTCAAGCGGTGTCTTTCAGCATAGAGACGGACGGAGACGGTCGTCAGTTCGTCGCCAACATGGCGCTCGCATGAGCTCCTATACACGCTTTCCAAACTCGGGCACGCGAGAAGGTTCATCGGCGCCGAGAAGCCTCACAGAACATCAGCGGGCCGCCGAGCATTTGTTTCGCCTGACACCCGAACGTCCTTTGACGCGCGACGACAGAACGGCTCAGGCTGCCAGACAGATTGTACTGGAGGAATCGGAAAGGCGGCGAACCCTTTCCAAGTCTCTCCGGGCCGCTCGCCTGGAACGCGCAGGGCGGTTTACAGAAAGTGCCAGAAACAAGCGCGGATCGAAGCCTGGCAAATAGGCGTCCCTCGGTCACGAGTGCACTCTGTGTGAGACGTCCAGTTTTTTTGGGAACGCACTGCAAAACGGAGCGATGCGCAGTCCAAGGGAGCGGCTGGAGGGAGAAGCGGCGAGATTCTTTCTCGCCGCTTCTTCTTGATCTGGAAACCCATCGCGCGACGGTTTCTTGTGTAGATTGGCGCAACGCCAATGTCTGCTTTCAATCACACAATCTCTTATGCTTGCGCCTGGGGTGAATGGCTGGTTTCCGCCAATAGCGACGGTCGCCATTCAGGCCGAACTAAACCATTTTTTAAGCGGAAAAGTCTTTAGGCGGGCGTGTAGCGGCTCTGAAATGTGCTTGGCCTTGGCGTCAGTCGTTTGGAAAGGTTCGGAAGTCACGAAAGCAGCGCCCCGAGGCCGCAAGGATAGGCTTTTCTGCAATGGTGGGTAGCACGGCAGGTAAATTCCTGTCGCGCGATTTTTCTATTTAATTTCAATATTCTAAATTGAAAAATGGCAGCCCGTAGGTCTGTCTAACTATCCTATCAATGTGTCTGGCGTCATCGCATTTAGTATTGAAACTACTGGATAAATAGACAGTTCTCGCTTCACTCACTTGCAATTGGTCTCACGCCTTCCCAACATTAGTGTTGGGAAAAATGTTGGGAAGGCCAAATGCCGAAACTCACGGTCAAGAAAGTTGAGAGCCTCCGAAAGCCAGGATTCTATGGCGATGGCGAGGGGCTTTATCTCAAGGTTGCATCAGCCGGATCGAAGTCATGGATTCTGCGCACTGTCGTCCAGGGCCGTAGATGGGATTTGGGCCTCGGTTCCGCTGGCCTCGTTCCCCTTGCCGAAGCTAGAACCAAAGCACGTGAGTTTCGCCGCATTGCGCGAGAAGGTGGTGATCCAGATACCGTGCGCAAACAGGAATCGCTTCGTTTTGACGAGGCGGCTCGACGTGTTCATTCCAATCTCTCGGAAACCTGGCGCAACGGAAAACATGCCAAGGCCTGGCTTACGTCCCTCGAAAGTTATGTCTTTCCGAAATTCGGGAAGCGCCAGTTGCACACGATTGGAACGGCAGACATTCTCTCAGGTCTTGCTCCGATTTGGACCGAGAAGCACGAAACCGCGAAGCGGTTGAAACAGCGCCTTTCGACAATATTCGACTGGGCAAAGGGCGCTGGGCACTATCCACACGAGAACCCTGTCAACGGCGTCAAGAAGGCGCTTCCAACGGTCAAGCGGCGTCCACAGCATATGGCGGCTATGGATTGGCGTGATCTGCCTGGGTTCATGGAAGACCTTTCCCGACGGGATGGTGTTTCTGCCCGAACGCTAGAATTCTTGATCCTGACAGCGACCCGATCTGGTGAAGCGCGTGGCGCACGTTGGGACGAGTTTGATATGGAGGCGAGCGAGTGGATAGTTCCGGGTGAGCGCATGAAGCGTGGTCTTCCGCACCGTATACCGCTCTCAGAGGCAGCTTTGGCAGTGCTGGGACGTGTAAAGGGGCTAGACCCCATATGGGTCTTCCCAAGCCCTTCGCGCGGCTCTCATGGCGAAAACAGGCCACAATCAGTCATGGTGTTCAAGTCACTCCTCAAGCGAATGGGACGGGAGGGGTTCACGGTTCACGGGTTTCGGTCGACTTTCCGCGACTGGTGCAGTGAAAGCGCCCGTTCTGAACGCGAAGTAGCAGAAGCTGCGTTGTCTCATGCAACCGGCAATGAAGTCGAAAGGGCCTACGCGCGAAGTGATCTGTTCGAGAGACGTGCTTCCCTCATGAATTTGTGGGCCAGTTTCGCCACAGGGCAACGAGGACAAGTCATTGAACTCCGAAAGTGATGAGTCTGATTTTGAGCTTGGCCTGTCCGACCGGCAACTTACAGAGGACGAACTGGATCGCCTCTCGGACGCTTTGGGAGATGCATTTTCCGACATCACTGCTGTGTCACTGAACGAAACTGCTCCCGACGTGGATGAACCCTTCTGGAAGGTTGGTGGTTCGATGCCACGTCATATCGAGCGTGTCTTAGAGGAACGCACGCATTTGGCGCGTGTCCAAGGGTGGAGCGATGAAAGGATTTTGGAGCTATGGCGAAATTTTCTGGAAAATGATCCGAACGCGTCTGTTCCACCATGGACTGGCACAAATCCTTTTAGGTTTGACCCTGAAGAAATTTGGGACGTCATCAAGCCGTCTTGCGACAAGTCGCTTGGAGACCAGGCCGCATCTCTGCGCGAGAACGGCGGCAATCGGAACTATACGGACATGATACCGTTGGCGAAGCCATTCTCACGTGTTTGGTTCGAGTTGTGGATACTGGCTGACATTTCAGCGTATCGGCAGAAATCCAACGCTTTTCTTTTTGGTGACGGAAACAAGAACCGAACCGTTCGCCAGATTTCGTATCTTTCCGCACGCATTGGGAGAGCCATTGAACACTACCGATGGCGCTTTGTTTTTGGTGCCCATGCTCTCCGTGGCAAAAGAGTGATCAAGGGCGCCAGTGAAGGTGGACAGGCGAGCGCGGTAACTGCGCAACCAAAAACAAAGAAAGCCCTCGCGGAAATGCAGAGGTTGATTAGTCGAGGGCACACCATTTCGAGCGCTGCTGCTATTGCTGCCTCAAATGGGTTTGGAAAAAGCAAGGACGCGAACAGGAAGCTGTGGAACAGGCACAAAAGAAAATAGGGACACCGCCCGCCCTTGTCCCGATCTTTTCGTCCAATTTCACCTCAGGGCCAATCAAGATGAGGTGGAAACCATGGGTGCTGATAACGTCGATGCTTTGATCCGTGATGGGGACGCAGCCGAACTCCTCGGCTGCTCCAAGGCGACTTTCTGGCGTCGTGTTGCAGATGGCACGATCCCGAAGCCGGTGAAGATCGGCGGCATGAGCCGCTGGCCGCGTTCCGAGATTTTTGCCGTGATCGAAGCGGCCAAGGCCGCGCGCGAGGTCTGACCCTTGCCAAACAGCGTAAATAAGAAGGGGCGAAACCGTCAACACGAGCAATGGACAAAACTCGTTCGGAATATGATGGACACCCCTGCTTGGCGTGCGCTTAGCCCGAAAGCTCAAGCACTTTATACTTGGCTCAAATTCGAGTGGCACGGACCAAAATCCAACAACAACGGTCGACTTCAGTTCAGCTGCAGACAGGCAGCTAGATCGATGGGGATAGGGAAGAATGCAGCCATGATTGCCTTCCGGGAGCTGCAGGAAAAAGGTTTCATTGTGGTCACTAAATTGGGCGCGCTGGGCGTTGAGGGCGAAGCAAGGGGACCTTCCTACGAACTAACCGAACTGCCCCTACCAGGGTCCCAACGCGGCCGTCGGCTATACTTGGTTTGGAGTGAAGGCAAAGATTTCCCCGTTGCGCGGCATCAGGCCAACAACCCGGCGGGTCGCAACGGGCGTAAATCCCCGTCTGCGAAATCAGGACGCACCTGTCTCCGAAATGATGACGTTCAAGGCGAGCCTGTCATCGAAATGAAGACGCCCTGTCTTCAAAAACGAGACGTTGATGGTTGGATACGGGCCGGAACTGTCATCAATTTGGAGACATCCTTAACTACCATACCCAGTGCACAATCCGATCCACCTGATCTGCGCACTCCGGTCAGTCCGGACGATTGTTTCTTGCGATATGCGCGCGCGGACTGATGGCGGGCCTGCGTGGAGCCATTGCGGAGCGCAGCGCAGGTCCGCCGCTCACAACGTTTCGATAAGAGCCGTCATGACACCAACTCCACTCTCCCGACATGACGGACTAGCCCTTCGCATTCTACGCAAATCCACTGGTCTGTCACAGGTTCGCCTGGCAGAAATTGCATGCGTTGGGTGTCACACCGTGTCCCGTTGGGAAGGTAAGCCCATATTCCATCGGAGGTCGCGTGCCTTGAAAAGCATCCTCGCTGTTCTCGAATCCTTACGCCGCAATAGGGCCGGTCTAACGCGCGCGCGCGGGCATGGGGTATTAGAAGGCCAGAGAACGGCACTCAAGGTCAGACAGCCCGCGAATGCTCTGCCAAGTAACCGTTCTGGGGCGTCAACAGCACCAAGTTTGAGGGTCGTATGTAGGGCGACAACTCGGAAGGGGGCTCCGTGCAAGCTGAAGTCTGTGCCTGGTCGCCGCCGATGCAAATATCACGGCGGGAAGTCTACCGGACCCAAAACCAAGGAAGGCCGTGCTAGAATTGCGGCGGCGCAAAGATTGCGGTGGGCGCTTTGGAGAGCTGAGAATGATAGGTCACTGAGATAGGGGTGGCTGAATTGACCTAGTGATCGTTCGGTCATCGCTCTCGAACCAGTGTCTCCGCCCATCGGTTCTGGCATAATGTTCGCGCATCCCTTGGTAGATACTACCTGCCCAAGAGTCGCGAAGCGATGGGAAGGCGAACGAGTGTGCGTCGTCCCCATAAAGAACCCAAACCCTGTGAAGCAGCCACATCACAGCATCTTCGCACCATCCAAATCGCTCTTCTTCGCCGGGGCGTGGGCGAGCCGTGGTGCGCGTGCGATCCGATCTCAACGTGAACTCATGGCTCTTTGATATGGCCAGCCTGAGCCTGTCGTGGTCAATTGCAGCAAGCTCACGACACACCTGTTTGACGCGATCTATGCTTGGTTTGGTGTAGGGAGGTCGGCGACCCTCGCCGATGATCTCGCGCATCTGTGGGCATGGACAGGTTGAGCAGGTGCGTTTCACGCACCATCTCGCCAGGGAACCCCTCACCAAGATGGCCTCCAACGTGTTTTGCTCCAGCATATCAAGCATAAACACAATCCGTTCTGCGGAGGTCGCCTCTCATTTGGAAATTCGACTGGCGGAACCAAATTCAATCTGCCGCCGACGGAACCGGCAAACGATCTCCGCCTTTATCACTGCCGCAGAAATGGGGTATTTCGCAGACAGTTTTTCAATTTGCTTTTATGGGAAAAGCCCAACGGTTCGCTTCATGTGGAAGGACTTTTCCAATCTCAATAGATCGGAAGCGCGGCTCATGCTGCGTTGCGTTCGCGCCAGAGCGGTGACTGATTTCAGATACAGGGTCCTCGGGCTATTTTGTCGCCGAATTTCTGCAGCATTTCCTTCGCGTTCCGCCTCGCTAAGCTCACGGACAGGGCGCTCCCGGGGGACATAAGCATTCTCGTCGACTAGGCATCGAGCTGCGTTTGCCCGCCCCGCCCAAATGTCGCTGTCATCGTTGTCCATGTTGATCATTTCAAACCTGATCCTGCCGGTTTTGCTGGGCGGCAAGACCAAGATACTGGAGCGGCCAACAGGAAACCGTTCAGCCCATGGGTCCTCGGGTTGTTCGTCGGTCAGGAGATGTTTCGAGGCACTGGCGTCGAACCCGCCGTAGATAAAGATGCGGCCAGGTTCGATTTCGGGATCAGTCAGAACGTCGAGCATGTTTTTCAAATCGATTACTCCACTCAAATTACTTTGGCTCTTCTCAAATTTGCGACCTGGCCAAACGGAATTGCCTCACATGCCGCTACCCAAGAACTGTGGCCATCCTGAGGCATCAGGCGATCTGGCTCACCGCGTGTGTCGCCGAATTTCCTCGTAACCTAGAGGTTGTGCCACTGTCGCATTGCGGCTCAGGCGGTATCAAGGGCATAACAAATCCGAGTCCTCGAAGCGAATGAGTTTATGACCCCAGTAACCCAGTCCGAAATCAACAAAGCCGCGTGGGGTGCATGTGACACCTTCCGGGGCGTCGTCGATCCCAGCATCTACAAGGACTACGTCCTGACGATGTTGTTCCTGAAATACGTCTCGGACGTGTGGAAGGACCACAAGGCAGGGTTCGAGGCCCAGCATCCCGACAGCCCCGATCTGGTCGCCGCCCTGATGCAGCAGGAGAGCTTCGTGTTGCCCGACGGGGCCAGCTTCGACGCCCTTCACCACCGCCGCCACGAGGCCGGAAACGGGGAGAGGATCGACAAGGCGCTGCACGCCATCGAGGAGGCCAACGGGACCAAGCTACGGGATGTATTCCAGGACATCAGCTTCAACTCGAACAAACTGGGCGACGAGGATCAGAAGAACGACATCCTTCGCCACCTGCTCGAAGACTTCGCCAAGCCCGCCCTGGACCTTCGCCCCTCCCGGGTCGGAAAGCTCGACATCATCGGCGGAGCGTATGAATACCTGATCTCCCGGTTCGCCGCGACGGCTGGGAAGAAGGCTGGTGAATTTTACACCCCCGCCGAGGTCTCGCAACTGATGGCGCGGCTGGTCGGCCCACGGGAAGGCGACGACATCTGTGATCCGACCTGCGGGTCTGCGTCTCTGCTGATGAAATGCGGTCGGTTGGTCCGGGAAAGCACCGGGGCCAGGCGATACGCATTGTATGGGCAAGAGGCCATCGGCTCCACCTGGGCCCTGGCCAAGATGAACCTGTTTCTGCATGGCGAAGAAAATCACCAGATCGAATGGGGCGACACGATCCGGAACCCCAAACTGCGAACCTCCGACGACATGCTGCGGCACTTCGATGTCGTCGTGGCCAATCCTCCTTTCAGTCTGGACAAGTGGGGCGTCGAAACGGCTGAGAACGACCGGTTCGCGCGCTTCCGCCGAGGCATCCCGCCGAAGACCAAGGGGGACTACGCCTTCATCCTCCACATGATCGAGACGCTGAAACCCCGAACGGGCCGCATGGCGGTGGTGGTGCCGCACGGGGTGCTGTTCCGGGGGTCGTCCGAAGGGAAGATCAGGCAAAAGCTGGTCGAGGAAAACCTTCTCGACGCCGTCATCGGCCTGCCCGAAAAGCTCTTCTTCGGCACCGGCATCCCGGCGGCGATCCTGGTGTTCCGCAAACGCAAGGACGACGACAGCGTGCTGTTCATCGATGCCAGCCGGGAGTTCATGGCGGGCACCAACCAGAACGCCCTAGATGAGAGCCACCTGACCAAGATCGTCGAGACTTATCAGTCGCGGGAGACGGTGGAGAAATACAGCCACAGGGCCAGTCGGGCGGAGATCGCGGAGAACGACTTCAATCTCAACATCCCTCGCTACGTGGATACCTTCGAGGAGGAGGAAGAAATTGACCTGATGGCCGTTCGTGACGAACGAACCCGGCTGAAGGCCGACCTGGCCGAGTTGGAAACCCGGATGGAGGGGTATCTGCGGGAGCTTGGGTATGGTTCCTGAGGGGTGGGAAGCAACCACGCTCGGGGATTGCGTGTCCTTCAGATCAGGAGGAACCCCGAGCAAGCAGAAGGCCCAATTCTGGGGTGGCGATATCCCGTGGGTTTCGGCCAAGGACCTCAAATCACATCGCATCGACGACGCCATCGACCATTTGACCGAAGCTGGTGCGGCATCGGCCAAAATGGCGGACACCAACAGCATACTGATCCTAGTTCGCGGCATGACGCTGCTGAAAGATGTCCCCGTTGGTCTTGTGACACGCCCTCTGGCCTTCAATCAGGACATCAAGGCACTTATTGCCAAAGCCGATGTTGACCCACTCTATCTCTCGTATCTTCTGGTAGGCAGGAAGTTGGCGATGATGGGGTTGGTAAATACAGCCAACCACGGGACGGGCCGCCTGGACACAGACCTCCTGAAAGGTCTGCCACTGGACATCCCCCCACTCCCCGAGCAACGGAAGATCGCGGACATCCTCTCGACCTGGGACCGGGCTATCAAGACGACCGAGGCGCTGCTGGCCACCGCCCGCACCCAGAAACGCGCCCTCATGCAGAGCCTCCTCACCGGCAAACGCCGCTTCCCCGAGTTCGAGGGTCAGGCGTGGAGAGAGGTACTGTTCGATGAAGTCTTCGAACGTGTCCGAAGGAAAAACAGCGTAGGTAACGAGAATACTCTGACCATCTCTGGTCAGGACGGACTGGTGTCCCAGCAGGAGTATTTCAACAAGCGCGTCGCAGCCGCTGATCTCTCGGGATATACATTGTTGGTGGGTGGAGACTTTGCCTACAACAAGAGCTACTCAGCCGGGTACCCCATGGGGGCCATTAAGATGCTGCCAGATGGACAGACCGGGGTGGTGTCCAGCCTCTATCTTTGCTTCGCCCTTGCCAATCCAGAAGCCCACAGTCGTGAATTCTTCCGGCACTTCTTCGAGGCAGGTTGTTTTAATCGGGAAATCTACAAAATTGCCCAAGAAGGAGCACGAAACCACGGCTTGTTGAATGTCAGTGTACATGACTTCTTCCGGGCAAAGCTGCGGATACCGGACCTAGCAGAACAACGCCGCATCGCCGAGGTCATCAACTTGGCTGAACGAGAAGAGGCCTACGACCGTGGCGTTGTCGAAAAACTCCGCACCGAGAAGAAGGCCCTGATGCAGCAACTCCTGACCGGCAAGCGGCGAGTGGCGGTATGAAGACCAAGTTTGCAACCAAGTCGGGATCAGACGTGCTGATCGATATCGACGAGGACAACTACGTCGCGACGGTGTCCACCCCAAGTGGCGAACGGGTTGGCGCCATCGAATTCTTGCTGATCGAGGACCTGGCCGCTCCTGATGGATATTTTCTGAAGATGACTCATGCCTTTCTTGAGGGGGCGGGGGGAAAGTATCTGCGCCAGGGGATCGGCACCGAGTGCGTGCGGCTCATGGCAGAGGTCTCGGGCTTCCCGATTACCACAAATGACCACGACGGCACGGTCCAACACGATGGCAGCCATCTGACTGGCGATGCGCCCTTTTGGGTGGCCAAGCTGCGAGAGCGCAAGCTAATTTTTTGATTTTTCGTGACGAAAACTTTTTGAAGGACAACGTTATGAGTGACTACTGGGAACAGCGGCGAGACGGTTCTGTAACCAAGGATGGCAGGACCGCTTTCGAGCGTGATTACGCTCGGGTCGTGCATTCTGCTGCGTTTCGGCGCCTTCAATCCAAGACCCAAGTCCTCGGAATCGGTGATAGTGACTTCTATCGCACCAGGCTTACCCACTCGATGGAAGTCAGTCAGATCGGCGAAGGGATCGCCCGGCGGCTGAAAGCTGCGGCAACGGCGGGCACCCCAAGCCAAGAAATCCTTCCCGATCCGATCCTGATACGCACCATTTGCCTGGCCCATGATCTGGGGCATCCCCCATTTGGGCATGGTGGTGAGGTGGCACTGAACCGATGCATGCTCGACCACGGTGGCTTCGAGGGGAATGGCCAGACCCTTCGGATCATGACCCTGATCGAGCCATACCATCCAACCTTGGGGATGAACTTGAGCCGAAGGTCGCTCCTGGGTGTCCTGAAGTATCCGGCACCCTACAGTGCGGTCGTCGATGAAACCGCATACCGGGGCGGTGAGCGGTCTGGTGCGACGGTCTTTAAGGCTAAACCCTTCAAGCCGCCGAAGTGCTATTTGGATACCGAAGTTGAAGTTGTCGGCTGGGTCGCTGAAGACCTAGTCGATTGGCCCAAGGTTAGCACTGAATTCGAACCAAAGAAGGTTGGGAAACACCGGAAGACCCTCCACAAATCTCTCGATACTTCGATCATGGAGATCGCTGATGATATCGCTTACGGGGTCCACGATCTTGAAGATGCCATTGGCCTGAAGCTGATCGACCGAGCAACTTTCACCGACACGATTAAGCCTAGTGATTTTCAACCTTTCTGTGACTGGTCTGACGGGATCGATTTCGACACGCTTGTCAGTGACCTATTCTGTTCGCACACCTACAAGCGCAAGAAGGCCATCGGTGCCTTGGTCGATTTTTGTATTCGGCACACGTCGCTTGATACCCTAAATGTGCATGAGTTTTCGCACCGGATCTTTGGATATCAAGCTGTGCTAGACGATGGGGCCAGGGAGGTCCTCGATGCTCTCCAGAACCTGGTTGTGAACCAGGTGATTTTTTCAACGACGGTGCAGCAACTTGAATTCAAGGGCCAGAAGATTGTCACGGAATTGTTCGACGCCTTTGCCACTGATCCAACACGCCTTTTGCCCAGTCGCGATGCACAAAGATGGAGCGAGGCGGAAGGCGACGTCCATCGTCAACATCGTGTCATCTGCGACTACATCGCGGGGATGACAGACGAATATGCAACCAAGCGGTATCAGCAGCTTTTCGAACCTCGTGTCGGTTCTGTGTTCGATAGGCTGTAAGCATGATGAACCTAGCTCCCGACACCCGAGAAGAAGCTGCCGCCAAGCTACCCGCCCTGCATGTGCTGATTGCCATGGGCTGGGACTACCTCTCCCCGACGGAAGCTTTGACGTTGCGGGGATCGGAACGAAGTGTGCTGTTGGAGCCTATGCTGCGGGAACGCCTCCAGGCGCATCGTTTCGACCATCGGGGGAAGAGCTATCCGCTATCGTCCGGCGGGATCGACCAGGTAATCCGGACGATCACTTCAATCGGGCTAACCGAGGGGCTGACTCCGGCCAACCAGGCGATATATGTCCACCTCACCAAGGGGATCACGGTTACTGAGTTCGTGGACGGCGAGCGGGTCAGCAAGACGGTGCCGCTGTTCGACTGGCAGGACACGTCGGCTAACATCTTCCAGGTGACTGAGGAGTTAAGTGTCGAACGCCGGGCGGGGATTGGCCACTACCGCCCGGATGTGGTCTGCTACGTCAACGGAATCCCGCTCGCCGTGATCGAGGCCAAGCGCCCGGTGTCTTCGACCAAGGACAAGGCGATGGTGGATGAGGGGATAAGCCAGCACCTGCGCAATCAAATGGGCGACGGCATCCAGGACCTCTACGCATATTCCCAGTTGCTGCTGTCGATCTCCGGCTCCGGAGGCCGTTACGCCACGACCATGACCAAGAAGAAATTCTGGTCGCTATGGCGGGAAGAGGAGATCACCGAGGCCGAGATGGCCGGGATACGCAACCAGAGCCTCTCAGAGGCCCAAAGAGCCGCCCTATTCGCCGACCGCCCCGACTGGGCGCTGAAGGGCTACGACCGCCTCCACGCCGCCCCAGTGGCCGTCACAGAGCAGGATCGGATGATCATCGGTCTGCTGCGCCCCGACAGGCTCTTGGACTTCACCCAAAGGTTCGTCTTCTTCGACCAGAAGATCGGCAAGATGGCCGCCAGATACCAGCAGGTGCGCGGCACCAAGGCGATCCTCGACCAGATCAGCCGGAAAAAGCCCGACGGCAGCCGGGAGGGCGGTGTCATCTGGCATACGACAGGCAGCGGGAAGAGCAATCTGATGGTCCTGCTGGCCAAATCACTGCTGGTCGAACCGGAGTTCGCGGACTGGCGTATCATCCTGGTCACTGACCGGATCGACCTGGAGAAGCAACTGGCGGGGACCTTCCTGACCGGCGGAGCCTTCGGCTCGGCGGTGGCGACCAAGAAGGACGGCGACACGGCCAAGGTCCAGTCAGGCCGCGACCTGGCCGAACGGATCGGCAACGGGAACGAACGGATCACCTTCACGCTGCTCCAGAAATTCAACTCGGCGACCAAGATGCCCGAGTGCCACAACGCCTCCGACAAGCTCGTGGTTCTGGTCGATGAAGGGCACCGCAGCCAGGGGGGCGAGAACCACGAACGGATGCGTCAGGCACTCCCCAACGCCGCCTTCATCGCGTTCACAGGGACGCCGCTCCTGAAGGAAGACAAGACCCGGAACAAGTTCGGCCCGATCCTGCATGCCTACACGATGCAGGACGCTGTGGCCGATGGGGCTGTCACCCCGCTCGTTTATGAGGAACGAAGACCGATCCTCGATGTCAACGAGGCCGCCATCGATGCCTGGTTCGACAAGATCACCGCCAACCTCAGCGACGACCAGCGGTCTGATCTGAAGAAAAAGTTCTCCACCCGGGGCAAGCTCTACGGAGCCGCCAACCGGATCGACCTCATCGCCTACGACATCGCTACCCACTTCAACGAGAACTTCGCCAGGCTCGACCTCGGCCTGAAGGCGCAACTGGCTACCGACAGCAAGCTCTCCGCGATCCGCTACAAGGCCGCCCTCGATGCCACCGGCATGGTGACGAGCGCCGTGGTGATCTCGCCCCCGGACACCCGGGAAGGGCACGACGAAGCCGATGAGAGCAAAGCCCCAGAGGTCCAGGCATGGTGGAAGGCCAATGTGGGTGCCGACCCGCAGACCTACGAAGACAACATCATCGAGGACTTCGGCAAGGACGGCCCCCCGGACATCCTGATCGTCGTAGACAAGCTATTGACCGGCTTTGACGAGCCGAGGAACGCGGTCCTTTACATCGACAAACACCTGAAGGGCCACAACCTGCTCCAGGCCATCGCCCGGGTGAACCGGCTCCACGACGCCAAGCAGCACGGGTATCTGATCGACTATCGCGGCGTCCTCGCCGAACTTGACACCTCGATCCAGGACTACCAGGACCTCGCTGAACAGACTCAAGCCGGATACGAGATCGACGACCTGGTCGGCCTGGTCCAAAACGTCTCGACCGAATACAAGCGGCTCCCCGCCTTGCACGACGCGCTCTGGGCGATCTTCCGGGGCGTGAAGAACAAGGCCGATTGGGAAGCATTCCGCCAGGTGCTGATCCCGCAGTTCGCGACCGACGAGACCGGTGAGTCCTACGACCAACGTCAGAAAATCCGGGAAGACTTTTACGACGCCCTGACGGCCTTCGGCATGTGCCTGAAACTCGCCCTGTCGTCGCGGACCTTCTTCGAGGACGGAGCCTTCGACGAGAAGACTGTCCGGACCTACAAGCGTGACCTGAAGTTCTTCACCGAGCTTCGCATTCAGGCCAAACGTGACGCCCAGGAGGTGGTGGACTTCTCCGAGTATGAGGCCCAGATCAGACGGCTGGTGGACAAGCAGGTAATCGGCCAGGACATTGAGGAACCCGAGGGGTTCATTCGCGTCGATGAACTTGGTCAGGATAGCGATCCAGATGATTGGTCCGAGGAGAAAACCCGGACCGAGGCGGACCTGATCAAGACACGGATCAGGAAGACCATCGAGCAGGACCTGATCGATGACCCCTTTGCCCAGCGTGTGTTCTCGGACCTCCTGAAAGAGGCTATCCGGGAGGCCGAGGCGATGTTCGACCATCCGGGCAAGCAGTATACGATGTTCCGGGACCTCGAAGAACAGGTCGCCACCCGGGCAACGCCTGGCGTTCCCGATGCCCTCGCCGATCATCCAAGGGCACAGGCTTACTTCGGGGCGTTTCTCGATCTATTCGAGGAGACAGGGCAACCCAGGATCGACGAGACGGCGCTGATCAGCGAAGCCATCCACATCGAGGAGACGGTAGACAACGCGGTGCGCACCCATTCAATCAACCCCGGCAGTATCGAGTCCGAGATACGGCGAACCTTGCTGCCCAGATACTTCAACCTACTCGGCGGCCTCGACGCAGCGAACAACCTGATCGAGCGCGTCATCGGTATTGTCCGTGCCGGTCACACCAGGGGCAGCCGATGACCACATTCGCTCTGGTATATGGCGACGAGCGCATCCCCTACGAGGTGCAGTCCGACGAGAAAAGAACACGCAAGATCGCGATCCACGTTTACCCTGACGGTTCGGTCAGCGTGGATGCACCGCCGGGCTATGATGTCTCCGACATCCGGGCCGCCGTCCAGCGTCGAGCCCGTTGGGTCTCGTCCCACGTCGCTGAAGCCCGGGCACGCTATGCCCTCGTTCGCCCCCGGGAATACGTATCGGGCGAGCAGGTGCTCTATTTGGGCCGCCGCTACGTGTTGAAAATTGTTAGGACGTCAGTTTCACCGGGGCCGGTAAAATTGAGGGCCGGACGTGTGGAGGTCGAATCCACTTCCGGAAATCCCGATGAAGTAAAGGGTCGGCTTCGAGGTTGGTATCGGGCTAAGGCGCGCGATTTCTTTGCCAGGCGTCTCGACGAGCTTTCGCATCGGCTACATTGGGTCGATCCAACACCGCCATTTCGCCTACTTGGCATGACCCGCCAGTGGGGAAGCTGTTCTCCCAGTGGAGAGATCATACTGAATCCGCACCTGATAAAAGCGCCGCGCGAATGCGTTGAATACGTCCTCGTCCACGAGCTTGCTCACTTGACATATCACGATCACGGCCCCGAATTTTGGCGTCTGGTCGAAAAGACCGTTCCAGAATGGCGTATCCATAAGCGTAAACTCGATGGAATGGCTGAACTATTGTTCGCGGAGTAACACGGTTCCCAGGGAAGAAAGATATCTGCCTGTGAGCTCTACTTGACGCGCCGTGTTGGGAAAGATGTTGGCATCAATGGTCAAATATCAGAAATAACCTTTAAAAATCAGATATTTGATGGGTGTGATGTGGCAGCCCGTAGGGGAATCGAACCCCTCTTTCCAGGTTGAAAACCTGGCGTCCTAACCGATAGACGAACGGGCCGCGCTGTGGAGCGCTAATTAGGGAAACTCCTGTCGAAGGGCAAGAGGGTTTTTCACGAAAAGCGCTTAGGGTGGAATTTTTTCCGCCAGGCCTATTTCACGGTGCCAAAGCACAGGCGTTCAACTCAGTTCGTCGAACGGGCGGCGTCTTCCAGGCGCAGTTCGACCTTCTGGCGGCCGCCCCAGTGACTGACTTCGATCCGTCCTGCCAGGTGAAAACGCGCGCCGCCGTGCCTGGAGAGCGCCGTGCCCATGGGGCTGTCGAAGGCGTTGAAAGCTATGGCGTCCATCCGGGCGCCAAGGCCATCGCCAAAGCTCAGCTTCAGGTGGCCCGACCCGACCTCGCGCGCGTGCAGGATGGCGACATCCGGAAAGGCAAAGCGCGGGGCAGGGGCGCTCTGGCCGAAAGGCCCGGCGGCTTCCAGTTTTTGGACCAGTTCGACCGTGGCGGCGCCGGGCATCAGGGCGGCGGAAATGCGCAGGTCCGACGGTCCGCCCGCGCCGGCGCCCTGGCGCTCCAGAAGCTCCGACAGACGATCCATCGCTGCCTCGATCGAGTCCCGCGCGACGGTGAGACCTGCCGCCATCTTGTGGCCGCCGCCTTTCTCCAAAAGCCCTTCCGAGGCCAGCCGCTGTACCGCGTGGCCCAGGTCGACCCCTCGGACCGAGCGCCCCGACCCCTTGCCGATGTCTCCGTCCAGCCCGATGACCACGGCGGGGCGGTTGGTGGCCTCTTTCAGCCGTGCCGCCACGATGCCGACGACGCCCGGGTGCCAGCCTTCGCCCGCGGCCCAGACCAGCGGGCCGTCCAGCCCGCGCTCCTCGGCCTGGGCCAGAGCGGCGTCGCGCACTGCCGTTTCGATCTCGCGCCGTTCGGTGTTCAGCTGGTCCAGCCGCTCGGCCATGGCGCGCGCCTCGTCGGCGTCCAGGGATGACAGGCAGCGCGCGCCAAGATCCGCCCGGCCCACGCGGCCACCCGCGTTGACGCGCGGTCCCAGAACATAGCCCAGGTGATAGGCCGACGGCGGCGCGTCCAGTCCTGCCACGTCCGCCAGCGCCACAAGACCCGGCCGCGCCCTGCTGGCCATGATCTTTAGCCCTTGAACCACAAGCGCCCGGTTCACCCCGACCAGGGGCGCCACGTCCGCCACCGTTGCCAGCGCCACAAGGTCCAGCATCGCCATCAGGTCGGGACCGGTGTGCCCGGCCTGGCGCATCTGCCGGTTGGCCTCGACCAAGACCAAAAAGACCACGGCAGCGGCGCAAAGGTGCCCGAGGTCGCCATTCTCGTCCTGCCTGTTGGGGTTCACCACCGCCAGCGCGTCCGGCAAGGTTTCCTCGGCAAGGTGGTGGTCGATGATGACCACGTCGGCCTCCTTGGCGGCAGCGATGGCCTCGAACGACAGCGTGCCGCAATCGACGCACACGATCAGGTCGTGCCCGGCAGCCAGCATCGACATGGCCTCGGGGTTCGGCCCATAGCCCTCGTCGATCCGGTCCGGCACATACAGCGTCGCATCCCGTCCCTGTTGGCGCATCCAGTCCAGGAGAAGTGCCGCCGAACTCCCGCCGTCCACGTCATAATCGGCAAAGACCGCGATCCGTTGACCCGCGCTGACAGCAGACACCAGACGCGCGGCCGCGGGCTCCATGTCGCGCAGGCTCCGCGGATCGGGCAATGACTCGCGCAGGGTGGGGGAGAGATAGGCCTCGGCCTCATCGGGTGTGACGCCACGCGCGGCCAGAACACGCGCAACCGGCTCGCTCAGACCCGTCGCCTGGGCGATCGCCTCTGCCTGGCGGATGTCCTCTCCGCCCGGACCGACCCACCGGCGGCCGCTCAGCGAGGTCTCGACCCCGAGGAACGCGTTCAACTGATTATTGTCGGGCAAGTATCCCTCACACCCCGGAGCCGTGACTTTGGTCTCAAGGCTATCTTAGCTCGGGGCGGGTTGGAACAGCTTCGCGCGAAATAACGCGTCACATCCGATGCGGCAGATTGTTGGTCTTGGAAAATGAAAAATGCCGGACGACGCGTCCGCTGGGCAAGAAACTGGCTTCTTGATGGATATCAATACTCATATGTGGCGACGGCGCTAGCATGGTGACAGGCCTGATGAAAGCGGCCTGAAGGGGAGGAAACTGCAATGAAAACGACAGTCCTTGTAACGGCGTTTTTCGCCAGCTTGTTGGGGGTTCAGCCCGTTGCGGCGGATAAAGCGGGCGAAACCGAATACATGATCGCTTGCGCGGGATGCCATGGCGAGACCGCGAAAGGTGATGGACCGCTGGCGGGACTCCTAAAGATTCAAACTCCGGACCTGACGGGCCTGACCGCCCGAAACAATGGAACTTTTCCGTTTGAGTACGCAGTCTTCGTGATCGACAGGCGAAAAGTGATACCAGTCCATGGAGACGACATGCCGGTCTGGGGTGATCGTTATGTCGCCGCGGCCTCCAGCGAGCGGGGAGAGTCGGCAGAAATGGTTGCGCGGGGACGCATACTGTCCCTTGTCTACTACCTCGAGTCGATCCAGCAGCAGTAGCCCGAAGCGGATTCCTGAAGGCCTATGCCTGGCTCAATCCAGACATTGGTGTCTGGATTGAGCACCTGCGCCGCACAGATGAACACTCGGCCGCTGCCCGCCGAAGCGGACCTCAGTCCTCGATCGGGTGGCGATAGTTCATGCGCCGGACCGAACCCGTTTTCGACCGCATCAGGATCGTCTCGGCAGTCAAGACGCGCGGTTCGCGCTTGATCCCCGGCAGGATCGAGCCGTCGGTGACGCCGGTCGCTGCAAAAATTACGTCGCCCGTCACCATGTCGTCGCGGGTGTAGACCCGGTCGAAATTGGTGATCCCGGCCTTGGTGGCGCGGCCGCGCTCGTCGTCGTTGCGGAACATCAGCTTTCCGAAAATCTGACCGCCCATGCACTTCAACGCGGCGGCCGCAAGAACACCCTCTGGTGCCCCGCCCGAACCCATGTACATGTCGATGCCCGTCGTCGGTTCGGCACAGTGGATGACACCGGCGACATCGCCGTCGGTGATCAGGCGGATAGCGCAGCTCGTGGTGCGCAACTCGGCAATCATCTCCTCATGGCGGGGACGCTCCAATACGCAAACCGTGATGTCCGAGGTCGACACGCCCTTGGCGGCGGCCAGGGCGCTCACGCGCTCGGCCGGTGACATGTCCATCGTGACGACGCCGGGGCGGAAGCCGGGTCCGATGGCCAGCTTGTCCATATAGACGTCCGGGGCGTGCAGCATGGTGCCGCGCGGACCCATGGCAATGACGGTCAGGGCGTTCGGCATGTCCTTGGCGGTCAGCGTCGTGCCTTCCAGCGGGTCCAGCGCGATGTCCACCTCGGGGCCTTCGCCCGTGCCGACGCTCTCGCCGATATACAGCATCGGAGCCTCGTCGCGTTCACCTTCGCCGATCACCACGACGCCCTTGATGTCCAGCTGGTTCAACTGGTCGCGCATGGCGTTCACAGCAGCCTGGTCGGCGGCCTTTTCGTCGCCGCGCCCGATCAGCCGGGCAGAGGCCAGTGCTGCTGCCTCGCTGACACGGGCCAGGCCCAGGGAAAGCATGCGATCGTAAAACTCAGGCGCGTCGGCCATGGGGCATCTCCTAATCCGGTTCGCGCCTTCCCTAGCGGGGCCTCGGCAAGGCGGCAAGGGGCTTGGCGGACGGTTGCGCTAACGGTCTGCGGACTGTGTCCAAGGGTCACGCCATGCGAATTCTTCCCTTTCGCCCCCCGTGCCTGCCCGCTATAGAGCGGCTGTTTGACGTCTACCAAGGAGAGACCTCTGATGGCCAACGTTGTGGTGGTCGGTGCCCAGTGGGGCGACGAAGGCAAGGGCAAGATCGTGGATTGGCTCAGCGAACGGGCGGACGTGATCTGCCGGTTCCAGGGCGGCCATAACGCGGGCCATACGCTGGTCATCGACGGAGCGGTCTACAAGTTGCACGCGCTGCCCTCGGGAGTGGTGCGCGGCGGGAAGCTTTCGGTCATCGGCAACGGCGTCGTGCTGGATCCCTGGCACCTGGTCGAGGAAATCGAGACCGTGCGTGCTCAGGGCGTTGAAATCACCCCCGAGACCCTGATGATCGCCGAAAATACGCCGTTGATCCTGCCCGTTCATGGCGAATTGGACCGCGCGCGCGAGGCCCAGAATTCGGTCGCCAAGATCGGCACCACTGGGCGCGGCATCGGCCCGGCCTACGAAGACAAGGTTGGCCGCCGTGTCGTCCGCGTCGCCGACCTCGCCGATGAAAAAACGCTGGAGACCCGCATCGACCGCCTTCTGGTCCACCACGACGCGCTGCGCCGCGGTCTCGGCCTCCCGGAAGTCGACCGCGCCGAGCTTCTGGCCAAGCTGAAAGAGATCGCGCCGAAAATCCTCGAATACGCCGCCCCGGTCTGGAAAGTGCTGAACGAGCAGAAAAAGGAAGGCCGCCGTATCCTGTTCGAAGGGGCGCAGGGCGCTCTTCTGGACATCGATTTCGGCACCTATCCGTTCGTCACCTCGTCCAATGTCATCTCTGGCCAGGCCGCAACCGGCACGGGCATCGGTCCGGGCTCGATCGACTTTGTCCTCGGCATCGTAAAAGCCTATACCACCCGCGTCGGCGAGGGTCCTTTCCCGACCGAACTGGACGATGCGGACGGCCAGCGCCTTGGCGAGCGTGGCCACGAATTCGGCACCACCACCGGACGCAAGCGACGCTGCGGCTGGTTCGACGCCGTGCTGGTGCGCCAGACCTGCGCCACCTCGGGCGTCAACGGTATTTCGCTGACCAAGCTCGACGTGCTCGACGGGTTCGACGAGTTGAAAATCTGCACAGGCTATGAACTGGACGGAAAACTCCTTGACTACCTCCCCACGGCGACCGACCAACAGGCCCGCGTGACGCCCGTCTACGAGACAATGAAAGGCTGGTCGGAATCGACCGCAGGCGCGCGCAGCTGGGCCGACCTGCCGGGCGAGGCTGTGAAATACGTCCGTCGGATCGAAGAGCTGATTCAGTGCCCCGTCGCGCTCTTGTCGACGTCGCCCGAACGCGACGACACCATTCTGGTGACCGACCCCTTCGCGGATTAAACCGAGGCGCTGGCTTCCGCCGCTTCCCGACGTCGCGCCGACCTTGGACCGCCTCAGTCCAGAACCACGATTCCCGTGTGCTTGGACTTGTGCTCGGGCTCGACGTGGATCGTCACCCGCGTATCCGGCACCGCTTTTGCTATCGCTTCTTCGATCCGGTCGCAGATCTCATGGGCATCGAACACGCTCATGTCACCCGGCACCACAAGGTGGAACTCAACGAATGTCGCGCTCCCCGCGTGCCGGGTCTTGAGGTCATGGGCCTCGACGGCCCCATGCGCTTCCTGGGCAATGACGCAACGGATCGATTCCAGCGTCTCGTCGGGAACGGATTCATCCATCAGCCCGCTCAGGGAGTCCTTTACCACGCGCCAGCCGGACCAGAGAATGTTCACGGCCACCAGCGCCGCCATCACCGGATCGAGGATCCACCATCCGGTAACCAATGCCAGCAGGACGCCGACCGCCACGCCCGCCGAGGTGACGACATCGGTCCACAGATGCCGCCCATCGGCCACTAGAGCGGGAGATTTCAGCAAGCTCCCCCGCCGCACCAGGATATAGGCCCAGACCGCGTTGGCCCCGGTTGCAACTAGGTTCACCGCCAGTCCAAGGGCAGGGGTCTCCAGGGAGCGCGGTGCCAGAAGCCCCTCATAGGCCTCGCGCAGGATGAACGCCGCAGCCGTGATGATCATCACGCCTTCCAGGACTGCGCTGAAATACTCGGCCTTGTGATGTCCGAAATTATGGTTCGAATCCGCCGGCCGCGACGCCACACGGATCGCGACCAGTGCCGCAAACGCCGTCGCCAGGTTTACCGTGCTTTCCAGGGCGTCTGACAACAGCGCAACCGATCCGGTCAGCCACCAGGCCAGCACCTTGAGGCCGAGAACGACGATGCCGATACAAAGACTGCCGATAGCCAGCTTGAGCGTTTGCGTCACGGGCGTGCGATCTCCTGGATAAGATAGGCCACCTCAGCCGACACGCAGATACGACCCGACACATGTGGATGCACATACTTCCGACTACCTTCCTGATCAAAGGGGTTCAACAGTTCTGCGTACCCGCCGAGCGCAAATCGGGTGGTTCTGTGTTATACTGGTCTTCATCTCGTAGAGGGGGAGGACGCTATGAGATTTGCAACAATTACCACTTGGGAGGTCATGGACGGTGCCGATTTCGATATCGTCATGGACCGGGTGCGTGCGAAACGCCTGCCGGCCCTGCGAGAACTCGGGGCTGAGCGTGTCCAGGTCATTCGTACTAGCGACCGAACCATTGCCGCGATCTCGGAATGGCCGGATCAGGCGACCCGCGACACGGCATCGTCCTATATCGAAGAGGTGCGCAAGACCGTGCGCACCGAGGACAACAGCCGCATGACCGGCGAACTTCAGGGCGCCGTCGTCGCCGAGCTCTGACTGTCCGGGACCCGAGCCTGTTCCGGCCCCGGTGACTGCGGGCGCTATTTCGCGCCCATGCGGAGCCGACATTATGCCGATCCTCGGCGCCGCTCACGCGGCGGACGTCTTGACCTCGCCAGAGGCAGACCGTACCTGCGGGCCATGGCACTCTCGTACAAAGCCCGCCGCCGCTGGTCCCTGATCGTTCTGCTGATTGGCCTGCCGCTCTATATCGTGGCGGCAATCTCGGTGGTGAACTGGCTGGGACGACCGCCGTTCCTCGTCGAACTCGCCGTCTATGTCGTTCTCGGGTTTCTCTGGGCCTTGCCGTTCAGGGCAATCTTCCGTGGCGTCGGCAAGGCGGACCCCGATGCGCCCGATCAGGGTGCCGGAAAATGACGCGCCGTCCGGCTCTCGAAGGGGCGTAGACTGGTCTGTGCGATACCCGTCACGGTTTGGTATCAAAATCACAAGGACAGCATGCGGCGCCCGTGCCATACGTTTCGAAGACGGGTCGCGTGCGTCTGGCAGGCACTGGCGTCTACCACTGTATATGAATTAAATCAGCAGCTTGTGCTGGGAATTTCATAGGTTCGGCGTCGATATCTTTTTAGCTAGCCTTACGCAGGCGAAGGGAAATGTCAGCCGTCCCGCAGCGCCGCCAGCGCCTCTTTCAAGTCGATGGCCCCGTCGTACAGCGCCCGCCCCGAGATCGCGCCCGCGATCACCCCGGTGTCGCGCAGGGCGATCAGGTCGCTCATCGACGATACACCGCCCGAGGCGATGACTGGTACGCTCACCGCGCGGGCAAGGGCTTCGGTCGCCGCCACGTTCGGCCCGCCCATGGCACCGTCGCGGTCGATATCGGTATAGATGATCGCCGCGATCCCGGCGTCCTCGAAGGCGCGCGCCAGATCGGTGACCATCATCTCGGTTTCTTCGGCCCAGCCCCGCGTCGCCACGCGCCCGTTCCTCGCATCCAGCCCCACGGCCACCTTGCCCGGAAAGGCCTTTGCTGCCTCGCGGACAAGGTCGGGGTTCTCGACCGCCACCGTGCCCAGGATCACCCGCGACAACCCCTTGTCCAGCCAGGTTTCAATGGTGGCCATATCCCGGATTCCGCCGCCGAGCTGGGCGGGAACCGACAGGCGCGACAGGATCGACTCGACCGCCTCGGCATTCACCGGGCGACCAGCGAACGCGCCGTTCAGATCGACCAGGTGTACCCACTCGGCACCGGCAGCTTCGAAGGCCGCTGCCTGCGCACCGGGATCGTCGTTGAATACGGTGGCTTCCGCCATCTCGCCTTTCAAAAGGCGCACGCATTGGCCGTCCTTCAGGTCAATCGCCGGGTAGAGGATCATGTCGGTCTCCTGTCTGTCGCGCGACCTCATGCCCAAAGAGCGGGGCAGGGGCAAGCCCTGCCGGGGCGCGATGTGCCATCACGTTACACTTGATTAACCGCCGGTCAGCTAGACCCGTGTTGCGCGACATATCTCCGCGAGACCCCAGATGTTCCACCGTCCAACAGTAATTGCCCTTGCCCTGACACTGCTGTCGAGCCCGGCCATGGCGGCCGATCCGGTTGTCGGCCTGTACAAAACCCAGCCCGACGACAATGGCAACTTCGGTCATGTTGAGATCTACGAATGCGGGGCCACTCTGTGCGGCGTCATTCGCAAGACGTTCAACAGCACAGGGGATGAGGTCGATAGCGACAAGGTCGGCAAACGGATCATCTGGGACATGGTCGCCGAAGGGGACGGGGCCTATTCAAGGGGCATGATCTGGGCCCCGGACCGCGACAAGACCTATAAATCCAGGATGTCCCTGAAGGGCAGGGTTCTCATGGTGTCCGGTTGTGTCTTTGGGATTTGCCGCAGCCAGTCGTGGATGCGCCTGAACTGACGATGCCGCCAGCCTAGCCGAACTGGCGGGCAATCATCACCCCGGCCCAGGCCGAAACCCCGGTCAAGACCGTGCCCCATGCCAGGTCCACGGCGACCATGTCCCAGGTCCAGTTGCGCAGGGTGGCGAAATTGGTGAACTCGTAGGTGCCATAGGCCAGCGCACCTAGGGCCGCGCCGGTGAACAGCGCCTGCAAGGGGAGGCCGGACTTCAGCGCAGGCAGAGAGACGAACATCAAAACGCCAGCGATATAAAGCAGGTAGAACCCTATGGCTGGTCCGATCCGGATATCATCCAAAAGCCACGGACCGATGTAGCGTTCGAAATGGGGCCGCATCACCGCCTTCAGCATGACGGCGTCCAGCGCCAGAAAGACCACGGCGGTTGACACGTACAAAATGACGATTTGCATCCCATTCACTCCGGCTGTTTCGCAGTCTGATACGCCCCGGCGTACCGCCTGGATCACTTTGGTGATCAAATCCCGATCAAAGGCTGGATCATGCGCGGGATGAGCGATTTGAACCGCAGCGGAGCGTCCGTCGCCGCAAGGCAGATACAGGCCTCGCCGGGCACGGCAGTCGGCTGATGTTCAAGGTCCTTGTCACCAACCTCGACATCCCCACGCTCGAACCGATCCACCGCATCCGAGAACGCGCCCTGCAGCACCAGCGTCAGCTCAAGGCCCCGATGACCATGCTCGGGCACCGCCATTCCGCCAGGGATGTACAACAGCCGCGCTGTCGCGCCCTTCGAACAATCCAGCACTGCCTGTTTGACGCCGCCGCCCACCGACCGCCAGCGCACGTCGTCCGGACCCGCACCGACATAGCGTTGCAACGGGCCGGGAAAGACGGACGCAGGATCATGCGCGGGCGCTTCCGGGGCGGGCGGCTCGGATTCGATCCGCGCCAGCGTCGCCTCCAGCGAATCCGCCGCCAAATCCGCCTCGTCCGCGCGTTCAAGAACATCCCCGCCGACAGCCTCGAAGGCGGTCAATTCCGCCCGGCAGCTGTCGCAAAGCGAAACGTGGCAGGCAACCACAAGGCTATAGGCTTCGGCAAGATTCCCGGCCGCATAGGCCGCAAGCACGTTGCTTGGAATATGACGATTGGTATCCATGGCGTCTATTTCTGGTCCGACGTTAGTTCGTGGCGGAGCCTCTGAAGGGCGAGGCGCAGTCTTGATTTTATCGTTCCCAGCGGAAGGCTGGTGAGGTCGGCGATCTCGGAATGGCTGAGTTCGCCGTAAAAGGCTTTTTCGACCATCTCGCGCTGCTTGGGCGGCAGGGCCTCAACGGCGTTGCGAAGACGTTCCTGTTCCTGGGCCATGCCGACTTCCTCGGCCGGATCGGGCTCGGGCGTCGCGCTCCAGGGCAGGTCCTCTGGCTCGGGCCGCCGCATCTTTCGGATGGCGTCCAACTGCTTGTTGCGCGCGATGCGGAATATCCATGTCGCTGCACTTGCCTTTGACGGATCGAACAGATGGGCCTTGCGCCAGACGGTGGTCATGGCCTCCTGCATGGCCTCTTCCGCCTGTCCGGGCGTGCCGCCGCAGCGGATCAGATAGGCTTTTACCCGTGGCGCAAAGTGGCGAAACAGCAAGACGAATGACGCCTGGTCCCGGGCGTCGCGGATACGCTTGAGGCAGTCGTTCCAATCCGGTGTGGCAGTCGTTCGCGTCTCTGTCACCATTTCCCCCGACCACTCCATCCCACGACCCGAAAGGACCGCGCGCGGAGTGCGTCTGCTGACGTCAATTGGTATGTCCCGTTGATCAAGCATGCAAGGTTTACGCGACGCGCGCGCATTTGGATCACCGGAGCCGGAAAAAATGATCCAGACCCTCTGCCGCTGCGTAGAAGATGCAAATTACCAATTTCCGGAACAACGAAATGCCCTTCGATAAACCCAGATTTCCCCGTGTCGCGGTCATCGGAGCCGGCGTTTCCGGTCTTGCCGCCGCCTACCTCTTGTCGCGCGACCACCAAGTCACCCTGATCGAGGCAGCACCCCGGCTCGGGGGGCACGCGCGCACGGTCATGGCTGGCCGCACCGGGGAGCAGCCCGTGGACACCGGGTTCATCGTCTTCAACTACGCCACCTATCCGCACCTGACGCAGATGTTTCACGACCTGGAAGTGCCGATCAAACAGAGCGACATGAGCTTCGGTGTCTCGGTCGATGACGGTGCCGTCGAATACGCGCTGCGGGACTTCCCGGCACTTGCCGCCCAAAAGCGAAATTTGGCTCGGCCGCAGTTCTGGCGCATGCTGAACGATATACTGCGCTTCAACCGGCGCGCGCTGGAGGCCGCCAGAGACCCCGACCTGACACTGGGCGAACTGCTCGATGGCCTCGGGATGGGTGACTGGTTCCGCCGCTACTATCTCCTGCCCATGGCCGGGGCGATCTGGTCCTCGACGCCGGAGCAGATCGGCGCATTCCCGGCACGGTCGCTGATCCAGTTCTTCCACAACCACGCCCTTCTGACGCCGAACAATCACCAGTGGTACACGGTTGATGGCGGCTCGGTGCAATATGTCCGGCGCATTGCCGCAGCCATCCGCAGCGCGGGCGCCGAAATCCGGACCGGGGCCGCGGTGAAATCGGTAACCCGCCTTCCGTTTGGCGTCTCCCTGCGCTGCGCCGGAGGCGAGGCAGAAACCTTCGACAAAGTCGTCTTTGCCTGCCATTCCAATCAGGCCCTCGCCCTCTTGGGCGATGCGACTGCTTCCGAGCAGAGCATCCTCGGGCGGGTCCGCTACCAGGCAAACCGCGCCGTCCTGCATTGCGACGCCCGCCAGATGCCGAAACGCCGCCGGGCCTGGGCAAGCTGGGTCTATCGCACCGAAAACCAGCAGTCCGAGCCAAGGATCGGCATCACCTACTGGATGAACCGTCTGCAGGGCATCGGCCCAGGCGATCCGCTGTTCGTGTCGCTCAATCCGCGTGGCTCCATCCCCGAAGAGTCGATCTACGACGAAACCACCTTCGCGCATCCGGTCTTCGACCGCGACGCATTGCGGGCCCAAACCGAACTGAGGGCCATCCAGGGACAGAACAACACCTGGTTCTGCGGCGCCTGGACGCGCCACGGGTTCCACGAAGACGGGTATGCCAGCGCGGTCGCGGTTGCTGAGCGTATGCGGTCGGGGGTGCTGGCGGCATGACAGCGCAGATCGTGAAAGGCACCACATGGCACAAGCGCCTCGGGGCGATCGAGAACCGGTTTCGCTATCGCGTCGACTATGTGCTGATCGACCCCGAGCAGACGCGCGGCTTTCCTTCGCTGTTCTCTCGAAACCGGGGCAACGTTATGGCGCTCCACGACCGCGACCACGGCGGCCCCCGCGACGCGGGGTGTGGCGCAACGTGGTTTCGGGACGTGCTGGCAGGCGAGGGTGCTGATGGGGCGAAAGGCTGGCGCATCCTTCTTCTGGCACAGCCGCGCATTCTCGGAACCAGATTTACCCCGGTCAGCTTCTGGTTCGCCGTCGACGCGGCCGGTCATCTGCGCGCGGCGGTGGCCGAGGTCAACAACACCTACGGCGACCGCCACGCCTATCTCTGCGCGCATCAAGACTTTGCTCCCATTGGACCAAATGACGTGCTCGAGGCGCAAAAGATGTTCCATGTCTCGCCCTTCCAGCCGGTCGAAGGAAAATACGCCTTTACCTTCAGGCTTTCGGAACGCGCCTTGTCGGTCAGGATCGACTTTCGCACTGCCGAAGGCGGTCTCGACGCCGGTATCGCGGGGCCGCTTCAGCCGCTGACGTCTTCCGCCATCCTCGGCGTCATGTTCTCGCGTCCACTTGGCGCGGTCCGCGTACTCGCTCTGATACACTGGCAGGCGCTCAGGCTCTGGTGGCTCGGTGCGACCTTCCGCCAGCGCCCGCTCCCGCCCGCCGAAGAGATCAGCCGGTAAAGACATGTCCGCGCTTAAGGGGAAAATCTATTGGCTCGTCGGGGCAAGCGCCGGGATCGGAGCGGCCCTCGCGCGCGAACTTGACCGACGCGGCGCCGGGCTCGTCCTCAGCGCCCGGTCCGAAGAGGGGCTGGCCGAGGTCGCCGCGACGCTTGAGCATGCGGCGCGCACCCTCCCGCTTGATGTAACCGACGCTGAGGCCGTCAGGCGTGGGGCCGCGCAGCTTGGTGACATCGACGGCGTGATCTACATGGCGGGCGACTACACCCCGATGACCGCCCAGACCTGGGATGCCGACAAGGCCCGTCAGGTCAGCGCCGTGAATTACACTGGCGCCCTCAATGTCCTGGGCGAGGTTGTCCCCGGTTTCGTCAAGCGAGACCACGGACACATCGTGATCATTGGCTCACTCGCCGGGTTCGCTGGTCTGGCTGGGGCAATATCCTATGGTGCAAGCAAGGCGGCCGTGATGCACCTGGCCGGGAACCTGCACGCAGACCTGAAAAACACGGGCATTCGCGTTCAGCGGATCAATCCCGGTTTCGTGGATACCCGGCTGACGCGTAAGAACGACTTCCGAATGCCCTTCATCACCACGCCGGAAAAAGCCGCCGCGATGATTGCGGCGCATATGAAAAAGACGCGGTTTTCAGTCAGTTTTCCCAAGATCTTCTCGTGGTATTTCAAACTCAAGGCGATCGGCGAGATCATACGCTCATAGGACGACGCGTACCTTGGTTCGGCAGAACACCCCGTGCCGCCCGGCAAGCAAAGAGCGACACGGGGGAAGTTCGGTTGCCAGTAACGGCTTCCGTACACGTCTTTGCCTGACAGAAGTGAGCCGAGAATCCTGCACCCAGCTCTCAGATTTTCCGCGCCACCACGAACCGGGCCGGCGTTGTCGGCGGCAACAATCCCGTTTCGACAATTTCGAATCCTGCTGCCTCGATCCGGCGATCGATCTCGTCCACGGCCAGGAACCGAACCAACGGGGCTTTGGCGAACAGCTGCATCGCGCGAATGACCGGGCGGTAATACCACTTGGATTTCAGCGCCGCCGTCTTCGAAATGAACAGCCCGCCGGTCGGCAGCATCGCGCGAATTTCGGCGACCGCAGCGTCCATGTCCGGCACCAGGTGCAACAGGCTGAAGGCCATGACCACGTCGAACGGGCCTCCATCATAGTCGGCGCCAGAAATGCCGCCCTGTTGAAAGCGCAGCCCCTCGGTGTCGCCGGCCTTTTCGCGAGCGATGTCCAGCATGGCGGGCGAGATGTCGCTGGCGACATAGGAACCCACGTGCCCGCACAGCCTCAGCGCCGTACTGCCGGTGCCGCAGCCCAGTTCAAGAACCCGGTCCTCGGGGCGCAGATAGGTTTTCACACGGGCCAGCGTTTTCTCGTAGGCACCCGGATCGGCCACCGGGCGCGCTGCGTATCGGGGGGCAATCCTGTCCCAGAAAGCAACGTCGGTCATATTATTTCTCCTTGTCATGACGCTCCTTTCGCACATACGTTTGCGTATCTGAATTACCAATTTTTGTCGAAATCATATACGAATTTGCATGAACTGGCAGGCGATCAACTTTGACTGGAACCAGGTCCGGGCCTTTTTGGCGACCGTGGAAGAAGGCTCTCTGTCGGCTGCGGCGCGGGTGCTTGGCCTGACGCAGCCGACGCTGGGGCGGCAGGTGGCGGCACTTGAGCAAGACCTGGGCGTGACGCTTTTCGAACGCTCAGGCCGCCAGTTGATCCCAACCCCAGCAGCCATCGAGATGGCCGATCACGTGCGCCAAATGGGCGAAGCTGCGGCGCGCCTGTCGCTGGCGGCGTCGGGGCAGTCGCAGTCGGTCGAAGGCCTGGTCAAGATCACCGCCACCGAGATGTATGCCTCCCGCATCCTGCCCGATTTCATCCTTGCCCTGCGCGAAGCTCATCCGGGTATCGTGGTCGAGATCATCGCCACCAATTCCCTGTCGGACCTGCGTCGCCGCGAGGCCGACATCGCGATCCGCAATACCGAGCCGACCGATTCCGACCTGATCGCCCGTAGGCTCAGGGACGACGCAGGCGGGCTTTATGCAACCGATGCTTTCATCCGTCGCCATGGCCCGTTCAACAAGATGGACGACCTGGCCGACGTGCCATTCATTGGCGTCGGGCAAGGGGATTCGGTCCTGAACGCTCTCCAGGCGCGCGGCGTCCCTGTGACCAAGTCCAGCTTTGTTGCCGCCTCGGAAAGTCATCATGTTCACTGGGAACTGGCGCGGCGCGGCGTCGGAGTTGGCCTGAACGGTTGGAACATTGGCGACCTCGATGACGACATGCATCGGGTGCTGGATGAGGCGATCAGCTTCAGCTTCCCGGTCTGGCTGGTTGCGCCCCGCGAATTGAAAACCAACCGCCGTGTGCGGCTCGTCTATGACGCTCTTGCCCGCTATCTGACAGGGGGCAAATCTTCTGCCGATTTGGATGCCGAAACCGCTTGACGCCTCCGCCGCCCTTCCTTATGTGACCCCCTACGCGCGGTTGTAGCTCAGTTGGTTAGAGTACCGGCCTGTCACGCCGGGGGTCGCGGGTTCGAGCCCCGTCAACCGCGCCACTTTCCCCGACATTGAATTTTTTTCGTCCACTATGGCATTGCGCCTATGCTCACGAATTTCATCATTGAAAATGCCTATGGCAGCCTGTCCCTGAATTTCAGGGCCGCTCTGCGCATCTCGCTTGTTCCGCTCTCCATTGCCTTGGCTGCTGCGCTTTTCATCAACGCGCGCCTGATCTTTCTGTTAAGCCAACCGACGGGCTATCAAAAAGTCACCGGAGTCCATGCCGCGCTGGTCTTTCTCGGCCTCGCATTCTTGTCATACGCCGCGTTCCACGTCGCCGTCCGCTGGCACAGATTTTCGCTCGATGCCACCAACAGCGTGGGTCCTGGCCGCACGCTGAAATACATGCTCGTTTCCGGGGTGATCGCATTCGGAGCCCTTGTTGCGATGCTGATCGTCTTGAGCGTGCCGGGGCTGGTTTTGGGGGTAGGGGTTGCCGTCAACGTCGGCGCCTTCGGTGAGGCCTTCCGCTCAGGCGTTGCCGCTGTTGTGATGAACTTCGTCGGTACCATGGGGTTTGCCTATGTGTTCATGCGTTTTTCGCCCTGGCTGGTGGCGACCGCCATAGCCAGGCCCTCGGCGGCGAATTTCAACCGCACCAAACCACTCAGCGGACCGATTTTGCACACTGCGCTGATCTATGCCGCCGCCACATTCCTATGGTCACTTTTCGGTCTCGCCGGAATACCCTGGCCGTTGGCCGTGGTTGTGGACCTCGCCCTGTCCTGGTTCGCCTTCATGATGTCTATCGCCGTCCTGACCGAGATCTACCGCGCCACCGACCCAGGTCACGCCACTTGATTCTCGTCGCCTCCTGCGGTGTCCTGACACCGGACAGCGCCGGAGACAGCCATGCCCGAGTTCCAGACCGACGACATCACCATCGCTTATGACGTGACCGGGGACGGGCCGCCCGTGCTCCTCCTGCACGGCTTTCCCCAGACCCGCAGGCTTTGGACCGAGATCGCCCCGCGCCTCGCAGAGACCCACACCGTAGTCACTGCGGACCTGCGCGGCTATGGCGACTCGTCCAAGCCTCCTGCCGGTGACGATCTCGCTAACTACTCGTTCCGAGCCATGGCGCGCGACCAACTTGCCCTGATGCGCCACCTCGGGTTCGACGCCTTCCACCTCGTCGGCCACGACCGGGGCGCGCGCACGGCCTACCGCATGGCGCTGGATGCTTCGGAGGCTGTTCTCAGCCTGACCCTGATGGACATCGTGCCCACCGACCACCTGCTCAAGACTTTCAGCTTCCCGGTCTCAAAGGCCTATTTTCACTGGAGCTTGCTGGCTCAGCCCGCGCCATTCCCCGAGCGCATGATCGGCGCCGATCCCGATTACTTTTTCGAAACCTGCCTAGGGGGCTGGGGCGGGGCGACGCTGGACCAGTTCCCCCAGATCGAGGCCTATCGCTCCGCCTGGCGCGATCCGACCACCATCGCTGGCATGACCAACGATTATCGCGCCGCCGTCACCATCGACCAGGCCCACGACCGCCAGGATCGGGGCAGGGTGCTCCACTGCCCGTCGCTGATCCTTTACGGAGCCGACGGAGCCATGGCGCGTGTTTACGATTTCGAGTCGATCTGGTCCGAGCGCCTGTCGGACATGAAAGTGCGCGCCATCCATGGCGGCCATTTCTTCATTGACCAAAGCCCAAAGGCCACAATCGACGCATTGACTGAATTCCTTTCAGCGCAGCGCGGCTAGTCGCGGCGATTGCGCGCATTCAAGGCAAGCGACCAAGGGTAAATAGACCGCCACATGAAAAGCCTCGATCAGATTTCATGGATGATGGTACTCGTGCTCTGCGCGACGTTGGGCCTCGCTCCGTTCACTCCCGAGCCGCACCTTTGGGAAAAACTGAAGATGCTCGTCGCCTGGCAGCTGTCCCGCCCCATCGACATTTTCGATCTGTTTCTACACGGGCTGCCCTGGGTGCTCTTCGCGCTGAAACTCGCCCGCGAGACCGGAAAAGCCAGCCGCTAGGCTCGGACGGGTTCGGTCAGCGTGGCAAAACGCTCCAGGCTGATGTTCGATCCGCAGGCGATGATCCCGACCTTTCGGCCCTCGCAGCGGCTCCGCAGAGGCCCGAGGATCGCTGCCAGAGACGCCGCGCAGGCGGGCTCGGCCATGATCTTCAGCGCATCGTAGAGATGCAGCATCCCGCGTCGCATCTCGTCGTCTTCGATCGTCACCATCCCGTCGACCGTGGCTTTGGCCACGCCAAGGGACAGGGGCAGCGCGAAGGGAGAACCAAGGCTGTCGGCAATCGTGGCGACGGTTTCAAGTGTCTCCGGCTGACCCGAAGCAATGCTGCGGCCCAGGCTGTCTGCGCCGACCGGCTCGACGCCCCAGACTTCCGCGCCGGGTATCTGCGCCTTGATTGCGCAGGCCATGCCTCCGATCAGTCCGCCGCCACCGACGGGGATCACGAAAATCTCCCGGTCCGGCCTGTCTTCGCCATATTCCGCGCCGCAGGTGGCCGCGCCCAAGGTCATGTGTTCGCCCTCAAAGGGATGCAGCATCGCGCGCCCTTCGGTGTTGGCCAGCCGTTGCGCCTGCGCAAAGGCAGCCGCGATGTCGTCCATTAAGTGAACCGTCGCCCCAAAAGCTCGGCAGCCTTCGATCCGAACCGGGTCGGCCGCCTTCGGCATACAGACGGTTGCGGCGACCCCTGCGGCCTGTGCCGCCCAGGCCACCGCCAATGCGTGGTTGCCGCCGCTGGCTGCTACGACGCCCGCCGCGCTGCCCGCATCGTCCAGCCGGTCGATCCCCAAGAGCGCGCCACGTGCCTTGAACGAGCCGGCCTGCTGGAACAGCTCCAGTTTGATCGAGACCTCAGCGCCCTTCGGCAAAAGTGGACTGATCCGGTCTGAAAACACGTCGATCACCGGTGTGCGCATTACCTTGCCCGAAATCTCGGCGCGGGCGGCGGCAATCTCGGTCTGTGACGGTCGCCAGTTCACGTCATCGCCCCGAATTCGTCCCGCCGCCGCAATGCCGACGGAACACCGACGGAAATTCGACGCAGCCTATGCTCCTGAAAGATCGGCTTAGCTGGCATCACTTTGTAAGCGCGTCCAGAACCCGCGCCCAGCTGCGGATGCCCTTGTGAAAGCTGCGCACGTCGTACTTTTCGTTCGGAGAATGGATCTGGTCGTCGTCGTTGCCGAATCCGATCAGCATCGAATCCAGGCCGAGGATGTCCTTGAAATACCCCGCGATTGGAATCGAACCGCCGCACCCGATGAATGCCGCCTCGCGCGGCCACTCGTCGCTAAGAGCTTGTCTTGCCTTCTCGAATGCCGGGTCATCGGTGGCCATGACGCTTGCCGGACCAGCCCCGTGGTCCTTGAACGTCACCGAACAGTCGGCGGGCAGGGCGTCGCGCACCATGGACCGGAAACTCTCGCGGATTTTCCACGGGTCCTGAGTGCCGACCAGGCGAAAACTGATCTTGGCGCTGGCTTGAGAGGGCAGGACGGTCTTGAACCCGGCCCCGGTATAGCCCCCCGTGATGCCGTTCACCTCGCAGGTCGGCCGCGACCAGATCATCTCCAGCACGCTCCGCCCCGCTTCACCCGCGGGCACCGACAGATCGACACCACTTAGAAAGCCCGCGGCATCAAACCCGAGGCTTTCCCACTGCGCGCGCAAATCGTCCGTCAACTCGGGCACGCCGTCATAGAACCCGGGCACCGTGATGCGCCCGTTTTCGTCATGCAACGAGCTGATAATGCCGGCCAAAACCCGGATTGGGTTGATCGCGGCGCCGCCGTACATCCCCGAATGCAGATCCTTGTCCGGGCCGGTAATCGTAAGCTCTTCGCCAAGCAACCCGCGTAGCATCGTGGTGATTGCCGGCGTATCTCGGTCGAACAAACCGGTGTCACAGATCAGCGCGATATCCGGCTGGCTCAGCTCGTCGGCATTCTCTTTTAGGAAGGGCACAAGCGACGGTGATCCCGACTCCTCCTCGCCCTCGAAAATGAAGGAAATCCGGCAGGGCCAGTCACCCGTAGCCGCTTTCCAGGATCGGCAGGCCTCGACAAAGGTCATCAACTGACCCTTGTCGTCCGAAGTGCCGCGCCCGCGCAATACTTTGCCTGTCGGCGTCTCCTCAACCGCGGGGTCAAAGGGATCCCGATCCCAAAGATCAATCGGATCAACCGGTTGCACGTCATAGTGGCCATAGAACAAGAGATGCGGAGAACCTTCGCCGACATGACCTACAACCATCGGGTGGCCCGGCGTCGGGCGTGCCTCGGCTTCAACCCCCAGCCCTTTCAAATCCGCCACCAGCCAATCCGCGGCTGCCTGGCAATCGGCCTTGTAGGCGGGATCGGTCGAGATAGAGCGGATACGCAAAAGCTCCATCAGCCGATGCAGTGCCGGGTCAAGGTCGGAGTCGATCTGAGTCAAAACAGAGTTAAGTGTCATGGATTTTCCTCTTGGCGGTGACCGGCACGTTAACAATATCGCCAGCGGCGTCTAGTACGCTGGTAACAGATGTCCGCTCGGGGTAATCAGGCAGGAAACCGCGAAGGGACACACATGGGACGCGCCGCAGCTTTATTGATTGCCCTGGTTTTTGCCGCACCAGTCTCCGCCGAGGCGCTCAGCGGCGATCAGGCCCGCAAGCAATTGTTTTCGCTAAAGGGGTACGAGATTCGGCTTTCCGGTTCGCTTACTGCGATGGACAAGGCGATCGTTAAGGGCATCATACCCCTTATGGCCCAGCAGTTGCGCCAGCCGGTGCGCTATTACATGGCCATCGCCTATTCGCCCGACGACGGTCTGGTCCACGATTCGATCCAGGCGGCAATGAACTACCACACGCCGGCCGCCGCCGGGGCCGCCGCGGTCGCGGCTTGCAACAGTTTGAAATCCAGCGGCACACAGGGTTGCAAGGTCGCCGCCCAGGTCGTGCCCAGCGGCTATGGGGACAGGGGTCTGACATTGTCCGTCGATGCGACTGCCGGGTTCGACAGGAAATACCGAAAGATGAAGGGGCCGAAAGCCTTTGCCATTTCACGCAGTTCTGGCGCCTGGTCAATCGCTGGGTCTGACGCGACGGCTCTGTCGGCTTGCGAAAGGGCAGCGCAGCTCGATGATTGCGAAGTTGTGATCCGCGATTAACTTGATCCGCGTCAATTTGTACCCTCTTAGCCGTTGTTAAGGTAACATATTCAGGTTTATGAAGCAGTAGTGAACGAACAGGGAGATGTCAGTGGATTATTCCGCCCAGTTAGATGCCGCGCTCCAGCGTCTGCATGATGAAGGCCGTTACCGGACCTTTATCGACATCGTCCGCACAAAGGGTCAGTTTCCCCATGCGATCTGGAAGCGCCCCGACGGTGAAGAACAGCCTGTAACCGTCTGGTGTGGAAATGATTATCTGGGTATGGGCCAGCATCCCGAAGTCCTTTCGGCCATGCACGAAGCCCTGGAAGACGCCGGCGCCGGCTCTGGCGGCACCCGCAACATTTCGGGGACCACGCTGTACCACAAGGCGCTTGAGGCCGAGCTTGCCGATCTGCATGGCAAAGAATCGGCGTTGCTGTTTACCTCGGCCTATATCGCCAACGACGCGACGCTTTCGACACTGCCAAAACTGTTCCCAGGGCTGATCATCTACTCCGATGAGCTGAATCACGCCTCCATGATCGAGGGCATCCGCCGTAACGGTGGTGCCAAACGCGTGTTCCGTCACAATGACGTCGCGCATCTGCGCGAGTTGCTGGCCGCCGACGACCCTGACGCCCCCAAGCTGATTGCTTTTGAGTCGATCTACTCGATGGACGGCGATTTCGGCCCGATCGAAGAGATTTGCGACCTGGCCGATGAATTCGGCGCACTGACCTACCTCGACGAAGTGCATGCGGTCGGCATGTACGGTCCGCGCGGCGGCGGTGTCGCCGAGCGCGATGGTCTGATGCACCGCATCGACATCATCAACGGCACGCTCGCCAAGGCTTTTGGAGTCATGGGTGGCTATATCGCGGCCAGCGAGAAAATGTGTGACACCATAAGGTCTTATGCGCCGGGCTTCATCTTTACGACGTCGCTTCCTCCCGCAGTTGCCGCAGGAGCCGCGGCCTCGGTTCGCATCCTCAAGACCGATCAACTGCGCCGTGAACAGCACCAGACGCAGGCAAAAATCCTCAAGATGCGTCTCAAAGGACTTGGTCTTCCCCTGATCGACCACGGCAGCCATATCGTTCCGGTTATCGTGGGCAATCCGGTGCACACCAAGCTTCTCAGCGATATGCTCCTGGAAGATCATGGCATCTATGTTCAGCCGATCAATTTCCCGACCGTTCCGCGCGGGACCGAGCGTTTGCGCTTTACCCCGTCACCGGTCCACGGTCCGAAGGAAATGGACAAGCTGGTCAAGGCGATGGACGCACTTTGGTCTCATTGCGCCCTCAATCGCGCCGATCTTTCCGCCTAAAATCTCATCCGTGACCAGCGTTTAGCGCTGTGTTAACCTCTGAGCATTACGCTCAGGGCTGATTCTGCCGCCCTGAACCTGGGACAGAGAATGAGTGACATGGGGCAGGAAACATGACCGGTCGTCAAAAGCCGGCCGATTCAAGCGAAGAAACGACGAACCTAAAAGGGTTCGACGATTTTGACCTGCGCCTCGGTGACATCATGCGTGGTGAACGGGCGACGCTTGGCAAGTCCCTTCTCGATGTCCAACGCGAACTCAAGATCAAGGCCACCTATATCTCGGCGATCGAGAATACCGATCCCTCGGCTTTTGATACGCCCGGTTTCGTCGCTGGCTACGTGCGCTCTTACGCGCGGTATCTGGGCCTTGACCCGGAATGGGCGTTCCAGACCTTTTGTGACGAGGGCAACTTCACCGTCGCCCATGGCATGTCACCCGAGGCCAGCCGCAAGGCGGACAAGACGCCTGGCGTCAAGAAACCCAAACCTGCTGCTGACCGGCGGCCTGCGCATCTGCGCGATCCCTTTACCGATCCTTCCGTAAGCTATCTGCCGAAAGGCGAGGCACTATTGTCCGGTCTTGAGCCGCGTGCCATTGGGTCCATCGCCGTTCTGATCGCCCTGTTGGGCAGCATCGGCTATGGTGGCTGGTCGGTTCTGCAAGAGGTGCAAAAAGTGCGCCTCACCCCGGTGGACCAGACGCCCGAAGTTCTTGCCGAGCTTGACCCGATCGCATCTGCCACGCGTCCTGTAGTCGAGGCCGCTGGCACCGGTGTTGTTGCGGGCAATCCCGATGTGCTGGATCGCCTGTACCGCCCCGAGGCGCTGGACGTACCCGTTCTGGTCGCCCGTGACGGGCCGATCGCGTCCATCGACCCGGACACCGTTGGCGCCCTCGCGCCGCACCGCGAAGAAACGTTCCTCGCCTCGCGCGTCCCGCATCCAGACAATCTACCCTTCGCCGTACCGGGTGGCCCGCGCCAAACCGAGAGCCCTGCCATTGGGCAGCTGGACACTGCCGACCTTCTTCCCGCGGTCCAGGTTGTCGAGGCGTCTGCGCCGTCGCTATCGCTCATGGCCGTCCGGCCGTCGTGGGTGCGGGTACGGGGCGCAGATGGCACTGTGATCTTTGAAAAAATTCTCGACGCGGGCGAACAATTCGATGTGCCGCTGACAGAAGAACCGGCGACGCTACGCGCCGGCAACGCCGGCTCGCTCTACTTTGCCGTCAATGGCGAGACCTATGGCCCCGCTGGTGCCGGACCCGAAGTCATCAAGGATGTCGTGCTCGCGGTCGATGCTCTGACCGAGAAATACGCGGTCGCCGATGCCACCCGTGACACCGACCTGGCACGTTTCATCGCCGTGGCTCAGGCGGAAAGCCAGTAAGGCCCGCCCGCGATTGCCAATTTCGCCCGGCAGGCCTATCTAAACCCGCGACACCCGAACCCAAAGGGACGACCCAATGTCGCTGAACCACGTTCGCCCCTGGCGCAATATCTACCGGCGCACTTCTCGCCAAATCCATGTCGGTAACGTGCCGGTCGGAGGCGATGCGCCGATCACTGTCCAGACTATGACAAACACCGACACCTCCGATGTCGCCGCGACCGTGGCCCAAGTGCAGGCGGCGGCCGAGGCCGGGGCCGACATCGTGCGCGTCTCGACGCCCGACCAGGATGCCACCCGCGCCCTGAAAGAGATCGTTGCCGAAAGCCCGGTGCCGATCGTCGCCGACATCCACTTTCACTACAAACGTGCCATCGAGGCGGCCGAGGCCGGTGCCGCATGCCTGCGTATCAACCCCGGAAACATCGGCGCGCCCGAACGCGTGCGCGAGGTCATCAAGGCCGCCCGCGACCACGGCTGCTCGATCCGGATCGGCGTGAACGCGGGCAGTCTCGAAAAGCACCTGTTGGAAAAATACGGCGAACCTTGCCCCGACGCGATGGTCGAATCCGGTCTGGACCACATCAGGATCCTGCAGGACAACGACTTTCACGAGTTCAAGATCAGTGTGAAGGCCTCGGATGTCTTCCTCGCTGCCGCCGCCTATCAGCAGTTGGCCGAGGCCACCGACGCACCTATCCATCTTGGCATTACCGAAGCGGGCGGACTCATGTCGGGCACGATCAAATCCGCCATCGGGCTCGGCAACCTCCTGTGGATGGGCATCGGTGATACCATCCGTGTCTCGCTGTCGGCCGATCCTGTCGAAGAGGTGAAAGTTGGCTACGAGATCCTCAAGTCTCTCGGTTTGCGCCACCGGGGCGTGAACATCATTTCCTGCCCTTCCTGCGCACGCCAGGGGTTCGACGTCATCAAGACCGTCGAAATCCTCGAAAAGCGGCTTGAGCACATCAAGACGCCCATGTCGCTGTCGATTATCGGATGCGTCGTGAACGGTCCGGGCGAGGCCTTGATGACCGATGTCGGTTTTACAGGCGGCGGGGCAGGCTCGGGCATGGTCTATCTTGCGGGCAAGCAAAGCCACAAGATGTCGAACGACCAGATGGTCGACCACATTGTCGAGGAGGTCGAAAAAAAGGCCGCCCAGATCGAAGCGGCATCGTCGCAGGAGGCGGCCGAATAGGTCGCCTCCCGCGCATGTCTGGTCAGGTCAGGGCAGGGCGGGACATGTGATCGCGCCCCCCTTGGCCCATTGGGTCACGGCCGAGTTCAGCTCGCCATATCCGATCCGGCCGCCGTAAATGTCCAGTCGTGTCCCGCCCGAGACGGGCACGGCATCGACGACATAGGCGATGTACAAGCCATCCTTGGACCCCGGCACAAGGGCGCCGGATGTCTGTTTCAGGATCGACAACTCGCCCTTGCCCCCGCTCCGGCGAAACCGCCCTTCATAGGCGTGCCCGATCGATTGGGTCCAGCCGCCATAGGGGGTGGCGCGGCTGATGTACTGGGTTTGTGACGTGTTCAGGCAGCGTTGTGCGCCCTTTTGGAGGCTGGCATAGACCTGACTTGGCGCGCGCGGAACCATCGTGCTCTTTTTCTGAACCAGAGCGCCGCCCGACATGGCGCGCAACTCGCTCGTCGATTGCGGTGCTGTACCTGCGCAGGCTGCGAGGAAGAAAAGGCTTAATGCCCCAAGTGCCCAATGTTTCATACGTCTTTGTCCCATTGCCAAATGATCGAAGCGCGAAAAAGCGCCCTTCGTCGATGGGAATAAAAGTGCAAATGGACCCCTCTGCGGCAACTACCCGGCAGAATTGTGGAGATTGACCTAAGGTAACTCGGCTAGCCCTGTTCCTGGCGGATCGCCCGGACGATGGCACGCATCTGGTCGAGTTCGACAAAGCCGCGCACGAAATTCTCGCCCATGATGAACGTCGGGGTGCCCTGGATCTGCAGCGTTGCGCCAAGTTCCCGGTTGGCTCTGATAACATCGGCAACCTCGGTGCTCTCCATCTTTGCAACGATTTCATCGTGATCAAGGTCCATGTCCCGTGACAATCGGGCCAGGTAGCCCGCATTCAACTGACCGTTATGCTCCATCAAAAGGTCATGGATCTCGGCATAGGTTTCGCTGCCTTCGACCATTTTGACGGCAATGGCATATTGCGCGGCCAGCGTTGATTGCTCACCAAGGATGGGGAACTCCTTCAGGATCAGGCGGACGTTGCCGTCGGCTTGCAGCAACTCGCCGACCAGGGGATGCGCCCGCTTGCAATAGCCACATCGGTAATCGGAAAATTCCACGATTGTCACGTCACCGTCGGGATTGCCGAACACGTGACTTATTCCGTCGTTGAAGATGGCCGTACGATTGTTTTTCAGCATGTCCTGTTCTTGCTGCGCGGCCTGCTTGTCCCGGCGGTCCTCGAGAACCGCGATGGCTTCCATCAGAACTTCTGGGTTTTCAAGAAGATAGGCGCGGATCTCCGCACGAAAAGCCTGCCGCTCGGCGTCCGACATTGCCTCGACATCAAAGGCCTGCGCCGCAGGGGCAAGAACCAGCAGGGCAAGCGCGGCGACAAAGCTACGAAACATGAACCATCTCCTTGAATAGCCGCGCAAAGATGACACAAGCCGCCCCGAAAGCAACTGCCTCACCAAGATTTGAGCGGCTTTCCCCGAAAGGCGTGCCTCGCAAACATCAAAGTCGGTTTCCTTCTACTTTTCAGGAATACTCCGGGGTTTGGGGCAAGCCCCAAGAGCGATTGACGCCCCGCCGTACAATTGGCAGGGAGCAAGGCGAAACTAGGGGAAAAACCGTCATGCGCCTGTCCAACAGATCAAACATAGACAGTTTCATCGTCATGGACGTCATGGAGGCCGCCACAAGGGCCGAGGCCGCAGGGCGACACATCATCCACATGGAGGTCGGTCAGCCCGGCACACCCGCTCCGGCCAAGGCACGCAAGGCACTGGCCGATGCGATGGAACAGGGCGCGCTTGGCTATACCGTCGCTCTCGGTCTGCCCGAACTGCGTACAAAGATTGCGGACCGCTACGCCACTCACCACGGTGTCGACATCTCGCCCGAGCGCGTGATTATCACCGCCGGAGCATCCGGTGCGTTTATTCTGGCGTTTTCTGCCTTGTTCGACGCCGGAGACCGCGTCGCTCTTGGAGCGCCCGGATACCCCTCGTATCGACAGATTCTCACCGCCCTCAGCCTGACGCCGGTCGATATCGAGACCCGGATGCAGGACCGTTACCAGCCGGTGCCCGGGGACTTGCCCGACGACATCCGGGGCTTGATCGTCGCATCGCCTGCGAACCCCTCGGGCACCATGCTTGACCGGTCGTCGCTTTCTGCGCTGATCGAGGCCGCCCATGCCCGAGGCGCCGCTTTCGTATCTGACGAGATCTACCACGGGCTTCAGTACGAACGCGATGCGGTCAGTGCGCTCGAAATCTCCGATGACACCTATGTCGTCAATTCGTTTTCCAAGTACTTCTCGATGACGGGCTGGCGCGTCGGCTGGATGGTGCTGCCTGAAAAGCTCGTGCGCCCGATCGAGCGGATAGCACAAAGCCTGTACATATCCGCACCGGCGCTGTCGCAGGCCGCAGCCATCCATGCATTCGAGGCGACCATGGTTCTCGACGCGGTCAAGGCGCGCTATGCGCAGAATCGCGCGCATCTGCTCGAAGCCTTGCCGGCGCTGGGTTTCGATATCGCAGCGCCGATGGACGGCGCTTTCTACGCCTATTGCGATGTTTCGCGGCGAACGAACGATTCCATGGAGTTTGCCCGCAGAATGATCCAGGAAGCTCATGTCGCGGCGACGCCGGGCCATGATTTCGATCCGACCCAAGGCGAGCGTTTCATGCGGTTTTCCTATGCCGGTCGGGTCGAGGACATGGTCGAGGCAACCGATCGCCTGAAACGCTGGCTTAGCGCTTAAGACCGAACTACAGACATCATGCTCGACATGAAAAAGCCGGGGCAAATCCCCGGCTTTTCTTGATTTAATTCGGTACAAATCCGATCAGAAAAAGCTCTTGCGCTGCCACCAGCCGGCTTTGCGCGGTTTGCTTTCGTCCGACGTGTCGGTCGTTTCGGAAGAGGAGACCGATGTAACGACCGGCTCGCTCGTGGAAACTACTTCGGCCTCCTTGGCCGCGGGTTTGCGGCGGGCGCGGCGCGGCTTTTCCGCGGGCTCATCGGCCGGTTCGGCCTTGGCGTCGTCGGTCGCGGCGGGCACTGACGCCGGCTCGACGGCTTCAGCCGTGTCTTCCGCCGCCACCTTCTTCGCCCGGCTGCGCCGTTTCGGAGCGGGCTTTACCGGTTCTTCGACAGGCTCGGCGGCGACTTCGGGTTCCCCGACAGCGCTTTCGGGTTCCTCAACGGCAACCGCCGATTCGGCTTCGACTTCGGGCATCTCTGTGGCTGGAGCGCTGTCCGCATCTTCCGCAACAGCTTCCGCGCCGCTATCCGTTTCCACGGTTTCGGTTTCGTCGTCGCGACGGTTACGGCGGCCGCCGCGCTTGCCGCGCCGGCGCTTTTTGCGCTCGGTTCCCTCGGGATCGCCATCCTCGCCATCGGCCCGGACGCTTTCGTCCTCGGCCTCTCCGGTTGCGGCGGATTCGTCGCCGGTCTCGTCAGACACGGAGTCCGCATCGCGGTCGCGGCCGCCGCGCCGGCGCCGGCGCCGGCGGCGTTTGCGGTTCTTGGCGCCGTCGTCGCTCTCGTCGCCGCCATCGCGCGCTTCCGTTTCGCGCTCGGCCGTGTCTTCCTCTTCCTCCGACAACTCTTCATCAAGTTCGCCGGCGAAATCGGGGGCAATGACCGTGGCCGTGGAAGGCACACCATCGGTGACCGGTCCGCGGTCGATCTCGACCATCTTGATACCCACGGTTTCGTCGGCTTCGACCGTGATGGTCAGGCCGAAACGCTGTTCCAGTTCGACCAAATTATTGCGCTTGTTGTTGAGCACATAAAGCGCGGTCG
>JBNKHH010000036.1:0-12567 GCA_050290245.1 Silicimonas sp.
GGACAGGCCCGCCGGATCATGGGTGCGAAAGCCTTGGAACCCTTCGCGCCGCGGGAGGTTCTGCCGGGTCCCGCCGTTTCAACCCGCGAGGATCTGATACGTGCGGTGGGCGACATCGCCACGACCATTTTTCACCCGGTCGGGACATGCCGGATGGGCAGCGACGAGGCTGCTGTCGTGGATGACCGTCTGCGGGTGCGCGGGTTGTCGGGCCTGCGCGTGGTGGACGCCTCGATCATGCCGAAGATCGTCTCAGGCAACACGGCCTCGCCGGTTGTGATGATCGCCGAGAAGGCTGCCGACATGATCCTCAATGGTTGAATTTGAAGGCATGATTAGGCGTTTGGGGTCTGTTTGGACACACCACCGCACAAGGTCGGCCGAAGCAGGTGGGTCAGTTCGTGGATGAGTTGAGCAGGGTCTGCCGCGCCGATGCCAGGTGCGCGCGGCAGGCCAGGTCAATGATCTTGGGGTTTCGGGTGAACAGCGCGTCGATATAGGTCAGGTGTTCGGTGATCGCGACCTCGTTTCGTTGCCGCTCGTCCTTTTTGTTCCACTGGTAATGATAGTGGAATATCAAAGCGTTGATGTCGCTGAAACTGTTGATGAAACGGTTGGGCGAGGCCGAGTGAATAAAGCGGTGGAAGGCGCTGTCGAGTTCGGAAAAGTCGTGGTAGCGCTCGTCAATCTGATCCTGGATGGCGAGGTGGCGCTGGCGCAGGTCTTCCAGTCCGGCCCAGGCCGGAGACGTGCCTGGCAGCGCACCGAAGGCCAGCGCCGAGCGAAGTTCGAACATCTCGCGGATCTCGAAAAGCTCCATTGCGAAGGCTGGGGTAAACCCCTTGAAGACCCATCCGCCATTCGCCCGGCGTTCGATTAGCCCAAAGCGCTGAAACCGGTTCAGGAATTCGCGAATGCTATTGGTTGCGACACCGAACTGTCGGGCCAGTTCAAGCTCGTTGATCGCGGCCCCGGGACAGGTGTCATCTTTCAGCATCCAGTGCATGAACATACCTTCGACCTGCTCGGGCATCGACACGGTTTCTTCCTGCGGGAAGCGTGGCAGGCTGGCACTGCAGGGGCCCACCTGCCTTTCGCGACCCTCGCCGCAGATGGCACCAAGCTCTCTGAGCCCGTCAATAACCTTTCGGACCGTAGTCCGACTGACCCGCAGGTGTTTGCCAAGCTGGTGTTCCGATGGCAGCGGATCGCCTTCGTTCAGCGCTGAAAGCACGTCCAGCATTTCGTTATGCGCGCGTTTGTAAATTGTGTCGGATTTCATCGAAGAACCAAATTTGGATGGTCTTTTTATGAGTTAAATACAAGTTGCTTTCAAGCTCAAGGATGTTTTTTATCATTAATATACTGTTTGGGAGGGAAAAGAGTGTCGAACGACGCGGAGAATGTCGGATCGGCCGTAGCGCAGGGCGACGGAGCGAGGCCTGGTGGGGTGGTTCTGGCGCTCAAACTGCTAAGCGCCGGTCCCATTCTGATCCTGCTGCTGCTGATTGCCGTGATCGGGCTGACGGTTCCGAACTTCCTCAAACCCATCAATATTGGCAATATCCTGGCTCAAACTGCGGTCATCGCGATCGTCGCGATGGGCCAGCAGATCGTGATCCTGACGCGGGGGATTGATCTGTCGGTCGGCTCAAACCTGGCGTTGGCCACCGTGGTTGGCGGGCTGGTGTTCCGCGGGGTGGATTCTTCGGCGGCCGTCATTCTCGCCATGGTCGGCACCGGCATGGTGGTGGGTCTCGTCAACGGCATGTTTTATGTCTACGGTCGCCTGCCACACCCGTTCATCATCACCCTTGCGACGCTGTCGATCTGCCGAGGACTGGCGCTTGAGATCGCGCCTGGTCATACCACCATGCGCGGAATGCCGGACGCGATCAGCGCCCTGGGGAACGCCAGTTTCGCGGGCATCCCGGCCTCGTTCTTCGTGGTGGCGGCGGTGGGCCTTGTCCTTCTGACGATCTGCAAGTTCATGGTCTGGGGGCGCTGGCTTTATGCCGTCGGCGGCGATCCGGTGGCCGCGCGCGAGATGGGTATTCCGGTCAAAGGCGTACTGGTGTCGGCCTATGTGCTGGCCGGGCTTTGCGCCGGGATCGGTGCGGTCGTTCTTGCGGGGCGAACCGCCGCAAGTTCACCGCTCTACGGAAATCTCCTGGAGCTCGACACCATCGCAGCGGTTATCATCGGCGGCGCGAGTTTCCTTGGCGGTCGCGGACATCTGGGCCACGCGCTGATCGGTGCGGCGATGATCGGCGTGATCCGGAATGCGCTCAATCTTATGGGCGTCGATGTCTATTTCCAGATGATCGCAATCGGCGTCATCATTGTGATAGCGGTGGAATCCGACGTGCTGCGCAACCATCTCGAAGCCCGCGCCCGCATGCTTCAGGCAAGGAGCGGGTCATGAGTGGTGTTGGTGCGCCCGTGCTTTCCGTCCGCGACGCCACCAAGCGGTTCGGCGCAATCGAGGCGCTGCGCGGCGTCAGTTTGGACGCCTGGCGGGGCGAGATCCTGGCGCTTCTGGGCGATAACGGGGCGGGCAAGTCGACGCTCGTCAAATGTATCAGCGGCGTGCACCGGCTGGACGAGGGCGAGATCGCGATGGACGGCGAGCCGCTGGCGCTGACATCGCCTGCCGACGCCCGCCGGTCGGGGATCGAAACGGTCTATCAGGACCTTGCGCTGTTCGACAATCTCAGCCCCGCCCAGAACTTCTTCTGCGGGCGCGAGATTGCCGGGCCGGACTGGTTGCCGCGTCCGCTCAGGTTCCTCAAATCCCGCGCGATGAAGGCCGAGGCGGCGGAGGTCATCGACCGGCTGAAGGTCCGGCTGCCCCATGCCGACGCGCCGGTCGCGCGCATGTCGGGCGGACAGCGGCAGGCCATCGCGGTGGCCCGCGCCACTGTCTTCGCCCGTGACGTGGTGATCCTGGACGAACCAACAGCGGCGCTTGGCCTGCGCGAAAGCCGCAAGGTGCTGGACCTGATGCTGCAGCTCAAGGCCGAGGGCAACGCGGTGATCCTGATCACCCACAACATGGAACAGGTGATCGAGCTGGCTGATCGCGCAGTCGTGCTGCGGCAGGGGCGCAAGGTCGGTGAATTGAAACCCGAAGAAGGAAACAAGAAAGATCTTGTCGCAATGATCGTCGGGGCTGAGGCGTGAGCGGGCCGGAAGGAAGGCACAGATCTTCCGCCGGCCGAGACTGCAAGACCCATCAACTGAGGAGGAAAGAATGAGAATTTTGAAACGCTTGACCGGGATTGCCGTGGCTGCTGCCATCGCATTCCCGGCCGCGGCGCAGGACGAGGTGAAGATCGGTTTCATCACCAAGTTCCCGGTGCCGTTCTTCGGCATCATGGAGGATGCGGCCAAGGCCTATGCCGCCGAGAATCCGGGCGTCGAAATCACCTATGGCCAGGGCCAGTCGGCGACTGACATCGAAGGTCAGATCGCTCTGATCGAGTCGATGGTCACCAATGGCGTGCAGGGCATCGCCATCACGCCAGTCGATCCGACCGTCGCCTCGACGCTGGACCGCGCCATCGCAAACGGCGTCAAGGTCGTGCTGATGGACAACAACATCCCCGACTGGGACGGCAAGACCGCGCTGGCGACAACCGACAACTATGCCGCTGGCGTGATTGCCGGTCAGTACCTCGCATCGGTTCTGTCTGATGGCGACACGCTGGGCATTCTGGAAGGCGTACCGGGCGTTCCCGCTCTGGACGACCGGGTGAACGGGATGCTGGAAGGGCTGGGCGACGTGAAACCAGAGATCGTCGGCCGTATGGCAACCAACTGCACCGAGGAACTGGGTATCTCGGGCGCCGAGGATCTGTTGACGGCAAACCCGGAGCTGAAGGCGATCTATTCCGCCTGCGGTCCCCCGGCAGCGGGTGCGGCGCGTGCGATCCAGAACGCCGGTATCTCGGGCGACGCCATCGTGCTGGTCGGCTTCGACTTCTGCTGCGGCGAGGCCGAAGCGCTGGAAGCCGGGATCGAAGATGCCACCGTGGCGCAGTTTCCGTCCAAGATGGCAAGCCTCGGCGTTGACGCCCTGGTCAAGGCGATCAGGGGCGAAGAAGTTTCGTCGCTCATCGACTCGGGCGCCGCTTTGGTGACAAAAGACAACATGGCGGACTTCCAGTAGTCCCTTCCCCTGGGGCCGGTGCGGATGTACCGGCCCCGCCACCAGACTGGCAGAAACGAAAATGACAGAAATTCACACGTTGCGGAAAGTCGAAGCTCTGGTCTGTGCGTCGCCAGGCGCGCTTGCCGTCGAGGAGCGCGATGCACCCGTCGCGGGGCCGGGCGAGGCGCTGGTCCGCTCGCGGCGTGTCGGTATCTGCGGCACCGACTATCATATTTATGAAGGCAAGCACCCTTTCCTGGAATACCCGCGCGTGATGGGCCACGAATTGGCCGTTGAAATCGTCGAAGCGCCCGAAGGGTCCAGCTTCGCCCCGGGCGAAATCTGTTCGGTAAACCCTTACGTCTCCTGCGGCGATTGTCGGACCTGTCGGGCCGGCAAGCCCAACTGCTGCGAGAACATTTCCGTTCTTGGCGTGCATCGCGACGGTGGAATGACCGAGCTGTTCACGCTTCCGGCCCGCAACCTGGTCAAAACCGAGGGGCTGTCCGTGGACGATTGCGCGGTGATCGAGTTTCTGGCGATCGGGGCGCACGCTGTGCGCCGGTCGGCACTGCAAGCGGGTGCGAAGACACTTGTCGTGGGCGCAGGTCCGATTGGCCTCGGTGCGGCGCTTTTTGCGCGACTGGCCGGAGCGGAAGTGTCTGTCATGGATATCGATTCCGAGCGTTCGGCTCAGGTTGCTGAGATTGTGGGGGCCAGCCCGGTGCAGTCTGCGCCCGGAGAAGAACTCTATGACGTGGTGTTCGACGCGACCGGCAGCAGGCCGGCGATGGAGGCGAGTTTCGCTCATGTCGCTGGCGGCGGCACATATGTCATGGTGGGTGTGATGAAGGATGCGATTACCTTCTCGGACCCCGATTTCCACCGTCGCGAGATGACCCTGATGGCCAGCCGCAATGCCACAGCGCTGGATTTCGACCACGTGATCGGAGCGATCCGCGGCGGCCAGGTGGATGTCGCCCGGATCATCACGCACCGGACACCACTTGCCGATGCCCCGCGTGACTTGGCGCTTTGGGCCACCGAGAAAGTCGGTCTGATCAAGGCCGTGATAGAGATCGGCTGATGCAGCTTACTGAACGGACCGCGCGGCTGCCCTACGATCGGGCAAACGTCATTCCCGGCATATTGCATATCGGGGTCGGTGCGTTCTTCCGTGCACACGCTGCCACCTATATCGACAGCCTTCTGGACAATGACCCGGCGTGGGGCGTCATCGGCGTGTCGATGCGGCGGCCTGATACGCGCGATGCGCTGGGACCGCAGGATTTCTGCTATACCGTTGCGATACGCGGTCCGAACGGGACGGATTACCGGGTTGTGGGGGCGCTGCTGGACATCCTCGACGCTAATACGCAGGGCGCGCAGATCATGTCCGCGCTTTGCGATCCGCGTATCCGCATCGTGTCGCTCACGGTGACGGAAAAGGGCTATTGCCACGACCCGGCGACTGGCCGCATTGACCCGCGTCACCCGGATATCCGCCACGACCTCGACCACCCGGAGGACCCGGTCAGCGTACCGGGTCTGCTTGTGCGGGCGTTGGAACTTCGCCGCGACGCGGGCGTGCCGCCGTTCACTGTTCTGTCCTGCGACAACTTGCCGGAGAACGGTCGCACCACCGCCGAGGTGGTCGCCGGTTTCGCTGCTTTGCGGGATCCCATGTTGGAAGCCTTTGTCCGGAGCGATGTGCACTTCCCTTCGACAATGGTTGACCGGATCGTGCCCGCCACCACTGACGCGGATCGTGCAGATGTCGCGGAAGAAACCGGTCGGGAAGACGCATGGCCGGTGGTAACGGAGCCGTTCACGCAATGGGTTGTCGAGGATGATTTCCCGACCGGTCGACCCGATTTCGCGCGCGTCGGCGTGGAAATGGTCGAAGACGTGACCGACTACGAACTGATGAAGCTCAGGATGCTCAACGGCTCTCATTCGACGCTGGCCTATCTTGGTTATCTCGCCGGGTGCGAAACGATCAGCGACACCATGGAAATCCTCGCGCTGAAGCGGCTGGTGCGTGACATGATGCTGGAGGAAATCACTCCGACCCTGCCGGCCTCGCTGGGCGACATGACGGAGTATGCCAACGAGCTGATCGAGCGATTTGAAAACCCGTCGCTGCGGCACAGGACCTGGCAGATTGCGATGGATGGGAGCCAGAAGTTGCCGCAGCGGCTGTTGGGTACAATCCGCGACCGCATTGCGCGGGGCCAGCCAATCGAGCGTCTATCTCTCGGCGTTGCCGCCTGGATGCGTTACGTCACCGGCGTCGATGAGGCGGGGCAACCGATCGACGTGCGCGACCCGCTGTCCGAACGGCTGCGCAGTGTCTACGAGCAAACCGGGCGGGATGCCGAGGCACTCGCCGCTCGGTTGATGGAGATCGAGGAGATCTTCGGTGACGACCTGCGCGGCAGCGAGGCTTTGCGCGGTCCTGTCGTGCGGCATCTGGAAAGCCTTTTCGCGCGCGGCGCAGGTGCCACCGTAGAGGGTTTCGACCCTTATCCGGGACGTTAGGCACGGTCCGGCTCTTTACCCTTTGCTGCCAGCCCTATGACCGGGTGATCGCGGTGACCAGTGTCTGAACGAGGGCGATGGCCCCCGAAATGGGCTGAAGGCGGCTCGCGGCATCGGTTTCCAGAAGCAGCACCGCTTCAGCATGACGGGCAAGCGGGCTGTCCGCGCTGTTGGTCAGTGCCACGATGCGCCGGCCCGAGACGTATGCATCCATCACGGTATCCACGACCGGCTGCGAATAGGGCGGAAAGGCGATGGCGAAAAGAACGTCTTCGGCGGTCATGGTGGCGATCTGTGGTCCGGCCATACCCCCCGCGAAGTCCAGCAACGAACAGGCCCGCTCGCCGCGGATCAGCCCGTAGTGGAAATAGTCTGCAATCGGACGCGATCGCCTGAGGCCGGCGATATAGATATGCCGTGCCGGGCGCATCATCGAGATTGCATTGCCAAGCGCCTCGACATGTCGGTCAGCATCGAGACCGTCCAGCGCCTCGCGATTTGACGCGACGATGGCGTCGAACGTCGCGCGCAGGTCCTGAGGACGAGCAGACTCGTCGCGGGCCAGGACCTGATCGCGGACCGTGGCCTGCCCCTCGATCAAGCGCTGTCGGAACACTTTTTGCAGGTCGGAAAATCCACCATAGCCGAACTCCTTGGCGAAACGGATCAGCGTCGAAGGCTGGATACTCAGCTGCTCCGCGATCACCGGCGTGGTGTTCAAGGCAAAGCTGTTCGGCTCTTCGAGCGAGGCCCGGGCGATGCGTTGCAAGTGTGGGCTGAGATTGGGGAATCGATCACGGATGCGCTGTCGTAATGCGTCGAAGGTTTCGGGTGGAATGGCTTGGTCGGCTGATTTTCCGGCTTTCATACCAACCCTGTAGCATAGATTCGAAAAATAGAAAATTTTTTCTATTGACGTGAATAGAAAAAATTTTCCATCTTTATGACAAGGTTTTCTGTCGCCCGCCGGGAGGCAAGTAAACCCGACCCCGCCTCCAAGGCGGCGGATAACTCACAGGGAGGGAGTTAGATGTCCAATTCGAAGATCACGCGCCGTGGATTGCTCGGTTCAGTTGCCGCAACCGGCGGTGCTGCGGCCTTCTTTGGTCCGTGGAAACACAATCGAGTTTATGCAGCAGCGCATGACAAGCCGATCAAGATCGGCATAACCTCGGATGCATCCGGCCAGTACGCCAACTCCGGCGCATCGGATCGGCGTGGCATGCTCATGGCAATCGAGGAAGCCAATGCGCGCGGAGGCGTGCTAGGCCGCAAGATCGAGCATCAGCACATTGACACCGAAACGACGCCCGCAACCGGAAGCCGCGTGGCGGAACGCCTCATCAGCCGCGAAGAATGCGGCTTCCTGATCGGCGCGGTCTCCTCGGGGGTCGCCAACGCGATCAGCCAGGTGGCGCAGCGGTACGGTGTGATCTATCTCAACACCAACTCCTCCTCGCCTTCGGAATCCGGCGCGAACTGCCACCGCGTCAAATTCGTTTGGGACGGCAACGGCGCGAACTTTGCGCAGGCAGCGATCAAGAACTCGCTCGACGCCTATGGCGGCAAGGTGATGCTGCTGACCAACGATTATGTCTGGGGGCACGATACCGCCAAGGCGACGCGTGGGCTGGTCGAGAAATACGGCGGCGAGATCATGGACGAGATCCTCGTGCCGCAGGGCACGCGCGACTTCTCGGCTGCGCTGCTGACGCTCCAGCAGGCCAAGCCGAACATCGTGGCGGCGGCCGTAGGTGGCGACGACCAGATCGCGATGCGCCAACAGGTGGCCCAGCTTGGCATGGGCGACAGCATGGCCTGGATCAACAACCAGCAGGATTGGCCGGATGTCTATGGCCTGCCGATCGACAACCTCTTCGGGGTCTTCGGCACCACCTGGTACTACGATCTGGACCTGCCCGGCGTGGGCGAATTCGTTCAGCGGTATCAGGAGATGTATCCCGACACCTCGATGCGGGTCCCGGGCAACGTGTTCTACAACGGCTACATGGCGACGAAGAACCTGCTCGACGCCATCGAGCGGGCAGGGACCACGAACAATATCGCGGTCATCAAGGAGCTTGAAGGCCACAAGATGCCAGCCGAAGAGCGGATGCAGCACCACGATGCCTGGATCGACCCGGATACGCACCAGGTGCAGCAGACGATCTATCTCGCCACGGCCAACTCCGCGCCAAAGGACGAGAACGACATGTTCAAGATCCTGACGAGTTCGGCACCTGATGAGGTCGTGGATCCCAACGCAGCCGGCTCCTGCAAGCTCGAAAGCTACGACGATACGCCGACCTTCGACGCCTGAGGCGACGACATTGCCGCGCGGTCGGGCTCTGTGACCCGGCCGCGCGTTCTCTTCCCCGACGTGCGAGCCCTGTCACCCGTCCATGTACGACCTCATTCCGCATATCATCAACGGCCTGACTCTGGGCCTTCTGTTCGCGCTGATCGCTCTCGGCTTCACGCTGATCGTCGGCGTGATGGAGGTGATCAACCTCGCCCACGGGGCGCTTTTCGCACTCGGCGCCTATTTCGCCATGACGACCATCGGCGGCGACTGGTTCGGCAACTCGGAGTTCGGCGACTGGTGGCGGAGCCTGCCCATCGGCACGCGCTATGCCGTAGCCATCGTGGTTGGGCCGCTGCTGGCTGCACTGGCGGGCATGGTCTTGGAACTGTGCCTGCGCCCGACCTACGGCAAGGCCCCGCTCTACGGGTTGCTTCTGACTTTCGGCGCGGCGCTGGTGATCGAGGAACTGATCCGGCTGGTCTGGGGAACAGGCGAGCAGAGCCTGACGGTACCCCAGGCGGTCAACGGGGCGTTTCTCTTCGGCGGGCTTATCTTTTCCAAGTACAAGTTCTTTGCCGCCGGGTTTTCCATCCTGGCCATCTTCGGCGTCTGGCTGTTTCTCGAAAAGACGCCCTATGGCGCGATCATCAAGGCCGGTGCCCATGACAGCGAGATGGTGCGCGCCCTCGGCTACGACCTGTCGAAACTGCGCCTGCTGGTCTTCGGCTTCGGCGCGGCTCTCGCGGCGCTTGCGGGCAGCGTCATGGCGCCAATCTGGGGGCTGAGGCCGCATATCGGGATCGACGTCATCATCCCGGCGTTCCTGATCATCGTCATCGGCGGGGTCGGCAGCTTCTGGGGCGCGGTCATCGCCGCCGTTCTGGTCGGCCTCTCGGTTGGAATCACCGGCGCCTATGCGCCTGCCTGGTCGATGCTGTCGATGTACCTGTTGCTGATCGCCATCGTGGGTTTCCGTTCCCGTGGCCTCATGGGCCGCAAATCGGTGCTGGAAAACTGATGATCACGCTCAGCGATATCCCGGCCCGCGGCGGCTCTCCGTTCACCCCGGCGATGGGACTGTTTCTTGTCGCAGTCGCAACCGCACCCTTCTGGCTGCCCGCCGTCGGGCTTTACCAGTATCTTGGGATCGAGGTGGCGATCTGGCTGATCTTCGCGCTCGGGTTCAACCTTCTCTTCGGCTATATCGGCCTCCATTCCTTCGGGCACGGTGCCTATCTCGGGATCGGGGCCTATGCCTTCGGGCTGTTTCAACAGGAGGTCGTGGTCAGCTTATGGGGTGGACTGGCTGCGGCGATCCTGGCCGCGACGGTCGCGGGAGGGGTTGTTGGTCTCTTCCTGTCGCATCGTCGCGGCATCTATTTCGCGCTCCTCACCATCGCCTTTGGTCAGATCTTCTGGTTCTGCGCGATCAAGCTGCACGGCATCACTGGTGGCGAAGACGGGCTTTTGGGCATTCCCCGCCCGGACCTGACGCTTGGGCCGCTCCACGTGAGTCTGGCCGGGAACACCGCGCTCTACTGGTTTGTTGCCGTGATTCTTGCCTTTGTCACCCTGGCCCTCTGGCGGCTGGCCAACGCGCCATTCGGTCGGGTCTGCCAGGCGATACGGCAGAACGAGACGCGGGCGCGGTTCGTCGGCTACGATGTCTGGCGGATCAAGTGGCTGACCTTCACGCTGTCGGCCGCCTTCGCCGGACTGGCTGGCGGGCTTTTCGCGATGGCGCAGGAAAGCGCCTACCCGGATGTCATGAGCCTGCACCAATCGGGCCTGATCGTGATGATGGTGCTGGTCGGCGGCGGGCTGGTCAGCTTTTGGGGGCCGGTGCTGGGTGTGATCCTCTATTTCGTCGCGCGGGATGTTATCGGCGGGATCACCGAGACCTGGCTTCTGTGGTTCGGGCTGATGTTCGTCCTCATGGTCATGGTGCGGCCTGAGGGCGCAGCGGGAATGTTCCACGTTCTGCGTGCGCGTTTGGGCGTCCAGCCGCGCTCCGTGGCCGAGCCGAAGGAGGCATGACCATGGCGCTATTCGAGGCCACCCATCTGCGCAAGCGCTTCGGAGCGCGGGTCGTGCTGGAGGATATCTCGCTCTCCGTCGAAGAAGGCAGCATTCACGGCATCATGGGCCCGAACGGGGCGGGCAAGACCACCTGTTTCCACGTCCTCACCGGGCATTACGCGCCGGACGGTGGCCGCATCGTATTCGACGGGCAGGACATCACGGGAATGAAGCCGCACCGGATCGCGCGGTTGGGAATCTCCCGGTCGTTTCAAATCATGAACCTGTTCGACGATACCGTGGTGATCGAGAATGTGTTGCTAGCCCTGCCGGAGTTCCGCGCGCATGGGCTGAACCCGGTCAGGGACGTCTTCGCCGACACCGCGCTGACCGACCGTGCGCTGGCAGTGCTCGATCACGTGGGACTTGCGCATCGCGCGTGGGAAAAGGCGGCGGCGTTGCCATATGGCGAGCGGCGGGCGCTGGAGATCGCGGTGGCCCTCGCGGCGGAGCCGCGCATCGTCTTTCTTGACGAACCGACTTCCGGCCTTGGCACCGAGGCGACGCAGGCGTTGGCGGATCTGATCCGCAAGCTGCGCGCGCGTTACACTATCGTCCTGATCGAGCACGACATGCGGTTCCTTTTCGATCTGGCCGACCGGATCTCGGTCGTGCACTGGGGGCAGGTCATCGCCGAGGACTCACCAGCGGCGCTTCGTGCGAACAAATGGGTGTCCCGTTCGGCCCTTGGGGAGGTGGCTTGATGCTGGAAGTCGAGCAGATCGAGACCTTCCACGGGGAAACTCAGGCGCTGTTCGGACCGTCTCTGACTGTGGGTGAGGGCGAAGTTGTGGCGCTGCTCGGCCCCAACGGCGCGGGCAAGACGACGACGATCCGCTCGATCCTTGGCCTGACTCCGCCGCGCGCAGGGCAGATCCGGTTCGACGGGCGGGACATCACCCGCATAGCCACGCACCGGATTTCCCGGATGGGCATCAGCTGGGTGCCCGATGACCGGCGCGTATTCCCGTCTCTCACCGGGCGCCGCAACCTGGCGCTCGGCACTCGGCGTACGCGCTTCCGGCTCTGGCAGCCTGCCGAAATGACGGAGATATTCCCGGCGCTGGATCACCTTATGGCGCGGGATTGCGAGAACATGTCGGGCGGCGAGTTGCAGATGGTGGCGATTGCCCGCGCGCTTCTGGGCTCGCCCGGCCTGATCCTGTTCGACGAACCGAGCCAGGGTCTCGCACCAAAGATCGTGCAGGACGTGATGCAGACCGTGCGGCGGCTGAAGGAGGAGGGGATCGCCTGCCTGATCGTGGAACAGAACGCGCTTGCGGCGCTGGAAGTCTCCGACCGGGTCTATGTGATGGATCGCGGCAGAATCGTCCACGAAGGCGCCGCCCGCGACTTGCTGGACGATGCGCCAAAGCGCCGCCGTCTGATCGGGATGTGATACGATGATGCTTGAAGTCCGAAACCTTGAGAAGATCTACCGCAAGGGCCGGTTCGACCGGACGCCGAGTTTCCGCCTGACCGCCGATTT
>JBNKHH010000037.1:0-21803 GCA_050290245.1 Silicimonas sp.
AAAATATCCCGGGGTGAGCGCCGCCAGGCGCGAGGGGCAGCGCCCCTAAAGCTCGGTCTTCTTCGCCACCAGTCCCGGATCATCCAGATCCAGTCCCCCCAGGATCCGCGCGATCACCGGCCCGCTGTCGCCCTGCCCATAGGGGTTCTCGGCCCCCGCCACCTGCGCCCGGAACGCCTCGTCCATGATGCCCGTCCGTATCGCACCGAAGATCGCCTCCGCCTCGCAGGGCACATGCATGACGTTTTCGCCTCTCAGTCGCCCGTTCTGGCGCGGCCCGATATCCACCGTAGGACAAGCGAACGCGGGCGTCTCCTTCAGCCCGCTCGACGAATTCCCGACGCAGACCCCCCGCGCCGCGCGCCCGCAAAAATTCAGCATCCCGTGGTAAAGACGACGCCCAAGGCTCTGGCGCAAAACGACATTCGGGCGATCGGCGGCAAAGCCCTCCAAGGCCTCGATGATCGCCGCAGACCCCAGGTCACCGTTCGGATAGGTCAGCACCAACTGCGCCCCCAATTCCACCCGCGCCCGCTCCAGCGCTTCAAGACAGGCCGCGATCTCCGCCTCCGCCCCCTCGGGCGACGTGCTGATCGGATGTTGAGTGAACAGAACCACGGGCCGCGCCCGGTCCAGCCCCAACTCGCGAACCACATCCGCAACCGGCGTAAAATCCCCCGCTCGGATCAGGTCGATCGGCGGGAAACCGACCGTGTGGATGCGCCAGGCCTCCTCGCCCATCTTTCGCACCCGCTCCGCCGCCTCGGCGTTGGTGGTCAGGTGAATATGCGCGAGCTTCGTCATCGCGTGCCGCACCACGTCGTCCAGTGTCCCGCCCTGGGTCAGATCGCCGCCCTCGATATGGGCCGTCGGCACCCCCATCTGTGTCGCCGCGATCATGGCCGCAAAAGCCTCGAACCGGTCGCCATAGACGACGAATATATCAACCTTCAGCCGCACCAGGGCCTCGGTGATCCCCAGAACCCCCTTGCCAATCGCGCGCGCGGTCGAGGCCGCATCCTCCCCGTCCCGCACGATCGGCACTTCTGCGGCAACAGGAAACTCCTCGGCATCTCCGCCTACATGCGTGTTTCCCGCAATCAGGACCAACTCCAGTCCGGGATCGGCATCTATCGCCCTGAGGACAGGCACCAACAGCCCGTATTCCGACCGGCTTCCGGTGAACACTCCGACCCTGCGCTTTGTCATCTGACCTCCAAATCCTGTCTTGCCTATCTATCGCCCCTGATTGTCCGCGCAAGCAAGTCGTGCAACTGTCGCGCGCGAAGACCAGGAGGAGACATGACAGAACCAGCCCACGTCAGGGGCCGCATTGACACCCCCCTGATCGAAGAAACCATCGGCAGCTTCTTCGACCGCACCTGCGACGCGCATCCCGACACCATGGCGCTGATCTCGCGCCACCAGGACATCCGCCTGACCTATGCCCAGTTCCGCGCAAAGGTCGACGCCCTGGCCTGCGGCTTCCACCGGCTTGGCCTGCGCAAAGGCGACCGCGTCGGCATCTGGGCCCCGAATTGCGCCGAATGGGCGCTGACCCAATTCGCGACTGCCAAGCTTGGGCTGATCCTGGTGAACGTGAACCCCGCCTATCGCCTGTCCGAGATCGACTACGCCATCAACAAGGTCGGCTGCCGCGCGCTCGTCACCGCGCCAAAGTTCAAGTCCAGCGACTACATCGCCATGCTGAACGACCTGGCGCCCGAACTCTCACGCGAAGAAATACCGCTCTCCTCGGCCCGCCTGCCCACGCTCGACTTCCCCATCCGCCTCGGCTCCGATCGCTCGCCCGGCTTCCTGAACTTCGACTACCTGCTGACGCCCCCCACGCCCGACGAACTGGCCAACCTTCGGGCGATCAACGCCAGCCTCGATGCAAACGAGCCGATCAACATCCAGTTCACTTCCGGCACCACCGGCGCACCCAAGGGCGCGACGCTGACCCACCGGAACATCCTGAACAACGGCTTCTTTGTCGGCGAGGCCATCGGCCTCACCCGGGCCGATCCCCTCTGCATCCCGGTCCCGCTCTATCACTGCTTCGGGATGGTCATGGGCAACCTCGGCTGTCTCACCCATGCTGCCACCATGGTCTATCCGAACGACGCTTTCGACCCCGCCCTGACCCTCGCCGCCCTATCAGAAGAGAAATGCGTCGGCATCTACTCGGTCCCGACCATGTTTATCGCCATGCTGGAACACCCCGACCTCGCGACCTCGGATCTGTCAAACCTGCGCACAGGAATAATGGCCGGAAGCCCCTGCCCGACCGAGATCATGAAACGCGTCATCGGCGAGATGAACTGCGCAGGCGTCACCATCGCCTATGGCATGACCGAAACCTCGCCCGTCTCGTTCCAGTCCGACCAGACCGACCCGATCGAGCGCCGCGTCTCAACCGTGGGACGTATCCAGCCGCACGTCGAGGTCAAGATCGTCGACGAGACCGGCGCAACCGTCGCGCGCGGCGAAACCGGCGAGCTTTGCACACGCGGCTACCTCGTCATGCAGGGCTACTGGGGCGACGACGAGCGTACGGCCCAGTCGATTGACGACGAGGGCTTCATGCACACCGGCGACCTCGCCGTGATCGACGACGAAGGCTACGCCCGCATTTCGGGCCGGTCGAAAGACATGGTGATCCGGGGCGGTGAGAACATCTACCCCCGCGAGGTCGAGGAATTCCTCTACCAGCACCCCAAGATCCTCGACGTGCAGGTCATCGGCCTGCCCGACGACAAATACGGCGAAGAGCTTTGCGCCTGCGTGATCCCCAAAGACGGCAGCCTGACTGCCGACGAGGTTCGTGCCTTCTGCAAGGACCAGATCGCGCACTACAAGGTCCCGCGCTATGTCGAATTCATGGACACCTACCCGATGACCGTGACTGGAAAGGTGCAGAAGTTCATCCTGCGCGACGAAATCAGCACCCACCTGGGGTTGGTTGCCGCCGAAACGGCCTGATCGCCTCGATCGAACCATGACTGGGCAAGCGGCCCAACCCTTCGGCGGCTTGTCACGCCGGGTCAGCAGCAAGTTCGGTGAAATCGACTGCCAGAGGCCGATCGAAGACGTGGCCCTCATGGTCGCCATAGGCGGCAAGTTCCGGGTCTTGTTCTTTGTACCGATCGCGCTGATCAGGGCGCCGATGCTCTGGCATCACCATCGCATCGGAAAACCTTGGCTGACCGTTTAGACGGTGCAGGTCATGTCCTGGCCGCAGCACATGGGCGATTTGACTTTGCCGTGGCCCTCAGGACATTCCGAGACATGCACGGTGCCGCCATCGGGCTTGGTCAGGGTCGAATGTTGGAGCTCTTTGCCGCAGGTGCCGCAGGTCATCGTGCCGATGCTCATGCCGCATTTTTCGCAGGTATAGGCTGCCATGGTTATCTCCGGAGTTGAGTTCTGTTCGCAAGCTTATGACCCACGGTGCCACCATCGCGCGCCGCATTGCAAGCCGATTGATACCCACCTCAGAGCGCGACCTCTTCCAGCAATGCCCAGTCGAACGTCACACCGGTGCCCGGCACGTCCGGCGCGACAGCACGGGCGTCTTCCAGGACCAGCGGCCGCGTGGTGTAGCGGTCGATCGGGAAAGAGTGCACTTCGATCCAACCCGGGTTCTCCTGGGCCGAAACCAGGCTGACGTGCAATTCCTGCATCCCGTGGCTCGAAACCGGCAGACCCGCTGCCTGCACCATCCGCGCCGCCCTCATCCAACCGGTGATCCCTCCGCAGTTCGACGCATCGGGCATCACGTGAGACAGCTTCGACTGTGCAAGCGCGTATCCGAACTCGTGCTCGGTATGCAGGTTCTCGCCCATGGCCAATGGCATCCCCGTTGCCTCGGCAATTCGGGCATAGCCCTGATAGTCGTCCGGAATGACCGGCTCCTCGAACCAATAGATGTCATAGGGCGCAAAGGCCCTTGCCGCCGCGATCGCCTGATCGACGGTGTAGGAATAGTTCGCATCGACCATGAACGTGACATCCGATCCGATCAGGGCCCGCACCGCAGCAACCCGCTCAACGTCCTCGGCCAGCGCCGGCTGCCCGATCTTGATCTTCACCGCGTTGAACCCATCGGCCAGATAGCCCCGAATACTGTCCAAAAGCTTCGGCAAAGGAAAATTCAGATCAATCCCGCCCCGATAGGCGCGGCAGGTCCGCCCGGCCCCGCCAGCCATCCGCCACAACGCCTCGCCCCGCGTTTTGCCGCGCAAATCCCAGAGCGCGATATCCACGGCCGAAATGGCAAAGGAGGCGATCCCGCCACGCGCCACGTAATGCACGTGCCACTGCATCCCGTCATAAAGCGCGTCGACGTCCCCGGCATCGCGGCCCATCAGGTACGGTGCAAGGTCGTATTCGATCATCGCTTCAATCGCGCGCCCGCCCCGGCCACCGGTATATGTATAACCGGTCCCCTCGACTCCATCGCTGTCGCGGATCGTGACGGTTACCAGCTCGAAATGGGTGTGTGCGCCATGCTTTGCATCCACCAGAACTTCGTCCAGCGGCACTTCAAACCGGCGTACTTCGACAGATGAAATCTTCCCCATGAACCAAGCCGTAGCCGCAAAAATCATGGAAATCCAGACAAAGCCGGGCCGCCGCAGCAAACTGCGGAATACTCGAAAAAAGAGCTTTGAAACTGTTGCACAATAGTGCAACATCGCTCGCAGGACACCCGGCCAACCGGGGAATCTGACTTTGGGAGGTCACATGAAAAAACTCGTTTCCGCGGCGCTCGCTGCAACAATTCTGGCTGGCACCGCCAGCGCGGAATCCGTCAAGATCGGCTTTGTCACGACGTTGACGACACCGGCTGCCGTCATCGGCAAGGACATGGAAAACGCCGTGAACCTGGCCGTCGAACACCTTGGCGGCAAGGCGGGCGACCTGGATATCGAGGTCATCTTCGGCGACGACGGCTTTGCCCCCGAAACCGGCAAGCAGGCCACAGACAAGCTGGTCAAGCAGGACGACGTAGATTTCGTCGCGGGCTATATCTGGAGCCACGTCCTTCTTGCATCACGCAAATCCGCGCTGGATGCAGGCAAGTTCCTGATCTCGGCCAACGCAGGCCCCAGCCAGATGGCGGGCAAGCTGTGCCACGAAAATTTCTTCTCGACCTCCTGGCAGAACGACCAGACCCCAATGGCCATGGGCGAGGTGCTGAACCAGCAGGGCGTCAAGTCGCTCTACATCATGGCGCCGAACTATGCCGCCGGTAAAGACATGGTTGCGGGCGTGGAACGGACCTTCAAGGGCGAGGTTCTTGGCAAGGACCTGACCAAGTGGGGCGCCGACGCACAGCTCGATTTCTCGGCCGAACTCGCCAAGGCAAAGGCCTCCGGCGCCGAAGGCATCTTCGTCTTCTACCCCGGTGCCGCCGCCGGCGCTTTCGTCAAACAGTACCAGCAGGCCGGCCTCAAGGACTCGCTCCCGCTCTACTCGGTCTTCACCATCGACGGCATCTCGCTGCCGAAACTCCAGGCCGCCGGTTTCGACGCCGCCCTCGGCAGCCGCGTGACCCAGGAATGGGACCCCTCGCTCGACAACGCCGCCAACAAGAAATTCGTCTCGGACTTCAAGGCCAAATTCGGCACCTACCCGTCGTTCTACGCCGCGCAAAGCTATGACTCGATCATGTTGATCGCCTCGGCTGTCGCAAAGGTCGGCAACGCCGACGACAAGGACGCGCTGCGCGCCGCCCTCAAAGCCGCCGATTACGACAGCGTTCGCGGCAGCTACACCTACGGCACGAACAACATGCCGGTGCAGAACTTCTACCTGCGCGAAGTGGTGGCAGACGCTGACGGCAACTGGACGACCAAGGTCGTCGCCACGGTGTTCGAAAACCACGTCGACAGCTACGCTGCCGAGTGCTCGATGAACTGATGCGAAATTCGGGCAGGCGTTGCCGCGCCTGCCCGGCCTGACTGCAGGGGGCCCTTCCATGTCAAAGATCGCGAGCGGCCGCTGCACCTGTGGCGAGATCACCTATCGGCTGACCGCCCCCCCGCTTATCACGCACGCCTGCCATTGCACCTGGTGCCAGCGCGAAACCGGCACCGCCTTCGCTCTGAACGGCTGGATCGAATGGACCAACATCAACCTGATGTCTGGATCGCCCGCCGACATCACCCTGCCTTCGGCCAGCGGTAAGGGCCAGATCGTCAGCCGGTGCCCCACCTGCCAGATCGCGGTCTGGAGCCAGTATGCATCTGGTCCGGCATTCCGCTTCGTGCGGCTCGGCACCCTGGACGACCCGACGCTGTTCGCGCCCGACGTCCACATCTTCACCTCGACCAAGCTACCCTGGGTGCAGATCCCCGAGGACACGCCCGCCTACCCCGAATTCTACAACCCGAAAGAGGTATGGAGCGCCGAGAGTCAGGCCCGCCGCAAGGCCGCCCTGGCCGAGGCCTGACCCCTTACCCGAAGCAGGACAATGGATAGCGCACTTCTCATCATCCAGACCCTGAACGGTCTCCAGCTCGGGCTCTTGCTGTTCCTCGTCGCCTCCGGGCTGACGCTGGTCTTTGGCATCCTCGATTTCGTCAACCTGGCCCACGCGTCACTTTACATGCTGGGCGCGTTCATCTGCGCCACGCTGACCTTCACGCTCGGCAATTTCCTCATCGCCGTCCTCGTGGCCCTGCCCATCACCGGTGCGATCGGCTGGGCCGTCGAACGTTTCGTCGCCCGCCCGCTCTATACCCGCGACCACCTGGACCACGTGCTGGCGACCTTTGGCCTGATCCTCGTCCTTGACACCGCCGCCCACCTGATCTGGGGACCGCAGGGCATCGCCGTGCCCCTGCCCGCCTGGCTGGACGGCCAGCTGGCCCTGTCCGAGACGCTGGTCATCCCCACCTACCGCCTGCTGATCATCGCCGCCGGTCTCGCCGCCGCGGCCTCGCTGTTCTGGATGGTCAACTATACCCGGCTCGGGATGCTGATCCGGGCCGGGGCCTCGAACCGCACCATGGTCGGCGCGCTCGGCATCAACATCGAGATGCTCTTCAGCCTCGTCTTCGCCCTGGGCGCCATGTTCGCAGGGCTGGCAGGCATGCTGATCGCCCCGATCACCGAGGCGTCCATCGGCATGGGCAACAACGTCATCATCACCGCCTTCGTCGTCATCATCGTCGGCGGCATCGGCTCGATGAAAGGCGCCTTCATCGCCGCGCTGCTGATCGGCCTGATCGACACGCTGGGCCGCGCCTTCCTCGACGACATTTTCAAGCTTTTCATGTCCTCCGACGCCGCCGAGAACTCGGCCCCCGCCATCTCGGCCATGCTGATCTATATCATCATGGCCGCGGTCCTCGCGATCCGCCCTCAGGGCCTCTTCCCGCCCAAGGTGCGCTGATGACGAACGTCCGGAAAATGAGAATGGCAATGATCAACGAGCGCCGCACAATGCCTGCCATGCGATTTGCATGCCGATTGCATACCCTTCAGACAGGCCCGAAATCATGAGCCGCCGCACTCTTGTCACCCTGATCGCAATGGCGCTTCTCGCGGTGCTGCCGCCTGTGTTCTACTACACCGGAAATCCCTTCTACCTCGACCTTGCAACCCGCCTGACGATCCTCGCCATCGCGGCCGTGTCGCTGAACCTGATCCTCGGTTACGGAGGCCTGATCTCCTTCGGCCACGCCGCCTATCTCGGCCTCGGCGCCTATGCGGTCGGCGTCCCCGCCCACCACTGGCTCTACGGCGGGTTCGAAGACATCGGCCTCGCCACGACATCCGGCCTGGTGCAGTTCCCGCTCGCCATCGCCGTCTGTGCCCTGTTCGCCTTGATAACCGGCGCTATCTGCCTGAGAACAAAGGGCGTTTACTTTATCATGATCACCATGGCCTTCGCCCAGATGGTCTATTATGCCATCGTTTCAGTCGAGGAATACGGCGGGGACGATGGTCTTGTGATCGACACGCGGTCTGAGTTTCCGGGCCTCAATCTCGACAACCCGATCCAGCTCTTCTTCCTCGCCTACGTCTCGCTGGCCGTTGCGATGCTGCTGGTCCGCATGATCGTGAATTCTCGCTTCGGCATGGTCCTGCAGGGCGCAAAGGGCAACAACGAACGGGTCGTCATGCTGGGGTTCAACACCTATGCCTTCAGGCTGACCGCCTATGTCATCTCGGGCGCCATGGCCGGGTACGCGGGCGCCCTCCTCGGCAATTTCACCACCTTCATCAGCCCGGAAATGATGGACTGGACCCGCTCAGGCGAGTTGATGTTCATGGTCATCCTCGGCGGCACCGCCGCCACGGGTGGCCCCGTCCTCGGCGCCGCTGCCTTTATCCTGCTTGAGGAAATCCTCTCGTCCATCACCATCTATTGGCACCTGCCCTTCGGCCTTCTCCTGATCGCGGTCGTACTCTTCGGTAAAGGCGGCCTGATGGGGCTGTTCTCGGCCGGCGCCAAGAAGGAGGCGAAAGGATGAACCGCCCCGTCCTCGAAACCCGAAACCTCATGAAATCCTTTGGCGGAATCCGGGCCACCGACGACCTGACCCTCTCGGTCGAAAAGGGCGAGCTGCACGCCATCATCGGACCCAACGGGGCTGGAAAGACCACCCTCATTACCCAGCTCTGCGGCACCCAGAAACCCGATACGGGCAAAATCCTCTACAAGGGCCGCGACATCACCCGCATGCCACCCTATCGCCGCGCGCGCGTCGGGATTACCCGCAGCTTTCAGATCACATCGCTGATCCTGGACATGACCGTTCTCGAAAACATCGCGCTCGCGGTGCAGGCGCATCGTGGCTCGTCCTTTCGCTTTATCAAGCCTGCTGCCTCGGTCACCCAGACCCAGGATCGCGCCATGGAACTCCTCGCCCGGGTCGGCCTTGCCGACAAGGCTCACATGGTGACCCGCGCGCTGTCTCACGGCGAACACCGCCACATGGAGATCGCCATCGCGCTCGCCTCCGAGGCGGAAGTGATGCTTCTCGACGAACCCATGGCAGGCCTCGGCGCCGAGGAAAGCCGCCAGATGGTCGAGCTACTTTCCCAGATCAAGGGCCAGCACACCATTGTCCTGATCGAACACGACATGGACGCCGTTTTCGCCCTCGCCGACCGAATTTCGGTGCTGGTCTACGGCCACATCATCGCCACCGGTACGCCCGAGGAAATCCGCTCGAACCGAGAGGTCGAAGCGGCCTACCTCGGTGAAGAAAGCGAGGCGGTCGGATGCTGAAAATCCGCGATCTGACATCGCACTATGGCACCAGCCAGGCGCTGTTCGGCATCAATCTCGACGTCGATACCGGCCAGGTCGCGACTCTCCTGGGCCGGAACGGCATGGGAAAGACGACGACGATCAATTCGATCATGGGTATCGTCCCGGCCACGGCTGGCTCGATCCAGTTCGACGGGGTGGAGCTCGTCGGCCAGTCCTCGTTCAAAACAGCCAATCTCGGCCTGGGTCTGGTGCCCGAAGGCCGCCAGATCTTCCCGAACCTCTCTGTGCGCGAGAATCTGATCGCCACGGCCTCAAACCACCTCAACCAGCCCGATCCCTGGACCATCGACCGCGTACTGGCGCTTTTTCCGGAACTCACCGAACGTCTCACCCTGATGGGCAATCTCCTTTCCGGTGGCGAACAACAGATGCTGGCCATTGGACGCGCCCTGATGACCAATCCCAAGCTGTTGATCCTCGACGAAGCGACCGAGGGTCTCGCCCCCCTGATCCGCCAGAAGATCTGGAAAGCGCTGGCCAGGATCCGTGAAACCGGCCTGTCGATTATCGTCGTGGACAAGAACCTGCGTGACCTACTGGCGCTCGCAGACAGGCATTTCATCATCCAGCGCGGAAAGGTCGTGTGGTCTGGTACCAGCGCCGAATTGACGGCTGACGAAGACGCGCGCGCCACGTATCTCGGCATCTGAGCGCTCGTCGCAAAGGATTTGGAGAGAGCTTTCGCTCACCCTTCCATCTCAATGGCCAGCGCCGTCGCTTCGCCGCCACCGATGCAGATCGACGCAACGCCCTTCTTAGCATTCCGCGCCTTCATCGCGCCAAGAAGGGTAACCAGTATACGCGCGCCCGACGCGCCGATCGGATGGCCGACCGCCACTGCGCCACCGTTGACGTTCAGGCGCTCGTGCTCAATCCCCAACTCGCGCATCGACGCCATCGGCACACAGGCAAAGGCCTCGTTGATCTCGAAAAGATCAACGTCATCCAGGCGCCAGCCGGTTTTCTCGAAAAGCCGCTCTTTGGCATAGACCGGTGCCGTGGTGAACCAGCCAGGCTCGCCCGCATATGCCGCGTGTCCCGCGATCCGGGCAATCGGCGTCAGGCCAAGCGCCTCGGCCTGCGAAGCCGAGGCCAAGACCAAAGCCGCCGCCCCATCGTTGATCGACGACGATGAAGCCGCTGTAATCGTTCCATCTTTCTTGAATGCCGGACGCAGGTTCGGGATCTTGGACGGGTCGATCTTCTGTGGGCCCTCGTCCTTGTCCACGACCGTATCGCCACGACGACCGCGCACGGTGACCGGTGCGATCTCCCAGTCGAACGAGCCATCCCCGGCCGCCCTCTTGGCCCGCGTCACGCTTTCGATGGCGTAGGCGTCCTGGTCGTCACGCGTGAACTGGTACTTCTCTGCACAGTCCTCGCCAAAGGTTCCCATCGACCGGCGCGTGCCGTCCGGCGCGATGTCATAGGCGTCCTCCAGTCCGTCCAGCATCAAATGGTCCATCAACTGCGTATGTCCGATCCGCGCGCCCGCGCGCCCCGTCGGCAGCAGGTACGGCGCACCGGTCATGCTTTCCATGCCGCCCGCGACAACGACACCAACCGAGCCAGCGGCAATCGCGTCGTGACCCTGGATCACGCTCTTCATGCCCGAGCCGCAGACCTTGGACACGGTCGTACAGGCCGCGGATGTCGGGATGCCCGCTCCAAGGGCGGCCTGCCGCGCCGGCGCCTGCCCAAGGCCAGCCGGAAGGACATTGCCCATCAGGACCTCTTCGACTTTGTCCGCAGAAAGTCCCGCATCCGCCAAAGCAGCCTCGATGGCGCGTGCGCCCAACTCGGTTGCCGAAACCCTGGTGAATGCGCCTTGAAAAGCGCCCAGCGGGGTGCGGGCTGCGCCGCAGATCATGATCGGGTCCTGTGCCATGCGTCGTGCTCCCAATGTGTCCCTGCCAGATTGCGCCTCTTCGCAGCGGGGTCAATCTTCGTCTTCGGCAAACCGGATCAACAGCTCACCCTGCGCCACCTGGCTGCCTTGCTTCACGGTCAATTCAGCCACCGTTCCAGCTCGTTTCGCGGTCAGGCGATGCTCCATCTTCATGGCTTCCAGGACGATCAGGGTCTGACCTTCCTCGACCGCGTCTCCCGCCGCGGTGCTGACCTGAACGACAAGGCCCGGCATCGGCGACAGGATGGCGTTCGTGTGCTCTTCGTCACCAGTGACAGTCGGATCGGACAGGATGAATTCAACCTGCCTAAAGTCCCGAACAACCAGAACGCGATCATCAAAACATTGAGTCGTGGCGTTTTTTCGTGTCCCGCCCACGGAAAACCGGATGCGGTCTCCGGCACTCCGGACATCCTCAAAAACCTGCGATCCAAGCGGCGTGTCGACCCGCCGCGTGCCGTCCGCATAGGTTTCGGCCGTGACGACCACGCCCCCCTCGAACCGCACCATTTGCCGCGCGGGACCGAATATCCGAAAATTCTCGAATGGCCCCGCATCGCCCGCCAGAACGGCCAAAGCTGCAAGGGCGCAGTCCTCCGCCGTCACCTCGTCCCCGGCTGTCAGCACCTCCTGTTTGCGTTCGATCAGGCCCGTATCGACCCGCCCGGCCAGGAAATCCTCGTCCTCGACCAGACGTGCCAGGAAAGCGCGGTTGGTCACCGACCCGATTGCCAGCGTCTCTCTCAGAGCCGTCGCAAGATTGCGTAGCGCGCCGTCCCTGTCGCGGGCCGAGGAAATGACCTTGGCAATCATCGGATCATAGAACGGCGTGATCTCATCGCCCTCGCGCACCCCGGTATCAATCCTAATGCCGTTACCTTCAGCGAAAACCAGGCGCTCCAACTTCCCCGTCGCGGGCAGGAACCCCGCCCCGGCGTCTTCGGCGTAAAGCCGCGCCTCGACAGAATGGCCAAGGATGCGCAGATCTTCCTGCGCGAACGGCAAGGGCTTACCCTCGGCCACTGCGATCTGAAGCGCGACAAGATCAAGCCCGGTGATCGCCTCGGTAACCGGATGCTCGACCTGCAGGCGCGTATTCATCTCCATGAACCAGAAGGCATCCGGCGACGGATAGGCCGCCCCGTCGACGATGAATTCCACCGTTCCCGCGCCGACATAGTCCACCGCCCTGGCAGCCGCGACGGCGGCGGCCCCCATGGCAGACCGCATCTCGTCCGACATGCCCGGAGCGGGAGCTTCTTCGATGACCTTCTGGTGTCGCCGCTGCAACGAGCAATCGCGCTCGAACAGATGCACCACGTTGCCATGGCCGTCGCCGAACACCTGCACTTCGATGTGACGCGGGTTCTGGATGTACTTTTCGATCAGGCAGGCCGGATCGCCAAAACTCGCCTGCCCCTCGCGCTGCGCACTGGCCAGCGCTTCAGCGAAATCAGAGGCTTGCGCAACAAGCCTCATCCCCTTGCCTCCGCCCCCGGCCCGTGCCTTGATCAAGACGGGATAGCCGATTTCGGTGGCCTTCTCCGCCAGGAATGCCGGGTTCTGGTCCTCACCGTGATAGCCCGGCACCACGGGCACGCCTGCGGCCTCCATCAACGCCTTTGCCTTGTCTTTCAGCCCCATGGCGCGGATCGCACGGGCCGAAGGACCAATGAATGTCAGCCCGGCGGCCGTGACGGCCTCCACGAATTCGGGGTTCTCGGACAGAAAACCATAGCCCGGATGGATCGCGTCCGCGCCGGTCGCCTTGGCCGCCTCGATGATCGCATCCCCGCGCAGATAGCTTTCGGCCACCGGCGCAGGTCCGATCCGGACGGCCTGATCGGCCAGGGCAACATGCATCGCCGCGGCGTCTGCATCCGAATACACGGCAATCGTCCCGATCCCCAGGTCGCGCGCCGTCCGCATCACGCGCACGGCAATCTCACCCCGGTTGGCGACAAGCACTCTGCGGATCGCGCTCAATTGGGCCTCCGAAACATGTCCGGTTTCTGATGGAATTGGCGCATCTGGTCACATCCTGAACAGGCCAAACCGCGTCTCCGGGATCGGCGCGTGCAGGGACGCTGCCAGCGACAGCGCCAACACCTCCCGGCTGTTTCTCGGATCCACAATGCCGTCGTCCCAAAGCCGGGCCGAGGCGTAGAGCGGATGGCTCTGGCGCAGGAACATCTCTTCGGTCGGGCGCCTGAATTCGGCCTCTTCCTCCTCGGACCAGTCCTCTCCGCGTTTTTCCATCGCCTGCCGTTTGACGATGGCAAGCGTGCGAGCGGCCTGTTCGCCGCCCATCACCGCAATCCGCGAATTCGGCCAGGACCAAAGGAAACGGGGACCATAAGCCCGCCCCGCCATACCATAGTTTCCCGCCCCATAGGACGCGCCGACGATCAGGGTGATCTTGGGCACCGCCGTCGTCGATACCGCCGTCACCATCTTGGCCCCATGACGCGCGATCCCGCTCTCCTCGGCCTGCCGTCCGACCATGAAACCGGTGATATTCTGTAGAAAAACCAGGGGGATCTTGCGCTGGCTGCACAGTTCGACGAAATGCGCACCTTTCTGCGCACTGTCCGAGAACAACACGCCATTGTTGGCGATGACCCCGATTGGCATGCCATGGAGATGGGCGAAACCAGTCACCAGCGTCTCGCCGAACCGTGCCTTGAACTCGTCGAACCGGCTGCCATCGACAAGCCGCGCAATCACTTCGCGGATGTCATAGGGCACTTTCGGATCAGCAGAGACCACGCCCGGAATTTCCGCCGGGTCATATAGCGGCTCTTCGGGCGGCAACCGGTCGATCACCGCCCCCGCCTCGGCGCCCAGGTTGGCCACGATGGACCGCGCAATAACCAGGGCATGGCTGTCGTCCTCGGCCAGGTGGTCGGCGACGCCGGACAGGCGCGTGTGCATCTCTCCGCCGCCAAGCTCCTCGGCGGTCACGTCCTCCCCGGTGGCCGCCTTGACCAACGGCGGACCGGCCAGGAAGATTGTCCCCTGGTTCCGCACGATGACGGTCTCGTCGCTCATGGCGGGCACATAGGCCCCCCCGGCGGTGCACGACCCCATCACGACCGCGATTTGCGGAATGCCCTCGGCGCTCATCCGGGCCTGGTTATAAAAAATCCGGCCAAAATGATCGCGATCCGGGAAAACCTCGTCCTGGTTCGGCAGGTTCGCCCCGCCACTGTCCACCAGGTAGACACAGGGCAGCCGGTTCTCGGCGGCGATCTCCTGGGCGCGCAGGTGTTTTTTGACCGTCAGCGGGTAATAAGTCCCGCCCTTAACCGTCGCGTCGTTGGCCAGGATCATGACCTGCCGGCCTGAAACCCGGCCCACACCCGCAATCGCCCCGGCCGCCGCGATCTCACCGCCGTACATGCCATGCGCCGCCAGCAAGCCGACCTCCAGGAAAGGCGAGCCCGGATCAAGCAGGTTCTGCACCCGGTCCCGCGGCAGCATCTTGCCGCGCGAGATATGCCGCTCGCGCGACCGCTCCCCGCCACCTGCAAGCGCGATCTCCGCAGCCGCCTGCACTTCGGCCAGTTGGCTCAACATCGAGGTTTCATTGACCCGGAAGACCTCCGAGCGCGGGCTGATCCGGCTTGTCAGCTTCATGTGTCGTCCTCAACCGTCAACCCCACGCTTTGCAGCGCGCCCCGGACATAGCAATCAATGGTGGCATCCCGACTGAGCCGTCCGCCGTCTCGATACCACGCGGTGACCCCCGTCAGCATCGAAAGCAACATGCGCGCGTGAATTGCGGGTTCGGGCACCTGAAACCGGCCCGCCGCGACGCCTTCCTCCAGGATCTTGAGCAGATAGTTCTCGTAGCGGTTGCGTAGCCGGACAACGGCGTCACGCGCGCCGTCTTCAAGACTTCGCAGCTCCATGTAGGCGATAAAGACGTCCTTGGGGAATTCGATGTGATAGCCGACGTGAAACCGGACGAAGGCCGTCAGTTTCTCGACCGGCCCCTCGATCCCGCCCATGGCCGCATCATAGGCGTCGAACAAAGCTTCCATGTGGCCGGTCATGAGATCGACCAGCAGGTCCTGTTTCGAGCCGAAGTGGTTGTACAAGCCCCCCTGGCGCATCCCGACCGCCTCGGCCAACTCACGCATCGACACCGCGCTGTAGCCACGCTCGGCAAACAGCCGCAGCGCCTCGGCGCGGATCAGGGTCTTGGTGTCGGGGCCAGCCTTGCTCATCCTATATGAATGAACGATCGTTCATTTTTTTTCAAGGGCAAGATTCCAAGTGCATATGCTGCGGATTAGCCCGGCGAATGGAAACAGGCCATTTCGGTCCCGCCGGACGCGGTCAGCTCTGGCACCTCGCGCCTGGAGCGGTTTGTCGAGAACCAACGTACTGGCATTGGCGGCCAGGCCCCGCGCGATCCCGATTCGGTGGGCCTGCCCGCCAGAGAACTCATGGGGATAGCGGTCAGGAAACTCTTCGCACAGATTCAAGCTGGCAATAGCCTCCCGGATACGCTTGTCGCGCGCCGCCTTGGCCAGGTCATTAAGCGCAGCGAGCCACCGCCGGTCACGCGCATATTATTTGTGCGTTTCGCTCCTAAATCAGGCGCTGCGTTGCTCTGGCCGACCGCGCCGGTTTAGGCTTTAACTGTGGCAAGACACCCTATTTCAGGAGCCTCGCAGGTGCGACTGACCTCACTTCTCTTTGTGCCCGCCGACAGCGAACGAAAGCTCGCAAGAGCGGCGGCGTCCGGGACGACCGGGATCATCCTGGACCTGGAAGACAGCGTGGCCGAGAGCGAGAAACAGGCGGCACGAGACCACCTCGCAACGGCCATCACGCCCGGCAAGCGACCCTGGGACCTTTGGGTGCGGGTCAATCCGCTGGACACCGGCCTGACCGAGGCCGACCTTGAGGCTGCCGTGCGCCCCGGACTTGATGGCATCATGCTCCCCAAGGCCAGCGGCGGCGCGGACGTGGCCACGCTGTCCGAGATGATCGAGCCGCTCGAAGCAGCGGCGGGGATTGCACCCGGCCACATCAAGATCATCGTGGTCGCGACCGAAACCGCTGAAGCCATGTTCAACCTTGGCTCCTACGCCCCAGCCCACCCACGCCTCGCTGCCCTGACCTGGGGCGCCGAAGACCTCAGCGCCGTCGTCGGGGCAACCGACAATCGCGACGCCGTCGGCAACTGGACCTCGCCCTATGTCATCGCTCGGGCTATGTGCCTCTTTGCTGCCGCCAAGGCCGGGGTTCCGGCAGTCGACACTGTCTTTGCCGACTTCCGCAATGTCGATGGGCTGACCGCTTCGGCGCGTGATGCGCGTCGCGACGGCTTTGTCGGACAGATGGCGATCCACCCTGCCCAGATCGACCCCATCAATGCCGCCTATACCCCCAGTGACAAAGAACTCGCTCTGGCCCGGCAGATCGTCGCGGCCTTTGATGCGGATCCGGCGCTTGGCACCATCGGGATCGACGGCAAGATGTACGACATCCCCCACCTGAAGCGCGCACGCCTCATGCTGGCAGCGCAGGACACAGTCCAACAATGAACGCGACGACCCTGATGAAAGACAACGTCGTCCTCGTGACGGGCGCGGACCAGATGTTCGACGCGCGCGGCGACGATGAGTTCCTCTTCAACCAGCATCGCCCCGTGTGCGTTGAGCATACGCCCGACAGATGGACCCTGCCCGCGTACGTCGACCGGGTCTTCCCCGGCACAGACTGGACTTCATGCCGTTCGATTTCTCGGAGGACGTCTTCTGCCGGGATCCGATCTGACGACTGTTGCCGCTACCAAACTTGACCTTTTCCCTGCCCCATGCCTTCAACGGTGACCGGGAGAACGAGGAGCATCCATGGATTTCGCACTGACCGAAGAACAGGCCGCCATTTTCGATATGGCCCGGTCGTTCGGGAAAGACCGCATCGCCCCGCACGCCCGTGCCTGGGAAGAGGCCGGCACCATCCCGAAAAACCTCTGGAGCGACGTTGCCGAACTTGGCCTCGGCAGTATCTATGTCTCCGAAGACTATGGCGGATCGGGCCTCAGCCGTCTCGATGCCACGCTGATCTTCGAGGCCCTCGCCATGGCCTGCCCCTCGGTCGGATCATTCCTGTCGATCCACAACATGTGCGGCGGCATGATAGACAAGTTCGGCAGTGAGGCGCTCAAATCCAAATGGCTGCCGCGCATGTGCAGAATGGAAACCGTGTTTTCCTACTGCCTAACCGAACCCGGCTCCGGCTCGGACGCCGCCGCGCTCAGCACCCGCGCCGAACGCACCAACGACGGCTATGCGCTGACCGGCACCAAGGCCTTCATCTCGGGCGGCTCCTATTCTGACGCCTATATCGCCATGGTCAGGACGGGCGGGGACGGTCCGCGCGGCATCTCCGCGATGATCGTCGAAGACGGCGCCGAGGGGCTCAGTTTCGGCGGGCTCGAGGCCAAGATGGGCTGGCGCGCCCAGCCCACGGCCCAGGTGCAGTTCGACTCATGCAAGGTGCCGGGTGAAAACCTGATCGGCGAAGAAGGGCGCGGCTTTGCCTACGCCATGGCCGGCCTCGACGGTGGCCGCCTGAACATCGCCGCCTCAGCCCTAGGCGGGGCGCAGGCGGCGCTCGATGCAACCCTCGCCTACATGGGCGAGCGCAAGGCCTTCGGGCGCACGCTGGACCAGTTCCAGGCCCTGCAATTCCGCCTTGCCGAGAACGAGATCAAGCTCCAGGCCGCCCGCGTCTTCCTGCGCCAGGCCGCGTGGAAACTGGACCAGGGGGCAGCGGACGCGACGCGCCACTGCGCCATGGCCAAGATGTTCGTCACCGACCGCGCGTTCGAGGTCGCCAACGACTGCCTGCAACTGCACGGCGGCTATGGTTACCTCGCTGACTATGGCATCGAGAAAATCGTCCGCGACCTCCGTGTTCACCAGATTCTGGAAGGCACCAACGAGATCATGCGTCTGATCGTCTCGCGCGCCATGATAGAGGAGCGCGGCGCATGAGCGACGTCTCCTGCCGCAAGGAAGGCCGCGCGGGCCGCGTTACGCTCACGCGCCCGCAGGCGCTGAATGCCCTGTCTTTCGAGATGTCGCTGGAGATCTTCGCCGCCCTGGGGGACTGGGCCGAAGATCCCGATGTCGATGTCATCGTCATGGACGCCGAAGGCGAACGCGCCTTCTGTGCTGGAGGCGACCTTGCCCGCATCTACAATGACGCCAAGGACGACAAAGGCGTCGAAACTGTCGCCTTCTGGCAGAACGAGTACGAGTTGAACGATCGGATTGCCACTTTTCCCAAACCGGTCGTTGTTTTCATGCAGGGCTTTGTGATGGGCGGCGGGGTAGGCATCGCGGGCCACGCCAGCCACCGGATCGCAGGCGAAACCACGCAGATCGCCATGCCCGAATGCGCCATCGGCCTGATCCCTGACGTCGGCGGCAGCTTCATCCTGTCCCGCGCACCAGGCGCACTCGGCGAATATCTCGGCGTCACAGGCGCACGCATGGGGGCGGCCGACGCGATCCTTGCCGGCTTTGCGGATACATATGTCCCCGAGGGCAACTGGAGCGACCTGAAGGCACAGATCATCGAAACCGGCAGCACCGACGCCATCGGGGCCGCACGGTCGGCACCGCCCGACGGCACACTGGCAGCCGCGCAAGACCAGATCGACCGGGTTTTCTCGGCCCCCGATCTCGTCACGATCAATGAGCGCCTCGCTGGTGAGGAAGGCCCGGTAGCGGAATACGCCCGCAAGGCCATCTCCAAAAATTCACCCCTGTCGATGCACACCGCGCTTGAACTTGTGCACCGCATCCGCAGATTCGACACCGTCCGCCAGGCGGTTGCGCTGGAATTCCGTGCCGCCGCCCGCTGTCTTCTGGAAGGCGACTTCGTCGAAGGCATCCGCGCCCAGATCATTGACAAGGACCGCACACCGCATTGGAAACACGGCACGCTCGACGCGGTAAGCCACGAAGACGTGGCGCACATGCTGCGCCCCTTCGACGACCCCACACTGGAATTCGAGGAGATCCCGGAATGAAGATCGGATTTATCGGACTTGGCAACATGGGTGCCCCCATGGCGTCGAACCTGGTCAAGGCAGGCCACGATGTCACGGGCTTTGACCTCGCCGCCCCCTGCCCCGACGGCGTTTCGAAAGCCGCGTCCGCCGCCGAGGCCGCATCCGGCGCAGACGTCGTCATCACCATGCTGCCCAACGGCGCGATCCTGAAGGCGGTCGCGGCCGAAATCATCCCGGCCATGACCGCGGGCGCAGGCTTCGTCGACTGCTCGACCGTCGATGTCGAAAGCGCCCGCGCCGTTGCCGCCGACGCCAATTCGGCGGGTCTCCTGCCCGTTGATGCTCCTGTTTCAGGCGGCATCGGCGGCGCCGCGGCGGGCACGCTGACCTTCATGGCCGGCGGATCGGAAGAGGCCTTTGCCAAGGCCGCGCCCCTGTTCGAAATCATGGGCCAGAAAGCCGTCCACTGCGGCCCCTCCGGCAACGGCCAAGCCGCCAAGATTTGCAACAACATGATCCTCGGCGTCACCATGATCGCCACGTGCGAAGCCTTCGCACTGGCCGACAAGCTGGGCCTGGACCGCCAGAAGATGTTCGACGTCGTCTCGACCTCCTCGGGCTACAGCTGGACGATGAACGCCTATTGCCCCGCCCCCGGAGTCGGGCCTGAAAGCCCCGCCGACAACGACTACAGACCAGGATTCGCCTCGGAACTGATGCTTAAGGACCTAGGCCTTTCGCAACAGGCCGCCGAAGCCGTCGATGCCGACACACCGATGGGTGCGGCCGCTTTGGAACTCTATCGGAAATTCGTCGAAACCGAAGGCGGCAAGGGCACCGATTTTTCGGCCATGCTGCCCCGTTTCGAAAAACGCGGACGCGACGACGATTGATCAGGACGTTGGCGGTTCCTAAAATGCCAACGGTCGCACCGGACAACGGAAACCGTCGACGCCGGCTGACGGATTTTCCAACCTACGCCACAAGCAATTGAATTCGCTCATCTTCAAAGCTGCGAGCGACCACCAGAGCACCGGTCATGTCGTCGCCAGCCGTATAGACCGACCGCGCCACCGCCACGTCGAGGCCAGCATCCTGCGCGGCCAGAACCCCGTTGCGGCTGTCCTCCAGCGCCAGAGCCTCGCCTGGCGCCACACCCATCCGGCGCAGGACCAAAGCATAGACATCCCCCGCCGGTTTCTTCGCTGCCACCTCGTCCCCGGCGGCCACAGCGTCGAACAGCGCATACGCTGGCGCACCCCAGATCGCCCGGCTCAGCCGTTCGACATTCGGACGGCTCGTGGTGGTTGCCACGCCGACCATCATGCCCTTCGCGCGCGCCGCCTGCATCAGCGCAAGGATGCCGGGTCGAGCTTGCGCGCCCTGGTCGATGATCCGGCCATATTCTGCGGTCTTTTCGGCATGCAGCTTCGCGATCTCCGGCAACTTCAGGACGGTCTCGCCCAGTTGCACCTGCCAGGCCACGATGCGCTCCTTGCCGCCGGTCGTCTTCAACAGGTCCTCATAGATCGCCCTGTCCCAATGCCAGTCCAGCCCCCAGGCCGCGAAAGTCCGATTGAACGCCTCGCGATGCGCCTCTTCGGTCTCGGCCAGCGTCCCGTCGACATCAAAGATCAGTGCACGATACCTCACACCGTTTCTCCTGCGCCGATCAGTCCCAACAGCGCGCCAAATTCCTCGAAAACGGCCGAGTGTTGCAGCTTTTCCGGCGCGGTCTTGCGGTAGCCCCCGGCAAACAGAATGAAAGGCACACCGGCCCGCTCGGCGCACTCCGCATCCACCTCGCTGTCACCGACATAGATTGCCTCGCCGCCGCCCATGGCCTTGATGCAGGCCAACAGGGGCTTTGGGTCCGGTTTCTTTTCCGGCAAGCTATCACCTCCGAAAACCGTTTTGAAATAATGCCCTAGACCAAGTTTCTCAAGTATATCGGCAGCCACACCCGCAGGCTTGTTGGTGCACACCCCCAGGACGTGCCCTTTACCGGCCAGTGCCTTCAACGCCGCCTCGACACCGGGAAACGGACGCGTCAGCCGCGTCGGGTTGGCCTCGTAATACCTCAGGAAAACCGCCATCAGTTCCGCGTGCCGCGCCGGGTCCAGTCCGCGATCGCGCATCACGCGCTCGACCAGCCTTGGAACGCCATTGCCGACGAAACTGGTCACCCGCTCCAACGACAGGGGGGCAAGGCTCTCGTCCGCCAGCATCCGGTTCACCGCATCATGGATATCGGGTGCGCTGTGGATCAGCGTGCCGTCCAGATCGAACACAATCACAGCCATCAGCCCCGTCCGGCCGCCGCGCGGATGGCGCGGATGTTTTCGCCGTAGGGCGCGGGGGTGTCGGCCGAGCCGCCCCGGAACACCGCCGAGCCTGCCACCAGCACGTCCGCACCCGCCTCGACGACCAGCGGTGCCGTGGTCGGATCGACCCCGCCGTCGATCTCGATATGCACCTCGCGGTCGCCGATCATCTCGCGCAGGCGCCGCACCTTCGCGGTCATGTCTATGAACTTTTGCCCGCCAAATCCGGGG
>JBNKHH010000038.1:0-41297 GCA_050290245.1 Silicimonas sp.
GAGGGCCGCGCCCAGTTCGACCCGGCGCCGAAACAGCACCCGGCAGCGCCCCAGATCACGCCGGAAGCCACCAAGGCGGCCAAGGACGTCCACGACGCAGACCTGCGTTCCGCCCTTGAACGTCTTGGGGCGAACGTCCTATCTCACACCAAACGGTAACAAAGGTTTATTGCTCATGACCCGCAGACTGACGGTCCTCGTCGCCCTCGCCCTCGTGGCCCTTGCCGGGACGTATATCTATGGCCAGCGCGGCGGCCCGACCGCCACCGACTCGTTCGCCGCCTTCGCCCAGGATGCATCCGAAGTCGATACCTCGATGATCCAGGACATGGCCATCGGCAATCCCGACGCCGCCGTGACCGTGATTGAATACGCCTCGTTCACCTGCCCCCACTGTGCCGCCTTCCACGACGGCCCGTTCAAACAGCTCAAGACCGACTATATCGACACCGACAAGATCAACTTCGTCTACCGCGAGGTCTATTTCGACCGCCTCGGCCTCTGGGCCGGTATCGTGGCGCGCTGCGGCGAAAACGCCGACACCCGCTATTTCGGGATCGCCGACATGCTGTTCGACCAACAGCGCGACTGGGCCCGCAAGGAAACCCCGGCCGAGATCGTCGAAGCCCTTCGCAAGATCGGCAAGACCGCCGGCCTGACCGATGCTGACCTCGACCAATGCCTCAAGGACGGTGACAAGGCCCAGGCCATGTACGCGCTCTATCTCAAGAACGCCGAGGCCGACGGTATCGACTCCACCCCTTCCTTCGTCATCAACGGCAAGAAATACTCGAACATGCCCTATGATGAATTCAAATCTGTCCTCGACGAAGCGCTCGGAAACTGATGACACCACTTCATGGCCTGAAGGTCATCGAACTGGCGCGCGTGCTGGCCGGCCCCTGGGCTGGCCAGACCCTGGCCGACCTCGGTGCCGAGGTCATCAAGGTCGAAACACCGGCCGGTGACGACACCCGCAAATGGGGACCGCCCTTCATCGAGAGGGACGGCGATACCTCGGCGGCCTATTTCCATTCGGCCAACCGCGGAAAATCCTCGGTCACCGCCGACTTCCGCACTCCCGAAGGACAAGAACTGGTCCGCGACCTTGTCCGCGACGCCGATGTCCTGATCGAGAATTTCAAGGTCGGCGGTCTGGCCAAATACGGTCTCGACTATGACAGCCTGAAACGGGTAAACCCGCGTCTCGTCTATTGTTCGATCACCGGGTTCGGCCAGACAGGGCCTTACGCGCACCGCGCCGGGTACGACTATATCATCCAGGGCATGTGCGGGCTGATGTCGATCACCGGCGACACGGTGGGTCAGCCGCAAAAGGCCGGGGTCGCGGTCACCGACCTCGTGACGGGCCTTTATTCTGTCATCGCCATCCAGGCCGCGCTGCACCAGCGCGCGACCACTGGCAGGGGCCAGCACATCGACATGGCGCTCATGGATTGCGGAGTCGCGATCCTGGCCAACCAGGCGCTGAACTATCTCGCCAGCGGCGTGCCACCCGCGCGCATTGGCAATGCGCACATGAACCTTGTGCCTTACCAGGTTTTTGACTGCGCTGACGGCTGGATCATCATCGCTACCGGCAACGACAGCCAGTACAAACGGCTCTGCGCCGTCCTCGGTCGGCAGGACCTGGCCGACGACCCGGCTTATCAATCGAACGCAGGCCGCATCGCCGGCCGCGAAGACCTGATCGGAGAGTTGACCCGCGAAACCCTCCGCTGGCCAAAACTCGATCTCCTGCGCGCCTGCGAAGACCAGGGAATTCCCGCCGGACCGATCAACGACATCGCCGAGGTCTTTGCCGACCCCCAGGTCAAGGCTCGAGGCATGCGAGCAGAGGACAACACCGTCCCGCTGGTCCGTCCCCCCTTCTTTTTCTCCGACGCCGAGATCGCGCCCCTGCGCGCCGCCCCGGCACTTGGCGCCGACACCGCGCGGCTGGCGAAAGACAAGGGCTGACCTCAACTTCATCGGCCTGAAGAAATCCTGGGGGTCACCGAAAGGTGGCGGGGGCGAAGCCCCCTCCTCCCTCAAAGCCGCCCCAGGGCCTCTTCAAGGGCCGCCGCTTCATCGAAAACCATGCGCACCGGCAGGGTCAGAACCTTCTGGCGGAACGAGGCGGGCAGGCGCACCGCGTCCTTCTCGGTCGTGACCAATTGTGCGCCAAGCGCGGATGCCTCGATCTCAAGCCGTTTCATCAGCGCGTCCGTCAACGGCTGGTGATCGTCCAGGGCCTCGGCCCGCAACAACTCGGCCCCCGCCTGACGGAGGGTGGCAAAGAATTTCTCGGGCCGCCCGATCCCGGCGAACGCCAGTACCCGCAGGCCCTTCCACTCCATCCCGGTCTGCAACAGACCCAGGTGGGCCCGCGCAACCGGCACTGTAACCGCCGCGCCCCAGGTCCGGTCGAACCGCGCCTGCGCGGCTTCGCCCCCGATCGATAGTACCAGGTCGGCCCGCGCGATGCCTGCCGACACGGGTTCGCGCAGCGGCCCCGCCGGGATCACCCGTCCGTTGCCGAACCCGACCTCGGCATCCACCACCACGATGTTCAGATCCCTGGCGACCGACGGGTTCTGAAAACCATCGTCCATGACGATCACCCCGGCCCCGGCCGCCTCGGCCGCCCTGACCCCCGCCGCACGATCCTTTGCCACCCAGACCGGAGCGAATGCCGAGATCAAAAGCGGCTCATCGCCCACCTCGTCGGCCCCGTGGCGCCGCTCGTCAACCCGCAGGGGACCGGCCTCTGACCCTCCGAAACCGCGCGACACCACGTGAACCTCGCGCCCAGACAGTTGCGCAATCAGCGCGATCACCGTCGGCGTCTTTCCAGTGCCGCCCGCGTTGATGTTGCCGACGCAGATCACCGGGCACGAGGCGCGGTAGCCCGGCCCCTTTGCCACGCGCCGCGCCGTTGCCCAGCCGTAAAGCCCGCCCAGCGGCGCCAGCGCCCGCGCCTGCCAGCCCGGCGCATCGGGCGGCTTTCGCCAGAACCCCGGCGCCCGCATCAAGCCACTTCGCCTTCGTCCAGCGCCAGGTCCATCAACTCGGCCAGACGCTCGATCACATGGGCGCTTTCCGTCGTCGTCGCCCAGCCGGCCTGCGCCAGCAAGGCCGCCTTGTCAGGCGCCAAAAGCGACAGGACAGCCGCGCCCAACTCTTCTCCATTGGCAACTGAAAGGCTTGCCCTGTTTTCGCGCAAACGGTCGAACCGCGCCGCCGCCGCCCCGGCATAGGGCCCGTGCAACACTGCCGAGCCAAGCGCGGCGGGATCGAAGGGATCAGCAGGTACCCCACCTTCCACCAGGGTCCCGCCCACGAAACTGGTGGGGGCAAGCCGATACCACATGCCCAGCTCATCCTCGGTATCGGCGATATAGACCTGGATGTCCGGGTCAGGCTCTTCTCCGTCGGAGCGCAGGGCAGTGCGCCACCCCTTTTCTTCGAAAACGCGCCGCATCGCGGCCGCTTCCTCCACTTCGGCGGGCACCAGGATCAAAAGCATCCGATGGGCCGCGCGAAAGGCGCGCCGATGCGCTACTTCTATCATCTCGATCTCGCCGGGCAGAGCCTTGGCCGTCAGCCAGACCGGCCGCCCTCCGAGTAAACGTGCCAGCGTATCGCACTCGGCCTCGTTGCAAGCCAGCGCGTTGATCGTATCGCTCAACGGGCCTGTGATCTCGATCGCCAGATTGGTCTCCGCGAATTGACGCCTGACCGCCTCGGACTCCGAGGCCGATACCGCCAGAAGGGCGCGGAATGACGTCAGGTACTCCGGGTATCGCCGCAATGAAACCCTGCGGGACGGTGCGACATGAAACATTGGCAGCTTGCGCCGGGCAACCTCTTCAAACAGGCGCGGCCGGTCGGTCACGCCCATCTCGACGACAAGATCGGGCGACCAATGTGCCAGGAACCGGTTGATCGACCCCATCGTCTCGCCCGGCACCAGCTGGTGGATTACCGCCGCCTCCAGCGACGGCACCAACCGCGCATCGGTCTCTGTGGTGACCAGGCAATGCACCGGCTCGCCGCGCAGACGCGACAGTTCCTGCGCCAGGGCCAGGACGGGCCCCGCCTCCGAGGCCAGCCGCGCGTGCAGCCAGATCAGACAGCCCTCAGGCCGCGCCCTGCTGGCTTGGCCCAACCGCTCATGCGCGCGCGGCGCGTCTTCCGCCTCGGAGCGAAATATCGACAGGTCCTTCAGTCGGCCCGCCGCATAGGCCAGCCGCGAGACGAGCCTGGGCCGGTCGGATGTCAGGAGCCCAGCTCCTCGGTCGAAGAGACTTCGGCCTCCTCGTCGCGCAGGCGGTGCAGATGCGCGATGTAATACCTCATATGCGCGTTATCCACGGTCTTTTGCGCCTCGGCCTTCCAGGCGTTGTAGGCACTTTGATAATCGGGAAACATCCCGACGATATGAATGTCATCCACATCCCGGAACACGTTCCTCGCGGGATCGACAAGCTCGCCCCCGAACACCAGATGCAATCTCTGCGCCATACCATCAACTCCTTCAATACTCTGGGGCCGCCTGCCCCGTTTGCCGCGCGCTTTTCAGGAAAGCGCATCTTTCCTAGCCAGCCGGTGGCCATGCCCCGGCGCCACAATCGCTTCGCGCCCCTCCCGGCGCAGGGCATACCATTTGCCCTGGTCGAACACGACCGGCACCAACTCGTTGCCCCAGCCCGCGCCCGTGTCGATGTTGATGCGGTTGCCGTAATGGGTCGGCTCTTCAACCGGGGTGTGACCATGCACGATCAGGGCTGCATGATCGCCCCCGTGCCAGAGAAAGTCGTCGCGGATCCACAACAGGTCATCCTCGTCCTGAGCATCCATCGAGAAACCCGGCCGAATCCCGGCATGTACGAAAATCATCCCGCGCAACTCATACCACAGGGGCAGGTCGCGCAGAAACGCCACATGGGCCTCGGGCACCGCGGCCCGCGCTCGCTTCAGAAAGGCCGCCTCGCGTTCCATGAATTTGCGCCGCATACCATAGGATTCCAGCGTCGCCTTCCCGCCCACAGCCCCATGCTGCCAAGTAATCCCGTCGCGCAGACGTTCGTGGCTCCCGTCGCCGCCCGCCAGCACGGTTGAGAACATCCGGTCATGATTGCCCGTCAGAACGATCCAGTCCTCGCCCCGCCCGATGCCATCAATCAGGAACTGGATCACGCCTTTCGAATCCGGCCCGCGGTCGACAAGATCGCCGATGTGCACAACCGGCGCCGTGCCACCGCCCGCCCGAGCGCGATCCTCAGAGATCCTCCGATGGGCCTCCGTCAGTTGGTCCAGGTGACCGTGAATATCGCCGACCGCATAAATCATGGGCTGCACTTACTCAGAAATGGCGGATCAAACCAGCCTTTCAAAGAGGCAATTGCGCTGATTGCGCATGAAACCTGCGGCCTAAGGGGTTTTTGACGCGGTCCCGCTTTATCTTGCCCCAAATACGCAAAACGCGCCGCCCGTCAGGGCGGCGCGCGGGTCGACTGCGTCACGCAGGCGAAACCCTTTCTATCGGGTCAGACGTCGAAGGTCATCGACCGGACCTGCTGAAACAGCCCGGTGGCCTCAAGCTCGGCCAGGACCGCGGCAGGTACCGGCTCGTCGACGTACAACAGCGCGATGGCATCGCCGTTCTTCTCCGACCGGCCAAGAGTAAAGTTGGCGATGTTGACGCCGTTCTTGCCCATGGTCTGGCCAAGGGCGCCAATGATGCCTGGCACGTCCTCGTTGGTGGTATAGACCATGTGGTTGCCGATCTCGGCGTCGATGGTGATGCCCTTGATCTGGATGAACCGCGGCTTGCCGTCGCTGAAAACCGTGCCGGCGATAGACCGCTCGCGCTTGTCGGTGGCGATGGTCAGCTTCATGTAGGCGTCAAATACACCCGACTTTTCCTGCGTCGTGGTCGAACACTTGATGCCGCGATCCTTGGCGATGACGGGGGCCGACACCATGTTCACCTCCGGGTTCGAGGCCTTCAGGATCCCGGCTACGGCCGCCGCGTTCAGCGCCGCCGTATTCATCTCGGCAACCTCACCATTATAAAGGATGTTGATCGCACGGATCGGCTCGTCGGTCAGTTGGCCCACGAACGAGCCCAGGTGACCGGCAAGCTTGACCCAGGGGCCCATGACCTTGGCTTCCTCGGCTGTGACCGACGGCATGTTCAAAGCGTTCTGCACGGCACCGGTCAGCAGGTAGTCAGACATCTGCTCGGCCACCTGCAGGGCGACGTTCTCCTGTGCTTCGGTGGTCGAGGCACCGAGGTGCGGCGTCACGACGACGTTCGGCAGGTTGAACAGCGGCGAATCCGTCGCGGGTTCGACGGCAAAGACGTCGAATGCCGCGCCAGCTACATGACCCGACTTCAAGGCTTCGGCCAGCGCGTCCTCGTCGACCAGGCCGCCACGGGCACAGTTGATGATGCGCACGCCCGGTTTCAGCTTGGCGATGGCCTCGGCCGACAGGATATTGCGCGTCTTGTCGGTCAGCGGCACGTGGAAGGTGATGAAATCGGCCCGGCTCAAAAGCTCGTCCAGCTCGACCTTCTCGGCCCCCAGCTTGTCGGCGCGCTCCTCGCTCAGGAAGGGGTCATAGGCGATCACCTTCATGCGCAGACCATGGGCGCGCTCGATAACGATCGAGCCGATGTTGCCCGCGCCGATCACACCCAGGGTCTTGTTGGTCAGCTCGACGCCCATGAACTTGGATTTTTCCCACTTGCCGGCATGTGTCGAAGTGCTGGCCTCGGGGATTTGCCGCGCCACGGCAAACATCATTGCCACGGCATGTTCTGCGGTGGTGATCGAGTTGCCGAAAGGCGTGTTCATCACGATCACGCCCTTTTTCGAGGCGGCGGGGATGTCGACGTTATCGACCCCGATGCCTGCGCGGCCCACGACCTTGAGGTTGGTTGCGGCTTCCAGCACCTTTTCGGTTACCTTGGTGGCCGAGCGGATCGCCAGGCCGTCATACTCGCCGATGACCTCCAACAGCTTGTCCTTGTCCTTGCCGATGGAGGGATCAAAGGTCACGTCGATGCCACGATCCTTGAAGATCTGAACGGCGGTTTCGCTCAGCTTGTCGCTGACCAGCACTTTGGGTTTGTCAGTCATATCTCGTTATCCTGATGTCGGGTGCCATACGTTCTGCAGACGAAACGCAGGCACCAAGAAAAGGGGGATGGTGCACCTTCAGGTGCACCATGCATCTCAGTTCTGCGCGGCTATCTCGGCCTCGAAGGCCCATTCGATCCATGGCACCAGCGCCTCGATATCGGCGGTTTCCACCGTGGCGCCACACCAGATCCGAAGACCTGCCGGGGCGTCGCGATAAGCGCCGATATCCAGTGCAACACCTTCGCTTTCCAACCGTTTAGCAACGGCCTTGGCAAAAGTTGCACCGTCCTTGACGCGATCGTCGGTGAACTTCAGACAAACGCTGGTGTTCGACCAAGTCTCTGGATCCGTGGCCAGATTCGCAATCCACGGCGTCCGGCCGCAGAAATCCCACAAAACTTTCGCGTTGGCTGTCGCCCGAGCCTTCAGCCCTTGCAGACCGCCAACGCTCTCCGCCCAATCCAACGCGACGAGATAGTCCTCGACGCACAGCATCGACGGGGTGTTGATGGTCTCGCCCCGGAAGATCCCCTCGATGATCTTGCCCGCCTTGGTCAGGCGGAAGATCTTGGGCAGGGGCCAGGCAGGCGTATAGTTTTCAAGACGTTCCACTGCACGGGGGCTCAGGATCAGCATCCCATGCGCCGCCTCGCCACCCAGTACCTTCTGCCAGGAATAGGTGACCACGTCCAAACGCTCGAACGGCAGGTCCTGGGCAAAAGCGGCGCTGGTCGCGTCGACGATCACCAGGCCCTCGCGGTCGGCAGGAATTTCAAAGCTATCGGGAACGCGCACGCCCGAAGTGGTGCCGTTCCAGGTCATCACGACGTCGGCATTCCAGTCGACGGCAGCCAGGTCGACGATCGCACCATACTCGGCCGTCGTCACTTTCGCATCCAGTTTCAACTGCTTGACCACGTCGGTGACCCAACCTGCGCCAAAACTTTCCCAGGCCAGCATCTCGACAGGCCGGGCGCCCAAGAGGTTCCACATGGCCATTTCGACCGCGCCAGTGTCCGAAGCAGGCACGATACCGATCAGGTAATCGTCCGGCACGCCAAGGATTTCGCGCGTCCGGTCGATGGCGGCTTTCAGCTTGGCCTTGCCAACGGCGGCACGGTGCGAACGGCCCAATGGCGCGTCGCCAAGTTTTTCAAGAGAAAATGCAGGGGGTTTGGCACAGGGGCCAGAAGAGAAACGCGGATTAACCGGCCGCGTCGCCGGAGTGTTTATATTCATTTCTGAATATCCTTACAGATATGCGCCCCTCGTTGGGGAGGGGTGTCCCGCCGACGCAGATACTGAGCCGCCGGGCCTTTCGCAAGACGGAAAATGACGCTAATGCCACGCGAAACGTCGAAAACTGATCCAGCCCGTTCACTATCGGAAACTTGCCCCCATGCCCGTCATCTCGCTGATCGCTCCGCAAGGCACACTTGATCCCTCGCTGGTGTCAAACCTTCAGGGCGCATTCGGAGCCACCGGCGACGCCCTTTGGCTTTCGCCCGACGAGGCTGCCGAGTTCTCCGTAGCCGCGCGCCCAGCGAACCTTGAACAGGTTCAGGCAGACCTCGCCGGGATGAAGGTCGATCTGAACTGCATCGACGATAATAACCGCCGGAAATCACTCCTGATCGCCGACATGGATTCAACCATGATCGGTCAGGAATGCATTGACGAACTGGCCGACGAGGCGGGCTTCGGGGAACGCGTCGCCGACATTACTGCCCGCGCCATGAACGGCGAGTTGGATTTTGAAGAGGCGCTGCTCGAAAGGGTCGGGTTGCTCAAGGGTCTGCCGATCTCAGTCATTTCTCAGGTGATCGAAAGCCGCATCTCGCTGGCTGCGGGCGGCGATATTCTAGTGCGCACGATGAAGGCCAATGGGGCCCGCGCGGCCTTGGTTTCCGGCGGCTTTACCCAGTTCACCACGGTCATCGGCGCGCGCCTTGGATTTGACGAAACCCGCGCCAATACGCTGTTGGAAAGAGACGGTGCCCTGACCGGCGATGTCGCCCGTCCGATCCTTGGGCGCGAGGCCAAGGTCCAGGCCTTGAAAGAGCTTTCCCCGGACACCTCGAACGCCATTGCCGTTGGTGACGGGGCCAACGATCTTGGCATGATCGAGCTGGCCGGGATGGGTGTCGCGCTCCACGCCAAGCCCGTCGTCGCCGCCGCCGCGCCGCTTCGGATCGACCACAACACACTGGCTTCATTGCTATTTCTTCAAGGCTACACACGGGACGAATTCATTATTTAGCTAATTTGTTAATTAACACTTGCGCTAAATAAAGAATCACCGAAAGGTACGGGCATGACTGATCTTGCCCACCTCTTCGCTGCGCTTTCCGATGATACTCGTCTCAGGGTGGTCGAATACCTGATCGCCCATGGCGAACAGCCCGCCGGCGCTCTGACCGAGCTTGCGGGCATCTCCGCCCCCGCCGTGTCGCGCCACCTCAAGGTGCTGCGCGAGGCCGATCTTCTGAACCAGCGCGTCGTCGGCACACATCGCTACTACTCGGTCCGACCCCAAGCCCTGCGCACCATCTCTGACTGGACCATCGAGCATCAAGCATTCTGGGCCGGCAGCCTCGACAAACTCGATTCTCTTCTCGCTCTCGACCCCAAAGGAAAGGACACGGAATGACCGTTACCGCCCTCCAGGACCTGGAATTCACCCGCGACTACAACGTCACCGTCGACCGCCTCTGGCAGGCGATCACGCAGCCCGACCAGATCGTTCAGTGGTTCGGCCCCGAAGGCGTCCGCATCGACAACTGCTCGATGGACTTTTCGAAGACTGGCCCCTGGATGTGCGACATGGTCGGCAAGGAAAGCGGCGACCACTTCAAGGTCAGCGGTCAAATTACTCACGTGCGGCCTCCGTCAGGCGCGGAAGGCTCAGTCGGCCTTACCTGGGCATGGCACGGCGAAAACGACCAGCGAGGGCCCGAAAGCCATGTGATTTTCGAAGTCTCCTCCCACGGAAACAAGGCCCGCTTCCGCCTGATCCACCGCGAACTTGAAAACGCCGAAATGGCGCAAAACCACAGTCGCGGCTGGCTTTCGACCCTCACCAAGCTTGACGCTTTCATGGCGTCATAAAACCCAAAATTCTCAACAAGGAGTATTTCCTATGCCCAACTTCCTGCTTCGCTACCAGGGTGGCAAACGGCCCGAGACCCAAGCCGAAACGGACGCCGCCATGGCCGCCTGGGGCGCCTGGATGGAGACGAACGGCCCCGCGCTGGTCGATCCCGGCAACCCGGTCGGCATGTCCAAGACGATCTCGGCCAATGGCATCGCCGACAATGGCGGCGCTGCCCCAACCGCAGGCTACACCATCATCTCGGCCAACGACATCGACGCGGCCTGCAAGATTGCTTCGACCAACCCGATCATCGCCGAAGGCGGCGAAATCGAACTGGCCGAAATCATCCCGATCGAGATGTAACTCTCAGGTCAGATACCGGCGTGCCGCCTCGGGCGGCGCGTCGAAAAACATGTGCGTCTCGACCGGCGCATGAACCTGCCCCGCTCCAACAAAGATCACATCCTTCGCAACCCGGCGCGCGTCGTCGGGGTCATGGGTCACCATGAGGATCGTCGCATCCGGCAGTACCTCAGCCACAAGTTCCAGCATCTCGATCCTCAGTGCGGGTCCAAGCGCCGAGAACGCTTCGTCCATCAGAACCACCGGCCGATCCGTCAGCAGGATACGCGCCAGCGCCGCACGGCTTTGCTGCCCGCCGGACAGATCACCGGGTCGCCGCGCCTCCATGCCATCAAGACCGACCCGCGCCAAAGCACTCCGCGCGCGCTCCAAAACATCGGGCGACGGACGCACAACCGGGCTGGCCCCAAGGGCGACGTTCGCCAGAATATCCAGATGCGGGAACAGGTTGTTATCCTGGAACAATACCGCCACCGGCCGCTTGCCTGGCGCAAGGGGCGCAAGGTCTCTTCCCTGCCAAAGGATGCGTCCCGCATCCGGCTCCTCGAACCCCGCCACCAGGGACAAAAGCGTCGACTTGCCTCCACCGGACGGTCCGATCACGGCGCTGATCCCGGGCCCAGCGATGGTACAATCGGCCGTCAGTGCGAAATCCCCACGGCTGAATCGCAACTTCTCAAGCGTCAGCACGGCGTGCCCCCCGATCCAGAATCCAGAACAACGCAAAACTCAGTCCCAGCAACAGGACCGAGGCTCCGGCTGCATCCTCCATGCGATATGACCCCATCAGCCGATAGACCTGCAAGGGCAGCGTCGCCGTATCCGGGTCCGCGAACAGGGCAATCACGCCGAGGTCGCCCATCGAAAGCGCCGCAGCCAAGCCAGCCGAAAACCCAAGCGGCCGCCGCAATCGGGGCAGGATCAAAAGCCGCATCCGCGCCCATCCGGCGAGTCCCAGACCGTCAGCCAACCGGCCATAGTCCTTTTCGATGGTCCGCACCGCCGGGATCATGGCACGCAGGGCAAATGGAAGCGAAACGATGGCATTGACGAGCGCCGTAAGCGGAAGCGCCAGTGCCTCGGGATCGGCGAAGGGATAGACGATCAGGAACAGCCCTGTCCCCAAAACCAGCGGAGAAACCGCAATCGCCACCAGGCCAGAGGCCTCGACCCAGGTCCCGCGGTGACCGAGACGGGACGCGGTCACCGCCAGGACCAAAGCCAGGACGACCAAAAGGGCGGTTGACCCGGCTGCCACGGCCAGCGATCGAATTGCAGCCAGCCAGACCGCGCCCGGCAGACCTGGCACGGCGGGCAAGCCACGCAGAACCACGGCAGCCAACGGCAGGATCAGGAACAGAGCGGCAGCCAGGATCGCAAGGCTGTCGATCAGGATAAGTGACGGCGAACTCGCATCCCACCGACGCAGCGGACGATCCAGACCCTGGCCTAGCCCCGGCTGGGCGGCATAACGCAGCGCCACCAGTGCCACCACGACCGTCAGAATCAATTGCACCAGTGACAGGACTGCCGCCCGGTTTAGATCGAATTCGAACCTCAAGGCCTGATAGATCGCAAGCTCGACTGTCGTCGCCCTGGGCCCGCCGCCCAGTGTCAGGGCGACCGCGAAACTCGTGATGCAAATGACGAACACCACCAGGGCAGCTCCGGGCAGCACCTGTGCGAGCATCGGACGCTCGAGGTGCCGGTTCACGGCCGCCGCATCCATGCCAAGGCTTGATGCCAGCCGAAATCTCTCGGTGGGGATCTCCTGCCAACCTTGCAAAAGCAGCCGGGTTGCCAGAGGTAGGTTGAAAAAGACATGGGCCAGGACCACTCCGTGGAGGCCATAGATCGAAACACTCGGCAGTCCCAGCCACGCCAAACCGCCGTTCAACAGGCCACCGCGCCCAAAGACAGCCAGCAAACCAAAGATCGCAACGATCACCGGCAAAAGAAACGGCGCGCCGAAAAGCGTCACAAGTGCGCCTCGCCCCCAGAAGCGCCGGCGAGCAAGGGCGCGGGCAAGCGGCACCGCCAGCACAACGCTGAACAGGGCGGATAGAAACGCCTGCCAGACCGTGAACCGGATAGCCGCCCAGTCCGCAGCAGACAGGCCCTGCCCTGGCTCGGCTGTCCTCAGAATTGCAAGTGTAGCGGCAAGAATTAGTGCCGGGATCGCCACCGTGACAGCGATCCCGGCCCAAACACTGAACCCTATTGGCTGAGAGCGGTCAGCCATTCGTCCAGCGCTGGTTTACGGCTGGCCTGCGCCTCGTCGGCCGAAAACAACAGCGCCTTTCCGGGTTGTATCAAGGTATTGAATCCATCTGGCAACCGATCTGCTGGTAACGCAGCGGGGTACATCCAGTTTGTTGTCGGGATGATGTTCTGGAAGCTCTCGGACAGCATAAACCGCAGAAAGGCGTCCGCCAGCTCCGGCTGATCGCTCGACGCCAGCTTGGCCGCAACCTCGACCTGCATGTAGTGGCCCTCGTCGAAAGACGCAGCCGCTTTTGACCCGTCTTCCTCGGCGATCAGGTGATAGGCGGGCGAAGTGGTATAGGAAAGGACCATGTCCGCCTCACCTTCGAGGAACAGACCATAGGCTTCGGACCAGCCCGGCGTGACCGTGACGACGTTGTCGGCCAGGCTTTCCCAGACTGACGCCGCCTCGTCGCCATATGCCGCCTTCACCCACATCAACAGCCCCAGGCCCGGAGTCGAGGAACGCGGGTCCTGGATCACGATCGAAACATCGCTCTCACCCAGTTCCTTGAGGCTGCCCGGTACATTTGCCATGTCGGCGTTGTGCACAAAGGCGAAATACCCCCAGTCGTAGGGCAGGAAGGTCGCATCATCCCAGGCCACCGGCAAGTCCAGCGCCGGGGAGGCGATTCCATGCTCGGCAAACAGCCCGGTTGAAGCTGCTTCGGCCATCAGGTTGGTATCCAGACCCAGAACGACATCTGCTTCGCTGCGTGCGCTCTCGAGCTTCACACGCGCCAACAATGCTGCGCCGTCACCCGCCCCCACGAACTTCAGATCGCAGCCACAGGTTTCTTCGAATGCCGCCTCCACCGCGGGGCCGGGGCCCCAGTCGGAGACGAAACTGTCATAGGTCATGACTGTCAGTTCAGGCGTGCCCTCTGCCATTGCGGTGTTCGCCGCAAACAAAAGTCCCACGCCAAGGATGGAAAATCGCATATCTCACTCCTTGTCAGTCGGACGGGGGAAAAGGATGAGATTGCTCGACCTTCCCTCCGCCGGTGCTAGCCGGTTCAGGTTCAACGGGTTCACGCAGGTCCGCGCATCTCAGCCTGTGTCCAGGCACCCCGAGGTGAATTCTGCTTACTCCGACCTGCGCGGACCTTCAAGCTGGTGTTTCGTCTTGCCGGAGAAACGCTGATGCCGCGTCAGAGCCCGAGGATCGTGGCAGCCATCGCTTTGGCGTCACCTGCGGAATCCGGACAATGCGACATGGCGGCGATCACAATGGCGCCTTCTTTTAAGATCAAGAGCTGACGCGCCAGAATATCGGGTTCAGGGTAGCCCGCGCGTGCTGCGAGATCGGCGAAATGCGAGATCAATAGCCGCTTGTGTTCCATCGCCTGGGCGTTGATCGGATCGTCTTTCTTCTGGAATTCGGCGCTGGCCTTGATGAACATACAGCCCTGAAAGCCATCTTCGTTGAACCACTCCTCCAACGCATCGAACATCGCCAGCAACTGACCCGCCGGGGTGTCGGACAACTCTTCCATCCGGCGATACATCCAATTGCGAAAGTTCTCGTCTCTCAGCCGCAACACGGCCAGGATCAGTTCATCCTTGGTGCGAAAGTGTTTGTAGATCGACGTTTTCGAAACGCCCGTCTCCTTGGCGACAAGATCCATTCCGGTTGCATGAAAGCCATTTCGATAAAACAGCTTCAAGGCCTCCCGAATCAGTTCCGCCCGCTTGCTTTGGCTCATTTCGCATCCATCATTAACCGATCAGTAAATTTTTTTATGACACACACCTTCCGGGTAAATCAAATATTTTCTTATATTTACGCCAGGTCAGCGTATCATCCTTGTGGTTCCGATGAACCTTGTCGCGATTTTTCGCTTGATAATGTTAACCGATCAGTACACCAATAGGGCCATAACATTAACCGATCTGTTCACCGAACGGAGTTGCCAATGAAGACCGCCTCATTCGCCGTCCACGCAGCGACCGCCGCAGCCAAGATGACCGGCCCTGATGGCTGTCCCGACACCGTGGTCGGCCTTGGTACGACCGCAAGCCATGTCGCAGATACCGAAACCCCGGCTACCGCCATGCGGAGCGCGCGCTGACCCCACAGCAATCGCGGTCCCCCGTCCCGACCGGCCGCCTGTCCCACCCTCCCTGCTCTGGCCGGTCGGGACCCAAAGAAAGGTACAATCACATGACCTCCACTCGCCCGCCTTTGCCGCCGTTCGATGACGATGCAGCCCGGCGAAAAGTCCGCGCCGCCGAAGATGCGTGGAACAGCCGTGACCCGGACCTCGTGACGCCTGCCTATACCGAAGATAGCCGCTGGAGAAACCGCGCCGAATTCCTGACGGGGCACGGACAGATCCACGCCTTCCTGTGCCGTAAATGGTCGCGCGAACAGGACTATCGTCTGATCAAAGCGCTCTGGGCAACATCAGGCGACAGGATCGCGGTACGCTTTGCCTATGAATGGCACGATGGCGGCGGCCAATGGTTCCGCTCGTACGGGAATGAAAACTGGGAGTTCGCTCCCAACGGACGGATGCGCCTTCGCATCGCCTCCATCAACGACCTGCCGATCAATGAAGCCGACCGGCTGTTCCGCTGGCCGCTTGGGCCGCGCCCCCTCGATCACCCGGGTCTCGACGACCTCGGACTTTAAGGAGAAACGAAATGGCACGCGCTTTTGCAGACATCGCCTTCACCTCCTCTGTGCGCCAGCAGCAAGAGCGGATGGGGTCGGCACACTACGCCCGCCTGCTCTCGGACGATTATTTCGGCGGCGACGTCCTTGGCCCATCCGAACGCGATTTCATCGAATCCATCGACGGGTTCTACCAGGCGACGACTTCGGACACGGGCTGGCCATATGTCCAGTTTCGCGGTGGCGCACCCGGCTTCCTGCGTGTGCTGGACGACCAAACTATCGCCTATGCTGACCTGCGCGGGAACCGCCAGTACATCAGCCTTGGCAACATGACCCAGGACGACAGGGTTTCGCTGATCCTGATGGACTATGCGAACGCCCGGCGGCTGAAGATCTGGGGCCACGCGAAGGTATACGAAACCGACGAAGAACTGCGCGTGTCCGCGGACACGCCCCCCGAGCGGCTGATCACCATTCGCGTTGCCGCCTTCGACTGGAATTGCCCGCGCCATATCCCGCGCAGGCTGACCGACAGCGAGGCGGCAGAGAAAGTCGCGGCACTCGAACTCGAAAACGCGGCTTTGCGCCGCCAGCTGCGCACGCGTGTGACCAACAGCCCCGCATGATCCGCCTTGGCTACGGCCGATTCAAAACTCGATTGAATGAATGAACCCAGAGATGAAACTCGAAATCCTCTATGCGACCGCGGCTGCGCTTCTTGCTGGCATCCTCGCGCTTCCGATTATCCTGCCAAGCCGTGCCAACGCGCTGGAAAACTCATTCGCCGTCCAAATGGACAGTGCAGAAACCAACGACATAAACATCGCTGCCGGGATATGAGGCTTCCCCGTGCGGATGACCCGCCGACGCCATTCTGGCGCCCGGTCATTCCCGGTGCACACGATGCCAGCCGAACTTCCCCTCGGCTCCATTAGCCGTTAAGGACTGGCTCAAAGGAGCGGCGGCATGAGCCTGAATACATACGGACATCTTTTTCGCGTCACAACCTGGGGCGAAAGCCACGGGCCGGCCCTCGGGGCGACCGTCGATGGGTGCCCGCCGGGCATCGCTGTGACGGAAAGCGACCTTCAGGTCTGGCTCGACAAAAGAAAGCCCGGCCAGAACAAGTTCACCACACAGCGGCGGGAGGCTGACGAGGTGCGCATCCTGTCAGGCGTTTTCGAAGGCGTGACCACCGGCACCCCGATCCAGCTGATGATCGAGAACACCGACCAGCGGTCCAAGGACTATGGCGACATCGCCGAAAAGTTCCGCCCCGGACATGCCGACATCACCTACTGGCAGAAATACGGCATTCGCGACTATCGCGGCGGGGGCCGGTCCTCGGCCCGCGAAACGGCCGCCCGTGTCGCTGCAGGCGGCGTTGCCCGCAATGCACTGACCGCGCTCCTGCCTGGTTTGACCATCACAGGTTACATGGTCGGCATGGGCGACAAGGACATCGACCGCGGCAACTTCGACTGGGACGAGATCGAGCGGAACCCGTTCTGGACTCCCGATGCACAGGCCGCCGCCAAATGGGCCGATTATCTCGATGGGTTGCGCAAGTCCGGCTCATCGGTCGGCGCCACCATCGAGATCACCATCAAGGGCTGTCCGCCGGGTCTCGGCGCACCGGTCTATGGCAAACTCGACACCGATCTTGCTGCCGCGATGATGTCGATCAATGCGGTGAAAGGTGTTGAAATCGGCGAAGGCATGGCCGCTGCGCGGCTAACTGGTGAAGCCAACGCCGACGAGATCTCAATGGGCAACGACGGGCAGCCAGTGTTCAGCTCGAACCACGCCGGAGGCATCCTGGGTGGCATATCATCGGGCCAAGACATCGTCGTCCGCTTCGCCGTGAAACCCACCTCGTCGATCCTGACTCCGCGCAAGACGATTACCAAGTCGGGCGCACCGGCCGAGATCATCACCAAGGGCCGTCACGACCCCTGCGTCGGCATACGCGCCGTTCCGGTGGCCGAGGCCATGGCCGCAGCCGTGATCCTCGACCACTACCTTCTCGACCGCGCCCAAACCGGCGGCGTCCGGGGACCGATCGGCTGATGTCTGACGACTTCATCGTCTTGATACCCGCCGATCCCAGCGCGCGGCCCGACACCGACACACTGAAGCAGCTGGAACAGGCTCATGCCCGCATCACAGGCGCCAAGGCCACCCGCCTGAAGGACTTTGGCAATCGGCTCCAGTTTATCGACTGCGGCGGCAATTTCGAGGAAACCCGGTGTCCGGCCTGCTCTGATACCGTTGAGACGTCTTGGTGGGGTCATCGTATGGACCATGCATGGGACGACGACCACGGCTTCCATATGTGCGAATTCGACATGCCGTGCTGTGGCGCGTCCGCGCGGCTGGATACGCTGGATTATCGCCCCCACCAGGGTTTTGCGACCTGGTTCATTTCGGCGATGAATGGTGGCCGCGATCCACTGAGCGACGCGGAGATCGAAGAGCTGGAAGCCGTCGCGACTGCGCCACTCAGGGTGATCTACCAACACTATTGATTTTGCGCTCGCTTCTTTCGCGGACTGGCGTGAATATGCATCGATGAACCCACGAACTGGCATTCTCACCGCCTTTCTGATGCACGCCGTGGCCAACGGAGGGCTGTTCCCGCGTATTGCGGATATCCAGGTCGGCCTCGGCATTGACGATGCCACACTTGGCCTTGCCCTGACGACCGCGGCCACCGGCGGCCTCATCGCCAACATCTGGGCGGGCCGGATATTTCAGGCGGCCAGTACCAAGTCGATGATCGTGCTTGGCATCCCCGCACTCGCGGTCCTGACCGCTTTGGTAGCGATCGTCCCGAACGTGGTCTTGCTGTTTCCCACTCTCCTGGCCATGGGCATTGTCTTCTCTCTGATCAATGTCGCCATCAACCTCGAGGCCGACAGGGTGGAGGCCGCAACTGGCCGCAGGGTCATGAACCTTTGCCACGGTGTCTGGAGCGCGGGCATGCTCACCTCGGCCCTTGGCGGCACCGGCGCCCGTGCCATCGGCATGTCGGCTGCTCTACATCTGTCTTTGATCATTCCGGTTGCCGTCGCTGTAGCCGCAGTCGTCCTTGCCCGAATGAAGGCCAGCCCGCGCGCTCCCGACGACAAGATGGACCGTTCGCGCGTGGCTTTACCCAGCCGGCGCACGCTGATGCTGGTCGCCTTCGGGCTGTCCGCCGGGATAGGCCAGAGCGCAACCCAGAACTGGTCCGTGATTTTCATGGAACAAACCCTTGCCGCTCCTGGCTGGGTCGCGACCTTGCCCCTGTCGGCCTATCTCATTGCCATGACTCTTGGCCGGATGTTCGCCGACGGCTGGATCGAACGTTGGGGCGGACGTCGCGTCGCCATGACCCTTGCGCTGACCTCCCTTGCCGGAACGATCGTCATCGTGGTGGCGCCGGCGCTATGGCTCGCGTTGGCAGGATTTGCGCTGGTCGGCGCCGGGACCGCCGTCCTGTTCCCGATGATGATCACGGGCGCGGCGCGCTCCAGCAACCGGCCGGCTGCCGAATCTGTCTCTGCCGTCCTGCTGCTGACCGGTATCGTGATGATGATGGCCCCTGCGCTCATGGGCTGGATTGCCGAGTCCTTCGGCCTGCGCACCGCTTTCGCCGCACTGATCCCCGCGTTCCTTTTGACCGTTTCGCTGGTCCGCCGCGTCGCCCCTGCCTAATCGCCGCCAGGACCCCTTGGCCCCGCGCCCGGGGAAGGATACGGAGGAAGGACTCACAGCCGGGACGACATCAAGACATGGACATCCGCGCAATTCTGGCAGGGCTGACATTCGCCCTGATGTGGTCCTCGGCCTTCACCTCGGCGCGGATCATCGTCACCAATGCGCCGCCGCTGACCATTTCGGCCATCCGTTTTCTGGTTGCCGGTGTGATTGCCATCGCCCTCGCTCGCGCCATGGGCCAGACCTGGAAACTGACTTCTCAGCAGTGGCGGCTGACCATCCTTTTTGGTCTTTGCCAGAACGCGCTCTACCTCGGTCTGAACTTTATCGCCATGCAGACGGTCGAGGCCTCACTGGCCGCCATCATCGCTTCGTCCCTGCCGCTTCTTGTGGCCCTCGCGGGTTGGCTCATCTTTGGCCAAAGGGTCCGCCCGCTCGGCATATCCGGACTGTTGGCTGGAATCGCGGGCGTGGTCCTGATCATGGGCACGCGGGTGACCCAGGGCGTCGACCTGTTTGGCGTCGCGCTCTGCTGCATCGGGGCGCTGGCGCTTGCCTTTGCGACTCTGGCCGTCTCGGGGGCATCTTCGGGCGGCAATGTCATCATGGTCGTCGGGCTGCAAATGCTGGTCGGCAGCGCGCTCTTGTGGATCCCGGCCCTCCTGTTCGAAACATGGGAGGTCAACTGGACGCCGCCGGTCATCGCCGCGTTCCTCTACACGATCTTCGTTCCGGGCCTGATCGCGACCCTGATCTGGTTCTGGCTTGTCGGCCGCATCGGCGCGATCCGTGCCGCCACCTTCCACTTCCTGAACCCGTTTTTCGGCGTCTCGATCGCCGCGCTCATGCTGGGTGAAAAGATCGGACTCCTCGACGTGGTCGGCGTGATCATCATCACGCTCGGCATCCTGGCCGTCCAATTGTCGAAAGCTCCGCGCACCACCTGACGGCGATGTGAACGGCCGTCACCTTGTTTTAGATGACAAATCGTCGGCCCACTGCCCATAAAGCGGCATGGAATTCATCCTCGGATACCTCGCGGGCCTTCTGACGCTCATCAACCCCTGCGTCCTGCCGATCTTGCCTATCGTGCTGGCGACCTCGCTCCAGGCGGGGCGGTCTGGCCCAATGGTTCTTGCCGCTGGCATGAGCTTGTCCTTTGTCATCTTCGGACTAACTGTTGCCGTTCTGGGCAGAACCCTTGGAATCACCGAAGAAACCATTTCGAACGCGGGCGCTGTCCTGATGATCGCCTTCGGCATTGTGCTGCTGGTGCCCCGCTTTTCGGCCAGCTTCGCCACTGCGACCTCCGGCCTCTCTGCGCGCGCAGATGCCCGGATCGATCAGGGTGCGCCTGACCGCAGCTCAGGCCAGTTCATTGCCGGCATCCTTCTCGGCGCAGTCTGGAGCCCCTGCATCGGCCCGACCCTGGGCGGAGCTATCTCACTGGCCAGCCAGGGCGAAAGCCTGGTCCGCGCTGCGCTGATCATGGTGACGTTTGCCCTGGGCGTTTCGACCATCATCCTCGCGCTTAGCTACGGCGCAAAGTCCGCCATTCGCAACCGTCAGGTCCTCATGCGCCGCATCGCCACCGTTGCCCGTCCGGTGATGGGCGCGGTCTTTGTCGCCGTCGGCCTAGCGATCCTGTTCAAATTTCACCACCTCGCCGAAATCTGGGCGCTTGAAAACATGCCGCCCTGGCTTGTCGATCTCTCGGTCTCGATCTGAAAGGAAACCTGATGCTTCGCCGAACCTTCCTTGCAACCGCCGCCGCTTTCGCCGCACTTCCCGCCCTCGCCGCCACGGGCCGTAGCTATGAAAAGGGGCTGGTCGAGAAAGAATTGAAAGCGGGCAAAACCGTCTTCATCGACTTCTATACCGACTGGTGTACAACCTGCCGGGCACAGGCGAAGACCATCTCTGCACTCAAGGCGGAAAACCCGGCCTATGAGAAGAACATCAGCTTCATCGCGGTCGACTGGGATATCCATTCGAAATCCGATCTGGCCCGCCGCCTGAACATCCCGCGCCGCTCGACTCTGGTCGTCCTGAAAGGCGACAAGGAACTGGGCCGTATCGTCGCCGGCACTCGAAAGTCCGAGATCAAGACGCTCTTGGACACCGCCCTTCAGGCTGCCGCCAGTGCCTGACAAAAGAAAAGGGCCGCGAAACGCGGCCCATCCGTCTGTCGACTGGTCCAAAGAGATCAATCGTTGACGCTGTCCTTCAGAGCCTTGGCGATGGTCATCTTGACCACCTTGTCGGCGTCCTTGTGCATCTGCTCGCCGGTGGCGGGGTTGCGGACCATGCGTGCCGGACGCTCGCGGCAGTAGATCTTGCCGACGCCGGGAAGGGTCACGGCACCGCCGCCGGACACTTCATCGGTGATGACGCCAACGATCGCATCCAGAGCGGCGGCTGCGGATTTCTTGTCGCTGTCCATTTTCTCGGCAAGCGCGGCAACAAGCTGCGTCTTGGTCAGGGGTTTTGCCATGTTGAATTCTCCTCGTTGTGGCCCGTTATAGTGGCTCATCGGCCTTATTTAACTGGATATCGAGGCATTACACAACGTTTTGTGGATCGTAAACAAGGATTATCGCCCATGTCGTGGGCATTTTTTGGCTTATTTACAGGAACGCCGTCTCTTCAAAGCTGCGCAACTTACGGGAATGTATACGTTCCAGCGGCATTTCCCTTATCTTCTCCATGGCGCGGATTCCAATCAAAAGGTGCTGTGACACCTGTGTTTTATAGAATTCAGAGGCCATTCCAGGCAATTTCAGCTCACCATGAAGGGGTTTGTCCGACACACACAGGAGCGTTCCGTATGGCACGCGAAAGCGGAACCCGTTGGCCGCAATGGTCGCCGATTCCATGTCCAAAGCGATGGCGCGCGACTGCGACAGGCGCTGAACCGGGCCCGATTGATCACGCAACTCCCAGTTCCGGTTGTCGATCGTCGCGACAGTGCCGGTCCGCATGATCCGCTTTAGCTCGAACCCTTCGTACTTGGTGACATTCGCAACCGCCTCTTCCAACGCGACCTGGATCTCGGCCAGCGCCGGAATCGGCATCCAGACCGGCAAGTCGTCGTCCAGCACGTGATCTTCGCGCAGGTAACCGTGGGCCAGGACAAAATCCCCCAACCTCTGCGAATTCCTGAGACCGGCGCAGTGGCCTACCATCAGCCATGCATGGGGTCGGAGAACCGCAATATGATCTGTCGCCGTCTTTGCGTTCGACGGCCCCACCCCGATGTTGACGAGGGTGATCCCAGCCCCGTTCTCGCGCTTTAGATGATAGGTCGGCATCTGCGGCAGCTTCGCGGGAAGATCCAGCGGCGCATCAGCGTCCCGAACCTCGATGTTGCCGGGTCCGACGAACCCAGTATAGCCGCTGGCCGGATCCGCCAGCTGCGCGCGGGCAAAGGCCTCGAATTCCTCGACATAGAACTGGTAGTTGGTGAACAGCACATGGTTCTGGAAATGCTCGGCGGCAGTCGCGGTGTAGTGTGACAGACGCGCCAGAGAATAGTCGATACGCTGTGCCGTAAAGGGTGCCAGGGCACGGGCTCCGTCCTCGTAGGTGAAGCCATGGCCATTCACGATGTCGTCGTTCATGCTCGACAACTCGGGCACGTCGAAAACATCGCGCAGGTTGAATTCGACGGCCCCTTCCTGTGGTACGGTCAGGTTCGGATCATTTGACACGGCAAAATGCACCGGCATCGGCGTTGTCGACATGCCGATCTGCACGGGCATCCCGTGGTTCTTGACCAACAGGCCGATCTGCTGCGTCAGGTAGTTTGCGAAAAGATCGGGGCGCGTGATCGTCGTCGCATAGCGCCCCGGCTCGGGCACATGTCCGAAACTCAGCCGCGTGTCCGCTGTCGCGAAACTCGTCGTCGTGATCCGGATCTCGGGGTAATACGCCCGCACCCGTTTGTCCGGTTTGCCCTCGGCAATGATCTCGGCAAAACGCTGGCAAAGGAAACGGGACGAGGACTGGTACAGCTCGATCAACCTCTGAACGGCTGCCCCTGCATCGGCAAACGCCACGTGCTCGACCGGCACCGGCGTTTCAATCGGTAGCTGGCCGTCGATCATTCCATGTCTCCAAAGAGGCTCGTCAGTTCAAATGCGTCCACGTCCACCAAGCCCAGATCAGAAATTCGTAAACTTGGAATGACAACCAGCGCCAATAGCGAGTGCTGCATATAGGCGTTGTTCAACGTACATCCACAGGCGGCCATGGCATCGACCATGTTCTGAGCCTTATCGGCCACCTCGCGTGCCGGGCTGTCGGACATGAGACCGGCAATCGGCAGTTCCACCAACGCAATCTCGGCGCCGTCCTTCCAGACCGTCACGCCGCCGCCGACCTCGCCCAGACGGTTTGCCGCCGCCGCCATCATTTCGCGGTCTGTACCGACGACGATCATATGGTGGCTGTCATGCGCCACTGTCGAGGCGATCGCCATCCGCCCCTCGTAGCCAAAGCCCGAGACAAAGCCGTTCACCACGTCGCCCGTCGCCCGGTGCCGTTCGACAAGAGCGATCTGACATACGCCGCCTTCGCCCTCGACCACCCCGTCAACAACGGGCAATTCCGCCGTCAGCGCCTCGGTCGGCGCCTGATTTTCGACGACGCCGATCACTTTCGCCGTCACCGCATTTCGCCCCGCAGGCGCTTTGATCCGAAAATCGGCTTCCTCAAGAACCTTGCCCAGATGCACCGTTGCTCGGGCGTGATCCGGCCACTCCAGGTGCGGACACGCTACCCGGATTTCACCACCGACGGCCACGGTCTGACCGCGCGCGATCACATGCTCGATCGGAAGGGTTCTGAGATCAGAAGTCAGGATGACGTCCGCCCGACGTCCCGGCGCGATGCTGCCCAGCTCTCGCTCCAACCCGAAGTGGGTCGCCGTGTTCACCGTCGCCATCTGCAGGGCAATCAACGGATCACACCCACAGTCGATGGCATGGCGTACGACCCGGTTCATATGCCCATCATGGACCAGCGTGCCCGAGTGGCAGTCGTCCGTGCACAGCACGAAATTCCTGGGGTCCAACCCCTTCTCGGTCACCGCCGTGATCTGGCTTTCGACGTCGTACCATGCCGACCCCAGTCGCAGCATAGACCGCATTCCCTGCCTGACACGCGCAATCGCATCGGCCTCGGCGGTGCCTTCATGGTCGTCGGCCGGCCCTCCCGCGGCATAGGCGTGGAACGGGATGCCACGGTCGAGCGAAGCATAGTGTCCGCCGACGGTCTTCCCTGCCCTCTGTGTCGCCGCAATCTCGGCCAGCATCTTTACGTCACCGTTGACCACGCCGGGAAAGTTCATCATCTCACCCAGCCCGATGATCCCCGGCCAGGACATGGCCTCGGCGACATCCTCGGGCGTGATCTCGAACCCGGTCGTTTCCAGCCCCGGTGCCGACGGCGCGCAACTCGGCATCTGCGTAAAGATGTTGACGGGCTGCATCAGCGCTTCGTCATGCATCAGACGAACACCCTCCAGACCCATGACGTTGGCAATTTCATGGGGATCGGTGAACATCGTGGTGGTGCCGTGCGGAATGACGGCGGCAGCGAACTCGGCGGGTGTCAGCATCCCGGACTCGATGTGCATATGCCCGTCGATCAGTCCCGGAATGACATACCGCCCTTCGGCCTCGATCACCCGCGTCTCGGGGCCGATGCAATGGCTGGCATCCGGTCCGACAAAGGCGAACCGCCCCTCGGCGACAGCCACCTGCCAGCCCTTCAACACCTCGCGCGACTGCACGTTGACGACTGCGCCACCCCGGACCACCAGATCGGCAGCTTCGCGACCTGCGGCCACGGCGACAAGACGGGGGGCGACGTCTGCCCAGGATTTGACGGAATTGGCCATCCCCAGAATTGACACCGAACCGACCGCAGCTTCAAGCCCCCCTTTTGGAAGCCAGTTCCTGAGTTTCGTGTTGCGCCTTTATGAATGTGCCCGCCGTGGCACCACTGTGTTGTCACGACGTCGGCCGTGAACGGCTCGGTCGCGGCTTTAGTTGTGTTGCGCCCGACGGCCCCCGCACTGCACGTGGAGCTAGGCGCCACCTGTTTTCACGTCTCGATGGCAGAGAGGGTTGAACCTGCCGACAAGCCCGGAAATGATCGCGCCATGACACGCACGCTTCTCTCCATCGGCCACGGCTTTTCGGCACAGGCTCTCGCACCGCTCCTTCTGGAAGAAGGTTGGCGCGTCATCGCGACCACCCGCACGACCGAGAAGGCAAAGGCGTTGGCCGAAACTGGCGTCCAACCCATCGTCTGGCCGGGTAACCAGCTGCCCATCCATGAGGTGACGCACCTTCTGACCTCGGTCGCTCCGGATAGTGAGGGCGACCCAGTTCTCAGGGAATGGGCCGACGACCTCCGTACGGCGTCAAATCTCGAGTGGGTCGGGTACCTCTCGACAACCGGAGTGTACGGCGACCACCAGGGCGGATGGGTGGATGAAACCGCCGCACTGACCCCCGCGACCAGGCGCGGACAGGCCCGCGTGACCGCCGAAGCGGCCTGGGCCGACCTTGGCTTGCCACTGCACATCTTTCGCCTCGCTGGCATCTACGGGCCGGGACGCGGACCCTTCGAGAAAATCCGGCGCGGAACGGCAAGACGCGTCATCAAGAAGAACCAGGTCTTCAGCCGCATCCACGTCGATGACATCGCCCAGGTCGCTCTGGCCTCGATACACCACCCGAATCCCGGCGCGATTTACAACGTCTGCGACGACAACCCGGCACCGCCGCAAGAGGTGCTGGCCTATGCCGCCGGACTCCTAGGCCTGCCGGTCCCACCGGAAGTTCCGTTCGAAGACGCCGACATGTCGCCCATGGCCCGCAGCTTTTATTCGGACTCAAAACGCGTGCGGAACGACCGCATCAAGACCGAACTGGGCGTGAAGCTGATCCACCCGACCTATCAGGCGGGATTGGGCGCTCTATTGAAGGACGAGAACACCGCCTGATCACGCCCGCTTGGAAATATCCGCCACGCCCAGCACCTCGAGCACCTTCGTCTCGATATCCGCCGCATTCATCGCCGCGACGTCGTACATCGCACGCGGGCTTGCCTGGTCGATAAAGATGTCCGGCAGCACCATCGAGCGGAACTTGAAGCCGCCATCGAACACAGCTTCATCCGCCAAAAGCTGCGCGACATGGCTGCCAAACCCGCCAATCGCGCCTTCCTCGACCGTGATCAGCGCCTCGTGGCTCTCAACCAACTTCAGGATCAAGTCCCGGTCCAGGGGCTTGGCAAAACGGGCATCCGCTATCGTTGGTGAAATGCCCCGTGCCGCCAAGGCCTCGGCTGCCGCTTCAGCCTCTTGCAGTCGCGTGCCGAAAGACAGGATCGCAACCTTCGATCCCTCGCGCACGATCCGCCCCTTACCGATCTCCAGAACCTCGCCCCGCTCGGGCAATTCTACGCCCACACCCTCGCCACGCGGATAGCGAAAGGCAATTGGCCCTTCGTCATGGGCGGCGGCCGTTGCCACCATGTGCTTCAGCTCTGCCTCGTCGGCGGCGGCCATCACCACCATGCCCGGCAGGTTGGCCATGAAGGCGATATCGAAGCTACCCGCATGGGTCGCCCCGTCGGCCCCGACCAGGCCCGCCCGGTCGATGGCAAAGCGTACCGGCAGCCGTTGCAGCGCAACGTCATGCACCACCTGATCGTATCCACGCTGAAGGAACGTCGAATAGATCGCACAGAACGGCTTCATTCCGCCGGCAGCAAGGCCAGCGCTGAAGGTCACCCCGTGCTGCTCGGCAATCCCGACGTCGAAACAGCGCGACGGGAACCGCTCGGCGAACAGGTCCAGCCCTGTACCATCCGGCATCGCTGCCGTCACAGCGACGATCCGGTCGTCGCGCATGGCCTCGTCGATCAGAGTCTTGGCAAAGACCTTGGTATAGCTCGGCGCATTCGATGGCGCTTTCTTCTGCTCGCCCGTGACAACGTCGAACTTGGCAGTGGCGTGCCCCTTGTCGCGGGCCTGCTCGGCCGGGGCATATCCCTTGCCTTTCTTGGTCAGTACATGGATCAGGATCGGCCCGGTTGCGCGCTCTTTCACGGTGCGCAGAACCGGCAGAAGCTGGTCCAAGTCGTGCCCATCGATGGGGCCGAGATAGTCAAATCCCAGCTCTTCGAACAGGGTGCCCCCGACGACCGTGTGCTTCAGCATGTCCTTGGCGCGCTTTGCGCCCTCGCGGAACGGCTCGGGCAACAGGCTAACGGCACCCTTGGCCGCGGACTTCAACTCCTGGAAGGGCGCGCCCGCGTAAAGCCGCGACAGATAGGACGACATCGCTCCGACCGGAGGGGCAATCGACATCTCGTTGTCATTCAGAATGACGACCAGCCGCTTGCCCAGATGCCCAGCGTTGTTCAACGCCTCATAGGCCATGCCGGCACTGATCGCCCCGTCCCCGATCACGGCAATGGCGTCGCCCAGCCCGCCCTCGGCCGTACCGCCCAGATCGCGCGCCACGGCAAAGCCAAGTGCCGCACTGATCGAAGTTGACGAATGCGCCGCTCCGAAGGGATCATAGGCGCTTTCCGAGCGCTTGGTAAAACCGCTCAAGCCACCCTCCTGGCGCAGCGTGCGAATTCGGTCGCGCCGCCCTGTCAGGATCTTATGCGGATAACACTGGTGACTGACGTCCCAGATAACCTTGTCCTTCGGCGTATCAAAGACCGCGTGCAAGGCTACCGTCAACTCGACAACACCCAGCCCCGCGCCAAGGTGCCCACCGGTCTCGCTGACCGCGCTGATGGTTTCGGCGCGCAGCTCGTTGGCAAGCTGGCGCAGCTCGCCATCGCTCAGGCGCTTCATGTCCGCCGGGATATCTACCCGGTCCAGAACGGGGGTTTGAGGTCGTTCGGCCATGCCACCTCTGAAAGTTCAGAACTCGCGCGAGATAACGAAACGCGCGGCATCCCGCAAGTTATCTGCTTCAGCACCATATGGGGCGAGAACGTGCAGAGCCTCCGCGACCAAAGCACGCGCCCGCTCTCTTGCACCGTCCAGACCCAGAAGAGAAACGAAGGTTGCCTTGCCCGCAGCGTCATCCTTTTGCACCCGCTTGCCGGTCTTCGCCTCATCGCCCTCGACGTCCAAAACATCGTCGACGATCTGGAAAGCAAGACCGATCGCCTCGGCATATTTGCGCATGGCAGCCACATCTTCCCCCGCCATTGCAGCACCGGCCATCGCGGACCATTCGATCAGCGCCCCGGTCTTCAATGACTGCAGTTCGGTTATCCCGTCAAGTTTCAAGGGCACTTCGGCCGTCTCGGCAGCAATATCCAGCGCCTGCCCCCTGACCATGCCCCGTCCGCCCGCGGCAACTGCGAGACTCCTGGACAACTCCAGCTTCACTTCAGCGGCCAAGTCGCCTGCTGCGACCAACTCAAACGCCAGCGTCTGCAAGGCATCACCGACCAGAACTGCCGTTGCCTCGTCCCATCTTACATGAACCGTGGGCTGGCCCCTGCGCAGGTCGTCGTCATCCATGCAGGGCAGATCGTCGTGGACAAGACTATAGGCGTGCAATGCCTCGATTGCCGCAGCAGCGTGTACCGACCGGCTTGCGGGCACATCGAACAGCGCGGCACTCTCCATGACCAGGAACCCGCGAAGTCGCTTGCCACCGGTCACGGCATATCGCATGGCATCCGTCACATCGCCTGCGGGAAAGCCCGCCATCGACTGACTTAGGCGCGCGCCGATCTGCGCAGCCCGGCCTTTCAATACTTCGTCGAAACTCACTTCAGATCGACGGGAGCCGTCCCCTTGGGATTGCCGTCCGCATCCAGCGAAATCTGAGCGACCTTCTCTTCGGCCTCGGCCAGCTTTTTCTGGCAGTGCTCTTTCAACTCTGCGCCCCGCTCGTACAGCTTGATCGAATCCTCCAGCGCGGCCTCCCCCGACTCCAGGCGGCCAACCACGACCTCAAGCTCTTTCATCGCCTCTTCAAAGCTCATGTCGCCAACGGGTTTCTCGCTCATGCTGCATGCTCCTTCAGGACATCGACGTGCGCCGCGACACTGGCGGCCAGCGCGTCCAGATCATACCCGCCTTCCAAAGTCGAGACCACGCGACCGTCGCAGCAAGCGTCGGCAACCTTGCAGATCTCCTCGGTCACCCAGCGGAAGTCGCCCTCGCTCCAATTGAGGTTCGCCAGCGGATCAGCGGCATGGGCATCGAACCCTGCCGAGATAATGATCAGCTCCGGCTCGAAATCGTCCACGGCAGGCAGGATCTCCCGGCCCCAGGCTCGCTGCATCTCGACCGTGCCGGTCATTGGTGCCAGGGGTGTATTGATCACGTTGTTGAAGGCCCCGGTCTCATGCGCACCACCGCTGCCCGGATACAGGGGCATCTGGTGCGAAGAACAAAAAAGTGTCCGCGCCTCGTTCCAAAGCAAATCCTGCGTGCCGTTGCCATGGTGGACGTCAAAATCCAGGACCGCCACCCGGCTCAAGCCGTGGTGATCCAGCGCCCGCTTGGCAGCGATTGCCGCTGTTCCGAACAGGCAGAACCCCATAGCGGTTTCGGTCTCGGCATGGTGGCCAGGTGGCCGCATGGCGACAAAGGCATTTGCGGCCGCGCCCGCCAAGACCGCATCGACAGCCGCGTTGCACCCGCCAACCGCGCGCAAGGCCGCCTCGAGCGAGCCAGCCGACACGTGGGTGTCCGAGTCGAGCGACACATATGAGGTCGTCGGAATTGCTGCCGCAATCCGATCGAAATACCGCTCGGGATGACAGCGTAAGACCTCTGACTTGTCCGCGAGGGGCGCTTCATGCCACTCCAGCTCGTCCATATCGGATAGAACCGCCCTAACGGCTTCGGCCCGCTCCACACGCTCGGGATGCCCCGGCGGCGTCACATGGTTCAGCGCCGCTTCATGCCAATATATCCGTGTCATGGTTCTTGTTCACAAATCCCTGCCGGTGAGGCAAGGAGATTCCCAACTCATTCGCTGGCCGAAAACTATCTCGGGGGTTTGGGGCAGAGCCCCCAGTCGTCGTGCCGCCGCCAGGCGGCGCATTTAATCAGGCGACAGCATATAGCCCGCTCCGCGCACCGTCTGAAGGTAGCGCGGCTGTTTCGGATCCGCTTCGATCTTGCGCCTCAGCCGGGTGATCTGAACATCCACCGCCCGCTCCTGCGCCTGTCCCTTGTCGCGACCCAGGTCCTCGACCAGCCGGGCCCGGCTCAGGGGCTGGCCCAGGGCGTTCGAGAATATCCGCATGAGCTGTGACTCGGTCGCGGTCAGGCGCACCGGTTCGTCGCCCTGCCACATGGCGCCCTTCTCGACGTCATAGCGATACGCTCCAAGCGACAGAACCTTCGGCGCTACATCGGTCGGCTCCGACGGCGGCACACGACGCAGGATCGAATTAATCCTGAGAAGCAGCTCCTTCGGTTCGAACGGCTTGGCCAGGTAATCGTCGGCACCGGCCTCGAGGCCCGCGATCCTGTCATTCGTCTCATTCTTGGCCGTCAACAGCAGGATCGGCACGTCGCGTTCGGCGCGCAGGCGGCGGCAAAAACTGACACCGTCTTCCCCAGGCATCATCACGTCCAGAACGATCATGTCGAAATCCAGCCCGCTCAGGATCCGCTCGGCATGTGCCGCATCCCGTGCAGCCGAAACAAGGAACCCGCTGCGCATCAGGAATTTCTGCAAAAGACCCCGGATCCGCTCGTCATCATCGACGATCAAAAGATGTGCATCAGGATCCATGGTCAGTTCGTGTCCGTCAGACGCCCGTAGTGGCGCCGCATGTCGCTGTCCATCATTGCCTCAAGCACCTGGCGGAACCCGGCAACAGCCTCTGGACCTGCGTCGCGGAATGCTGCGCGCATCCGGCTTCTCTGTGCATCTGACAACTCACGCTCCAAAACCCTACCTGCCTCGGTCAGGTACAAATGCCGTTCGCGCTTGTCTCGCGTGCCGACTTCGCTGCGCACAAGACCATCCCCGATCAGTGTACGCAAGACACGGTTAAGCGATTGCTTTGTAACACCAAGAATGGCCAATAGATTGTTGACCGTCGTACCGGGCGAGCGATTGATAAAGTGGATCGCCCTGTGATGCGCCCGGCCGTAACCCTTGTCGGTCAGGATCCGGTCAGGGTCTGCTGTAAAACCACGATAAGCAAAGAACATCGCTTCGATGCCTTTGCGCAACTGGTCGTCGGTCAGGAACAACAGCGTTTCGCCACTGCCGGTGCCGCCACTGTCTGCCATGTACTCTCCCTCATTTTTTGTGATTTTATGTCAGCCTTGTTGACATTCCAAGAATCAATTGTTAGCGATGCTCGAATTTTCCGCAATAAAGTGTCCGATGCGGAACTATTTGGGCAACATTTGAAAAACGGAGGCCGACATGGCGGGATACGACGATCGCGACGGAACGATCTGGATTGACGGGAAACTGGTACCCTGGCGCGACGCCAACGTACATATCATGACGCACGCCCTGCACTACGCCTCCAGTGTCTTCGAAGGCGAGCGTTGCTACAATGGAAAGATCTTCAAGAGCCGCGCACATTCCGAACGGCTGCATTTCTCGGCGGGCGAACTGGATTTTCAGATCCCCTACACAGTCGATGAAATCGAAGCCGCCAAGGTGCAGGTCCTTGCAGACAACAACCTGACCGACGCCTATGTGCGCGCGGTGGCCTGGCGAGGAGTCGGCGAAGACATGGGTGTCTCATCGGCCCGCAACCCGGTCCGCCTGGCCATCGCGGCCTGGGAGTGGGGTGCCTATTACGGCGATTCAAAATTCAAAGGCGCCAAGCTCGACATTTCCAAGTGGAAACGCCCCTCGCCCGAAACAATCCCAGTCCATGCCAAGGCCGCAGGTCTTTACATGATCTGCACCACCTCCAAGCATGCCGCCGAAGCCAAGGGCTGTTCGGATGCCCTGTTCATGGATTATCGCGGCTACGTGGCCGAGGCGACCGGGGCGAACATATTCTTCGTCAAGAACGGGGAAGTGCACACACCAAAGCCCGACTGTTTTCTGAACGGCCTGACCCGACAGACCGTCATCGGCATGCTTGAGGATCGCCAGATCAAGGTTCACGAGCGCCACATCATGCCTGAGGAAATGGAAGGCTTTGAACAGTGCTGGCTGACCGGCACCGCCGCCGAGGTTACACCTGTCGGCCAGATCGGTACCTTCAATTTCGAAGTGGGCGCGATGACCCGCGAGATCGCCGAAGGCTACGAAAAGCTGGTCCGCAGCTAGTCTCCCAATGGCTCGCCCCGTCGCGGGCGGGCCATCAACTCCCCGGACCGAACCGCCGGGGAGGGTCCTGTGCCGCTACGCTTTCGGCTGAGGATTGAGACGTCAGGGCAAAGTTCTCCAGGCCTAGACCGCCCTCACCGTACTGCCCCGACCATGCAGCTGCCGCAACACCAAGCTGAAAGAACGTGATCAGGTTCAGCGAGACGGTGAATCCCGTTTTCAACCGTTTATGCCCGCTGATCATCCGCGCCAACTTGGCCCCCGCCGTCCCTCCCATGAACGACATCGCCAAAAGGGTACGCTCAGGCACCCTGCGCAGCCTGTGAACAGCGCAATACTTATCCCAGATCGACACGGCAAATGTCGCGACGTTCAAGACAAGCAGATACTGCAGAAAAACCTGAGACACCCTTCGCACAAATTCCCTAGTCCGGCCCCCAAGTGCTTCCATATCCGCTTGCCCGTATCAGGGTCACCCGAAATCCTGAAAACACACTGTTTTTTTATGGTTAGCGGCTTCGAAATTGGAACACCATATGCCCATCTTTCTCAGCCGTACTTTGTCACCACCTTGCGCGCTTCGCCCCGCTGCAATTTCAGCTGACGTTCGCGCAGAATGATCAACACGCCAGCGGCAATGACAAGCAACGCCCCAAGCAGCATCTGCGTCGTCGGGACCTCGCCAAAGACGCCATAGCCGATCGCCACCGCGATCAGCATCGAGACATACTCGAACGGCGCAATCAGTCCGGCATCACCAAAGCGATAGGCGCTGGTCACCAGGATTTGCCCGGTGCCCCCCACCAGCCCGGCCCCGATCAGGAAAACCAAGACCTTCGCCGACGGCACCGCCCACCCCCAGGGCAGGCTGAGCAGAGACAACCCGCTGGCCGTGAGCGAGAACCAGAACACGATGGCTGCCGTATTTTCGCTTTTCACCATCTTGCGCACAAAAACCTGGGTAAAGGCCGCGCACAACGACCCCGCCAGCACCAACATCGCACCAAGCGCCTCGCGGTCGCCCATATTTCCGCCAGAAAAGGTCGACAGGCGCGGCCACAGGATGATCATGACCCCGACCAACCCAAGACCAACCGCTGTCAACCGAACCATGCGCACGCGTTCGCCAAGAAAGATCACCGCAAGCACGACCACGAACAGGGGAGTGGCATACTGGATCGACTTGACCTCGGACAAGGGGAGCATCGCAAGCCCGGCAAAGGACAACCCCATGGCCGAACTTCCCATGACCCCCCGGATCATGTGCGACATCGGCTGGTTTGCCTTCAACCCCGTCGACAGCTCCCCGCGCGCCACCAGCCAGACAAAGATCACTGGCAAGGCGCAGAGCGAGCGAAAGAACACGGCCTCCCCCGGTGGCACCTCGCTTGACGCAGCCTTGATCAGGGCCGCCATGACGACGAACAAGAAGACCGATGCTATTTTCAGTCCAATGGCGCGAAAGGGGTTGTCAGACACAGAGTCCATGCCCCCCCTGTAGCAGGCGTTTCAACCCGCCACCAGAGCTCTCAGCCCTGCCGCTCCAACCGTGTAAAACGCCGCAGTTTTTCGCCTGGCGTCCGTGTCCGCTCTTCGCGGAACATCACCTCGGATTGATGCGCAGGTTTGCCAGAGGTCTGACGATCCAACTTCGTGAATGCATCGACCCGGCCGCTTTCATGGCTGCGCGGACCATCAATGATGGACTTGGCCATTTTCGCCTCCTCCTCTTTCAGTACACCAAGCTTAACATGGCGGGCCGCGATCTCCTAGTCGCTGCCGCCGGACAGGCGTACGACCGCCCATCGCGCCGCATCGTCCACCGCCCGGTCGTCGTCACCCACAAGTTCACGCGCGACCTCCGCCAGCCCGGACTCTCCCGAGTTGCCGATGGCGTAAAGGACGTTGCGCACCAACCGGTTGCGCCCGCTTCGCTTGATCGGCGATCCGGCGAACTCCGCCCGGAAAGCGACATCGTCCAGCCGTGCCAGACGTGCCAGTTCCGGTCCGTCCAGATCGCCCCGCGTCGCATAACGCGCGTCGCTGGCCCGAACGGCGAACTTGTTCCATGGACAGACCGCCAGACAATCATCACAGCCATAAATTCGGTTTCCCATCAGGGGCCGCAATGCCTCGTCGACCGGCCCTGCATGTTCGATCGTCAGATAGGAAATGCAGCGCCGCGCATCCAACTGATAGGGCGCCGGAAAGGCATCGGTCGGACAGATATCCAGGCATTTGCGGCACGTGCCACAATGATCCACCTCGCCCGTGTCCACCGGCAGTTCCGCCGTGGTGAAAATCGCGCCCAGGAAAAACCAGTTCCCAAGCTCCCGGCTGACCAGGTTCGTGTGCTTGCCCTGCCAGCCAAGACCCGCCGCCTGCCCCAGAGCCTTCTCCGGCACCGGCGCCGTATCGACAAAAACCTTCACTTGGCACCCGGCCTCAGCCACCAGCCAGCGTGCCACCCGCTTCAGTCGCTTCTTGACGATGTCATGGTAATCCTTGCCGCGCGCATAGACCGAGATCACGCCCCGGTCGTTGTGCTCGAGGTCCTCCAACGGATCGTGGTCGGGCGTATAGGGCTCCGCCAGCACCACCACCGACTGCGCCTCGGGCCACAGAGTCGAAGGATCGCCGCGCCACTCGGCGCGCCGCTCCATCCAGTCCATCTGCCCGTGCCGCCCCTCCTTCAGGAAGGTTGCCAGGCGCCCCGCCACCTCAGGCACTGCATCTGGACGACAGACGCGTGCCACCGCGAACCCCGCTTCGCCCGCCTCACGCAGCAGCCGGGTCTTCAGATCATCGGCGTCTATCATCGGTCCAGAAATATCCCGGGGGAGCCGCTGGCGGCGGCGGGGGCAGAGCCCCCTCAGAAATCCAGGTCGGCATAATGTGGCGGCGGTGGAAAGCCGGGAACAGCATCGGCCAGAAGGCTGCGGAAGGCAGGCCGTGATTTGATCTTCGCATACCAGTCGCGCACCGTCGGGCTCAGGTTCCAGTCCACATCCGAGATATAATCCAGCGCCGACAGATGGGCGGCGGCTGCGAAATCGGCCAGCGACAGCTCCGGCCCTGCCAGCCAGCGCCGCTCGTCCAACAGCCAGCCGATATAGCCCAGGTGGAACTTGATCGCCCGCGAGCCGGCCTTGACGTTGGCGCTGTCGGGATAGCCTTCCTTGGTGATCTTCTTGTTGACCCGTTCGTACAACAGCTTTGACGTCACCTCGCTGTGAAACTTGTCGTCGAACCAGCCAACCAAACGACGCACCTCGTGACGCGCCTCTGGGTCGGCGGGCAACAGGCGCGGCTCGGGATAGCGCTCCTCGATGTACTCGCAGATCGCCGAACTTTCACTCAGCGTCAGACCGTCGATCTTCAGGATAGGCACCTTGCCGGCCGGGTTACGGCGAATAAAATCCGGGTCCCGCTCCCAATAGCGTTCTTCGACCAGTTCCACTTCCAACTTCTTCTCGGCCAGAGACAGCCGCACTTTGCGGCAGAAAGGGGAAAGCGGAACGTGGTAAAGCCGTATCATCGAAATCTACCCTAAATCAGGCGCGCCTCGCCCTCAATGCACAACAGCAACACGGGTTTCAAGCTGTCACGCCGGCCCCGCAAAACAGGCCGCCCGGCCATCCGCCTTGATAGTCGCTGCCCCGTCCATGATCGCGGCCGCCCGCCGCTGGGTGGCGCTCGACGGATTCACCGCCTGCCTGCCTTTCGGATTGGGCAGGACTGCCGCCAGCAAGGCGGCCTGACGCGCGTTCAGCTTCGCGGCACTAACCGCGAAATGGTGCTGCGCGGCCGCTTCGATCCCGAAGACGCCCGTATCGAACTCGGCTACGTTCAGATAGATTTCGACGATCCGCCGCTTGGTCCAAAGCGCCTCGACCACCGGCGTCATCACAGCTTCCAGCGCTTTCCTCGGCCAGCTTCGCCCCTGCCAAAGCCACAGGTTCTTCACGACCTGCTGGGTCAGGGTCGAGGCGCCACGATCTCCACCTTCGGCGATGGCGGCGCGCAATTGGCGCATGTCGACGCCCCAGTGCAGGCAGAAATCCGCATCCTCGGCCGCCACGACCGACCGCACCATGACCGGAGCGATCTGGTCTATGGAAACCCATGTGCGCTGAATGCCCCCCAGCCTAAGCCCCTCGGCCAGGACGTAGGGCGTGGTCGGCGGCGGCACGAAGCGATACAGTCCCACCAAAATCACGATCGCCATGAACAACGACAGAACCGCCCGTCCCGCCCAGGCAACAGGACGAACCCGGCGCTTGGCTGCTGCGGGGGCCGTTTTCTTCCTGCTCGCGGTCTTCTTCGTGGTCTTCTTTGCCATGCCATGACGTCGCACGACAGCCTTCTCAGGGCAAGATCTACTCCGCTGCCTGCCGTTTGGATGTGGGTGGCTCGGCCATCTCCATCCGGCGCGAAATGACCTTTTCGCGCTTCTTGGCAAACCGTTTCTTCAATCGTGCCACGCGGGCCTTCTGATAGGCGGCGATCAGTGGGTTCGAAAGGATATATGCTGCAGTACCCGCCATGATTCCAGGCAGGATGCAGCCAACCATATAGGGTTGGAACACCCGGTGCCAGAACATGGCCAGCCCCTCCCAATGGGTCGGCCTGTCGGTGAACATCGCCAGGAAATTCCACCACAAGTCCAACGAGGCCTGGGAAAAGGAACTCAGCACCAACGGCAAGGGCAGTCCGGGATGCCCCAGCATCCACGAACCCAATTCCATCGACACAGCCGCTATAAGCGGAAAGGTCAGCGGATTACCGACAAAGGTCGCCAGCAGAGCGGCCAGAACGTTTCCGCGCAATATCAGCGCCAGCAGCGAAGCGATCAGGAAATGCAGCCCGAAGAATGGCGTAAACGAAGCGAACACCCCGGCAGCGATACCCCGGCTGATCTTGTGCGCAGGGTCAGGCAAGCGTCGCAGGCGATGGACCACATAGCGCAAGGCCCGTCGCCAGCCGCCCTTGGGATAAAGGCTTTCGCGTGCGATCTCGACATAGCTTCGTGGCTTGCGCCGCTTGAAGACCAAGTTTTGCTTCCCTTCAGGGCTTGCGCTCCAGATCACGGTGCCTTCCGATCGAGGCGACATCGCTGTCGGCCTCAAGCGCAAGCATCACCGCATGCAGATGCTCAATATCTCTCAGTTCTACGTCAACAATAAGACGGTAAAAGTCCGGTTTCCTGTCGATGAAGACCAAATCCGAGATATTGGCCCCCTGCTCGCCGATCAATGTGCAAATTCGACCCAGGACGCCACTGTCATTCGCAATGGTCATGTCCAGGCTGACACTGTGCACAGGCGGATGCCGGCCTTCCTGCCAGTGCAGGTCGACCCAACGGTTCGATTGGTTTTCAACTTCGGCAAGTGCTTCGCAGTCGATGGCATGAATCATCACACCCTTGCCCTTGTAGCTGATCCCAACGATCCGTTCGCCAGGGACCGGCTGACAACAAGAGGCACGGCGGAACGTCTGGCTCGGGCGCAGCCCGACAACGGCGCGCGCGGCGTCGATCTCATCGTCGCGCTTGAGGGCCACACCTGGATACAAGACCTCGGTCACATCGCGCGCGGCAATTTCTGCCGAGCCGATCCGCGCCAAGAGCTCGCGGCTGTCTTCCAGTCCCATTTGCCGCGCCACGGTCTTCATGGCCTTTTCGGTTACGCGTTTTCCGACGTGCTCAAAGGCAACCCGAGCCAACTCGCGGCCCAGCTTGATGAACCGCTCGCGATCTTCTTCGCGCAGAGACCGTCGAATCGCCGCCTTGGCGCGCCCGGTGGCGACAATATCGATCCATGTGGCCTGGGGCTTTTGTCCTTCGGCGGTCATGATATCCACCGACTGCCCGTTCCGCAGCCGTGTCCATAAGGGCACGCGGATACCGTCGACTTTCGCTCCGACACAGCTGTCGCCGATCCGCGTATGAATGGCATAAGCGAAGTCCAGGGGCGTCGCGCCGCGCGGAAGCTTGACCACATCCCCCTTTGGCGTGAAGCAGAACACTTGGTCGGCGTACATCTCCATCTTAACGTGTTCGAGGAACTCGTCGTGGTCCTCTGCGCTGTCGAACCGTTCGGACATGCTGGTGATCCACTTGGCGGGATCGACAGCGAAGGGGTTCGCCGCCGGCACACCGTCGCGATAGGACCAATGCGCGGCCACGCCGGACTCGGCGACCTCGTGCATTTCGCGCGTACGGATCTGAATCTCGACCCGCTTGCCATCCCGGCCCGACACTGTTGTGTGGATCGAGCGGTACCCGTTCGACTTGGGCTGACTGATATAGTCCTTGAACCGCCCCGGCACTGCGCGCCAGCGCCGATGCACCACACCCAGGGCGCCGTAACAATCAGCGTCCGATTCGACGATGATGCGAAACCCGTAGATGTCGGACAAGCGCGAGAACCCGATCTTTTTTTCCTCCATCTTGCGCCATATGGAATGAGGTTTCTTCGCTCGTCCAAAAACGGAGGCCTTGATGTCTGCGGCCTCAAGCTCGGACTCGATATCATCAGTGATCTTCTGAATGACATCGCCGGTCTCGCTCTGAAGCGTGATGAACCGCCGGATGATCGAGTTCCTTGCCTCGGGGTTCAGAACCCTGAATGCCAGGTCCTCCAGCTCTTCGCGCATCCACTGCATACCCATGCGACCGGCCAGCGGCGCGTAGATATCCATCGTCTCACGCGCCTTCTGCTGCTGTTTATCGGGACGCATGGCACGGATGGTGCGCATGTTGTGCAAACGGTCAGCGAGCTTGACCAGGATCACCCGCAAGTCCTTGGACATGGCCATGAACAGTTTGCGGAAATTCTCTGCCTGCTTGGTCTCGGTCGAGGACAGCTGCAGATTGGTCAGCTTGGTCACACCGTCGACCAGCTCTGCTACTTCCGTGCCAAACTCGCGTTCGACCTCGGCATAGGTCGACCGGGTGTCTTCGATCGTGTCATGCAAAAGGGCGGTGACGATGGTCGCATCATCCAGCTGCTGCTCGGTCAGGATGGCGGCAACCGCGACGGGATGCGTGAAATAGGGCTCGCCCGAATGGCGGAACTGCCCGTCGTGCATTTTTTGCCCGTACGCGAAGGCACGGGCAATCAGGTCGGCATTTGCTTTCGGGTTATAGTTCTGGACCAGAGCGATCAGGTCGTCGGCGTCGATCATCCAGACCCCACCCCCTGGGGGAAACCTTAAGGCTGACCCTGGGCTTCCATCAGCGCGCGCAAAAGCTTTTCTTCGCTCAGGTCGTCTTCGGCGGGCTTGTCACTTTCGGCACCCATGAGAAGAGCCATCGCGTCTTCTTCCGGCTCGTCGACCTCAATCTGTGTCTGGTTCGACTCGATCATCCGCTCGCGCAGTTCTTCGGCCGACTGGGTCTCATCGGCGATCTCGCGCAGCGAGACGACGGGGTTCTTGTCGTTGTCGCGATCGACGGTTAGCGGCGCACCGGTCGAAATCTCGCGCGCCCGATGGGCAGCAAGCATTACCAGTTCGAACCGGTTCGGGACTTTGTCAACGCAATCTTCAACCGTCACGCGGGCCATACGAGGTCTCCGTCTGAAATGGGATCAGAGCGGTTAGGTATTGCCTTGCAACCTGAAACACAAGGGCAAATCGCCGCTTTCCCGGCGTTCTGCACCCGGAAAGCCAACTTTCGGCCCTTCACCGCCGATTTCGGCAGATGACGTCGCGTCCATGTCGCAAAAGATCGACCTTTGGCACAGAATACTACTCATAAGGATAGTTGCACGTGTCACAGAATAATTCATATTTGAAGGACGGTCATTCGGAGATTTTTGCTCTGTTCGCGGGATTGTGACCGGTTACAATTAGGAAGGGCATGTAATGTTCTATAAGGACGAACGGCTTGCGCTGTTCATCGACGGCTCGAATTTGTACGCGGCCGCCAAATCGCTTGGCTTCGACATCGACTATCGCCTGCTTCGGCAAGAGTTCATGCGCCGCGGCAAACTGATCCGTGCCTTTTATTACACCGCCCTTCTGGAAAACGACGAATACTCGCCCATCCGCCCCCTCGTGGACTGGCTGCACTACAACGGCTTTTCGATGGTGACCAAGCCCGCCAAGGAGTTCACCGATTCCCAGGGGCGCCGCAAAGTCAAAGGCAACATGGACATCGAGCTTGCCGTTGACGCGATGGAACTCGCACCCCACGTCGACCATATCGTCCTGTTTTCGGGGGACGGCGACTTCCGTCCGCTGATCGAAAGCCTTCAGCGTCAGGGTGTCCGCGTTTCGGTCGTTTCGACCATCCGGTCCCAGCCGCCGATGATCGCCGACGAACTTCGCCGCCAAGCCGACAACTTTATCGAACTTGACGAACTCAAGGAAGCGGTCGGTCGTCCGCCGCGCGAACCGCGCGACGATGGAGGCTACGACGACTAATTCACTGCCGCATCCATCTGGTCATGCCGCTCAATGATGGGCGCGGGCCAGGTGCTTTTGATATAGGCCAAAACGGCTCGTATCTCGTCGTCGCTCAGCGTCCCGGCATATCCGGCCATCCGTGACTTGTACCCATTGCCCACAAGGGCCTCTGTTCCATGCTTGGTAATGTCAAACAACTGGGCCGTCGGATGATGCCAGGTGTGCCCGGTCTGGTCATGGGGCGGCGCAGGCAAATATCCATCCGCATCCCGGCTCTGCCAATCCGGCTGACCTGCCAGGTCGGCACCGTGGCAGGACGCGCAAAACTCGCCATAGATCGCCTTACCCTGGGCAACCACCTCGGCATC
>JBNKHH010000039.1:0-5428 GCA_050290245.1 Silicimonas sp.
AAGAACCTCACACCGCGTGAGTGGGAGGCGCTATGTGATGGCTGCGGCCGCTGTTGCCTGAACAAGCTGGAAGACGCAGACACCGGCGAAGTAGCCTTTACTCGCGTCGCCTGCCGCCTTCTCGACGGCGACACCTGCCGCTGCGCCCAGTACGACATCCGCAAGCAATTCGTCCCTGACTGCGTCCACCTCACACCCCGAAACATCGGCCAGATCGCCTATTGGATGCCCTCGACATGCGCCTACCGGCTTTTGTACGATGGCAAACCGCTCTACGACTGGCACCCACTGATTTCCGGCACATCCGCGACCGTCCACGCGGCCGGCATCTCGGTGCAGGGCTGGACCGTGCCCGAGTTCGAAGTTCCCGAGGAAGACTGGGAAGACCACATCATCGAGGATCTCTAGGCCCCATGCATTTCGCCTCCGACAACTCTGGTCCCGTGCATCCCCGCATCATGCAGGCGCTCGCCCAAGCGAACGAGGGCTGGGCCCTGCCCTATGGCAACGACGATTGGACCCGCTCGGCCGTCGAAAAAATCCGTGAAATCTTCGAAGCCCCCAAGGCCAGCGTCCTGCTGACCGCCACGGGCACCGCGGCCAACGCCCTGATCCTCGGCACACTCGCCCAACCGTTCCAGACCGTCTTTTGCACCGAGGAGGCCCACATCCACGAAGACGAGTGCAACGCGCCTGAGTTCTATACAGGCGGCGCCAAGCTCACGCTGATCGACAGTCACGACGCCCGAATGGACCCGGACGCCCTGGCCCGTCAGATCGAGAAACTGAAAGCCGGTGGCGTACACAGCCCGCTGCCCGGCCCCGTTTCCATCACCTCGGTCACTGAGCGCGGCACGCTTTATTCGATCGACCAGATACGTGCCTTGACCGACGTGGCACACGCCCACGGCTGCCCCCTCCATCTGGACGGCGCACGGTTTGCCAACGCCATGGTTTCACTTGACGTTTCCCCCGCCGAGATGACCTGGCGCGCGGGCGTTGATGCCGTCAGCTTCGGCGGCACCAAGAACGGCTGCATGGGCGTCGAAGCGGTGGTGATCTTTGACCCGGCCCTCGCACAAGGTTTTGCACATCGCCGCAAACGCGCCGGCCACCTGTTTTCGAAAAGCCGCTACCTCGGCGCCCAGATCGATGCCTACCTGACCGACGATCTCTGGATCGCCCTGGCCCGCCAATCCAATGACGCCGCCACACGCCTGGCATCCGCGCTCAAGGCCATCCCCGGCACATCATTCCTGTGGGAACGCGAGGCTAACATGCTTTTCACAAGCTTCCCTCGAGCCGCCCACCAAAGGCTCTCCGAGGCAGGCGCCGAGTATAACCTGTGGGACGGCGCACTTGATGGTGATCCGCGCGAAAACCTCGCTGCCCGATTGGTCTGCGACTGGTCCTGCCGGGAAGAAGATATAGCGCGGTTCTGTCAATTGGTGCGTGGCTGAGCCCTGACATGGCATAACAATCCGCCCTGGCCCTAGGATTGGCCTATGCGATTCCTCGTCCTCACCCTTCTCGCCCTGTCCATGCTCGCCGCATGCGCCTCACTGTCCGAAGACGAATGCCGCGCCGGCAACTGGCGCGAGATCGGCCAGAAAGACGGCGCCGACGGGCGGACTGCCGACTACATCAGAACGCATGTGAAGGCCTGCGCCGACTACGGCATCCGTCCCAATGCCATTCTTTGGGAACAGGGGCGCCAGGAAGGTCTCAAGGTCTATTGCACGGTCTCGAATGCCTACCGCGAAGGCACGCGTGGCCATCGCCTCGCACCTGTCTGCCCGGCCGAGGACCTTGCCCGCCTTGCCCGGGCCAATGCGCAAGGCCTCGAACTCTTTGACCTGAAAAGCGAAATCCGCGACACCGAACACGAGATCCGGGACCTGCGCACCGAACTCGCCGCTCTGCCGCCCGATGCGCCGGAACGGCGTATCATCATCTCGCAGATCAGTTTCCTGGAATTGCACCTGCTGCAACTGCGTGCCCGCTACAATCGCCTGTTGCGCTACAGGTACTGACCGAAAAGGATGGTACGGGCGGCCGGACTTGAACCGGCACGGGCTTGCGCCCCAGAGATTTTAAGTCTCATGCGTCTACCATTCCGCCACGCCCGCATGTGCGAACGTGCTTAGGACGCGCGCCAGCCCGCAGCAAGAGCATTGCCCTTTATCTTGCGAAAAATACGCAAAAAGTCTAAAGCTCTTCGCCCTTGGGCACGACAAGCAACCCGCGCTCCGGCAGCCACGGGTGCAACTCCAGCGCGGCTCTCAGCACGATCTGTGCTTCGTCGTGCCGCCCCAGCCCCATCAATGTCAGCGCCTTGCCAGCCATGGCAGCCACATGACCAGGACGACGCGAAATGGCCAAATCCAGGTCAACCAACGCTGCTTCGAAATCCTGACGCATGAAGTTCACGAAAGCGCGTTGATTATAGCCCTCCGCATAGTCTTCACAGTAGGTCGTCAGACGGTCAAAGGCCTCTATCGCAGTCAGGAAATCATAGTTCTCCCGCGCCCGCATGCCTTTATCCAAAAGCTCCTGCGCGGGTTCATCCGGTGCCGTGGCCCAAAGTGCCCAGAGGTCGTTGGTCAGCATCCGCGCATCCATTTCGGTCTCGGCGGCACGCACCTGGGCCAGGATCGCGTCCTGCTGAGCCGAAATATCCGGGGGCGCAGGGCACTCCGCCGCTGCAGCAAAGGCCGCAATGGACAGCGCAGAGGCAAGGATCGTCAGTCGCTTCATGCCCGGAAGTTGACCAAAGTGCAGCCTTTCCGGTCAAGTCACGTTTGCGGCAACGGCGAGGAAACATGCCCCTTGACCTTTCCCCGCCGGAAAGGTCCGCTGCCCCCATGTTCCCGATCCGCGATCATAACCCGTCCGAACGTACTCCCTTTGTCACCTGGACCTTGATCGCCGTGAACGTCCTAGTATTCATCGGCTATTCCGGTCTCCTGGGGAACGAGCGCGCGCTTCAACAGTTCTTCATGACCTGGGGGCTCGTCCCGGCGATCTCGTCGCCAGAGACGTTTGTCAGCTCCATGTTTCTTCACGCCGGCTTCATGCACCTGGCGGGCAACATGCTGTTTCTCTGGGTTTTCGGCGACAATCTGGAAGACCAGATGGGTCACTTCGGCTTCCTGGTCTTCTATCTCGCGGGCGGTCTCGGCGCGGCGGTGACCCAGGTCTCGGCCGATCCGTCCAGCTACGTGCCCATGGTCGGTGCTTCGGGCGCAATCGCGGGCGTCATGGGGGGATACCTTTTGATGTTCCCCAAGGCCCGCGTCGACATGGTGCTGATCCTCGTGGTCTTTTTCCGTATCTTTACCGTCCCGGCCTGGCTGGTGCTTGCCGGCTGGTTCCTGGTACAGGTCTTTCAGGGCACCATGGCAGGTCCGGGCATGGGGGGCGTTGCCTACTGGGCCCACGCCGGCGGCTTTGCCGCAGGGGTGATCCTGACTGTCCCGCTTTGGCTGAAACGTGGCGGCCCTGCATACTGGCACCGCACCCAGGGTCATCCACCGCATCCCGAGACGCGCTATCGTGCCGTGCGTACAAGCGTTCCTCGGGTCACGCGGCGCGGTGTACGCTCTCCCTGGGACCGCCGCTAGGGCGATCAGCGTGAGCTTTTTTGACTTCCGATAGGACGATGCCAATCAGACTTTCATCGCGGCCCTGAACAAGGCGAAGCGTTTGCGAAACTCGCTTTCAGCCACCGCTCCATCTGCCACGCGCGAAGGCTCTTTGACCACGCGGCCGAGGATGGCGGGTGCACGCCAGGCGCTCAGGGCAGCTGCGCACCCTTCTTTTGGAACGCCACTGGCCTTGAGCAAGTTCAAAGCCTCGCGTGCGAGCGTCGCAACGGCCGCCTGCCGGCCGTCGACAAGCGGCCGCCGTCCCCGCGCCTCGAGTTCCGGGATCGCCAGGAAGAGATTGGCCAGGGCAGATGCACGGCCAATACCGCGAAACGCCGCCTCGTCGCGCCCTCCCAGTGCCTGCGCAGCCGCCCACATCAGCGCTCCGCCCGTATCTTCAAGATAAGCCGCAAAAGCTGCCTCGCTGTCGAAGGCTTCGGTATAAAGATCCCAGCGGCGCGCCTCGACCAAGTCTGCCAGTGTCTCGGCCCCTGAGGCGTCCAGCACCTCGGCAAGCGGCGTCGTAACCTCGTGTCGCCGGACTTGTCGGCCCGCCGCAATATCGTCCAGAACGTCGCGCCACCACTGTAGCCGCATTTCGCCGATCATCGGCTCTGACGCGGCCCAAGGCGCGCGTGCGACCTCGACGTTGAAGGCATAGATCGGGAACAATACACGACGTGCTTCGACCGGAGCCGCCATGGTGGCGGCAAACCGGTCGGGGTCACCCTTCGCGACGATATCGGCGCAGGCCTGAAGGCTCACTCGGCAGCCGCCGCGTTTCCGTCGCGGATCAGTTTCCAGACAATAGCATCGACCAGCGCCTGGAAAGCTGCATCCACGATGTTGGGAGATACACCGACCGTCGCCCAGGCCCGGCCCTCTTCATCGGCAAAGTCTATGATAACGCGCGTGACCGCCTCGGTCCCGCCCTGAGTGATCCGCACCTTGAAGTCCGTCAGCCGCATCTCATCGACGGTCGCCTGGTGGGGGCCGAGATCCTGCTTCAACGCCTGCCACAGCGCGTTGACCGGCCCGTCGTCCTGCATGTCCTGGGGATGGTCGTTCTTGAAATAGCCGGTTCGCGATCCCTCGCGGGTCGATATCGTCACAACCGCTTCGGACTCCACAACGATATCACCCTTGGCGTTGCGGCGACGTTCCGAGATTACGCGATAGCGCTCGACGTCGAAAAAGTTCGGTAACAGCCCCAACTCGCCCCGTGCCAGCAGTTCAAAGCTCGCCTGGGCACTATCATAGGCATATCCTTCGCTCTCGCGCTCCTTGACGACATCCAGGATGCGCCCGAGCGCCGGATCGCCCTTCTCGGCGGGCAGGCCCATTTCGCTCAGGCGCTTGATCAGGTTCGACTGCCCCGCCTGGTTCGACATGGGCACGATGCGCGTATTGCCGACCAGAGACGGCTCGATGTGTTCGTAGGTCGTGGGGTCCTTTACGATGGCCGAAGCGTGTAGCCCTGCCTTGTGCGCAAAAGCCGAAGAGCCGACGTAGGGGGCCGAGCGCAGAGGCACCCGGTTCAGGATATCGTCCAGCATCCGGCTCGTACGGGTCAGGCTTTGCAGCCCGCTTTCGTCAACACCGATCTCGAACCGGCTGGCGTAGGGCTCTTTCAGAAGCAACGTCGGGATCAGCGTGGTCAGGTTGGCGTTGCCGCAGCGCTCGCCCAGGCCATTCAGCGTGCCCTGTACCTGCCGCGCGCCCGCGTCAACAGCCGCGAGGCTGCCAGCCACCGCGTTGCCAGTGTCGTCATGGGTGTGGAT
>JBNKHH010000040.1:0-5670 GCA_050290245.1 Silicimonas sp.
GGCGACGACCGCGCCGATCATCCAGATGCCAAGGCCGGTGAAGACGCGGCCGTGTTCGGCCACCTGCCCGTCGATCAGCGCGGCCCAGTGGCGCCAGCCGTCGCTCTCGCGCCCGGGCGTCGCGCCGAACATGACGGCGACGCTGACCCAGGTGAAAAAGCCGAGGCAGAGGGTGAGCCAGATTTTGTTCAGGACGGTCATGGGGTGGGAGTATGGCGGGGGTTTGTGGCGGGAGTTTGGCTGAAATTCAGAGGCGGCTTACCACCGCGATAGATCGGTGACGGGAGCACCCGGATACCGCGCGCCTGCGCTTGACTCATTGGCCTGCGCCCCTTGGAATTACCGATATGGAATTTCAGAAACCCCCGGCGGCTACTTTGCAAGACACCGGCGGCGTGCAATTGCTTATTTTGGCGCTGATCGCCCTTTTTCTGATCGTCATGGCGGTTCGGGCGCTCCGGACCCGAAAGCGGCGGTCGGTGGTCGAGATGCGGTCCTGCCGATGGCGGCCGGAAAAATCGCAACCAGCCAAAGCCGGGTTCACCAGATGGCGCTGCAAGACATGCCAAGTCGAAGCCTTCAGTTCAGACCGCAAGCCACCCAAGGAATGCAAGCGGGAGCTACGGAAGACCAGTCTTTGAACAATGCAGAGCAATTGATCTAGGGCCGCGCCCGGCCCGAGGGCGGGAAGCAAAGCGCCCGCCCTGGGGGCGGGTCGGGCGCTGCCCGGCGGTGCCCCGCCGGGCGGGAGGGTTGGTTATGGCAAAACAACGGATGGTCAGTATAATAGCTGGTCGACTCCAAAATAGTTCAACCTTGAACCGTCTAATAAGCTCAGTATAGACGCAAAAGCATCAACACTTTCATCTTCATTGTCGAAGTCGCTAGCAGAGCTAACAACGCCAATAGTATTTCCGTTTTCATCAAAGATTGGCGCGCCACTCATACCATTCGGAAATAAACCATTGAACTTGATTACAGGCGTTGGATTTTCACCTGCTGTTCGTGTCCCACTGGAAAGAAAATCGAGCGGATAACACGGCACCCAAACTGGTCCCTCTTGGAGTAAATATTGCGATGAACGCCGACCAGCAGGGAGAATCTGATTATTTGAAAATCCAAAAGAATACTTTACTCCCTTTTCAATTCTCTTTCTATTATCATAGTTAAGCGCAGACAGACTCAATGGAAGCGTCTCAGGATCTTCTAGTTCAATTATCGCAATATCATGATCCCATTTAAAAAACTCATCATATCTTGAAGGATCCTGACGACTTGAATAGTCTCCAAATAGGCCGATACGTTTTACAAACCGTATATCGTCACCGTCAACGAAATTTGTTCCAAAACTGATCTTTCCTGAATTAATTTTGATAAATACCTCTCGAATATTCGGCACCAAACCGGAATTACTCAATTTCCTTGCTCCGCCAGCCATTTTATAATTTAGCCTGTTGACACCAAATATATGTGCGGCCGTAATCAAAACCGATCTTTTACTATCTTGCGCAGAAAGGAAAAAGCCCGTTCCAAGCGTACGCAAAATATCCTCTGTGTCGATGCAAAAGATTGGGAATACAGCGCGCCGGATCTCATGATACCTACCTGCCTTCCTGGGATGCAAGTTATCTGATCCAACTGTTTGAAATTGATTCTCCGGAGGCAAGATGCTCATTTCTCTAAATTTAAATGGCAATCGTGCTAGGCGTGCGTCAGAAGATGCTTTCAAATTCCCGCCACTCCCCCTTTGACATCCCCGATGTCTCCTGAGTCACCTCCTCACCCTTCAACATGCGGCGGAGGCAATCAAGGGCTTTTCCACTCAAGGTTGCACCACCCATCCGGTAGTCCTCGAAGGCCGCATAGGCAAAGGGCACCCAGTCCTTGACCAGTTCGCAGATCTGGTCGGCGTAGACGCGGATCTCGTACTGGGCGTGGGCGTCGGCGCGCAGGCGCAGGAAGTGGAAGAGGTTGTGCAGGTCGACCTTCCAGTACCACTGGGTATAGATGTTGGCGGGCAGGTTCATGCGGGCAAGCTCGCGGGCAAGGCCCTGCTGGCCCTCCTGGCCGATCATCTCTTCGTAATGGTCGTAACAGCGGGCGGCGTCGCCTTTGAGGTAGTCGAGGACGCGGGCGGCCTCTTCTCCCGAGAGCGCCTCGCCCCGGCCCTGGTTGTTGACCACGGACTGGGCGGCGAGCGCGTCCGGTTCGGGGATGTAGAATTCGCGGTCGAGGATCGAGTAGCGGGCCGAGTATTCGTTCACGTTGGCGGTGCGGTGGCGGATCCACTGACGCGCGACGAAGACGGGGAGTTTGACGTGGAGCTTGATCTCGCACATCTCGAAGGGGGTCGAGTGCCAGTGGCGCATGAGATAGCGGATCAGGCCCTCGTCATTGGTGACGGCCTTGGTGCCCTTGCCATAGCTGACGCGCGCCGCCTGGGTGATGGCGCTGTCATCGCCCATGTAGTCGATGACGCGGACAAAGCCGTGATCGAGCACCGGATAGGCGGTATAAAGGTGGCTTTCCATGCCCTCGGAAACGGCGCGCAACGTGGGCCGCGCGGTGGCGCGGAGGGCGTCGATTTCGTCCTGTTGTTCCGGTGTGAGGGGCATGGGGGTCTCTCCGTGATCTGACTCGCCTGCGCACCTTATCTGGTAGGAAGGCCGGGGTGAACCACTATATGACCGAAAATCGCGGCGATGGTGGGGGAGCAGTTGACTTTGCGGCTGCGGGCGGGCCTTGTCGGGTGAAACCGAGGAACCAAGGGGTGCCAATGCGGGCGTTCAGACTTGTTGTGATGGCACTGGCCATGTGCACTGCCTTCGCGGGGCAGGTCCAGGCGCAAGAGTTGTCCGTGAACGATGCGCGCGCGGTCGCCCGGTCGGCCATGCTGCAGGGCAACCTGCCTGTTGCGGATGCGCTTTCGGCTGCGCTGTTGGCGCGGGACCCCGACGACGTCGAGGCGCTTTTGATCCGCGCGGCGCTGACACGGGCATCCGGCGACCCGGACGCCTCCCGTGACTTTGCGGCGCGGGCCTATGGGCTGGCCGAAACCGACACCCAACGTTATGACGCTGCCATGCTGGCGGCCGAAGCCGAAGCCCGGCGGGAGCATTTTACACGCTCACAACTGTGGCTGCGGCGCGCAGACCAGGTGGCGCCGACCGACGAGGCCAGTGACCTGGTGGCCCGCAGCTATGCCCAAGTGGCGCAGCGCAACCCGCTGAAGGTTCAGCTCAGCTTTTCGATTGCGCCCTCCAACAACGTCAACAATGGCGCAGAGACAGCGCTGATCGAAATTGGTGACTTTGATTTCTATCTTGACGACAGCGGGCTCCAACTGGGCGGCACCGAGGCCTCGGCGGGCCTTTCCTTTTCCTATCGGCTGTCTGAAGACAAGACGCACAAGACCGATGTCCTTGGTCAACTCTTTGGCCGCAAGGTCTGGCTGGATAACGACGCCAAAGTGCAGGCTCCAGGGGTTGAGGGTTCGGATTTCGACTATGGGGTCGTGGTCGCGGGACTGCGGCACACCCGTCTGATCTGGCCAGACACTGGGCCGAGCCAGGTGACAGGTGTGATCGGACAAAGCTGGTATGGCGGCGACGAACAGGCCCGCTGGGGTGAGCTGCAGCTGGGGCAGATCGTGGCCCGCGGCAAAAACGCAGCCTGGCGCATATCATTTGTTCTGAGAGAGGAAGAACGTCTGGATGATCCGATCAACAGTTCGACGTCGCTTGGCACCTCGACCGAGTACCTTCGCCAACAAGACAGCGGGGCAAGTTTCGGCATCGGGGCGTCCTTGCGGACGATCGAGTCCGACTCGGCGACTGTCGACAGTTGGCTTGCCGGAATCAACGGACGTTATACGTTTGCCCCGCTTGGCCCAGTGCAGCCCAGTGTCACCGCCTCGATCTCGCGCCGGGACTACCGCAGTTGGAGCACGACTCCCGGCGGTCGGCAGGACGACAGCCTGTCGCTGGGGCTGAACCTGACCTGGACCGACCTCAGCTATTATGGCTTTGTGCCGCAGGTGTCGGTCAACGGCCGCCGCACCTGGTCGAACGTGGATATCTATGACCGGAACCAGTTCTCGGTCGGGCTGACAGCGGTTTCGCGGTTTTGACACCGTCGCGTCTCGCCTTTCCCGTGCCGCTGTCCTAGGCTGGCCAAAACACGATCGGGAGGCCATGTGCCATGGGAATTGAATATTTGCACACGATGGTCCGCGTTGCTGACCTGGAAAAATCCAAAGCGTTCTATGAATTGCTGGGACTGGAAGAGCGGCGCCGAACCGACAATGAAAAAGGACGCTTCACGCTGGTTTTCATGTGCCCGCCGGGTCAGGAAAACGCGGACGTCGAATTGACCTACAACTGGGACGGGGACGAGGGTCTGCCCTCGGACAGCCGCCACTTTGGGCACCTGGCCTATCGCGTGGATAATATTTATGAGACATGTCAGAAGCTTATGGATGCAGGCGTGACGATCAACCGGCCGCCGCGGGACGGGCATATGGCGTTTGTGCGCTCGCCCGACAACGTGTCGGTCGAGATCCTGCAGCGGGGCGACAACCTGGCGCCGCAAGAGCCATGGGCCAGCATGGAAAACACCGGCCACTGGTGAACTTGGTCGCCGGCGGGACAATGCGTATTTGCGGCAAGATAAAATGGATCGTGATCGCGCGTCGCTGGCAACACTTTGTCGCAGGCGGTGTCGCATTGATCTTTTTCGCCCTTGCCGCCGGCACGAGCCATGCCGCCTGCCGTCTTGCCCTGGTTCTGGCCCTCGACGTCTCGGGGTCGGTGGACCAGCGAGAATACCGGATGCAGTTGGACGGTTTGGCTGATGCCCTAAGTGATCCGGACGTCGAGGCCGCCATTTTCGCCCTGCCCGATGCGCCGGTGTCGGTGGCGATCTTTGAATGGTCATCCTCGCGCTATCAAAGATTGGTCCAGGATTGGGTCAGCCTGGAGACGCCTGCCGAACTTGAGGCGGTGGTGGACCGGCTGCGCGTCTGGCAACGCGGTGCCGCGCCTCAGGCCACGGGACTGGGGGCGGCGATGCGCCATGGCTACACGCTGATCGAAAGAGGGCCGGCCTGCTGGAAATCGACGCTGGACATCTCGGGCGACGGGAAGAACAACGACTGGCCGGAGCCGCGCGATCTGCGCGATTCCGGTGCCCTTGGGCAAATTCTGATCAATGGTCTGGTCATTGCCGGAGATGGCAAAAAGGGCGACGTGTCCGCGGCCGAGCTGAGCGCCTATTTCAGGGCCCGCGTCATCCAGGGCCCTGACGCATTCGTGGAGGTCGCCCTGGGCTTTTCAGAATACGAACGCGCCATGCGCCGCAAACTTTTGAAAGAGTTGGAAACTCGGCCGATGGGACATCTCGACCGGAAAACCCGGCGCCTGGCCGGTCAGTAGATATAGCGGATTTGATCCGACCAGAACCTTTCGATGCGTGAGAGACCGTCGTTGATGGCCGCGATATTTCCCGCACCGATCACCGCATCCGCCTTGAGCCCCTCGGCATGGGTATTAAACAGGCCCGAAACCACCTTGTGGACGTCGCGCCCCTTGTCGGTCAGCCGGACGCGGACCGAACGACGGTCAATTTCGCACCTTTGGTGATGCATAAAACCCATGTCGACCAGTTTCTTGA
>JBNKHH010000041.1:0-58319 GCA_050290245.1 Silicimonas sp.
CCGCCTCGCCCAGAACCGCTCTGCCGCCGAAACGCTGGGCATCCTCGGAACGCCGGCCCTGACGCTGGGCAGGACGCTGGTGATGGGCGATGTCGCGGCGGAAACGCTGGATAGGATCATTGCCATGGAAGTCGACGGCACTTCCGCCTGCACCTGACTGTCCCAGCTTTTCACTGGTCCAAAAATATCTTGGGGAGCGCGAGGGGCAGCGCCCCTCGTCTGTCGCGGCCGCGACAGCGGGCGCAAATCCTACACCAGAACCCGCCCGGCTACGGCATCGAGCCGGGCCACAACCTCGGGATCGCGTGCCTCCGGTGCCGTCATGACCGCGAATTCCAGCGCCCGGTCACAGCCATCGGGGCAGGGCGCCCGTTCGGGGCCCATCCGTTCCGGCAATCCAGCGGCAAGGGCGCGGCCCTTTTCTGCGTTCGCGGTCAGGGTCGCGATGATCTCGGCCACATCGACCTCGCCATGGTCCGGGTGCCAGCTGTCATAGTCAGTGATCATGGCGACCGAGGCGTAACAAAGTTCGGCTTCTCGGGCGAGCTTCGCCTCGGGCATGTTGGTCATCCCGATCACATCGCAGCCCCAGTGCTCGCGGTACATCTCCGATTCCGCCAAAGACGAAAACTGCGGCCCCTCCATCGCCAGGTATGTGCCGCCCCGATGCACCGTCGCCCCCGCCGCCTCAGCGGCATCACCCGCCACCTTTGCAAGGCGCGAACAGACCGGATGCGCGACGCTGACATGGGCGACGCAGCCCGTGCCGAAGAATGATTTCTCCCGCGCGAAGGTCCGGTCGATGAATTGGTCGACGATCACGAAATCCCCCGGCGCCATCTCTTCGCGGAACGACCCGCAGGCCGAAACCGCAACAACATCCGTTACCCCAAGCCGTTTCAGGGCGTCGATATTGGCGCGATAGGGCACGGTCGATGGAGAATGAACATGGCCCCGGCCGTGGCGGGGCAGAAACGCCATGTTCACCCCGTTCAACCGACCGGTCAGGATCTGGTCGGACGGCGCGCCCCAGGGCGTTTCCACCGTTTCCCACTTTGCCTGTTCCAGTCCGTCGATCTCATAGATGCCGCTGCCGCCAATGACGCCGATCATCGTGTTCGTGTTCATGCGCTGCCCCCTGGATTGCGATTCAACCGGCAGTAGAAAGCACCCGCGGGTCTCTTGGCAACTCACTTCGCTCGGAAAAGGGGGCCGGAAAAGAAAAAACCCTCGCCTGAAAAGCGAGGGTCCCTCGTCCCAAGTTTGGGTCCCCGATGCCGCAGGCTGGGTGGGGGCTGTTAAATCCACGGCACCGGGGATAGCGTCTTTTCGCTACAATCCCTGAATGCATTTGAAGTTGGGCAACATGACGGGCCGGATCGGCCGCCGCAAAGGTATTTTTGTGGCGAAGTTGCGGCGAGGGTTGATTTGACCGCCCCGGAAGGGCAGGATTCCCCCATGACGGTCCAGGACCCGACACCCTTTCCGAAACAACAGCCGATGCCCGAGCAGGTGGCCTTTGACCGTGCCGAGCTTGCGGTGATCCTCGGCCTTTACGGCCGCATGGTCTCGGCCGGGGAATGGCGCGACTACGGGATGTCCTTCCTGAGGGACGTGGCCGTTTTCTCGATCTTTCGCCGCACCGCCGAATACCCGATCTATCGAATCGAAAAGCGGCCCAAGCTGAGAAACCGCCAGGGCCTTTACGCTGTCATCGGTATGGATGGGCGCATCCTGAAGCGCGGGCACGACCTGAAAACAGTACTGCGCGTGCTCGAGCGCAAGATGATCCGCCCGGTCGACTAGGCCGTGTTGGCGGCGGTCGTAGCGCCGTTTCGAGTATTTTCAAAAAGAAGAAGCAGGCGTCGGTCTCAGCCTGACCGTGATCTCTTCTCCGTTCGGTCCTGCGGCAATGCGCCGGATGGCGGTCCCGGTCGGCTCTTCGGTGACGGCCATGCCGTGCGCCGTGGCGTGGATGATTCCTTCAGGGCCAGTGGCCATGGCGACGTGACCTTTCCAGAAAAGAAGGTCGCCGGCCTGAAGTGGTGTATCGGCGGCCAGCCGATCGCCCGGCATCGCCGATTGCAGGTCGCTGTCGCCGGGACAGGCGCGGCCGCAAGCCAGGAAGGCCGCCTGCACAAGGCCCGAACAGTCGATCCCGAAGGCTGAGTTGCCTCCCCAGACGTAGGGCGTCCCCATCAGGCGGCGGGCAACGGCGACCGGGTCGGTTTCGTGGTCGCCGACGGGGCGGATATGTGCTTTTGGGACGAACCGCTGCACGCCGGTCGGGGCAAGGATCCGGCACCAGTCACCGTCCTCCGAAAGGACGTGCAGCGCGGCGCCCATCGACAGGGGGAAATGCTCGCCCGTGGTCTTGACGTCGGGTTCGGCCAGCGCATGGCTTGCACGAGCCTTCAGCACGTGGGTGGCGGGGTCGGCGCGGGTCAGCATCTGCGCCTCGACATAGCCCACGTAGCCGTCACGTTCGGCAAAGCCGAAAGCAAACCCGTCGCGCGTCTCCAGGCGCCGGAACCGCTGGCCGTGCAACAACTCGCGCTGCTTCTTGCCGCCCGGCGCATCCAGGATCGCGGCGATCGGCCAGGCCGTCGCCATGCTGTCGCCCTCGGTAAAACGCTCGGCCGTGACCTGGCCGCGAAGCGCCTCGTGGGCGACGCGACCGTTGCTGGCCGTGGTGCGCGGGTCGGTCATCCCAGCATCCGCGGAAGCGCCTCGTGGAGCGCCCGGATCCCCTGGCCCACACCGCCCTTCGGCCGACCCGGTTCGGAACTCGGACACCAGCCATAGATGTCGAAATGCATGTAGCGCGGTGTTTCGGTCACGAAGCGGCGCAGGAACAGCGCGGCGGTGATCGAGCCAGCGAACCCGCCCTTGGGCGCATTGTCCAGATCGGCAATGCCGGGTTCGATCATCGACTCGTAAGGTTCCCAGAACGGCATTCGCCAGACCGGGTCGCGCACCTCGGCGGCGGCAGCTTCAAGGGCGGCGGCGTCGCTGTCGTGGTCGGTGTAATAGGGCGCCAGGTCCGGCCCCACAGCCACCCGAGCCGCGCCCGTCAGTGTCGCCATCGAGACGATCAAATCCGGCTTGCCCTCGTCCGCCAGTGCCAGGGCGTCGGCCAGCACCAAACGCCCCTCTGCGTCCGTGTTGTTGATCTCGACTGTCAGGCCCTTTCGGCTGTCGAGGATGTCCTGCGGCCGGAAGGAGGACCCCGAGACGCTGTTTTCCACCGCTGGGATCAGGACACGCAGCCGCACCTTCGCGCCGCCGGCCATTATCATATGCGCCAGCCCCAGCACGTTGGCCGCGCCGCCCATGTCCTTTTTCATCAACCCCATGCTGGCACCGGGTTTCAAATTCAGGCCGCCGGTGTCGAAACAGACGCCCTTGCCGACCAGTGTCAGGGCAGGGCCTTCGGTTCCCCAGGTCATCTCGATCAGCCGCGGCGCACGTGGACTGGCGCGGCCGACGGCGTGAATCATCGGGAAATTCGCGGTAAGCAGGTCGTCGCCCGTAGTCACCTTGATGCCGGCCCCGAACCGGTCGGCAAGAGCGCGGGCGGCGGCCTCCAACTCGTCGGGACCCATATGCGAGGCAGGCGCGTTGATCAGGTCGCGCACCAACGCTTCGCCCCCGGCGATCCGCTCAAGCCGGGCGGCATCCACGCTCTCGGGAGCGATCAGCCGGGCCTTCGGAGCTGGAGCACTGGCGAAGCGGTCGAAACGATATCCCGCCAACAGCCAGGCCAGGGCCGCTTCGTTCAGAGCCGATCCTTTTAGGTCGCTGACCAGGCGCCAGGTGCCTTCGGGCAGTTTGGCGCGCAGCTCGGCCACCAGGAAACGCCCTCGCGCAGCGTCCTTGGCGTCGCCTAGCCCGCCGGCGGCAAGGGCAACGCCACCGGCACCCGGCACCAGCAGCACCTCGCCTTTCGCCGCCCTAAAGCCCGCGCTTTCGACCCAGCTGCGTGTGTCCGCGTCGAGGGTCGCGCACCAGTCGGACAAGCTGTCTTTCGACACAAGGTGCAGATCCCGGGTATCGGGAGTCTCGGGTGCAAAGGTCAGGGCTGTCACATCGGGGCTCCCATTGAAACCGGCGGGGAAATCAGCGGGATGCTAGTGCAGAACACGGCGGGTGGCCAAGCCCTCAGATCTGGCGATAGCTGATTTCCAGAAGGGTGGCGAGAGAGACCTCCCCGATCCGAACCAACCGGGCGACGACTGCAGCCAGGGCGACGTCGTCTTTGCTATCGATCAACCCGGCGACCACACGGGCCACTTCGGCAACATCGGGCAACCCGGTCTTTTCGGCCAGCTTTTCGACATTGCGTACCGCGCTTCGCAGGCGTTTGAATTCCCCGGCGGCCCAGGCGGTTTCGATGCCCGCCAGGTACACGACCATCTCTTCAACGGCGTCTTCCGTCGCGGGATTGGCAAGGCGCGTGTCGTCGTGTTCACAGATAAATGCAGGTGCCTCTATTGTGATGGCTTCGCGTGGACACAACGCGACGATGTTGTTGAACTCCATGGTTCCCCTTTCCCTCTACCCATGGGCGGTGTAAGCCCGCGGGGGAAAGAATTGGTTGATGCCAAGCACTATGTGTTTGGCCTTTGCTTCAAATTCAGGAGGTTGCCATGCAGCACGCGCGTCCCTTGCCCAGCTATCTGGTACAGCGGTATCACGGCTGGAAAGCCACCACCTTCGCAGAGAACCACAATTGGTATCGGCGGCTCGCAGAAGAGGGGCAGCGTCCACGAGCCATGATCGTGTCCTGTTGCGACAGCCGCGTACATGTCACCTCGATTTTCGGCGCCGACTCGGGTGAGTTCTTCATTCACCGCAACATTGCAAACCTGGTGCCGCCCTATGAGCCGGACGGAGACCGCCACGGCACCTCGGCGGCGGTCGAATTCGCGGTGACCTCGCTGAAGGTGGCGCATCTGATCGTGATCGGCCATTCGCAATGCGGCGGCGTGGCGGGATGCCACGCGATGTGTTCGGGCGCAGCGCCGGAATTGGAGGAGAAATCCTCTTTCGTCGGTCGCTGGATGGACATCCTGCGGCCCGGCTATGACCGGATTTCGAAATCGGTCCCCGAGGCAGACCAGGTGCGGGCGCTGGAACATGCTGCGGTCGTCGTGTCCTTGGAAAACCTCATGACCTTCCCCTTTGTCAAAGAGGCGGTCGAGGCCGACGAACTCAGCCTGCATGGCCTGTGGACCGACCTCGGAGCAGGGGGGTTGTCTCAATACGACCCCAAGAAGGACGTGTTCGAGCCGCTTTAGGCAACCGAAACTGAGCGCGACGAGACAAAGACAGGGCGGCGATTGGTGTTCTGAACCTGTCGTTTGTCGGCCAGTGTCTCACTTTGCTTTTTATGTTCGATGGCCAGGCGGCGACGGGCCTTGGCAACTTCGCTCAGTCTGAGAGCCATGGGTGGAATTCTCCGGTCTGAATTGGGTCAAACGGTCGAACTCGTTACATGATCTTACAAGGGCCGAGGCGCCCGGGAACGGTCAGGGGCGTGGAGCGTAGCAAAACACGCCGCTGACCGTCCGCCGTACCACGCCCGCACGTCGGATAACGTCGAGCGAGATGACACGCCCACTCAGGTCAGACGCCGGTTTGCCGTTGTGATCAGCAAGGTCAATGATACGGGTGCCCAAGCCCCCGTACCGAACCCTGGCCTGTGTCCCTGCCTGTCGTTTCTTGGCGCCTTCGATGAGGCTGAGAACGATGTCGTCGGTGATCGGCTTCATGGCATCTGGCCTTCCCTGCGCGGATGTCAAAGATCAGGCTTGCGATGAATTATGGCAGGAATTTACGCAGATTGAGGCGAAACTGCGGCAGCCGGGTGCCGAAGGCGGGGCTTTGTCACCGGATTGCCGGATTTCGCCTCCGATTTGCCTTGTTTTATGGACCTGAATGCCGTTGCCCTCGGACCCAATAAAAAACGGGCGCCCACGCAAAGGGGACGCCCGTCGATTTCTGCATCGGGAACAATCGCAAGGGCTTTCCCGCGACTATGCCGACACTGGAAAACGGTTAACCTTTCTTCAGCACCCGATTCCCCAAAAGTTCAGCGATCTGGACCGCGTTCAGGGCGGCGCCTTTTCTCAGGTTGTCGCTGACGCACCAGAAGTTCAGGCCGTTGTCGATGGTCGAATCCTGGCGGATGCGGCTGATGAAGGTCGCAAAGTCACCGACACATTCGACCGGCGTGACGTAGCCGCCATCCTCGCGCTTATCCACGACCATGATGCCGGGGCTCTCGCGTAGGATGTCGCGGGCCTCGTCCTCGTCCAGGAACTCCTCGGTCTCGATGTTCACCGCTTCCGAGTGGCCGACGAACACCGGCACCCGCACGCAGGTCGCAGTGACCTTGATCTTGGGATCCACGATCTTCTTGGTCTCGGCGACCATCTTCCACTCTTCCTTGGTCGAACCGTCATCCATGAAGACGTCGATATGCGGAATGACGTTAAACGCGATCTGCTTGGTGAACTTGGACGGGTCTTTCTCCTGGCCGGGAACGTACAGACCCTTGGTCTGATCCCACAACTCGTCGATGCCTTCCTTGCCCGCGCCGGAGACCGACTGGTAAGTGCTGACGACAACGCGCTTGATCGTCGCGCGGTCGTGCAGCGGTTTCAGCGCTACGACCATCTGAGCGGTCGAACAGTTCGGGTTCGCGATGATGTTGCGGTTCTTGTAGCCCTCGATCGCATCCGGGTTCACCTCGGGCACGATCAGCGGAACGTCCGGCTCATAGCGATAGAGGGACGAGTTGTCGATCACGACGCAGCCCGCCTTTGCAGCCTTCGGCGCATAGGTCTTGGTCGGACCCGATCCGATGGCGAACAGGGCAATATCCCATCCGGTGAAATCGAAGGTGTCCAGATCCTTGGTCTTTAGGGTCTTGTCACCATAGCTGACCTCGGTTCCCAGAGATTTCCGGCTCGCCAGAGCCACAACCTCATCGGCGGGAAACTGGCGCTCGGCCAGGATGTTCAGCATTTCGCGACCCACGTTACCCGTGGCGCCGACGACGGCGACTCGATAGCCCACTTTGACCTCCTATGGTTTTCGGGACAGGGGCCTATAGCCCCGGAGCGTCTTCAAGGAAAGGCCAAACCCGCGAAACTGGATGGCAATGCGTGATGAAAGGGGATCGCGCCGGGCGGTTGCGCCAATTGGTGGGCCTTGCGAGAGGCATTCAAAGCTGGACAAGCCGGCTGAACCGATTGGTTGTCCATTGTGAGCCCAAAGTCACAGATGCTGCGCTCCGTTCGGATGTCTGCTTAGCAGTAGGACAGGATAAGTAACTCACAAATATAGAAGTATCTGACACTCATGCCATTGGAACCACAAACCTATCGCCAATACGCCTACCTTGGAATTCAAGGAAAAGGGCCGTCCAACCAGATCACAAACGCTCTTGGCATCGAACCTGATGAGGAATGGTCTGAGGGCGATGCTTGGCAGACGAAAGGGCCACACAAGAAAAGGTGGTTCACAAACTGGAAGCTTAATAGTGGCGTTTTGGAAACCGAGGACCTGAACACCCATGTTGACGCCATTTTGCGACGCCTTCGCACCCGTGAGTTGGCGCTCCAAAGCCTGACTGGAGACTACGACGTCCGCGTTGTTATGGTGAGCTACAACCTCCAGTGCTTTAGTTTTGAGTTGGATTTTCAGCACCAACGACGCCTCACCCAACTCGGCGTCCGCACGTGGTTCGACGCCTATATAGACGAAGACGTCCACAGACTGATGTTTGATCTGCGCGCGCAGTATGGTCGTGACGCCTTTGACAATGAGGAAAGCTGACAACGGGCCTCATTACGGACATTAGCGCAGCCGCAGCGAAGTGGCGCTTCGTCCCGCAAAGCGGACACCGAAAAACATCCGGCCCCCTTTGGCCAGCCTTCCGCCCCCTTCGCGAACTCCTTGCCAGAGCCCTAACGCTTCACCCCCTCTGGCCGCGCTTTGGCGGCCACCCGGTATGTCGACTTTGCGGCTCTGCTGCATCGAGTTTGCTGAAGGCACGCGCCTTCAGGCCCAGGCCTGCCGACACCTGGGCGCGTAATGACTAAACACCCGCGCGAAACGGATCGTGCATTTCGCGGATTGAACCCCTAGATATGTCGGATGAACAGCACACTCCCCTATCGCCCTTGCGTGGGCGTCGTTCTCGTCAATCCCAAGGGCCGGATTTTTACCGGCGAGAGGACCGATACGCCCGGCGCCTGGCAGATGCCGCAGGGCGGGATCGACGAGGGTGAAACTCCTGAAGTTGCTGCGCTTCGCGAGCTTGAGGAGGAAACGGGCGTCTCGCCCGGTTTGGTCACGGTCGAGGCCGAGACCGACGGCTGGATCCGCTATGATCTGCCCGATCATCTGATCGGCAAAGTCTGGAAGGGGCGCTATCGGGGACAGGAGCAGAAATGGGTCCTTCTGCGTTTTCAGGGCAGCGACTCCGACATTGATATCGCCAAGCATCACAAGGAGTTTGGCCGCTGGCGCTGGTCCTCCGCCGATGAAGTTCTTGAAAACATTGTGCCTTTCAAACGCTCTGTCTACGATCAGGTCATCGCCGCATTCCGCGACCGGCTGGAGCGGGGGGCATGAAATACGCATTAACCGTTGCAGCCGCTATTGCCTCTGTCGCCACCCCGGCTCTGTCGCTCTCCTGCCTGCGCCCTGATGTGGTGCGCATGTACGAAGAAATCCGCGATGCCGAGGCCAGCTATTGGCTGCTCAAGGGGCGGATCACCCCGCTCGAGTCTGTCGCGCTGCCGCGAAAAAACGCGCAAGGTCAATATGATGACGACGCCCGCGCCACGACCGCCATCCGCTTTGCTGGCCTCGGTCTCAGCACCGACGGCACCTACAAACCCTTCGCGCAAGAGATGGCCATGACCGTTGAATGCGTCTCGATCTGGTGTGGCGATGCTCCGATGGACGCCGAGGTTTTTGCTGCTGTCGAACTCACCGTGAGCGGCCCGGAACTGACCATCGGCCCCTGTCCATGGTACGCCATTCCCGTTACCGACGACGGCGAGGCCCGGCTGTTGTCCTGCATTCGCGACGGCGACTGCCGCTATGACTGAAATCAGACCGACAGCGCCAGTACCCGGCTGATTTCATTGAACGATCTTCCTGACTGCGCGCGCCATGCGTTGAATGCATCCTGCACTGCCAGCAGCGCCTTTTTCGAAGTCGGAGGCTTGTCAACCACGCCCTCGGCCACCAGCCGCCCCACCACATCGCGCGACAGGATAAAGGCATCCTTGCCCATGACGCGCAGGACATACTGCCCGGTGATCCCGCCCAATCGGGCGCCACGTTTCTTCAGCATCTCCAGCAGGCCGACGTAATCCTCGTCCGGCCAGTTCGCGATCACCGCGCCGATCCCACCATCCTTGCGCAATTCACTGATAAATATGGCATTGTCACGAACCGCTATGATCTTTGAACCGTTGCGCACAATGGCCTTGTCGGTCAAAAGCCGGTCCAGGTCCTCGTCGTTCATCATCGCGTTTCGATCCACATCAAAACCGTGGAACGCCGTCTCGAATCCATCCCACTTCGCCTCGATGACCTTCCAGTTGAACCCGGACTGGAACACCGAGCGTGTCATCTGGGCCAGCCACCGGTCCTCGGGGACCGCGGTCAGCGCACTGACAGGTTTCGGTTTTTCCAACTGCTGTTCTATCGCGTCGGTCCCCGGATGCCGCTCGGCGGCTATTTCGAAAATCTCGTCGAATGTGCGCATTCCATCCTCCCTGGGCATCAGATCCTACCGCTCCGGCAGCTGCCTTGAAAAGGCATCTTCTGCGCAAATCCCTTGTGCGGCATTCGCTGGGGCTTCCCCTGCCGCTTTCCCCCGGCTAAACCGCCTGCATGGGCAAGGAAAAGATCGATACACGCGCCATCGGCCTCGATGCAGGCCTCGGTTTCGTCAAATGGCTGACCGGAGCCGAGAACCTGCATTACGGCCTCTGGACGGGCCTCGAGCGGAACGCGGGCAACGCGGGCGCTGCCCAGGTGGCCTACACCGAAAAGCTGTTCGGCTATCTGCCTGCGGGGAAACTGAAAATCCTCGATATCGGCGGTGGTGCCGGCGAAACGGCCCGCAAGTTGATCGCCCTTGGCCACGAGGTCGATATCGTTGTGCCGTCGCCGCTTTTTGCCGAACGCTGCCGCACCAATGCGCCCGAGGCTACGGTCCACGAAATGATCTTCGAGGACTTCGAGGCCGACCGCCGTTTCGATCTCTGCCTGTTTTCTGAAAGCTTCCAGTACATCCCGCTGGATATCGCCCTTGGAAAGGCCCTCGACCTTCTGACGCCCGGCGGACACGTGCTGATCGCCGACTGCTTCCGCTCCGAGAATTTCGCTCCCGACGGCAAGTTGCGCATCGTCGGCGGCGGCCACCGGATTGGCGAATTCAGGGCTGCGCTGGATGGTCTTCCAGTTGCGGTTCAGGGCGAGGAAGATATCACCGAAGCCGTCGCTCCCTCGATCGATCTCGAACAGGCGTTGTTCCACGTGTTTGGCGCGGCCCTGACCCGGATCGACACTGAGCTTCAGGACAAACGACCCAAGACGCGATGGCTGATCGCAAAGGTCATGAAAATGTTTATCGGGGAGCGTGGCCGCCGCCGTCTCGACACTCGCCTTCGCGGGAACGAGCGCACCAGCGAGATATTCACCCACAACAACCGTTACCTGATCGTTCTGCTCCGGAAGCAGGATTAAGAACGTTCACGAGGACAAGGTTTGAACCTTTCGGGACGAGGGATTGGATGCCCCTTGGTCCCCGTGAACGCCTACCATTACCCACCTACTCGCTAAAGGCACGCAGCGCCTCGGCGCCGACTCATCAGGGCCGCAGTTCGCGGGAACATGTGACCGAGATAAGATTGCCCGCCGCCGCAAATCGGTTCTTCGCATGTGGCCCGCCTTGTGGCCACGCAGTTAACTTGGCCGACCGTGTGACCACAGGTCAATGCACGGAGACTAGCTGCCGTGATCTCATCGTGAAAGTTTCGGCTTTTGCGCAAATTCACGGCAAAACGACTGGCTGGAGAAAAGAACAAAACATGAATATTGTGCAGCATGATGAAGATTCGCGCGATTACACAACCGGCGCTGCCCGACGTCGACAGTGCATCCAAGGGTGATGTGTCATGAGTTTCGCAGAACTCAGTGCCACGTCGAATTTCACCTTTCTTACCGGCGCCTCTCATCCCGAGGAATATATCGACCGTGCCGCGCTCCTGGGGTTGTCGGCCATCGCCATCACGGACGAGAATTCGGTCGCGGGCATCGTGCGCGCCCATGCCCGCGTACGCGAGATTGCCCGCCAGGTGGACGAACGCCTGACCGGCGAGCTGATCGGTCCGCCCGCACCCTGGTCGGTGCCTTCGCCGCCGGACGAGCGCTATCCGGGCGGCAGTCTTTATCTTGCTCGAAATACGCAAAAATCTCCCGTTGCCGCCTTTGAAACGCGCGTGAAACCTCCGCCGCTGCCCACCGATGCCTCGGCCGCGATCCTGAACATCCCACGTTTGATTCCGGGGGCGCGCATCCTCCTTGAAACCGGCTTCTCGGTCACCGCGCTCCCGCGGGACCGCACCGCCTGGGGAGGGCTCTGCCGCCTGATCAGCCGGGGGCGTCTCAGGGCCGAAAAGGGCCACTGCCAGATCCGCATGGAGGACCTCATCGAATTCGGCGCAGGCCTCGCCCTTTTGATCCACCCGGAGACGGGCACAACGGGGCAGGGCGGTGTGATCGGCTGGCTGCCACAGGTGAAACGGCTGATGCGCTGCTTTCCTGAGGATTGCCACCTCCTCCTCGCCCCCCGCTACGACGGCCAGGATACCCGCCGCTTCGATCGCCTCGCGCAGATCGCCGCCGATCTCGGCCTGCTGACCGTGGCTTCGGCGACTCCGTTGATGCACCACGGCGCACGCCGCCGCCTGGCCGACGTGCTGACTGCCATCCGTACCGGGCGCAAGGTCGATCAGCTGGGCCGGGCGGCGCTGGCCAATGCCGAACAACGCCTGCGCTCCGAGGGCGAGTTGCGCCGCCTCCTTGGGCCCCACGCCGATGCTGTCAACCGCGCCGCCGACCTGGCAGACAGCCTCACCTTCTCGCTGGACGAGTTGCGCTATGAATATCCCTCCGAGGTCGCGGGCGATGAAACCGCCGCTGCCCGGCTCAAGCGGCTGGCGCTCAAGGGGCTGAAATGGCGCTACCCGGCAGGCGCCCCCGATCACGTCAGGAAACTCCTTGATCACGAACTTACCCTGATCGCCAAGCTGAAGTACGAACCCTATTTCCTGACGGTCCACGACATCGTCGCCTTTGCCCGATCCCGTGGCATCCTCTGCCAGGGTAGAGGGTCTGCGGCCAATTCGGTGGTCTGCTACTGCCTCGGCGTTACCTCGGTCAGCCCCGAGATCGGCACCATGGTTTTCGAACGCTTTGTCAGCGAGGCCCGCGACGAGCCCCCTGACATCGACGTCGATTTCGAGCACGAACGCCGTGAAGAGGTGATCCAGCACATCTACACCCGCTACGGCCGCCACCGCGCCGGCCTCTGCGCCACCGTGGTGCATTACCGCGGCAAACGCGCCATCCGCGAGGTCGGGCGCGCCATGGGCCTGACCGAAGACACCATCGGCGCGATTTCCTCCCAGCTCTGGGGCTTCTTCGATACCTCTGGTATGGCCGACCAGCAGCTTCGCGAAATCGGCCTCGACCCGACAGACAAACGCCTTGCTTTGACCCTGAAACTGATCTTTGAAATCCAGGGCTTCCCGAGACACCTCAGCCAGCACGTCGGCGGCTTCGTCATCACCGAGGGCCGCCTCGACGAACTGGTTCCGATCGAAAACGCCACCATGGAGGACCGCACCGTCATCTGCTGGGACAAGGACGATATCGACGCTCTTGGCATCCTGAAAGTGGACGTTCTTGCCCTTGGCATGCTGTCCTGCATCCGCAAGGCATTCGGCCTGATCCAGATCCACCACCAAACCGACTATACCCTGGCAACACTTCCGCCCGAGGACCCGGCCGTCTACGATATGCTTTGCAAGGCCGACAGCTTGGGCGTTTTCCAGGTCGAAAGCCGCGCCCAGATGAACTTCCTGCCCCGGATGAAGCCGCGCACCTTCTACGACCTCGTCATCGAAACCGCGATCATCCGGCCGGGGCCGATCCAGGGCGACATGGTCCACCCCTTCATCCGGCGCCGGAACGGCGAAGAAAAGGTCGAATTTCCCTCCGACGAACTGGGCAAGGTTCTGGGCAAAACCCTCGGCGTGCCCCTGTTCCAGGAACAGGCGATGCAGATCGCCATCGTTGGCGCGGGCTTTACCCCCGAAGAGGCCGACCGCCTGCGCCGCTCGCTGGCCACTTTCAAGAAACACGGCAACGTGTCCGAGTTCCGCAACCGGTTCCTCAAGGGCATGCGCGCCAACGGCTATGACGACGACTTTGCCGAGCGCTGTTTTTCCCAGATCGAGGGCTTTGGCTCCTACGGCTTCCCTGAAAGCCACGCCGCCAGCTTCGCCCTTCTGGTCTATGCCTCAAGCTGGCTCAAATGCCACCATCCGGGCATCTTCGCCTGCGCGCTCTTAAACTCCCAACCCATGGGGTTTTACGCCCCCGCCCAAATCGTCCGCGATGCCCGCGAACACGGGGTCGAGGTGCGCCCGCCCGACATCAACGCCTCGACCTGGGACAACACGATGGAGCCGGACAGCAAAGGCGGGTTGGCGCTCCGTCTCGGCTTCCGCCAGATCAAGTCCCTGCGCGAGGAAGAGGCGACGTGGATCGCGGCGGCCCGCGGCAACGGCTATACCACGGTCGAAGACGTCTGGCGCCGCGCGGGCGTCGAGCCGAAAACCCTGCGTACCCTGGCCGAGTCCGACGTCTTCGCCTCGCTTGGCATTGACCGGCGCAACGCGCTCTGGGCCGCCGTGGCCATCGGCTCGGTCAAACCCCTGCCGCTTTTCGCTGGCGACATCGACGGCGAGGGGGTCGAGGAAGGCCCCGTGCGCCTGCCCGAGATGACGGCGGGGGAGCATGTTGTCGAGGATTACGTCGCCATGCGCCTGACACTGCGGGCGCACCCGATGGCGTTTCTCAGACACCGGCTGACGCAGGGGGCTCCGCGGGTGGACGCAGGCCCGGCCAACGGCGACCGCAGCTTCGCGCGCGCCACGGGCCTGACCCGCACCGATGTCTGGGGCGCAAAGGGAGAGCCTGGGGCCAGTTACCGGCGGTCGTAGCCCCCGAACGAACTGAGAAAGACATCGGCCAGTCCACCCATAAGGGCTTCGCCCTCGGGCCTTCGGGCCTCACCTGGGGTATTTTTTAAAGAAGAAGACAGCCATGCCAGACCCAAACAATTTGACACAAATCGTCCTTCTTCTTTTGCGAAATACTCCGGGAAGCACGAGGGGCAGCCCCCCTCGTTAATCCAGCGGCGTCAGCCCGAGCAGCGGTTCTCGGCTTCTTCGATCATCGCCGTCGCGCCCAGAAGCGAGAACGTGTCCTTGGTCTGGGTGCCGCGCGCCGACCGCGCTGTGATCGTCGCATCGGCGCCGCGCTTGATAGCGGTCACGATCTTCTGGTCCTCGGCCGGGGTGGCGGGCCACGCATACTCACCCTCAGTGAACAATTCGAAGGTTGTGCCCCCGATGTCCAGCGTCACCGTGGAGCCGCTGGCAAAGGGATAGCCGCCGGTGAAGCTCACTTCACCGGATACGCTTTGCGCCGGCCGATAGGTCACGAACAGCAGGATATCGCCCCGGCGCACCGACACGACCCGTCCGTCACGCGTGTTGACGGTCTCTTTCGGGGCCGTCACCGCCCAGCATTCCTTGGGGTCGTCGCCTTCGAAGACTGCCCAATCGGTTTCTGCCGCGACCCGGTTCGTTTCTTCTTGCGCCATGACCGGACCGCCTGCCGCTAAAACAAGCGCCGCAACTGTCGAGAGAATCCGTGCTGTAGTCATTGTCCTGCCTTTACCTCTGCCCGGCTGCCGCGGATCTTTGCCTGCGGTCTCCGGGTTGGAAATGCCCCTGTCCTTTGCAGATCCAATACCGTATCCGGGGCAGAGGATGGAAGCCCCCGCCGGCAGAAAATCGCCATGTCCCCTGGGAAGGAGCCAATATGACCGCCGCTGTGCCAATGGCCGAAATCTATCGCGCCCAGTTCCTGGAATCCGTGCACCTGGGTCACGCCGTACTGGTCCGCGCTTCTGGCGAGATCGTTCAGGCTTGGGGCGACCCCGCGCTCACGATGCTGCCCCGGTCCTCTGCCAAGATGCTCCAGGCGCTGCCTCTCGCCGAATCTACGGCAAGCCGCGGTCTCAGCACCGAGCAACTGGCCTTGGCCTGCGCCTCCCACTCGGGTGAGGCACGCCATGTGGTCCGCGTGGAAAGTTGGCTCACCGACCTTGGGCTTGGCGAAAGCGATCTTTGCTGCGGCCCCCAGGCTTCACGCGACAGGGCGCTCCGGCTCGAGATGATCCGCTCCGGCAAGCCGGTGACACGGCTTTTCAACAATTGTTCGGGCAAGCACGCTGGCTTTCTCTGTCTCACCCGGCACCTCGGAGCGGGGCCGGACTATGTCGATCCCGACCATCCGGTACAAAAGGCCGTCCGCGTGGCCTTTGAAGACATCTGCGGCGAGGACAGCCCCGGTTTCGGGATCGACGGCTGTTCGGCTCCGAATTTCGCAACCAGCCTCGCGGGTCTGGCCCGTGCGATGGCACGGTTCGCGGTCGCGGGGCAGGGCAGCGGTGTGCGGGACGCAGCGGCTTTGCGTTTGCGCGAGGCGATAATTGCCCACCCCGAACTGGTTGCCGGCGAAGGCCGGGCCTGCACCGAACTGATGATCGCTGCCAAGGGGCGTGCCGCGATCAAGACCGGGGCGGAGGGGGTTTATGTCGCCATCCTGCCCGACCTCGAACTGGGCCTGGCACTCAAGATCGCCGACGGTGCGACACGCGCGTCCGAAGTGGCGGTCGCCGCGATCCTGACCCGCCTAGGCGTGCTGGATGCCGCCGACCCGGTTGTCGCGCGATACCTGAACCGGCCGATCCTGAACTGGGATGGCCTGGTCGTTGGCGCCGAACGCCCCGCACCCGGACTGCTGAACGGCTGAACCACTCTCGGCGCATTGCCCTTCGTGCCCGCGCAGGCTATGTCCGCCCGGACCGATTTTTTGGGGAAAGAAACCATGTCCAACGCCCAGCTTGAAACCGCCATCGAAGCCGCCTGGGACGCCCGCGACCAGATCACGCCCGCCACCACAGGCGAAACCCGTGAGGCCATCGAAGATACGCTGAATGCGCTCGACAGTGGCAACCTGCGGGTGGCCGAAAAACAGGACGACGGTTCCTGGTATGTCAACCAATGGGCCAAGAAAGCGGTTCTCCTGGGCTTTCGCCTGAAAGACATGGAGCAGCAGGACGGTGGTCCGCAGGGCTCTTCCTGGTGGGACAAAGTCGACTCCAAGTTCAAGGGCTGGGGCGATAACCAATGGAAAGCCGCAGGCTTTCGCGCCGTTCCGAGCTGCATTGTTCGAAAGTCGGCCTTTATTGCCCCCGGCGTCGTGCTTATGCCCTCCTTCGTGAACCTCGGCGCCTATGTCGACGAGGGCACAATGGTCGACACCTGGGCCACCGTTGGTTCCTGTGCGCAGATCGGCAAGGGCGTCCACTTGTCCGGCGGCGTCGGCATCGGCGGTGTGCTTGAGCCCATGCAGGCTGGTCCGACCATCATCGAGGACAACTGCTTCATCGGCGCCCGCTCTGAGGTGGTCGAAGGCGTAATCGTGCGCGAAGGATCGGTGCTCGGCATGGGTGTCTTTATCGGCCAGTCGACCAAGATCGTTGACCGCGAGACTGGCGAGGTCATGTATGGCGAGGTGCCACCCTATTCCGTGGTAGTCGCCGGCTCCATGCCGTCGAAGAACGGCATCAACCTTTATTGCGCCGTCATCGTGAAGCGCGTCGATGAAAGAACCCGTTCCAAGACGGGCATCAACGAGTTGCTGCGCGACTAGGCCCGCGCGACAATTGAAAGCGGCGGACTTCGAGGGTCCGCCGCCTTGGACCCTTTCAATTGAACCAGGCGAAATAGGCGAAGAACCCGCGTCCGATCATGTTGGCCAGGGGCTCCAGAGATTCGGCGTCCAGCGGTGAGCCATCTTCAAGATAGGGCAACGCGCCGTGGCCCGTCCCGATCAGGACCGGATCAAGCCGGGCGGGTTCTTCGAACATGCGGCGGATGTTGATCCCGCGATCGCCGGGGAAGCGCCAATGCCGGACCAGCGCCTCGCCGTTCAGTACTGCCTCGAAGGTATCAAGAAATCCGTTCCAGCCTTCCAGCAGGCGTTCGTTCACGCGCATGTTGGTGAAACGGCTTGTCTGTTTCGGTGACGGTAACCATTCGCGATCATCGTCGGTTTCTGCCAGGATTAGTCGCCAGTTCTCGCGTGATAGCAAGATCATCTGCAACAGGTGCTCTCTCACACTGGCAATCCGACCGGCGTCGGCGACTGGCCAGTCGAACAGGTGTATGAACGCGACAAGGTCGGCAACAGCGGCCCATTGCAGTGCATTCTCGAGATCTCGCATCGCGTCATATTCAGCCTTTTCGGGGCTCTCCAGCCATTTCTGGTAGGGTTCCGAGCGAAGCCAGTCCCGATAGTCCATACCGGAAGGCCTCGTCGGCGGGCGTGAATACCTGGGCGGTCCGCCCGGGCGTTCATAATATGCCGAAATGGCGTCCTCGATCCGCCGGGTCTCGTCTGCCATCGGATCGCCATCCATAAGTGCATCGGGAAACAGGCCGTGGAAGGTCTGGGTGTATGCACGTTCCCAGTCGTAACCCAACGGGACTTCGGCCATGGCCATCAGCAAATGCGTGTACCCGCGCAGCCAGACCGCGTCGCTTTCATCGAAGTGAAACAACAGGTCCTCCGGCACACGCATCCTTGCTGCAACCGCCGAGAACATCAGCGCCAGGTTTTCATCCGGCTGGGCGCTGCCGTCGCCATTCAGATCAAGGTGCACCCGTCGCAAATCCAGTGCCAGCTTGACCGGGCTTTTGGAAACTTGCGCCAGCGCGGCTTCTGCCAGGCCCATGTCATCGACAAAGTCGGATAGAATACCTCTCAGCCGGTCATAGCTGACGGGTTCCGGGTCTGGGTTGTCGGGCACCGGAAGCCGAAGAAACGGCAGCCCGGTCAAACCCAGCAGATTATGGGAATACTCGTTTTTCAGCCCAACGTCGTACAGCCCCTGGCCAAGCCCTTCGACCGCGCCAAGAAACCGGGCGATGCCCAGGGCGAATTGTGCTTGTGAACTGTCCGGTGTGGCAGCAAGCGCGTTTTGCGCGATCACCGCCGCGCCGTCGACGTCTCCCTTTTCCAAGGCGTCCCGAAATCCGGCCTCGAAGGCGAGCGCGGATGTCGCTGCAAAGCTCATTGCGACTGCGATTGCAGCGATGCGGGTCGACAAAGTCCGTCTCATGGTGCGATCCTCCCTGCCGGTCAGACTGAACGGTTGGACAGGTGCATTCATTGACACTGGTCAACTGGATTTTCAGGCCGAGTTAACGCGATGGAAAAGCGTAGCACGGCAAACTGGCCGTCGAATTCTGTTTCAAAGACGGAACACGATGATTTCGCTTTCAAGCCCCAAGCGCGCCGTTATTCCGCCACTCGCAAAGGGTATGGTTAATCCTATGTTTACCAGTAAAGCGGACGTTTTCCGCACCCGCCAAGTGCTTCGGGATTTGGCCGAAGCCATTTGCATCCACAAGGATGCCGTACTCAGTCTCGGGACAACCGGGGCCGAGAAAGAAGCGATTGCCAGGATCGTCGATGCCGGTTGTGTCATACCCGGCTCAACCGATAGCCGGGTTTATACGCAGCTTTTGCTTTCTGCCGCTTTGCCGGAAGATGATTACCCTGCGTTCATTGCAGCGACCATTATTTTATTGACCGATCGTCTCAATTTTGGCGCCGGAAAAGACGACCTGTATTGGAACTGGGAGGCGTTTCAGGATCACTATCGTCTTGCCGACCCTCCGGTTCGCGCGGCCGTGCTGAACGGATTTCGCATGGCTCACCTGATGGGCCGGGTGAGCCTTGGCGACAATTCCCTGGATGCCGATTGCGTGACGCGATCGGCGGACGACGTCCTGTCGATGATCGAAGGAGAAGAAGCCCACATACTTTCACAGGCAATCAGGGAAGAGGTCACCGCCGAAGAGGCCGGCGCTCTGTGGGACAGCGCGACCGCGGATGCCATGACCTGGCAATCGTTGACCGGGTTCCGATATCTCTATGAGCGGCCACAATCAATGCGGCCGGCCAGACCGGAATCGGCACCGCTTATTCCCTGGGTCTGACAGCGCGGCATGGACAATCGGACCGGGGCGTCGTAAGCCCCGGCCATGGCAAAATCCAAGGCGACTCAGCAGGTTTACACCCTTTTGGTTCAGGTCGGACGGGGTCCGGATGACGGTTTGCCTGCTGATGCTTCCGGGGCGGCACTCTTGTGTTATTCCTCGGGGCGGGACGAGGCCGAAGCGGTGCGCGAAACGGTTGCCGTCCTGAAATCGGCAGACCTGAAACCACTCGATGTCACCAGCTATGGCACGCTCGATCAGCGTCAGCAGCAGGGTCACGACATCGGAGACGAGGACCTCTCGCTGATGCAGCGCGCGCTGGATGAGAACGCGGTGATCGTGGCCGAATCCACTGTCTTGACTGAGGACGAGTCGTGACTGCGGTATTCTTGGATCTCGACGGCACGCTGGTTGATTCCCAGCCCGGCATCCTGACCTCGCTTGCCCATGCTTTCGCTGCAATCGACCGCCATGATCTTGCCCAAGGCGACCTTACCTGGATGATCGGTCCGCCCTTTGTGGATAGTTTTCGAAAAATCGGGCTCGCCGATCCGCAACCGGCCATAGAGGCCTATCGCGCTCACTACCAGGCGCAGGGCATGTTCGACGCCCTGGTCTATGGTGGTATCCCGGACGCGCTCGACCGGCTGTCGGAAAAGGGCGCGCGCCTCTATCTCGCCACCGCCAAACCCCACGCTTACGCGAAGAAGATCACGGCACATTTCGGCCTTGCGCCACGCATGGTGGCCGAATTCGGTCCCGAGCTTGATGGCACCCGAAACTGGAAAGGCGATCTTCTGGCCCATGCGCTCGAACTGACCGGGGAGGATCCGGCCCGTTCCGTGATGGTCGGTGATCGCCACCACGACATTGCCGCCGCCGCCGAAGTCGGCATGGCTTCAATCGCCGTACGCTGGGGCTATGGTCAGCCCGAGGAATGGGAGGGCGCCCGCGCCATTCTCGATCATCCCGACGACCTGGCTGCTTCAGTGCTCGATTTGTCGCTCTAAGGCCTCAGGCTACCAACAGGCGCGCTTCGAACCGCTTCAGTGCAGGGCGTACCGAGGGCCCGTAGCCGGCCCCGGTAAGCGGGTCGATTTCGGGGAAAATCTCGCAAATTTCGGCAATCGTTTCGGCCTCGAAACAATGGGTCGTCTGCGGTCCGGGCAAAAAACTCTCGCTTTGCAGCCCCTCCGACCAGACCACCTGATGGCGGTCGAACAACAGGTGCACGTAATGCACCTGCCCACCCTCGATTTGCCGGACCCTCTTGTCATCGATCAAATCGCGCGCGGCAGCAAGAACCTCGCTTGTGCCGAACAGCAATTCGGCATGCTCGTTCTGCACAAGGATGCGATGCAGCGGCGAGACCATCACCGCGCCATGCTGACCGAAGGTGTCGCGCGCAATCCGCACCGGTGCCATTTTGCCCTCGGCTGGCAGGGTGCGCTGTCCGATCCATCGGATCGGTTGATATCCGTCGTCCCTGGTCCTGACCAACTGACCAACCTTCAGCCTCTCGACAGGAATGTCCCCCCGGTCCGTCCGGATCATCGTTCCTGCCACGAAACATGGCACAGTGTTGACCGTGACTGTCGCCGTATCAGACTGGTTGGCGTTCCCGGTGCCGTAGGCGGCGGTGTACTCGAATGTGAAACTGGTTGGGTCGCCATCGGCGGTGATGGTGACCGTGCCATCGGCGTTGATGGTGATCGTCTCGCCCGTCGAGAGCGTCACCGTGTCGCCGGGCTCGACTGCCTGGCCGTTGATCTCAGTGATGAAAATCACACTTTGACCGGGAGCAACGTCATTGGCCACCAGATCGACGGTCGTCGAACTGTTCTGGACGACCTCAACCGTGTCGTTGTTCGCCGCCGTCTTGCTGTCCGTGGTGTCGACTTCCTCCACGAGAGCAGGGTCTGTGACCGTTCCGCCGCCGCCATTGCTACCGCCGACGCCGTTCCCGTTTCCGCCCGCCTGGCTGTGCGCGTTGTTGGCGTTGCCGACGGTACTGGCATTGCCGTTGTTGTCGTTGTTTGGATTGCCCGGCTCGCCACCGGGGGCTGCTTCGGCCGATGTGACCGTCAGCGTCGACAGGATGCCCGCAGCGCCAAGCGCCCCGGTTGCGATCCTCAGACTGTTCACCTGCCCCCTGGCCAGCCGGACGATGGAGGACAAGCCAAACCTCAGCCCGCCTGCGGTTTCCGCCACCGGCATGGCTGGCGCCCGCAATTTTGGCGCCTGATCGACCGGCGGCGCACCATTCAGCACAGGCGCGCCGTTTGCCCAGACCGAAACGCCATCCGAAAGCACACGGTCCGGCGCATCCGTCGGGATTGCCTCGGTCTCGAGGCAGAAATCCAACCGCAGGGCATTGGCCTCGGCAACGAAATCAATGTCTATGTACGAGGTCCAGGGCGTCCCGTCCTCACCAGCACGGCCGGTCGACAGAACAGGCTGACCGCCCTTATTCAGGCCTGAGACCCCTTCATTTCCCCGAAAACTTGCGCCGACAACGCACCAGCCGCCAAGAATGGCCTTGGCCATCTCCAGCGCGTCAAGCTGACAATCCGTCTTGCCCTTGGGCACAGGTCTGCCTCGTCTTAGTGCGAGGCAGCACGCGACACCGGACGCTGCCGGTGCGCTTCTCTCAGTCTCTGGTGAACGCCCAAGGTTTTCCTCGTGACGCCCGTAGCCCTGCCTCGGGTTTATTTTGTTGGAATCATGCGCCTTTCTTTCCCATCCGGGAAGATCCATACCGCGCAATCCGGCAAAAGGGTGTTCCCCGCGCCACAGTTGCCGTTGATGCTGCCGTGCGACCGGGGTAGCCAAGTGCCATGACATGCGATCCCGTAGACCTGACGTCCCGCCTGATCCGCTGCCCCTCGGTTACCCCCGAAGAGGGTGGAGCGATCCAGCTTCTCGACACGCTTCTGACCGAAGCGGGTTTTTCCTGCACCCGTGTTGACCGGCATGGCATTGCCAACCTTGTGGCCCGTTGGGGCGACAAGGGCCACGAGCGTACCTTCGGGTTCAATGGCCACACCGACGTTGTGCCTCCCGGCGACCCGGCGGATTGGACCCACGATCCGTTCTCGGCAACTGTCGACGATGGCTGGATGTTCGGGCGCGGCGCGACCGATATGAAATCCGGCGTGGCGGCGTTCGTGGCCGCCGCGATCGATCGCGTCACTGAGGCGCCGCCAGACGGCGCGATCCTGATTACGATCACCGGTGATGAGGAAGGCGACGCACTCGACGGGACCACAGCCATTCTCGACTGGATGAAAGAAAACGGCGAGTCGATGACTGCCTGCCTCGTCGGCGAGCCGACCTGCCCGAACGAGATGGGCGAGATGATGAAAGTCGGCCGACGAGGCTCAATGACGGCGTTTCTTACGGCGACAGGTGTGCAAGGTCATTCGGCCTATCCGCACAGGGCAAAGAACCCGGTGCCCGCGCTTGCCCGGTTGATCGACAGGCTGGCCAGCCGTGAACTCGACCAGGGTACCGATCATTTCGATCCCTCGACACTTGCCGTGACGACCTTTGATACCGGCAATCCGGCCACCAACGTGATTCCTGCGGGCTGCAAGGCAACGGTGAACATCCGCTTCAACGACGCCCATAGCTCGGCCTCGCTGATCGACTGGCTGACGGAGGAGGCCGAGGCTATCGCACGGGAGACCGGCATCGAAATCGGCATGACGACCAAGGTCTCCGGCGAAAGCTTCCTGACCCTACCGGGCGCCTTCTCGGACCTCGTCGCCGGCGCGGTCGAAGCCGAAACCGGCCGGCGGCCTGAACTCTCCACGTCCGGCGGCACGTCCGATGCCCGGTTCATCAAGTCCCACTGCCCGGTGGTTGAATTCGGTCTTGTCGGCCAGACCATGCACCAGGTCGACGAACGCGTGCCCGTCGCACAGATCGACCAGCTAAAGGCGATCTACCGCCGCGTCCTCGACGGTTGGTTCGCATGAGCGTGCGCCGCGCCACGCCGGACGAGATGCCAGCGGTCCGCGACATCCGCCGCGAGGTGTTCATCGTCGAACAGAAGGTGCCGGAAGAAGAGGAATACGACAATCTCGACGACACCGCGATCCACCTCGTCGCCCTGGATGGCACCACCCCCGTGGGCACCGCGCGCCTCCTTGTTGAAGACACGACCGGCAAGATCGGCCGCGTGGCCGTCCTCAGATCCCACAGGGGCAGCTACCTGGGCCAGGCATTGATCCGCGCCGCCCTGGATGAATTTCGCGCCATGGGCCTCACGACCGCGAAACTCGGCGCCCAAACCCATGCCCTCGGCTTTTATTCAAAGCTCGGCTTCACGGCCTACGGGCCCGAATACATGGACGCCGGCATTCCTCACCGCGACATGACGCACTCTCTATAGGGCAACAGACCTCTCCCTTTCTCTTGTCCCCATCAGACTTGCGCTTTCCTCGTGACCTCCCTGGCGACGCGTGCTACCGCCAAGGCATGGCGCGCATCCCTTCAAGAGACGAGATTCTGGCCTGGATCGCGGACAACCCGTCCGCGACGTCCAAGCGCGACATTGCCAAAGCCTTCGGAATCAAGGGGTCGGACCGCATCGACCTCAAGCGCGTCCTGCGCGAACTCGCCGAAGATGGCCACCTCGAAAAGCGCCGCAAAACCTACCGTGACCCCGACAGCCTGCCGCCCGTCTCGGTCCTCCAGGTTACCGAGCCAGGTCCCGACGGGGACCTCTATGCCCGTCCCCTGGAATGGCAGGGCGAGGGAGGCGAGCCGCGCATTCTCCTGATCCCGCGCGCCTCTGACCCCACCCTCGGTCCGGGCGACCGCATTCTGGCCCGCCTGACCAAAGTGTCCGGCGATGATCACGCCTACGAAGCCCGCCTGATCCGCCGCATCGGAACCAACCCGCGCAAGATCCTCGGTGTCTTCCGCAAGACCGCGGAGGGTGGCCGCATCCTGCCCATCGACAAGGGCGCCGCCCGCGAATGGCGTGTCGGCAAGGATGCGCTCTATGGTGCCAAAGACGGCGAACTGGTCGAAGCCGAACAGGCCGGCCCCAAGGATTCCATGGGCCTGCCGCGCGCGCGCATCGTCACCCGGCTTGGCGATCCCTCGAAACCCAAGGCCGTCTCGCTGATCGCCATCCACCAGCATGGCTTGCGCGACGACTTTCCCGACGAGGCCATAGCCGAGGCCGACGCCATGACGCCCGCCGGCCTCGAAGGCCGCACCGATCTGCGCGCCATGCCGCTTGTCACCATCGATCCCGCCGACGCCCGCGATCACGACGACGCCGTCTGGGCCGAACCCGACGACGACTCCACAAACAAGGGCGGGCACATCGTCTGGGTCGCTATCGCCGACGTCGCCCATTACGTCACCCCCGGCTCGGTGCTCGACCGCGAGGCCTGGGCGCGCGGCAACTCAACCTACTTCCCGGACCGGGTTGTTCCCATGCTGCCAGACCGGCTCTCGGGCGACCTTTGCTCGCTGCATGAAGGCGTCGACCGCGCCTGCATCGCGGCCCGCATCCGCATCGACGCATCTGGCGAAGTACTGGACAAACGCTTCCTGCGCGGCCTCATGCGCTCAGTTGCCTCGCTGGACTATGACGAGGTGCAGGCTGCCATCGACGGCACGCCGAACGACAGGACCGAACCGCTCGTCGAGCCGGTGCTAAAGCCACTTTATGCAGCCTACGCCGCACTCATGAAGGCCCGAGCCCGCCGCGAGCCCCTTGACCTCGATCTGCCCGAACGGCGCGTCGAACTGGACGAGGACGGCACCGTGCGCTCGGTCGCCTTCAAGGAACGGCTCGATGCCCACCGGCTGATCGAGGAATTCATGATTCTCGCCAACGTTGCCGCCGCCGAAGCCCTTATCAACAGGCGGACCCCGCTGCTGTTCCGCGTCCACGAGGAACCCGCGCCCGAAAAACTCGAGGCCCTGCGCGAGGTGGCTCAGGCCGCGGGCCTGACGCTTGCCAAGGGCCAGGTCCTGAAGACCCGGCACCTGAACAGTCTCCTGTCCCAGGCCGAAGGCCATGACGACGACGTGCTGATCAACATGGCTGTCCTGCGCTCGATGACCCAAGCCTACTACTCTGCGCAGAATTTCGGTCACTTCGGCCTCGCCCTAAAGGCCTACGCCCATTTCACCTCGCCGATCCGCCGCTACGCAGACACGGTCGTCCACCGCGCGTTGATCCGGGCGCATAAATGGGGCGACGACGGGCTGACCGAGGACGAAATCGAACGGCTCGAACGCACCGGCGAGCAGATCTCGCTGACCGAGCGCCGCTCGATGGAGGCCGAACGCGACACCACCGACCGCTACCTTGCGGCCTACCTATCGGACCGCGTTGGCGCCGAGATGACGGGCCGTATTTCGGGCGTCCAGCGTTTCGGCGCCTTCGTCCGTTTGGACGAAACCGGGGCCGACGGCCTGATCCCGATCCGCGAGATCGGGCGGGAGTACTTCCATTTCGATCGCGACAGCCAGACGCTGCTGGGTGCCGAAACCGGCCTGACCATCGGCGTCGGGCAGCGCGTCACCGTGCGCCTTGCCGAGGCGGTGCCCGTCACCGGCGGGTTGATGCTCGAACTCCTCGACATCGAAGGCAACGCCATGCCCTCGCCAGTGAAGCGTGGCCGTGGCAAGGGGCCGGTCCGCCGCAAGGCGAACAAGGTTGCAAAGGCCAGGCGCAAGGTTTCGCGCAAACGGCGGTAACAATCTCCCCGCAAAAGCAATCCCCCGCCGATCCGTTCACAGCCGCTTCCGGGCCTTCGCGAATCCCGCTAGGCTCTTACCCGAGCAGTCATCCAAAGGTGTCCCATGCGCATGCTAAAGGCCGCCACCCTGGCATTCAGCCTGACGGCAACGTCCGTCCATTCGGCGCCCGATACGTCCCTTTCGCCGCAGCCGCGCCCCTCGGCGCAATCCGAGGAGGTGCAGATCGTGCTGGCACAAGCGTCCCGTTCCAACCTTGCCTTCCAGCGCTGGATCGACGGGTTTCGCGCCCGCGCCCGCCGCGCGGGTATCCGCGACAGCGTTTTCGATGCGGCCTTCGAAGGCGTTCGATATAACACGAACGTCATCCAAAAGGACCGCAACCAGTCCGAGTTCACCAAGCAGATCTGGGAGTACCTCGATAGCGCAGCCTCCGAGACACGGGTCAGGAATGGCCGCGATGCCCTGCGCAAGAACAAGAAGGTCTTTGCCCAGATCGAATCCCGTTACGGCGTCGAGGCCGAGGTGGTCGCCGCCATCTGGGGGCTTGAAAGCGCCTACGGCAGCCACCGGGGAGACGTGCCGATCATCGAGGCCCTGGCAACGCTTTCCTTCGACGGGCGCCGCGGGCGGTTCTTCGAACAGCAACTGATCGCGGCACTCAAAATCATTCAGTTGGGCGACATCGCGCCCCGCCGCATGACGGGAAGCTGGGCCGGGGCCATGGGCCATACCCAGTTTATCCCGACGTCCTACCTGTCCCATGCCGTCGATTTCCGCGGCGATGGCAAACGCGACATCTGGTCGGACGATCCGACCGATGCCCTGGCCTCCACCGCCGCCTACCTCAAGAACTTTGGCTGGACAAAGGGCCAGCCCTGGGGCGTCGAAGTCACCCTGCCCAAGGGGTTCAACTACGGTCTGACCGGCGAGCGCATAAAGAAAAGCCCGGCGGACTGGGCGTCCCTTGGTGTGCGCGACACCCGCGGCCGCAAAGTCCCGAACCATGGCCGCGCCTCGATCCTTCTGCCCGCCGGGGCCCAGGGCGCCGCCTTCATGATCTTCGACAACTTCCACGTCATCGAGCGTTACAACACGGCGGATGCCTATGTCATAGGCGTCGGCCACCTGTCGGACCGCATCCGCGGCGACGGCCCCTTGAAATCTGGCTGGCCCCGCGACGACCGCAACCTGCGCTTCTCCGAGAAACAGGAAATGCAGCGCCTCCTGACGGCCAAGGGCTTTGATACCGACGGCGTCGACGGCATCATCGGTCCCAACACCATCCAGGCCATCCGCCGCTATCAGTCCTCTGTCGGCCTGATCCCCGACGGCTATGCCAGCTACGAGATCCTGCGGCGCCTGCGCTGATCTTCATCTAGACCAGCGCCAATGCGATCAGAATGCAGCCGTGCGACGAACACCCCGGCCAACATATACCAGATCCTACTGCCCGAGCGTGTCCGCAACGCCATAGCCAATTGAGAGTTGGCCAGCTCAGCCGTCTGGTGGCCCCTCAGCCGTCACGATAGCACCAGCAGCCCTTGTAGTGGTCGTTCACCACGCCGACGGCCTGCAGATAGGCATAGATGATCGTCGTACCGACGAAACTCATACCGCGTTTCTTTAAGTCCTTGGAAAGCGCGTCCGAAAGCGGAGTCGAAGCCGGGATGTCAGACTTTTCGCCCCAGTTCCCCTTGATGGGCGTTCCGTCCACATGGCTCCAGAGCCATGCCGAGAAACTGCCGAATTCCTTCTGCATCTCGATGAAAACCTGCGCATTCTTGCGCGCCGATGGCACCTTTTGGCGGTGCCGCACGATGCCGGGGTTCTTCAGCGCTTCGGCCAACTCCGCATCGCTCATCGCCGCGACCCGCTGAACGTCGAAATCGTGGAAAACGGCGCGATAGCTCTCGCGCTTTTTCAACACGGTCTCCCAGGACAGGCCCGCGTGCGCGCCCTCCAGGATCAGCATCTCGAACAAAAGCCGGTCGTCACGAACCGGAACGCCCCATTCCGTGTCGTGGTAATGGGCATAGAGCTCGCTGGACGAGCCGAAACAACGGGGTTTGTCGTCATACATGGGCCCGCACTCTAGGGCCGGACGGAGGCAAGGTCACGCGCACAACTGCCACCCTGTGTCAGCAGGTTGAACCGCGCTTTACCTATCTCACCGTTCGCTGGTTGAAGGGCGCAGGTTTACGGACCGCACGGTTCAATTGCCATACGAAATGCATACGTCATGCAGACCCGCCGATTTCACCCTTTTCGCCTCGTTTTCCGGCGTTGACCCATCACCACGCGTTGCCGCAACACCCCGTCGCCGCTCCATTCGTTTACCCTTTGGCTTTTGCGCCCGGATCGCCTATATGCATCGCTTGATCCGAGAAAAGTGCGAACCCATGACCGCAAAAGCACCCATTACACAGGATGTCGTCACGATCCCCCGCAAGGACGATCCGTCCGTCGACGGGCGCACCAACCTCGTCGGCCTGACCCGGACCGAACTGCGTGATGCGCTGATCGGCGCAGGCACGTCCGAGAAGCAGGCCAAGATGCGGGTCAACCAGATCTGGCAGTGGATTTATCATTGGGGCGTCAGGGACTTCGCCCAGATGACCAACCTCGCCAAGGACTACCGTGCGCTTTTGGATCAGCACTTTGTCATCGCCGTTCCCGAGGTTGTGAGCCGCAATCTCAGTGCCGACGGGACGCGCAAATACCTGGTGCGGATCGCAGGCGGCCACGAGGTCGAAGTGGTCTATATCCCCGAAACCGAACGGGGCACGTTGTGTATCTCCAGCCAGGTCGGCTGCACCCTGACCTGTTCGTTCTGCCACACGGGTACGCAAAAACTGGTGCGTAATCTGACTGCGGGCGAAATCGTCGGCCAGATCATGGTTGCCCGCGACGACCTCGGCGAATGGCCGGAACCCGGCCAGGGCACCGGCGACATGGGCCCCCGTCTTCTGTCCAACATCGTCCTGATGGGCATGGGGGAGCCGCTTTACAACTTTGAAGCCGTGCGTGACGCGATGAAGATTGCAATGGACGGCGAGGGGATTTCTCTTTCGCGTCGGCGCATTACGCTGTCGACGTCGGGTGTCGTGCCCGAGATCGCCCGCACCGCCCAAGAGATCGGCTGCCAGCTTGCGGTCTCGTTCCACGCTACCACCGACGAGATCAGGAACACACTCGTCCCGATCAACAAGCGCTGGCCGATCGCCGAGCTTCTGGACGCGCTCCGCATCTATCCCAAGGTCTCGAATTCCGAGCGGATCACCTTTGAATACGTCATGCTGAACGGCGTGAACGACAGCGACGAGGACGCACGCCGCCTGGTCAGGCTGATCAAGGGCATTCCGGCCAAAATCAACCTGATCCCTTTCAACGAATGGCCCGGCGCACCCTATCAGCGCTCGGACTGGTCCCGGATCGAGGCGTTTGCCGACATCGTCTACAAGGCCGGCTATGCCTCCCCGATCCGCACGCCGCGCGGCGAGGATATCATGGCTGCCTGCGGTCAGCTCAAATCCGCGACTGAACGCGCCCGCAAGAGCCGTGCCCAGATCGCGGCCGAGGCGGGTTTGGCCGGGGAATAACGCGCTAGGGCGGTCAGCTCGACTTGGCCTTGGCCACGATCCACAACAGAATGACCGCTCCGATCGTGGCCATGATGATCGAGCCCAAGAGTCCCGTGGCCTGAAGCCCGATCATGCGGCCAAGAAAGCCGCCGATCAGCGCGCCGACCACACCGACCCCAAGGTTAACCAATACGCCACTTTCTTTCTCCATGATCTTACCGGCGAGCCACCCTGCAATCAGGCCGACAATCAGCATCCAGATCAATCCCATGGTTCCATCCTCCTAAAGGAAAATTCAGTCGTTTTCTTCGCGTCCCGGCAGGTTCTTCCGCCGCGTGTGCGGCCCCGGCCATTTGTCCATCACGTCGATCGCTTCCGCCGCAGTATCGACAAGGCTGAAAAGTTCAAGATCGCTCTGAGAAATCGTGCCCGCCTCTGCCAGGGCATCGAAGTTCACGATTTTTTTCCAGAATGCGCTGCCGAACAACAAAAACGGCACAGGTTTCATACGCCCCGTTTGGATCAAAGTCAGCGACTCGAACATCTCGTCCAGCGTGCCAAATCCTCCGGGAAAAACAGCGATGGCCGCAGCGCGCATCAGAAAATGCATCTTTCGGATAGCGAAGTAATGGAAATTAAAGGCTAAATCCGGCGTGACGTACTGGTTTGGAGCCTGCTCGTGCGGCAGGACAATGTTCAGGCCGATCGACACGCCGCCGGCCTCGGTCGCGCCTTTGTTCCCAGCCTCCATGACGCCCGGCCCACCACCGGTGACGATGACATTCTTGCGGCCGCCGCTCGCCTCGCCAATCGACCTCTCGGTGACCAGCCGGGCAAACACGCGCGCTTCCTCATAATACCGTGACAGGTCGGCAAGCGTTTCTGTCCGCGCGGTGCCCTTCTTCTCGGGGCTTGGAATGCGCGCGCCGCCGAACAGAACGACGGTCGATTCGATGCCGTATTCCGTCATCAGCATCTCGGGCTTCAAAAGCTCAAGCTGAAGTCGAACGGGTCTGAGTTCGTCGCGGCACAGAAAATCCGGGTCCGCAAAAGCCAGCCGATAGGCCGGTGCGCGGGTCTGCGGCGTATCGGGAATGTCTCGCGCGGTTTCAATGTCCTGGTGGGCATCGCGGAACACCCGGTTGCTGTCGTCCATGTGACGGCTCTCCTTGTTACTGGCTCTTGCATGGCACTTCGCCCTGCAAGGTGCAATCGTGCGGCGTTGCGTCCTAGTCTTCGTCCACCGAGCCGCGCAGAGCCTTGATCGCGCCGCGCTGGCGTTTTGCATCAAGACGCTTGCGCTTTTGCGAATAGGGGACGCCGGTCTTGCGGCGCGACTTGGGCTTGATCGTCGCGCGCCGGATCAATTCGGCCAGCCGTTCGCGCGCTATCTCGCGGTTGCGGGCCTGGTTGCGCGCTTCCGAGACCTGGATGACAACCGCGCCTTCCTTGGTCCATCGCCGCCCCGCGATGCGTTGCAGACGCCGTTTGACCGCCTCGCTCAGATTGGGCGAGCGCGCGGCTTCGAACCGCAACTCGACCGCCGTGGCGACCTTGTTGACGTTCTGACCACCGGGACCGCCCGACCGCACGAACTGCTCGGTCAATTCCCAGTCCTGAATTTCGGTATCCGGCGTGATCCGCATGGCACTCTCAGGCTTCTTCTTTTTTCCAGATACTCAATTCACATCGTTTTTCATACCGACAGCCGCCCCGTTTGCGTGCCGCTGGCGCAAAAAAGAAGAAAGGCCGCGCGAAGCGCGACCTTTCCGAGGTTCTTGGAGATGGGCCAGTTAGGGGTCGAAAGTTTCGACGGCCCAATCAGGAGTGTTTTGCCCTCAGGTTTCCCCGTTGGCCACGGCCCTCCCGACTGTCCGGACACCTCTCTCCAATATCGCTCTAGACACTGGACCACCTCCTTTCGTTTGTTGCCGATACGAAAAGGTTGGCACAGATTTTGTATCTGTCAAATTAATTTACGCTACCATTGGCGTGATTTTTCTCACGATCACGCGAAATGGCACCAGGGCAACGACGGCAAGCCCAAGTTTTACGCACCAATCAGCCAGCGCCAACGAAGCCCAAAGCGGCACGACGGGACCAATTCCCAGCAATGGCAGGGTTTCGTTGGCCCACGAAACGTCGTTGGCAGGCTCCAGCGCGCTCAGCGCCGCCGAAAAGGCGATGGTGAAAAACAGGGCCGTGTCGACAGCCGAGCCGACAAGGCTCGACACCAGCGGCGCGCGCCACCATTTGCCGCCGCGCAAGCTGTCAAAAACCGCGATATCCAGAAGCTGTGCCGTGAGAAAGGCCACGCCGGATCCGCAAGCGATACGCCAGGTCACCAGCGGCCCGAAGTCGCCCATGATCTGCGTGCCGATTAGCGAACAGATCACACCCGTCACAAATCCTGCGAAAACAACGCGGCGGGCCGTGGAGGCCCCATAGACCCGGTTCATCACATCGGTGACAAGAAAGGCCAGTGGATAGGTAAAGGCTCCCCAGGTCAGCCATTGGCCGAACAGGAATTGAACCAGGATATTCGAGGCGACCACAATGGTGGCCATGGCGATGACGCCGGGAAGAATGCGTGTCATGTCAGGGTTCCGTTTTGACAAGGTAGCGGAGACTTGGCCCCTGAAGCAGGGGACGCGGGCAATTAGCGGGCCAACATTACTCGGTCAAGCGGAATTCAACAAACTCGGTCGGATGGCCGCCCCCGTTGTTATCCGAAACCAGGGTCAGCCTCAGGCCCTTTTCGTCCTCCCAGACCGAAATGCCTTCAAGGTTCCCGTACTGGCCGTGACTACTGGTCCAAAGCGTGACGTCCTCACTGCCGTCCAGTCGGACCCGCCTTATCCGGTTCTGCCACCACAGGCCTATGACCAGCTTGCGCTCAAGCAGGTATAGTGCACCGTCGGGGGCAAAATCCGCCCCCACGATGGCAAAGACATCACGCTCGGGCAGATATCCGTCGATACGCCAAAGCTGATCGGCGCCAAGCCGATAGATTGGGAAGCCCTCCTTCAGGGGTTGCTCGGAAAACGCGAAAACGTCGCCCTGCGGTGAAACCGCGATCGCCTCAAGCTGCCTGTTGTCCGAAAAGCTCTTGAATGTTTCGTGATCCTTGATCCATTCTGCGGGCTCGAATGGTGCCTTGAAGGTCCAGACGTGGGCCCAGCGTTCGAACGACACCCAGGCCCGACCATCGGGGCCGATGGCCAGCCCCTCGGCGTCCGACCAGTCGCCGACACGCCGCGCCGTCACTGGCAGACCATCCTGGCCCTTAATCCCTTCCAGACGGCTGATCTCTACCGCAACGATCGCCTCGCCAGACCGGGTGAATTTTCCCTCCAGCCACCAGCCCTCGTCGCCGACCGCGATAAACCCAAGCCCGTCGGGCATCACCTCAAGGCCCGAGACTCCGACAATCGACTCGGTTTCCCATTCGTAGACGCCGATGGGCGCCAACGTGTCCGCCTGGGCAACCGCGGCGGCAAAAAGTGTTGAAATCAGCGCGATAGAACGCGAGCGCATTGATTTGGCAGGTCTGACAGGACGTACTCGCGCCGCGGCTTGGGTGGCGGTGCATTCGGGTCGGGTGGGGGCGGGTTCAGAATGTCGGCCACCCATTTTTTGGCATCCGCGCATCCGTCGCCCTTGGGTGGCGGTGCCTGGTCGGTGCAATTCGTGGCACCCTTTGGGCAGGCAAGCCGAACATGAAAGTGATAATGGTGACCCCACCAAGGCCGGATCTTGCGCAGCCATGAGCGATCCCCTGTTTCGTCCTTGCACATCTGCACCTTTGCACCTGGAAAAACAAAAATTCGCGCGACAGCCTTGTCCTTGGCTGCGGCCCGCAGGATCGCGTGGTGCTGGGCGGTCCAATTGTCGTTCACATAGGCACCACTGGCCCGGCGCATGGACGTCGCCGAGACGTTTTCGCGCTCGCGCGGGGACAAATCCATCCGTTCGGGTGGCATCATCCAGATATCGACATCCAGGCCGACCTGGTGGCTGCGATGACCGGTCAACATCGGCCCGCCGCGGGGCTGCGAGATATCGCCAATGTAAAGGCCGCTCCACCCCTTCTGCTTGGCAGCAAAAGCGGACAGGCGCTCAATGAACTTGATCGTCTCGGGATGACCCCAATTGCGGTTTCGGCTGAGGCGCATGGCCTGCCAGGTCGGCCCGGTCTCCGGCAGACGTTTGGCACCCGCCAGACATCCTTTGGCATAGCTGCCGTGAGGGGCACTGCGTTGCGACGAGGGGCCGGAGGCGGCACCGAACAATTCCTTGGCCAGCGGCTCGGCCATGGCCGGGAACGCCAGCGCAAGAACCAACAGAAAACTCAGGAAGTTGCGCGTGGCCATTGTGCTGTTCGATCCCCTTCAGGTTGCGTCCAGCGTAGCAGACCAAGCCCCAAAATAAAGAGGGCGATCAGCGGCAGGACGCCGAGACGCGCATCGCCGGTCAGCAGCGTGACGTATCCGATCAGGGCAGGGGCCAGGAAAGCTGTCGCGCGTCCGGACAGACCGTACAGTCCGAAACTCTCGGTGGAGGCATCGGCGTCGGCGTGGCGTACCATCATCGACCGGCTGGCGGCCTGAAGAATGCCGCCAAGGCCGCCGATTAGAACGCCGCAGACCAGGAAGATCGTGTCGGGCAGGGAAGACCCCTCGGCAAAACCTATACCGAACAGCCTCTCGCGGCTCATGCCTGCGATGATGGTGCAGACCAAAATCAGTCCAAACGCAGTCAGAGTGATGAGCGGCTTCGGCCCGAACCGCCGGTCCAGGCGTCCGCCGACCCATGCAAAGGCGGCTGCCGATATGACGCTGATGATTCCAAAAACACCGACCTGCGTAATCTCCCAGTTCAGCACCAGAAGCGCGTAGGTTCCGCCAAAGCCGTAAAGGCCGTTCAGGGCATCTCGGTACAGCATCGAACCCCCAAGAAAGGACGCGAGGCTCGGGCGCGTCTGCAGACCTTTCACCGAGGCCGCAAGGTGCGACAGGGCCGCAGAAATTGAATGTCTCCTTCGCACGGCGCGGGTTTCACGTACCCAGAGAAAATACGGGATCATGAAAACGGTGAACCAGATCGCGGCAAATGGTCCGGCAAAACGCGTACCCTCGCGCATGTCCGGGTCCAGTCCGAACGCCGGAGCCAAACCGGCTATGGTCTTGCCCGAGGGCTGTTCGACCAACACAGCCAGCACGAGCGCCAAGGATACAAGCCCGCCCAGGTATCCAAAAGCGAAGCCTGTCCCCGATATACGTCCGATTTCTTCGGGTTTTCCCAATCCGGGAAGCTGCGCATTGGTAAATATCAGGGCAAACTCAGCGCCGATGAACCCGACCGCAAACGCCGTCAGGCCGAACAACAGGTTGGATCCATCCGGCAGAGTCCACCAAAGGGCCGTGGCACCAGCAACGTAAAGGCCCGAAAACAGGACGATCCAGGGCATCCGTCGGCCCGCCGTGTCCGCCAGCGCTCCCATGACCGGCCCGCCAAAACCGATGAACAGGCCCGTCAGCGTGAGGCAGAACGACCAGACTGATTGCGCCTGTGCATCGGCGATCTGTTCGGTCATGCCCGCGGACATATAGGCCTCGCTGGCAACCGAGACGAGGTAGGGGCCAAAGATGAACGTCAGCAGGACCGTGTGATAAGGTTGCGTGGCCCAGTCAAAGAAGAACCAGCCCCAAACACGCTTTTTTAAACTTGGCTCTGCCATGAATCCGTTTCTCCCCTGCGCGCTCTTTAGACCCGGCCTGCGGACATCCTGCAATCGCTAGTTTTCCGCGCGGTCTTGCGCAAACCGCCGCGCCCGCTTAGGTCAGGGGGGCTCAGGAAACGGTCAGGCTCATGTTTACAATCTACAAAATCCTCGCCCTGCTTTTGGACGTCGCATTCATGATCATGCTGGTGCATGTGATCATGAGCTGGCTGATCAATTTTCAGGTCCTGAATCTACGCCAACCCCTTGTCGCGTCGATCTGGGACGGTCTCAATCGCTTGCTTGAACCGGTCTACCAACCGATCCGCCGGATGTTGCCTCAGACAGGCGCACTGGATCTGGCGCCGCTGGTAGTGTTTTTGATCATCATCATTCTACGTGACATCCTCCTGCCCGACATTTTTCGCGCCTTGATTTGAATTCATTCGGGGCTTTTGCCTGCGAATTCCGTCAACTGCCTTGTTCACCCCCTGTTCACATGCGAGGGTGTAGCCAACGAGCAGTTGAATAAAATTCGAGGCAAAGATGGACGGCGCGCAGGTCACCGCCCTGGAACTCCTATCCAGTGTCTTTGGCTATGACGGGTTTCGCCCGATGCAGGCCGAGATTGTCGAGGCGGTTGCTACTGGCGAAGACGTTCTGGCGATCCTTCCAACCGGGGGCGGCAAGTCGCTTTGTTTCCAGCTTCCCGCGCTCCTGCGCCCTGGCCTGACCGTCGTTATTTCTCCGCTGATCGCACTGATGCGTGACCAAGTGCGCGGTCTGCGCGAAGCCGGTGTTGCGGCGGGAGCGCTGACCTCGGGCAATTCCGACGAGGAGACAGCCGAGGTTCTGGATGCCCTGCACCGGGGAGACCTCAAGCTGCTTTACATGGCGCCCGAGCGGCTCGCGTCCGGCGGCACCGGGCGGATGCTGGCTGAGGCCGGCGTCACGCTCCTCGCCGTGGACGAGGCCCATTGCGTTAGCCAGTGGGGTCATGATTTTCGCCCGGACTACCTGCGCATCGGTGCCCTGCGCCGTGCCCTGGACGTCCCGCTTGCAGCCTTCACCGCGACGGCTGATGCCGAAACACGGCAAGAAATCGTCTCGCGCCTGTTCGGCGGCGTCGAAGCGCGGCAGTTTCTCGGAGGCTTCGATCGGCCGAACATCCACCTGGCCTTCGCCGCCAAGGACAAACCGCGCGAACAGATCCTGAACTTTGCTGCTGCGCGCAAGGGACAGTCGGGGATCGTCTATTGCGGTACGCGGGCCAAGACCGAGACGCTTGCCAAGGCGCTTTGTGACGCGGGGCAGAATGCGTTGGCCTACCATGGCGGCATGGAGCCCGGCCAACGCCGCGAGGTCGAACGCCGGTTTCAGACTGACGACGGGCTGGTTGTCGTCGCCACCGTGGCCTTCGGCATGGGCATCGACAAGCCGGATATCCGCTGGGTTGCGCACGCCGACCTGCCCAAGTCAATTGAAGCCTACTACCAGGAGATCGGCCGTGCGGGCCGCGACGGTGCCCCCGCCGAGACCCTTACGCTGTTTGGCGCCGACGACATCCGCTTCCGCCGTATGCAGATCGACGAGGGCCTCGCTCCTCCCGAACGCCGCATGGCGGACCACGGTCGGTTGAACACGCTCCTGGGGCTGGCTGAGGCCCAGTCTTGCCGGCGGATCAAACTGTTGGCGTATTTTGGTGATGAGGCAGAGCCCTGCGGCAAATGCGATCTTTGCGACAACCCACCCGAAACTTTCGATGGAACGGAGGCGGTCATGAAAGCCCTTTCGGCGGTGCTGCGCACGGGAGAGAATTTCGGCGTTGGCCATCTGACCGATATTCTCGTTGGCACCATGACGGACAAGGTGGTTCAGCGCGGCCATGACAAGCTGCCGACTTTCGGCGTCGGTCAGGATATCGGTCGCAACCAGTGGGGGGCGATCTTTCGCCAGATGATGGGACATGACCTTGTCCGCCCCGACCCCGAACGACACGGCGGTTTGCGCATGACCGACGGCGCACTGCCAATCCTGCGCGGAGAACAGCAGATCTTGCTGCGCCGTGATGTCCTGGCCACCGAGGCCCGGCGCAGGCCCGCAGCCAAGGCGATGGTATCCGACGAAGACGCGCCGCTTCTTTCTGCCTTGAAGGCCAAGCGCCGTGCCCTTGCCGAAGCCGCACGTGTGCCTGCCTATGTCATATTTCCGGACCGGACCCTGATCGAGATGGCCGAACAGCGACCGGGCAGTCTGGACGAGATGGCCCAGATCAGCGGTGTCGGCGCGAAAAAGCTCGACCGCTACGGCGTCGCTTTCCTTGAGGTGATCACCGGCGAAGCGGAATCCCGCCCTCATCCCGCGCGCCGCAAACTCGCAGGCCGTGCGGCAGGCGAAATCTATGACCGGCTTCTCGCGACACAGGCACGCCTCGCACGCGGAGAAGATGGAGCAGGCAAGCCGATGAGTTGTTCGGCCTCTCTTCTGGCCAAGGTTGCTGCCCTTGGACCCGACGCGGCCGACCAGATCGAACGTCTTCTGGGCGATCGCTTGTCGGACCGGTTCGGCGCAGCCTTTGCCGAGGTTCTGGCCGATAATTAGGGAGCCTCCGGCGGGAGTATCTTTTGAAAAAGAAGAAGCCGGCGCCGTCTCAGTATTGGATCCGGGCGAGCTTGCGCAGGACGTCCGAGGTTGTGGAGGGCAGGCCGAAGAATTCAAGGTAGGCCGGGATCTGTTCGAACAGCATGTCGGTTCCGACCTGGGTCTGGCATCCACGCGCACGAGCAGCAGATAGGAATGCGGTCTCTTCCGATGTCATGACGACTTCGCCCACGAAACTTTCGGGGCCGAGACGCGCGGTGTCCATCGGCATCGCATCCCCTGGTGACATTCCCAGGGGCGTTGCGTTCACAACGATATCATATCCCTCGGGGTCGTTCGAACCTGTTTCAATCTGGAGATCGGGATGATGCGTCGATAGCCGCGCAGCCAGTCCATTGGCCGCTTGCGCATTGACGTCGTAGAGCCCAAGCCGTGCGGAGCCGCGACCTGCCAGGGAGGCCGCGATGGCCGAACCCACGCCCCCGGACCCGACTACCAGGGCCGAGGCCCCGGCAACTTCGCGCCCTTTCGCCAGAACGCCGCGCACGAAACCCTCGCCGTCGAACATGCCGCCGATCAGCTGCCCGTCTTCGGAGCGCTTGACGGCATTGCAGGACCCGCACACCTGAACCGCCGTGCTCGCCTGGTCCAGCAGATCGACCACGCGCACCTTGTGCGGCATGGTGATCAGCGCCCCGGCAAAGTTCCGCAGCCGGGCCACATGGCGCATGAAGGTCGGGAAATCCTCCGATTCGCAGCCCATCGGCACGACGACACAGTCGATACCCTGGTCGGCGAACCAGGGATTATAGATCATCGGCGCCTTGAAGCTTTCAGTCGGAACACCAATGTGCGCCAGAACCCGCGTCCTTCCTGTGATCTCGGGCGTCACGCGAAAGACCCTCCGGCCGCGCCATAGTCTGCGAAGATCACATCGCCAGAGGCAGTGTCGACGGGTCGCGTGAAGGAACTGGCAAAGACCATGTCACCTTTTTTCAAGCCATCGCCCAATGGGGCGAACTTGTTGACGAACCAGGCCGGACCGGCAGCGCGATGGCCCGTTATGCTGGCGGCCCGATGGTCTTTCTCACTCAGCATGAAGTCGTCTCACTTGATTGGCGGGATAGGCAAGCGGGCTTCACCGGGCTCCATGGTGAAGGTATAATCCAGCGCAAACCATTCGCCCACGTCACCGTCCACGGGGTGAGGCTCGGTGTGCTTTTCAAGCTTGCCGATCAGGGCTTCAGTGACGCCGAATTGCACATCCGAGTAAAGGTAATCGGTTTCATCCACATAGACCTGGCTGATGACGGTCTTGTAACCCTCCTTGTAAGCGAGGGCGTGAACATGGGCGGGCCTGTACGGGTGACGGTTCTGCGCTTCCAACAGTCTGCCCACCGTGGTGTCGGTCGGGATCGCATAGCCGACCGGTTTGACGGATTTGAACCTGAACGAGCCATCGGCCTGTGTCAGAAACTTGCCACGCAGGTTGAAGGCTGCCTGTTCGGGATCCTGGTTTTCGTAAAGGCCCACGGGCGAAGCATGCCAGACATCGACCTCGGCGCCCTCGACCGGTTTGCCATCGGTATCGACCAGGCGGAAATGCACATACATGCTCGGCCCCGGCGTGGCGGATCGCAAAATCGAGCCGCCATCCTCGGTCAACGGATGGTTCAATCGCCAGAACGGACCAAGAAGAGACTGGGTCGTTTCAGTTGCGCCATTGTCTCCGTTGTTCAGCAGGCAAACCAGCGCGGACACGCCCAGAGACCCCGCCATGAGCACGAACTCGTTGTGGGTATCGGTGGTCTGCTGGCCCATCGTGTTCAGAATGCGGGTGGCCTGCTGGAATTCCGCCTCGCTCAGCCGTACGTCCCGCACAAAGGCATGGAGATGCGTGATCAGGCTGGTCATGATCTCGCGCAGCCGCGGGTCATTGGTCTGGGCCATGACCTCCAGAACGGCTGGCGTAACGTCTTCCTGAGTGCGGATCATGCGGCACCCTCCTTTATCCTGGACGCAAAATGCCGTGCGGCTCAAAAGTCGATTGCGATGCCCTTTTTTTCCCAGTCGCCGTAGCGCACGGGTTCCGGGCCGTCGCGTCCGCCCAGCTCGTTGGGCATCTTGGCAGCTTTGGCCTTTTTGCGCCGTTCCTCGGCCTCGGCAAGGGCGCGTTTGGCGGCAGGGGGCAAGTCGTCTTCTTGGTTTTCAGTCATTCCGGATTCCTTGTGAATGCGGCCTGACTGTTATAGGGGAGCCAGGTTTTCTGACAAGGCGAGGCTGATGGCAAAAGCGGGATCCGAAGCGCGCGCGGCGGCGGCCGAAGCGATGACGGCTGTCACCGAGGGCGGGCGGTTGCTGAGCGAGGCCCTGCCGCGTGTCACGGCGAACCTCGAGCCGGGCGACAAGGCCCGCGCCGGTCGGCTGGCAACCGGGGCTCTTCGCTGGGCTGGGAGATCCGACCGCTTGCTTGGTCCGCACTTGAGGTTGCGCCCCGAGGATCCTGTGCTGAACCTGATGCGGCTGGCGCTCTACGAGATATTTGTCGAAGACGCCCCAACCCACGCCGCCGTTGATGGCGCGGTATCGCTCGCGATCCGTTCGAAGGCAGGTCTGGTCAACGCGGTCTTGCGAAATGTTCTTCGCCGCGATCCCCGGTGGAACGAGATCGCCCTGCCGTCCCTGCCGAAATGGCTGCGCAAGAGGCTAACCGCCGCCTGGGGCAAGCAGGCCGTGGCTGCGATGGAGGCCGTGCACGTCCAGAATGTTCCTCTGGACCTGACGCTGCGCGATCCGGCGACCGCATCGGACTGGGCGACACGTCTCGGGGCCGAGGTCTTGCAGACCGGCGGCCTTCGGCTGGCCGAGTTTGGCCAGGTTTCGGCATTGCCCGGCTATGACGAGGGCGCGTGGTGGGTGCAGGATGCCGGGGCGACGCTGGCCGCGCTGGCCCTTGCGCCCAAACGAGGCGAGCGGGTTCTCGATCTCTGTGCGGCACCTGGCGGCAAGACCATGCAACTCGCCGCGGCAGGTGCCGAGGTCACTGCGCTGGACATTTCGCCGGACAGGGTGGAGCGGGTCCGGCAGAACCTTTCCCGGACCGGGCTTTCCGCCGAAATCGTCGTAGCCGACGCGCTGAAATGGGACCCGGATGCCACCTTTGACGCGATCCTTCTCGACGCGCCATGCTCCGCGACCGGGACTCTGCGCCGCCACCCCGACCTGGCCTATGCCAAGGACGGCAGCGGGATTGAAGAGCTGGCCAAGCTCCAGTCTGCCATGCTCGACCGCGCCCTCGGCTGGCTCAAACCTGGCGGTCGACTTGTCTATTGCACCTGTTCGCTATTGCCGGAAGAGGGTGAGGATCAACTCGCCTCGGCGCTTGAACGTCACCCCGGTCTGACCACTCACCCAATCCGGAGCGATTGGGTCGATCCAGTCTGGCAGACTGATACCGGCGCCCTGCGGCTTCGCCCTGATCAATGGGCCGTCCGTGGTGGCATCGACGGCTTCTTCGTTGCGCGCTTCGAAAAACAGTCATGACAGACCGCCTCCCGCGCGATAACATTCGCGCCCAACGGCCCGGGCTAACGGGCGACAAGAGGCAGGGACCCCGTTGTCCAATGACGAAAGCTGGTCCGCGCGCAAGACGCGCTGGTTGAACCGCTTCCACGCCCGCGCGGCTGCTTTGTCGCGCCCTGCGACCGCATTTACGACAACGCCCGAGCCCCGGACCATCGGCACTTTTGCCCGCGGTCGCCAAATCACTGGTGGCAACTTCCTTTTTGCGGGTTTCCTCGTTCAGGCTCCGGGGACGGTCATCTGGGATCTGCCCATGCCCGATGCGGCCTTCGAGGCCGAGATCCACGGTTTTACATGGCTTGATGACCTGGCCGCCGTAGGCGATGTCCACGCCATCAAACGCGCGCAGGAATGGACCCACGACTGGGTCCGCCGCTATGGGCGCGGCGCCGGACCGGGGTGGACGCCCGACCTGACGGGGCGGAGATTGATTCGCTGGATCAACCACGCCATCCTGCTATTGAACGGGCAGGAACGCGCTATCAGCGAGGCATATTTTCGCTCGCTCGCCAGCCAGACGATTTTTCTCTCCCGACGTTGGAAAGCCGCGTCGCCGGGGCTGCCGAGGTTCGAGGCACTGACAGGTCTGATTTATGCGGGACTGGCGCTTTCCGGCATGGACCGGCACGTCGGGCTGGCGATGCGCGCCCTGGAAAGGGAATGCGCCAACGAAATCGACGACAGCGGAGGACTTCTGACCCGCAACCCCGAGGAACTGCTCGACGTTTTCACTTTGCTAAACTGGGCTGCCGCTGCGCTTCAGGAATCCGGGCAGCAACCAGGCGACCGGCTCATGGGAACCATAGCCGTCGTCGCACCTGTTCTCAGGGCTCTGCGTCATTCCGACGGAGGGCTGGCCCGCTTCCACGGCGGCGGGCGCGGGCTTGAAGGACGTCTTGATCGTGCTCTTGCGACCGCCGGAGTGCGTGGAGCGCCGCGACACGAACTCGCCATGGGGTTCGCCCGCATCGCCCATGGCCGCACCAGCATCATCATCGACGCCGCCCCGCCACCCAAACCCGAGGCTTCGGCCAATGCCCACGCATCGACGCTTGCTTTCGAACTGACCTCCGGGCGCCGTCCCCTGATCGTCAATTGCGGATCGGGTGCAACCTTTGGCAAGAACTGGCGCAGGGCAGGGCGGGCGACCCCCAGCCATTCAACACTTGGCATCGAAGGCTATTCCTCGTCCCGTCTCGGCGTCGCGGGCATGGTGTCTGGCCGCAAGGCCGAACTTCTGGTCGACGCGCCGACCGAAGTTCGCTTCGAACGCGACGAGGTCGAGGGCGGTACGCGTATCGTCGTTGGACATAATGGCTATCAGGCCAGCCATGGGCTGACCCACGTGCGCACCATGCACATCGGTTTCGACGGCCGCGAACTGCACGGCGAAGACGTTCTTCTGGCGATGAGCAGACCGGACAAGCGCCGTTTTGATCTGATTTTTGACAAGTCACGTTTCAAGGGCGTGCCTTTTTCGATTCGTTTTCACCTTCACCCCGACGTCGACGCAACGCTGGATATGAACGGTTCTGCCGTCTCGATGGTGCTGAAAAGTGGCGAGATCTGGGTCTTTCGTTTCACTGGCCCTGTAGATTTGGCCCTGGAATCGAGTGTTTACCTGGAAAAATCGCGCCTAAGCCCCCGTGCGACCAAACAGGTCGTTCTCTCTGGCCATGCCATGGAGTATGCCACCCGCGTCAGCTGGTCCCTGTCCAAGACGCAGGATACGCCCTCGGCGATCCGCGACTATGGCCAGGAAGGCGAACTGGCAGAAGAATGACATAGCAGGAACCGATCCGACATGACCGATTTGCAGCCGGTACGCCGCGCGCTTCTTTCCGTTTCCGACAAGACCGGGCTGGTTGATTTCGCCACCGCCCTGGCCAGCAAGGGGGTCGAACTGATCTCAACTGGCGGCACCGCCAGAACCCTGCGCGAAGCTGGCCTGACAGTGGCCGACGTCGCAGACCTGACAGGTTTCCCGGAAATGATGGATGGTCGCGTCAAGACACTGCACCCGGTCGTGCATGGTGGCCTTCTGGCGCTGCGCGACGATGCGGGCCATGTCGCCTCGATGGAGGCGCACGGTATCGGGCCGATCGACCTGCTGGTCGTCAACCTTTATCCCTTCGAGGCCACGGTCGCTGCCGGTGCCGACTACGACACCGCGATCGAGAACATCGACATCGGCGGCCCAGCGATGATCCGGGCAGCCGCCAAGAACCACGCTTTCGTCAACGTCGTGGTGGATGTCGAAGACTACGCCGCCGTTCTGGCGGAACTGGACGCGAACGACGGACAGACCACCTATGGCTTCCGCCAGCGTCTGGCTTTGACAGCCTATTCTCGCACCGGTGCCTATGACGCCGCCGTGTCGGCCTGGATGGCGACTGCCATTGAAGAGGCCACCCCCCGCCGACGCACCTTTGCCGGCAAGCTGGCCCAAAGCCTCCGCTATGGCGAGAACCCACACCAGGCCGCCGCCTTCTATACCGACGGTACCGACATTCCCGGCGTCGCCACGGCGGAACAGCACCAGGGCAAGGAGCTGTCCTACAACAACATCAACGACACCGATGCGGCTTTCCGTCTTGTGGCAGAGTTCGACCCTGCCCAGGGACCGGCAGTTGCGATCATCAAGCACGCCAACCCCTGTGGCGTGGCACGCGGCGATACTTTTGCCCAGGCGTTTGGCCGCGCCTTCGACTGCGACCGCACCTCGGCCTTTGGTGGTATTGTTGCGCTGAACGGTACGCTCGACGGTGATACCGCCCGCGCGATCTCCGAAATCTTCACCGAGGTGGTCATAGCTCCAGAGGCAACCGACGAAGCCAAGGAGGTTTTCGCTGCCAAGAAGAACCTGCGTCTTCTGACAACGGGCGGTTTGCCCGATGCCACCGCCGCCCGCCTGGCCGTCCGCCAGGTTTCGGGCGGTTGGCTGGTGCAGGACGATGACATCGGGCGCATCACCGCCGCCGATCTCAGGGTCGTGACAAAACTCGCACCGACCGACGATCAGGTCGCCGACATGCTGTTTGCATGGCGCGTGGCCAAGCACGTCAAGTCGAACGCCATCATCTATGCGCGCGACATGGCCACGGTCGGTATCGGCGCGGGCCAGATGAGCCGCGTCGACAGCTCCGCCATCGCGGCACTCAAGGCCAAGCGCATGGCGGACGAGATCGGCCTCGCCCAAAGCCCTGCTGTGGGGTCCGTGGTCGCGTCGGACGCCTTCTTCCCGTTCCCCGATGGCCTACTGGCCGCTGCGGATGCCGGTGCGACGGCTGTCATCCAGCCCGGTGGTTCCATGCGGGATGATGCCGTTATCGAGGCTGCTGACGAGGCAGGGCTTGCAATGGTCTTCACCGGCATGAGACATTTCCGGCACTGATGAAGACACTTGCGCCCCTGATCCGCACGACACTTCTCGTGGTAGCGCTCGACCAGCTTTCAAAGCTGGTCGTGGTGCAGCTCATGGATCTGAAAACCCTGGGCGTCATCATGGTCGCCGATCCCTACCTGATCCTGCGCATGGCCTGGAACGAAGGTATCAACTTTGGCTTTGTTCCCTTCGCCGGAAAATGGGTGTTGATCGGTCTGGCCGTGGCAATCTGTGCCTGGATTGTCGGTTGGATGGTTCGCGACAAGCCGGGAAAATGGGTTCAGGTCTCGGCCGGTCTGGTCGTTGGCGGGGCTGTCGGCAATGTTGTTGACCGGGTGGTGTATGGCGCGGTTGCCGATTTCCTGAACATGTCCTGCTGCGGCTTCGAAAACCCCTGGTCGTTCAACCTGGCCGATATCGCGATCTTCGCTGGCGCGGCAGGCCTGATCTTCCTGACGCCCAGCAAAACGGTTGAGGTGGAAGCCCCACGAGACCAGAACTGACGGCATTTCGAAAAGCGGTTCCAACGACTGGCGTTGCACAGTATGACAGAACAAACGGGTTCGAGGATTAAAATGGCGCGTGCATTTCTTGCGATAGCTCTGCTTCTGGCGGTCACCGCCTGCAGTCGCGATCCAGGCCTGATGAACATCAAGCAGCCGCGTGAAGAAGGCCCCGACGAGTTCGCGGTCGTGCCGATCAAACCGCTTGAGATGCCCGAGGATTTCGCTGCGCTGCCCGCCCCGACACCGGGCGGCGTAAATCGTACCGATCCCACGCCCGAGGCAGATGTCGCACTTGCCCTTGGTGGCAATCCTGAAGTCTTGACGCGCGGGTCCAGCGACGTTGCTCTTGTGGCCCATGCGACACGGTTCGGCGTCGAGAGGAATATCCGCAACCGCCTTGCTTCCGAGGACGAAGCCTGGCGGCACGAAAACCGGGGCCGCGTCCTTGAGCGGCTTTTGCAAGTGAACGTCTACTACAACGCCTATGAGCCGATGGAGTTGGATCAGCGGCGCGAACTGGAACGCCTGCGCCGCCTGGGGATCCGCACATCGGCCGTTCCGCCGGAACCCGCTTCGGGCAACTGACATTCAATTTTTCGCAAGCGCCCTTGAAGGTCCCGCCAAAGAGGCCATCATCGGTCTGTTCGAGTGGAAAGGAACGTATATGCGTAATCTGTGGGCCACGCTTGCGGCAACGCTCGCCCTCGCAAGTCAGGCGGCCAATGCCGAAAGCGTGACCAGCTTCACGCTGGACAACGGCCTTGAAGCCGTCGTCATCGAAAACCACCGCGCACCGGTGGTCACGCACATGGTCTGGTACCGCGTCGGATCGGCAGATGAACCCCCGGGAAAGTCAGGCATCGCACATTTCCTGGAACACCTGATGTTCAAGGCGACCGATGAACTGGCATCCGGAGAACTCAGCGATACTGTTGCGCGGAACGGCGGCAGCGACAACGCCTTCACTTCCTATGACTACACCGCATATTTCCAGCGCATCGCCGCAGACCGCCTCGATCTTGTGATGGGGATGGAAGCCAGCCGCATGGATGGCCTGGCTCTGGTCGAAGGTGACATCGCCACCGAACGAGACGTGGTAATTGAAGAGCGGAACCAACGCACCGAAAACGATCCCGGCGCCCTGTTCAACGAACAATTGCGTGCGGCTCAATACCTGAATCATCCTTACGGTATCCCCATCATCGGATGGAAACACGAGGCTCATTCGCTTGGCCTCGAAGATGCCGTCACGTTCTACAAATCGCACTACGGTCCTAACAACGCCGTTTTGGTTGTGGCAGGCGACGTCAACCCCGAAGAGGTCCGCGCCCTCGCCGAAAAGCACTATGGCGTCATCCCTGCGAATCCGTTGATCGAACGACGCGAGCGCGTGACCGAACCGCCGCAGCTTGCCGAGCGCCGTCTTGTCTACGCCGATCCGCGGATCGGAAACGACTATGTCATGCGCAGCTATCTTGCCCCCGAACGGGACGCGGGCAACCAGAAGCAGGCCGCGGCCCTGACGATTTTGGCCGAAGTCTTGGGCGGCTCGCCAACCACATCGGTTTTTGCGAAGAAGCTGCAATTCGACGACGCCAAGGCTGTCTATACATCGGCCTGGTATTCAGGTGGGTCGCTTGACGACACCACGTTTGGTTTGGTGATCGTGCCCGCTCAGGGCGTTTCTCTCGATGATGCCGAGGAGGCGCTAGACCAGGCGGTTGCCGAGTTTTTGGAAGAAGGTGTCGATGCTGACGAGCTTGACCGCATCAAGATGCAGGTACGCGCCTCCGAGATTTATGCACTGGACGATATCCAGGCCATCGCCCGCCGCTACGGCTCGGGGCTGACCACCGGATTGACCGTCGCCGACATCGAATCCTGGCCCGACCTTTTGCAGGAGGTCACCGAAAGCGATGTCCTGGCAGCCGCCCGCATGGTGTTCGACCGAAGGCAGGCCGTCACCGGGTTTGTCCGCAGTCACTCGGAAGAGGTGATGCAATGATCCGTTTCGCAATTGCCGTCCTGATCACGGCAGCTTTCGCGACGCCGCTGCGCGCGGCGGTCGACATTCAGGACATCACGACACCGGGGGGCATTCATGCCTGGCTGGTCGAGGAACACTCGATCCCCTTCGCCGCTATCGAAATCCGCTTCAGGGGCGGCGGCTCGCTTGATCGCGAGGGAAAGCGCGGTGCCGTCAACCTGATGACAGGTTTGATCGAAGAGGGGGCGGGCGACTTGGACGCCCAGGCCTTCGCCGCCGCGCGCGACGGTCTTGCCGCCAGCTTTCGTTTCGATTCGCATCGCGACGCTCTGACAGTCTCCGCGCGCTTCCTGACCGAAAACCGGGACGAGGCGATGGCGCTCCTGCGCGAGGCCCTGGTCAATCCACGTTTCGACGACGATGCCATCGAGAGGGTGCGCGCGCAGGTCCTGTCCGGCATTCGGGGCGACGAAAACGACCCGAACGGCATCGCCTCGCGGACCTTCAACGCGCTGGCTTTCGGCGACCATCCATATGCGACACCGATTGACGGCACGATCGAAAGCGTTTCGGCGCTCTCTCGCGATGATATCGTGAATGCACACCGTGACGTCCTTGCCCAGGACCGCGTCTATGTTGGGGCGGCGGGCGATATCACGGCCGATGAACTTGCGGCGCTACTTGACGACTTGCTGGGCGACCTTCCCGCGACCGGGACGCCCTTGCCGGACGATGCGCCGATCCAGTTCGATGGTGGCGTCACCCTGGTGCCCTTCGACACGCCTCAGTCCGTCGCGATCTTTGGGCACGAGGGCATTCCGCGCGACGATCCGGATTTTTTTGCGGCCTATGTCACCAACGAAATTTTCGGAGGTTCTGGCCGCCAGTCTCGGCTCAGCTACGAGGTGCGCGAAAAGCGCGGTCTGACTTATGGTGTTGGTTCGTATCTCGTGAATTACGACCACGCCGACATGGTCATCGGGCAACTCGCGTCCGCCAATGATCGCATGGGAGAGGCTATCGCGATCATTCAGGACGAATGGGCCAAGATCGCCGAAGGCGACCTGACCGAAAAAGAACTGGACGAGGCAAAGACCTATCTGACCGGCGCCTATCCGCTGAGATTTGACGGTAACCGCACAATTGCCCGCATTCTGGTGGGCATGCAGATGGACGGTCTCACACCTGATTATGTAACGACGCGCAACGACCGGGTGAACGCAGTGACGCTCGAAGACGTCCGTCGCGTCAGTGAACGGCTGTACCAGCCAGACGCGCTGCGGTTCGTGGTCGTGGGCCAGCCAGATGGCGTAGAGAACGTGAACTAAACCGAAAAGGGGGAGAAAATGCGCATTCTTTTTACCGGAGGCGCCGGAAAAGCCGGACGTCACGTCGTTCCCTACCTCGTCGCTCAGGGCCACCGGGTCTTGAATGTCGACCTGACGCCTCTTGACGCGCCCGGTGTCGACAACCGAATCGCCGATATCACCGACGCGGGACAGATGTTTGACGTCATGCACGGCTATGCCGGCTTTGACGAGCTTGAACCCGGAACCGGCGTCCCAAGTTTCGACGCCGTCGTCCACTTTGCCGCTGTGCCGCGCATACTTTTGACCCCTGACAATGAATGCTATCGCACCAACGTCATCGGCACATACAACGTGATCGATGCGGCCCTGCGCGCAGGCGTGAAAAAGGTGATTTTCGCCTCCTCTGAGACAACATACGGTATCTGCTTCCACGATGGCGAAAAGAAACCGGAATACGTTCCTGTTGATGAAGACCACCCCACGGTGCCCCAAGACAGCTATGCCATGTCCAAGGTCGTGAACGAGGTGACCGCCCGCAGCTTCCAGGCCCGAACGGGCGCAGACATCTATGGACTGCGCATCAACAACGTGATCGAACCGGACGAATATCGCACCAAGTTTCCTGACTTCATCACCCAGCCCGGGAAACGCCGCCGCAATATCTTCGCCTATATCGATGCGCGCGACCTGGGACAGATGGTCCAGAAATGTCTCGAAACTGATGGCTTGGGCTACGAAATCTTCAACGTCTCCAACGACGACCACTCGGTCGCCGCCACGACCCCGGAGCTGATCGAGAAATTTTATGACGGCGTTCCGGTCAAGTCCGACATGGGCACGGATGAGACGTTTTACTCAAATGCGAAGGCAAAGCGCCTCCTGGGATATGCACCGCAACACAGCTGGCGGATGTATGTCGACGACCCGACACAGGCCTGATCTCCCCCGGATCAATCCTGTCTCGGCCATGATTTAATTTGACAGGGATGACGTGGGATCGCCCACGAGGCCAGGGGTGATCATCGGCGACCGAATGCGCACCGGCCGGCGTGGGCCCAGTGGTAGTATCCGGGCGCCGAATCCGCCTTTTCGCGCAGATTTTGATCTGGTCTACTCTCGGCATGACAACATTTGCTGTAATCGCCATGGGACAGATGGGGGCAGGCATTGCCGCCCGTCTGGTCGAAAACGGGGCCAATGTCCTGACATCGCTTGTGGGACGCAGCCCGCAAAGCGTTTCGCGTGCCCAGGTCGCCGGCGCCGTTTCAGCGTCAGATGAAGAGATTGTCGCCCGGTCGAGCGCGATACTGTCCATCGTTCCACCGGCACGTGCCGGAGAATTGAGCGACCGTTTTTTGCCGCTTCTCAAATCCGTGCAGCGCCCGCCGATCTTTCTCGACTGCAACGCCATCGCTCCCGACACGGTGCGCGAAATCTCGGACGCGTTCGGCAAAGCGGGCCTTCCCTTCGGCGACGCCTCGATCATCGGACCTGCACCGGCGCCGGGCAGACCCAGTCCGCGCCTTTATATGTCTGGCGATGTTTCGGAACCGGCCGAAAGCTTGAAGGCGCGCGGTATCGACGCACGGGTCCTTTCCGACATCATCGGTGACGCCTCGTCGATCAAGATGGCCTATGCAGGCATAACCAAGGGCTTCCAGGCGCTCGGCACGGCAATGTCCATCGGCGCCGCGCGGAACGGCGTTCTCGAACCTTTGATCGACGAGTTGAACCTTAGCCAGGACGCCCTTTTTGGCTGGCTGGTCCGTCATCTTCCCAAGATGCCCGACAAGGCCTACCGCTGGGACGGTGAGATGCTCGAAATTGCCAAGTTCCTCATGCCCGAGCAGGGGAGTTCAGGGATGTTTTTGGGGGCTGCCGACCTTTTCAGTCACGTCGCCGACGAGGTGGCCGGAGATGCCCCTTCCGATCTGCTGGAGGCCCTCGAAAGGTTTACGCGCCGCGAGGGAAAAGAAAAACCGCGCCGAGCCTGACGCGGTTTTTCAGTAGTGTCGATTTTGGGTCAGGCCGCGCGGCTGACCAGCACGTCATCAACCTGCTTTTGCGCATCCGTTTCGTCAGCACCGCTGACAGCGGCGACTTCGCGGGTCAGGCGCTCAAGGGCGGCTTCGTACAGCTGGCGCTCGGAATAGCTCTGCTCGCGCTGGTCGTCGGCGCGATGCAGGTCGCGAACCACCTCGGCGATGGCAATCAGGTCGCCCGAGTTGATCTTTTGCTCATATTCCTGGGCGCGGCGGGACCACATGGCCTTCTTGACGCGGGCCTTGCCCTTCAAGGTGGTCATGGCCTTGGAAACGACCTCTGGCGACGACAGGGTGCGCATGCCGACATCGGCCGCCTTGTTCGTCGGAACCCGCAGGGTCATCTTGTCCTTCTCGAACGAGATCACGAAGAGCTCAAGCGTCAGGCCAGCGATCTCCTGTTCTTCGATCGAGATGATCTGGCCCACCCCATGGGCCGGATAAACGACGAAATCGTTCGGACGGAATTCCATCTTCTTAGGTTTGCTCATTCAACCATTTTCCTTTCAAACCCCGGAACCAGGCGACAAAAACACGTCGGGAACACACACATCTCCCCGCCGCTTTCGCTATGTCGCCGCACGCATCCAGACAAAGACGTCCGGGCTCCGGCCTATGTTTTAGAAATATAGCAAAAAATTAGGGCGATTCCAAGGCAGGTGCGGTGCACTCGCGCTTGCCCTCAAGCAAACAAAGGGTAATCTTGGTTAACTTCCGTGGCGGAACTTGGGTCGCCGCCTCCCGAATCGTCAGCCGCCTTCGCCGGGCGTTTCGGAAAAAAGGTCCATTTTCCCCGGCTTGCCATCCATATCCTCCGCGTCGGGCAGAGGATCTTTCTTGGTGACAATCACAGGCCAGGCTTCCGAATACTTGCGGTTGAATTCAACCCATTTTTCCATGTCCGGCTCAGTATCGGGCCGGATCGCGTCGGCAGGGCATTCGGGCTCGCAAACGCCACAGTCAATGCATTCGTCGGGATGAATCACCAGCATGTTTTCACCCTCATAGAAACAATCCACAGGGCAAACTTCCACGCAATCGGTGTATTTGCAGGCGATGCAGTTATCCGTAACGACGTAGGTCATCTGGCTCTCACGTTCTGAACCCGGCTGAGGTAACGCGTCATCGCGCCTCAATCAAGCGGGGTAGGGCCGGAAAGTCGCGCATTTCGGCGATCTTTCCTTGTTGGCCGGCCTTTTCCCTCGAACCGGGGATTTGGCGGATCATCGTTCTGCGATGGCGGTGAATGGTCGGTATAAAGCTCCTGCGCTTCGCTGGCAGGGCCGCGCCTTGTGGCCAGAGAGTCCACCGTCACGACCCTCACATTCCGGGCCTGCGCAAATGTCAGCGTCACGCCCGGTCTGAGCGCATGGCTGGGCTTTGACACCCGGACGCCATCCACCCGAACATGCCCGGCCGCCACCAGCTTGGTCGCCAAGCTGCGGGTCTTGAAAAACCGCGCGTGCCACAGCCATTGATCCAGCCGCTGGGTCTCAGCCATGCGTCAGGCCTTCTTCTTTTTTTAAATACTCTCGCCGAAGGCATCGCGTCGCGAAATGCGCGGCGCAAAACCAATGAGATGTGCCAAAAAATGGCAATTCGCCTACCGGACGGATCAGGAGTCGTCCTTCTTCAGTCCCATGAGGGCCTGAGCAAAGGGGTTGTCTGGGTCGATGCGGTCCTTCTTCGGCGGGCGCGACTGGAAGCTGCGCGGCTTGTTTCCCCCGCCGCCGCTGTCCGATGGTCGCCGACCCTTACCCTTCGGCTTGCCGCCACCTTTGCCCTGCGGTTTGCCGCGCCGCTGAACACCGCGATTGCCGCCCCAGGTAAAAGTAAAAAAGACCTCGGTCGTCTCCTGCGGCACCTCGGCGTCTGCCGAGACGCCAGTCGGCACTTCAGTATCCGAAACTTCGGCAGGTGGCGCACCTTCTGCCGCGGCCTCTTCCTCGGTGTCGGCGGATTGCTCCGTTTCGTCGATCGGCGCGCGCCCCTCGTCGATAAGGTTCTCCGTACCCTCCGTGGTGTCGGCTGGCGTGGCCTCGTGCGGTGCTTCGGTAACACCTCCAAGTGCAGCATCGCCGCGATCCATCACCGGAACCGGATCCGCCGCGGTACCGTCAGCGCCAGGTACCACCTCGTCGACACGGGCGGGCTTTTCACGTTCGCCGCGCTCGGCCTTATAGCCCAAGCCCTCCATCAGGTTGGCGAACTGCTCCAGCGTCATGCCGGTTATCGACAACAGGTCAGGGGTGGCCTCGAATCCGCCGCGGCTGTCTTCGGCGCGCAGTAGGTCGGCCAGACGCTCAAGCATATCAATGCGGATCGCACGATCTCCGGCGCGCTTGTAGCCCGACATCAGGTAGACCGAGTTCGCAACACCATCTATCGACGGAATCGTCACCAGCCCGGGCGGCGGGCTTTCGGGAAATTCATCGGCTCCGTTCGCCAGGGACCACAGAACCAGCCGTAAACGGGTCGGAGCAGGTTTCAACAGGGCAGGCATGAACACGGTGAACTGACCGAAACGAATGCCATGCTTGCGCAGAACACCGCGCGCCTCCTGGTCCAGTTCCTTCACATCGTTGGCCACGTCGCGCCGATCCAGGATTCCGAAAGCTTCGATCATGCGAAACCCGAAGCCGCGCGCGATCCCGCTCAGGGTCTCGTCGCGCTGGATATTCAGAATCGGCTCGAACAGCGCCGCGATCTTGCGGTCGACAAAATGCTGCAAACGCCGCTGGACCTTTTCGGCCACTTCCGCGCCCGCTTCGTCATCGACGAACGCGGCAACTTGGGGCTTCAGGGGATCATCTCCCTTGACCAGCTTGCCCACGGCATGCTCGCCCCACATCAGACCACCTTGTTCGGTAAAGTCCATTTCGGTGTCCGGCGCGTTATAGAACCGGTCCGCGCGCAGATGAAACTCAGGGCCGAGCGCAGCGGTGGCGGCGGCCTTGACGGTTTTCGCCTCGTCACCGGTTGCACTGGCGTCCTGGTGAAACCTGAACCCCTCAAGACGACCAACGAATTGTCCTTCGACGGTCACGTCACCTTTATCGTTCACCTTGGCCACAAGGCCCTCCTTCTGTTTCAACCGGCGAAGCAAGACGCTTGTTCGCCGGTCGACAAATCTTTGTGTCAGAGCCTCGTGCAAGGCATCCGACAGGCGATCTTCTACCGCGCGCGTGGTGTCCCGCCAATGGGTTTCGTCCCTGGTCCACCCGCGACGCTGCGCAACATACGTCCAAGTCCGTATGAATGCGAGCCGTCGCGAAAGCGTATCAATATCCCCATCGGTGCGGTCAATCCGCTTTACCTGTCGGGCCAGCCAATCCTCGGGAACGTGGCCATTCTGATGCAGAAACCCGTAAATGGCGTTCAAAAGAGCGGCATGTTCCTGGTGGCTGATGCCTCGAAAATCCGGAATCCGGCAGACATCCCACAGCAGGCGCACCGAATTGCCGTCCGAGGTGCGGGCCCGAACCTCGGCGTCGTCGGCCAGTGTTTTCAGGGCCAGGACGTCGTCGGCCTGGCGCGCGCGGACCAGAATCTCTCCCTCCGGGGCCAGCTCCAGCGTGGATATCAGCCGATCCAGAGTGCCGAACTCCAGGCGGGGATTGCGCCACTGGATCTTGCGGATCGGCGCAAAGCTGTGGCTGGTGATCGCCTCGACGACCTGCTCGTGCAGCGGCGCGGCCTCGCCGGTGACGCCGAATGTGCCGTCGGTCTGGAACCGACCCGCGCGGCCTGCGATCTGGGCCAGCTCGTTCGGCTGAAGATCGCGCATCCGCCGTCCGTCGAATTTGCGCAGGCTGGAAAATGCCACGTGGCGAATATCCAGGTTCAGCCCCATGCCGATGGCGTCTGTGGCCACAAGGTAGTCCACGTCGCCGTTCTGGTACATGTCGACCTGGGCGTTTCGGGTGCGCGGCGACAAGGCGCCCATCACGACTGCCGCGCCGCCTTTCTGGCGCCGGATCAATTCGGCGATGGCATAGACGCTTTCGACCGAAAACCCGACGATGGCAGCGCGCGGCGTCATCCGGCTGATCTTTTTCGAGCCGCTGTAATACAGCGTCGACATCCGCTCGCGGCGTTGGAACTGCGCCTCGGGCACCAGTGCGGCAATCACGCTGCGCATCGTGTCCGATCCCAGGAACACCGTCTCCAGTTGTCCGCGCGCGCGCAGCAGCCGGTCTGTGAATACGTGGCCCCTTTCGGGGTCGGCACAGAGCTGGATTTCATCGACGGCGAGGAAATCGCACCCCATGCCCTCGGGCATCGCCTCAGTGGTACAGACCCAGTACTGAGTCCGTTCGGGCACGATCCGCTCTTCGCCCGTGACCAGTGCGACAACCGACGGCCCCCGGACCGCGACGATGCGGTCATACACCTCGCGCGCCAAAAGCCGCAGCGGTAGGCCGATGATGCCGGTTCGGTGACCCAGCATGCGCTCGATGGCATAGTGGGTCTTTCCGGTGTTGGTCGGTCCGAGTACCGCGGAGATGCGGCCTTGAGGCTGAGACATGGGGGGAAATCAGGTTCTGGCAGATACCCGACGGTTAAAGCCCATGCCTTGGCCCGCCGCAAGCCTGTCAGGACACGATGGACACCCTGCGACGTGGCGGGCAGCCTCACCGGTGCCACGCGCATCGGTCCGTCAAATTCAATTCGCCTTCGACAATTGCCAGATATAGGGTCGCCGTCATGACCCAGGATCGTCCCGTTTTCGGCATCACTCTGATGCTTGGATTTTGCATCGTCGCACCGCTTGCCGATGCGTTGGCCAAGCTGTTGGGCGGACGCATCGACCTCGTGGAACTCGTAACGATTCGCATGATCGCCCAGATCCTGATCTGTGGACCCATCGTCTGGGTGCTGGCGATTCCCCTGGCGATGAACCGCCGCATGCTTCGGCTCGTTGCGCTGCGCAGCCTGCTTCACATTCTCGGCATCGGAACCATGTTCCTGTCGCTTCGCTACCTGCCTCTGGCCGACGCCGTAGCCATCGCCTTCGTGATGCCGTTCATCATGCTGCTCCTCGGCTTTTTCGTTCTCGGCGAAGAGGTCGGCAGCCGCCGCATCATTGCGTGTGCGGTTGGCTTCACAGGTACGCTGATGGTTATGCAACCCAGTTTTGCCGAGGTCGGCTGGCCTGCGCTCCTACCCGTCGGCGTTGCGGTCGTCTTTGCACTTTTCATGCTGGTCACGCGCCAGATCGCCAAGGACGTCGATCCCATCGGTCTGCAACTCGTGTCCGGCATCATCGCAGTGCTTCTCCTCGTGCCATCGCTGGCTTTGCTCAGCGGCAGCGATGTGCCAGGCTTTGCCATCACCATGCCCGACTCCGGCACCTGGTGGCTCGTTGCGGTCATGGGCGCGCTCGGAACCGGCGGTCATCTGATGATGACCTGGGCCCTGCGCTTTGCCCCCTCGGCGACCCTTGCTCCGATGCAATACCTGGAAATCCCAATGGCCGCGCTGCTGGGCTGGTTGATATTCCGAGATTTCCCCAACGGGCTGGCCCTGGCCGGGATCGCAGTCACGATCTGCGCTGGCCTATATATTATCGCTAGAGAACAAAGCCTTAGCCGGTCAGAGAGGCGATCACGGCAGGCAGCGCCTCCGGCGGCATAAGCGCCAGGCAACCTGATTGATCAAACTCCAGCGTGACTGCCCCCGTCGTGACATTCGATGTGCCAATCCGCCCCACTGGGTTCAACCGCAATCCGTCGATCGGCCAGTGCAGACCTGTGGAGCGTCCCTCCAGGGGCACCATCGGGAATAGGGACAATCGCACGCCAACCCCCACGTCCAGGGCCAACCGGTTGGGCACAGCGAATACGATGTCCTTCTGCCCAAGCAAGATCGTTGGCGGGCCGATCCGCCGCGCAAGCGCGGAAAACACCGCCAACGTGTGATCCAGCCGTCCTTCCGTGAACCCCGTCGCCAGGGCAAACGGCGCCTCGATACTGATCAATGCCTTTTCAAAATCCGTACTGACCTGCTCGGCAATTTCGATGAATTGCGCCTGTGGCAGGGCACTGCGTGTTTCTCCCTTTAACGAGTCGAAATCCCCGATAACAGCGACCGGCTCCAATCCCGCGTCAAGGCAGAAATTCGCACCTCCATCCACTGCGACCAGGGTGGGCGCCAGGGCCATGGAATTGACAATATCCTTTCGTCGCGGTGCACCGCCGCCTACAAGGGTTACCCCGCTCGGGGATTGAACATTGCCGTTATCCATGACCGAATGTCTCCCAACAACGGACGAAGCGCCACAATTCTGACCTGAAAAATTCTTGTGAATTCCCCAGGTCTGTTCCTATTTTCGACTGCCCCGGTGGTAAACACATTGTTGCTGTATGGGGGAGAAAGCGATCGGCGGTATGAACGAGTCGACTAAAATACTTACGGTGTCCTACGGCACTTTCAGCTGCACGCTCGAGGGGTTTGACGATCCGCTCGGCGCGATGCGCGATATTGCCGAGTACTTCCGCGACCTCGCTGCCGACGACCGTTACTTCGGTGCCGAGCCTCCGACGCCCGATGTCGAGATGCTGCAAAGCATCGCTCAGAAAGAGGTGAACCGCCGCGTCGAGTCTCGTGTGAGCGAAACGGGCGTGGCCCTGCGCCAGGTTGACGAGGCCGAAGAGGCCGTAGAGGACACAGAGGACGATCAGGACGACACCGCTGCCATGACGGCCCGCGTGATTTCAGCTGTTGTTGCCCAACCCGAAACCGAGAAAGCCGCAGAACCTCAGGCCGCCGCACCGAACCCAGAGCCGGAGGTTTCCGAAACGGGTCCTCTTGCCTTTGACGACGAATACCTCTTGTCGGATGAACCCGAGGATGTCCTGGCGATCGACCCTGGCGCGCGGCCGCCAGCGGAAGGCCCTGCCGAAACAGTAGCCGAGAAACTCCGCCGCATCCGCGCCGTTGTGTCGCGCAATGTCGAAGAGGCCGAGGGACGAAGCCCTTTTAGCCAGGATCAGGCCCTGTCCGCCACGCGCCCGGTTCGCAATCGCGCCCTGACCGAGACCATCAATCAGATCACCGCCGATCTGGTCGATGACGAGGATCAGGAAGCGGACGTCGAAGAGGCCCCCGCCGGACCCCAGGACGAGTCCGCCGTCGCTCGTGATCATGAGCTCGACGCGCCTGCGGAAGACGCGCTGGCCGAAGAGGCCACCGAAATACCTGTCCAAGGCGTGATCCAGCCGGTTGCAGCCTCGCCGGAAATTGACCCCAGTCTTTCCGAAGCCGAAGCCGAAGCCGAAGCCGAAGCCGAAGCCGAAGCCGAAGCCGAAGCCGAAGCCGAAGCCGAAGCCGAAGCCGAAGCCGAAGCCGAAGCCGACGCCGAAGCCGAAGCCGAAGCCGAAGCCGACGCCGAAGCCGAAGACGAAGC
>JBNKHH010000042.1:0-40846 GCA_050290245.1 Silicimonas sp.
TATTGTCAGTAATCAGCCGCCACTCAGACGGGGAATTGAGGCAAGCGGTACGGGGCCGAGGCTGATCATGCCGTTCGCGATGGTCAGTGGCGCCTCGAGCGAGTCGGCGCCGCGGCTCATCAGAGTCAGGGCGTTCAGAACATTTTCTTCGGCTGCCGGGTCGATCAGGCCGGCCGTTCTGGCAAGGTCATAGAGCGTTTTCCAGTCCTGCGCCGTGGCGGTGACCTTGCCCGAGGGCAAACCGGAGGCGTCGAAGGTCAGTGCGCCCTTGAAGGACAGGCTGGACTTGCCCCATTCGGCGGAGAGATCGGAGAGGTCAATGCTGGTAATGCGGGGGCGCGTGCCTTCGAACGCGTTACGATCCAGCGGAGCGGAAAGGCTGACCCAGGCGTCTGCATGAAGCCGGGCGATGGTGTCGGGCAGCGTGGCTCCGGGGTCGACGAGGCCTCGCAGGTGTTCGGTCAGTGAAAGACCAGTCGTTTCGATCCCGATGCGATAGGTGTCGTGCTGAGTCGGGTCGGAGCTGACGGCAAAGCGGGCCTCGGTGGTGGACAGGTTCCAGCCTTGCGATGACGTCAGCACAATGTCCGATGCCACGAGGCGGGCGCTGGAGAGCGGTAGGCTGGGGGTCGGCGACAGGAACAGCGATGCGCGCGCATCCTTTTGCGAGACGTCGACATCTTGGCCCTGCAGCACAATGCGGTGCGTTGGCGCGATGACGGCAATAACCTGGTGCGGTTTGTAGGACAGTGACAGGAACTGCACGAAAGGCACCTGCCAGCCGGTGCCGGTGGCCGGGTCTGTCAGTTCGACGTCGCGGATCGTGGTGTCGAAACGGTTCGGAAATCCGACTGTTCTGAGCTCGGTATAGGTCGCGGTCCAACCCCGGGCGCGCTGTTGGTCGACCCAGGCGGCAAGACCTTGCTCGTAAGCGCCCTTGCCGACAGCCCACCAGACCATCCAGGCCAGTGCGGCCACCAGACATAGAACGACAAACCGGATCATCTGCCTCTTTCCCTTGGAGCGACGGCCTGTTTTAAGACCCCCATGACGGAAGAGAAAGTCTTTGATCAACGCCCGCTCTGGGTCTTCGGCTATGCCTCGCTTTTGTGGAACCCTGGCTTTCGGGTGGCCGAACAGAGGCTGGCGGTCCTGAAGGGGTATCACCGTTCGTTCTGCATGTCGTCGATCCATCATCGCGGCACGGAAGAAGAGCCCGGGCTTGTCCTTGCGCTGGACGAGCTGGACGGTGCGATTTGCCATGGACTGGCCTTGCGCGTTCCCGATGAGGATATCCCGGAAACCGTTGCCTATCTGCGCGACCGCGAATTAATCTCGTCCGCCTATGTGGAACGCCTGCTGCCGCTGGAGTTTGAGGGCGGCGGCGAGGTCACGGCACTGGCCTATGTCATCGACCCGGGCCATGTGCAGTACGTCGCGGGCATGAGCCTTGAGGATCAGGCCCGGACCATAGCGACGGCTGTTGGCGGGCGAGGAGCAAACACAGAGTACTTGTGGAACACCGCCGACCACCTACGCGAGTTGGGCGTAGAGGACGCTGACCTAGAGTGGTTGTCGGCACGGGTGCGCGAACTGGCAGGTGGCGTCTAGGCCGCGCTCTCTCAGGACGACAGTTCAAGCGAGAAAAGACCCGGTTTCTACGAAAGATCGCGCGGAATTAAGGCGGTCTTCCTCGCCCTGAACGAAGATGGCGTGGCAAAGGAACTTCAGTGGTTGGCACCGCCCCAAGGATTAACTATTCTCGCCCACAATGAAACAACGGGGCCGGGGCCTGATGGACCAACCGGATCGCGAGGACGGGCGTCAATTCACGCAGCCATATCGTCAAATCATGACGATGTTGGTGGTATTGGGACTTGTTGGGTTCGGGGCATATCTGGCCGTGCCCAAGGTTGCGCCGGTGTTCCTGGCCAACCCTTATCTGAACGGCTTTATTGCCTTTGTCTTTGTCATCGGCGTGCTAGCCTGTTTCTGGCAGGTATTCCAGCTCGTCTCGTCGGTAAGCTGGATCGAAGGGTTTGCCCATGACCGGCCGGGCCACCAATTCACCAAGGCTCCGCGCCTGCTGGCCCCCCTTGCAGCCCTGCTGCGCAAGCGCGGCGCACGAACCCAGATTGGGGCCTCGTCATCCCGGTCGATCCTTGACTCGGTGGCGACACGGATCGACGAAGCCCGCGACATCACGCGATATCTCGTCAACCTTCTGATTTTCCTTGGACTTTTGGGAACCTTCTATGGCCTGGCGACGACGGTTCCCGCGGTAGTTGACACGATCCGCGCCTTGGCGCCGCAAGAGGGCGACACCGGTGTGGCCGTCTTCGAGCGGCTGATGAGCGGGCTTGAGGACCAGTTGGGCGGCATGGGCGTGGCTTTTGCATCGTCGCTGTTGGGTCTTGCGGGATCGCTGGTAGTCGGCCTGTTGGAGCTATTCGCCAGCCACGGCCAGAACCGGTTCTATCGCGAGCTGGAAGAGTGGCTGTCCACGATCACACGGCTTGGCTTTACCGGCGAAGAAGGCTCGGGCGTCGACCAGAGCGCGATTGCGCAGCTGGCCGAACTGATGGCTGAGCGGCTGGATTCCATGCAGGCTTTTTATGCCGAAAGCGCGGACCGGCGCGACGCGGCAGAGGATCGGCTGGGCGACCTGACCAAAGCGGTACAAAATCTGTCGACCCAGATCAGTGGCACGGATTCGAACCGCATCGTTGAAAGCCAGGAGCGCCTGGTCGCCGCTCTTGAGGGCATGGCGCAGGAAGGCACCGGCAACTTCGACGCAGAAAGCCGGATGCGCCTGCGGTCAATGGACGTCCAGATGCTCCGTATTCTGGAAGAGATCTCAGCCGGGCGGCAGGAAAGCATGGGCGAGTTGCGTGCCGACATCGCGCAGCTGACCAAGGCCATTCGGATGATCGGGCGGCGCACCTCGGATACAGGGCTTTAAGCCGTGGCGCTGTCGCGGCGAGCCACTCAGCGGATGTCAGGTTCGATCTGGCCCGGCTTCGTGGATGCGATGACGGCGCTTTTGCTGGTGCTGATGTTCGTGCTGACGATCTTTATGGTGGTTCAGGGCGTTCTGCGCGATACGATTTCGGGCCAGGAAAGCGAATTGGACCAGCTTGCCGCCGAAGTGACCTCGCTGAGCCAGGCCCTGGGATTGTCGCAACAGACGACGGCGCGGCTGGAAGATGACCTTGAGTCCCTGCAAACCGAGAGCGACCGCCAGTCGGCTTTGATCGCCAACCTGACCGGCCAGATCGATGCGCAGGCGCGCTCTCTGGCGGCACGAGACGCGGCGATTGCAAGTTTCGAGGAACAGGTGGCGACCCTGTTGGCCGAGCGGGACAAAGCGGTGGCCGAAGGGGTTCAGCTTGCCGCATCAATCGAGGATTTGGAGGCCGCGCGGGCACGGTTGATTTCCGAGCAGGAGGCGATGCAGCTTGCCCTGGCGCAGGCGCGAGACGAGATCGACGCCCAGGCCGAAGAGGCGCGATTGGCCGCCGCCCGGCGCGAGGCCCTGGAGGCGTTGACAGCCGAGCTGCGCGCCGAGGCGCAAACGCGCGAGGCCTCTTTGGCCGAGGCGCTGGCGGCCCTGACCGCGGCCGAGGGACAGGAGGAGGCGCTTGCTGCGGCTGCGGCCGAAGCCGAGCGCAGGCAGGCGGAACTGGATGCTACCGAAGCGGCGCGTCTGGCCGAGGCGGCGGCGGCAGAAGCCTTGCGGGCCAGGCTGGACGAGGCGCAATCCGCGCTGAACGAAGAGGAATCGGCACGCCTGGCGGAGGCGGCGGCAGCAGAAGCCCTGCGTGAGCGGTTGAAGAATGCCGACGCCGAATTGACTGCGATGTCGCTGGCGCTGGAAGAACAACGGCGCAAGGCCGAGGAGACCCTGACGCTTTTGGCCGCGGCCAATGCGGTCGAGGACGATCTGAACGCCAAGCTGGCGGATGCGCTGATCCGACTTGAGAGCGCCGAGGGGTCGTTGAACGAAAGCACATCCGAAAGCGCCGAGTTGGCCGACCGGCTGGCCCTGGCCCTTGCCGAACGGGACACGGCAACGGCACAGGCGTCGAACCTGAGAGAACAATTGTCGGCGGCGCGGTCGCAGCTGGCAGACCTTGGCGCGACGGCCGAGGACCGCGATGTGCGGCTTGCGGCCTTGACGACGGAGCGCGACGCGCTGTTGGCCGAGGTGAGTGCCCTGAAGACCAACGCCAGCGACGCGGCCAGCCTGCGCGAGCAGCTTGCCGCCGCCCTTGCCGCCAAACTTGCCGCCGAGAATGAAAACGCGACCCAAATGACGGAACGCGAACGGCAGGCCGCGCTTTTGGCGACAGCACGCAAGCAGCTGCAGGAAGAGGAAGCGATCTCGACCAAGGCTCAGCGGCAGGTCGAGGCATTGAACCAGCAGGTCGCGTCTTTGCGGGGGGAACTGGACACGCTTCAGGGCCTTTTGGATTCTGCCGCCGCCCGCGATACGGAGTCGAAGATCCGGATCGAAAACCTTGGCTCGCAACTGAACCAGGCCCTTGCCCGCGCCGCAGCCGAGGAGAAGAAGCGCGCCGACCTGGAGGCCGCAGAGGCCGAGCGGCTGAGGCTGGAGGCCGAGCGGTTGAAGACCGATGTGGCCAACCTTGCGGATTATCGTTCAGAGTTCTTTGGCACATTGCGGCGACTGCTCGGCGACCGCGAGGGGATCGAGATCGTCGGCGACCGGTTCGTCTTTTCCTCGGAAGTCCTGTTCGAAAGCGCTTCGGCAACGCTGTCGCCCGAGGGGCAGAGCTCAATCGCCCAGGTCGCGGGGCTCCTGGCCGATGTGTCTGGCCAGATCCCCGACAGCATTGACTGGATCATCCGCGTCGACGGTCATACAGACAACGTTCCCCTTTCTGGAACTGGCGCTTTTGCTGACAATTGGGAACTGAGCCAGGGGCGCGCCCTGTCTGTGGTCAAGTACATGACCGAAGAGCTTGGCTTTCCGCCCAGCCGGCTTGCCGCAACCGGATTTGGTGAGTACCGCCCGGTCGATCTTGCGGACACCCCCGAAGCGCGGGCCAAGAACCGACGTATCGAGTTGAAGCTGACCGAACGCTAGAGTCGCCCCGATCCGGGAAACTGTGCCCTTGTCATCTGCCGCATAGATCGAGCGGCCTCGGCGGCCAGTGGAAACCGCTGAACGTGGTCTTTTGCACGCACAGGCTTAAAGCTTTCGAATCTTCATTCGAGTGATGCGGTTTTCGCGCCGTTCAAGGATTTCGAAACGGAACCCGTGGAAGGAAAAGACCTGACCTTTGGTCGGGATGCTCTGGGCTTCGTGGATCACCAGTCCGGCAATGGTGTTGGCTTCGTCGTCCGGCAGGCTCCATTCAGTGGCGCGGTTGAGATCGCGGATCGTCATGGCACCGTCCACCAGCACGTCGCCGCTATCAGTGCGCCGAAGCGGATTGTCCTCGTCGATGTCGAATTCATCGGTGATTTCCCCGACGATTTCTTCAAGGATGTCTTCCAGAGTAATCAGCCCTTCGAGGGCGCCATATTCATCGACGACCAGCGCAAAGTGGGTCGAGCGATGCAGGAACTGGCGCATCTGCTCGTCCAGCGTGGTGGTTTCGGGGATGAAATAAGGCTCCATCGCGACGTCCAATACGTTGAAGCCTTCGAATGGATCAGTGGCGTCGCTGCTGCCGGAAAACCTGCCGTACATTGCGCGCAGCAGGTCCTTGGCGTGCAGGACACCGATGATGTTTTCATGCTGTTCGCGATAGATCGGCAGGCGTGTGTGGGCCGAGTTCAGACAAAGTTCCAGAATTTCCTGAGGCGGAAGATCGACGTCGATCATCTCGATATTGCTGCGGTGGAGCATGATTTCCTCGACAGTGCGCTCGCTGAGATCAAGCGCCCCAAGGATACGGTCGCGGTCTTCTTTCTCGACCACGCCTTCGGAATGGCCAAGGTGCAGCGCGCCAGCGATTTCCTCGCGCACCATCAGGATATGGCTGTCGGGGTCGATGCGCACGCCAAAGGCCCAGAGGATGCCGCGCACCACGCCACGGACGAAAGATACGACGGGCGCAAGTATTGCGACCACCCAGCCGATCGGTCGCGCGACGAGGGCAGCAGCGGATTCCGCGTTCGAGATGGCATAGGTCTTTGGAAGGACCTCGGCAAAGATCAGCACGAGGCAGGTCATGACCAGCGTGGCGAGGGCGACACCGCTTTCGCCGAAGAGGCGTGTGAAGAGCGCCGTGGCCAACGAGGTTGCAAGAATGTTGACAAGGTTGTTGCCAAGAAGGACCGAGCCGATCAGGCGTTCGCTATCCTCGGTCACCTCGAGTGCACGCTCGGCCCCCTTTTCACCCTTTTCGGCACGGGCCTTCAGTTTGCCGCGCGATGCGGCGGTGAGGGCGGTTTCCGAACCCGAAAAAAAAGCAGAGAGGATCAGCAAGAGCGCCACGGCGCCGCAAACGGTCCAGAAAGCGGCATCGATCATGTGCTTGGCGCGTCCATTTCGCTTGTTGGTTTTTAGTTGTCCCCCTGTTTATGGGGTCCGGAAGGGTTTCGATCAAGGGAATGAGGGCGACAACTGCCTGAAAGGGTGGCAAATCCGTATGATCTGCCGTCGATCCGGCGACGGGATGCTGTCTTAGTCTCTGGCCATCGGGTGGTGATCGAGGACCAGTTCCTTGAGACGGGCTTCCAGAACGTGGGTGTAAATCTCGGTCGTTGCAACGTCAGCGTGACCCAAAAGCGTCTGGATCGCGCGCAGGTCCGCGCCATTGGCCAGAAGGTGCGTTGCGAAGGCATGGCGCAAAGTGTGCGGCGTGACCTTGGCGGGCGACACGCCGGCGGCCACGGCCATCTCCTTGATTAGGAGATAGAAGCGGTGCCGTGTCAGGTGCCCCGACTTGCCCCGCGACGGAAAGAGGAACTTCGACGTGGGCGTGCCTTTCTCGATGCGTGCGGCTTCCTCTTCGGCATCTCGCAGGGCGATCCAGTCGGAAAGAGCAGTGCGGGCGGGTGACGAAAGCGGCACCATGCGTTCCTTGCTGCCCTTGCCGCGCACCAGAAGCATCCGGGGGTCGCCGCGCGCGGCCGACACCGGCAGGGATACCAGTTCGCTGACGCGCATCCCGGTGGCATAGAGGAGTTCCATCAGGCAGATATTCCGTGGTCGGTCGTTGCTGCGGCCAAGTTGGCGCGCAGCGTCCAGCAGCCGGGTGACCTCGTCTTCGCTGAGGGTCTTGGGCAGACGTTTCTCGCGCTGCGGCCCCTTGATGCGCACGGCAGGATTGTCGGCGCGCCAGCCTTCTTCGAAGCAAAAGCGGAAGAACTGGCGAACGGCGGACAACCGGCGCGCGCGCGTGGCACGGGCCATGCCCTGGGTGTCGAGGTCGATCAGATAGGATTCGATATCCGATTGGCTGGCCGCAAGGATGTCTCCACCTCTGACGCCAATCCAGTCGCCAAAATGTTTGAGGTCACGGGCATAGGCGAGAAGTGTGTTTTCGGATGCGCCGAGCTCGGCCGCCTGGGCATCGAGAAAGGCCGAGATCCGGCCCGCGCCGTTCACGCCGCGCCCTCCATCAGCACCAGTTCGACCGCGACCCGGACAGCCAGGCCATCCAATCCCAGCGTGCGCAGCAGCGCCAGAGAATTGGCAGTCGCATCGGGGTTGCCTGCGGCCCCCTCCATCAGTTGCGCGACGGCCCGTAACAGCGCCTCGCCCTGGCGGTCATCCTCGACGAGAGCCTGGTAGGCCGACCCCGGACTTATCGCCGACAGACCGCGCAAAATGGCACGTTCGAATGGATCGGGACCGGCCGGCGCACCGCCTGTCTGGTTCTCTGCCACTGCAAGAAGAAACCGGTCTTCGCGCGTTTTGGCAGCGAATTCCTCGGCCACCACTGGCCGGCCGGCCAGGAGCGCTATTTCAAAGGCGATGTGACCTGCAGTGCCGTTCAGGGTGACTCCCGAGATCCGGGGAGCCAGCCAATCAGCAAACCCGGCGTGGAACCCCGCTTCGCGCGCAGCGGTCCAGGCGGCTGGTAAAGTGTCGGCGATTTCGTCAGGATCACCAGCATCCATTGCTGCCAGCAGAGCCTGATGGGCGGCGACCCTTTCCCAGATGCCACCGGATGCCGAAGGCTTCCGCTCGGAATAGATGCCGGTCAGAAACGCATAGCTCATCGCATCGCTGGCCGACAGCCGCTCGGCTGCTCTAAGACGGGCCTTCCAGCCAACCGTTTCACTGAGATCGGCCACCGCAAAAGCAACCGGAAGATGCTCGGTCGGGATGCGTTCTCCAACGGCTTCGAAGAGACGGAACACCAAGGGAGACGGCAACCGGGGCGCATCAGGCAGAGGCTGGCTTTCGAACAGTTCGGGATCAAGAAAGTGCAGCAAAAGCTGATCTTCCTCGGGGGTCAGAATACCAAGCGCCTCGGCATTGCCGAGCGTCAGGGCAGCGACTTCCCATTGGCCGAGCCGAGCCAGGCAGAAAATGCGGGCGACATAGGTCGGCGAAATGTCCGGCGTCCCCTCGATAACGCGACAGGCCTTTTCCTCGCCATCGGTCAACAGCGCTATGTCAAAGGCCCGCCGAAAGCGCCGAGGCTCGGGCGCCCCTGCCCCGTCCAACAGCGATTGCGCCGCATCAAGGTGCCCCATAGCCAAAAGGCGGTCGATCCGCGCCAAATACAGGCTGTCGTCAACAACTGCATCAATGGGAGGGTCGAGGCGCATGACCATAAGGTCACGCAAAAAGCGTCGCAGGGACGGTGGCCCGCCGGCGCCGTCGGGAAGGGATGCCACAGCCCTCGCAAGATCGCTTGCGGCGCTGCGGCCCCAAAGGCCGGGAGAAAGTCCAACGTCCCGCGCGTCGATCGACCCTGCGCGATCCGGCACTGGCGTCCCCAGGGGAAAGACAGTGATCTCAGGCGGCAAGGTCGCGGTCGGCTCGATTTCTGGCGGCGCGAAAACCTCGGGCAGTTCGACCGAATCCGACAGCCAGTCTATCGCAGAAAGCGGCTCGGAGCCGGTGGTCTGTCCGCCAGCGGGTTGAGAGAGGAACACGGCCGCGCATGCGACCGCGAGGAAGCGCGCGGCATCAATTCGCATCCAACGTAACCGGTGTACTGACATCGCTTTGGTCGGGCGTCAGATCGCCCAGATACGCATAGCCAATGACCGCGACCGCCAAAACGACGGCCAGGACCAGGATAAATTTCAAAACTCGGAGCATCCGAAAACCCTTTTGCCTCGTGGACCGTGAATCGGGTCCCTGCCGCCTTTCAGCGGTTCTTTTCCGATTTATAACTGGTCTTTTCCAGAAGATCACGCCATTCAGTTTGCCGGAGCAGAAAGATGTGCGGAGCGCTGCTGAATTGCCATTCAGGCTGAAGAAGACCGTTGCCATGGTAGGCATGATGGGCGCCGGCAAGACGGCGATCGGCACCGCGTTGGCGCGGCGGCTGGACGTGCCGTTTCTGGACAGTGATGTCGAAATCGAGCGCGCGGCCAACCTGACCATCGCGGAGATATTCGAGCGCGATGGCGAACCGTTTTTCCGCGAGCGCGAAAGCCAGGTGATCGGGCGCCTGCTGGACGGACCTCCCGTGATCCTGTCGACCGGCGGCGGTGCCTTCCTGCGGCAGACCAACCGCGAAATGATTTCGAAAAAGGGTGTTTCTTTGTGGCTTCGCGCCGATATTGACCTGTTGTGGAACCGGGTGCGCCACAAGACGACACGCCCTTTGTTGCGCACCGAGAACCCGCGCGCCACCCTCGCCGCCATTCAGGCCGAACGCGATCCGGTCTACGCGCTGGCCGACCTGGTCGTCGACGCAGATGCCGTGTTCTCGATCGACCAGATGACGGACCGGGTCATCGAACTGCTGAAACAGCACCCCGACGTGTTGGAGGAGACAACATGACGAGCCAAGTGATCCCCGTGGCCCTGGGCGAACGCAGCTATGACGTGCGGGTCGGCACCGGCTTGATCGAAGCAGCCGGACGGGAAATTGCGCCTCTTCTGGCGCGCCCTCGCGTGGCTGTGGTCACCGATGAAAACGTGGCGGCCGCACACTTGGAGACCCTGCGCGCAGGATTAAACGACGCAGGGATCGACATGGTCTCGCTGTCCCTGCCGGCCGGAGAGGCGACCAAGAGTTGGTCGAAACTGGAGCGCGTAGTTGAGTGGATGTTGGCCGAACGGATCGAGCGACGAGACATTCTTGTGGCCCTGGGAGGTGGCGTCATCGGCGATCTGGGTGGATTTGCCGCCGCAATCCTGCGCCGGGGCATCCGCTTTGTGCAGATCCCGACGTCTCTTCTGGCTCAGGTGGACAGTTCGGTGGGCGGCAAGACCGGAATCAACTCGCCCCACGGCAAGAACCTTGTGGGTGCGTTCCACCAGCCTTCGCTGGTCCTGGCGGACATCGGTGTGCTGGAGACCCTGACACCGCGCGATTTCCTGGCGGGCTATGGCGAAGTCGTGAAGTACGGGCTGTTGGGGGATGCAGCGTTTTTCGAATGGCTGGAAGAGAATGGCCCTGCCCTGGCGTCGGGCGACGAAGCCGCGCGGACCCGGGCCGTGTGCAGGTCGGTCGAGATGAAGGCCGAGATTGTCGCCCGTGACGAGACCGAACAGGGCGACAGGGCCTTGTTGAACCTCGGCCACACCTTTTGCCACGCCCTGGAGGCCGCGACCGGGTATTCGGACCGACTGCTGCATGGCGAAGGTGTCGCTATCGGCTGTGCGCTGGCTTTTGAGCTTTCATCGCGGCTGGGCCTGTGTTCGCAGGAGGAACCAAGCCGGGTCCGCGCCCATATCAAGACCATGGGGATGAAGACTGACCTGGCCGACATCCCCGGCGATCTGCCGGGATCTGACGATCTTATCCAGCTGATGGGACAGGATAAAAAGGTTATCGATGGTAAGTTGAGGTTCATCCTCGCGCGCAGTATCGGCGAAGCTTTTGTGACCGACGACGTGCCCGCTGACGTGCTAAAGTCAGTTCTTGATGATGCGTTGGCTCTGCGCGCCTAGCGGTTGCGCGCCTGCCGCAGTACCATCAACTCGCCGATATTCTCACGCGAGATGTAGCCTAGGAGGCCGCCTTCGGGCGCGGTGACCGCAACGGCGGGTACATCGGGGCGGTTTAGTGCATCGAGAGCTTGGCCAAGCGGGGCGCGCAGCCCGATCTGCGGAATGTCCCGCACCATCAGGCTTTCGACCGTGTGCGGCCCCTGGGTGCTCGCGGCCTTGAAGATCGCATCACGGGTCACGAAACCGACCAAGTGCCCTTGGTGGTCCTGAACCGGGAATTCGTGCTGGGTGGTGCGCATCAGCCCAGACGTCATGGCCGACAGCCCATCCGACGGCAAGAGAGACTCGAAGGACGTGATCATTGCGTCACGGGCTTCTACATGCTCAGTCGTTTCTCGCATCTGGACGTCCGCGTTTTCGGCGGTCGCGGCGGCAAAGACAAAAAAAGCAATCAGCAACAGGACGATATTGCCGCTCATCAAGCCGAAAAAGGCGAACCCTAGCGCCGCCACCTGTCCCACCTTTGATGCCACGGCGGTGGCCGAAGCCCGCGGCATGAACAGAGCGAGAACCGCGCGTAAAACGCGTCCACCATCCATGGGAAAGGCAGGGATGAGGTTGAAGAGCACCAGCATCAGGTTAACCGCTGCCAGTTGTCCGGCAAAGTCGGACGCGGCGCTGTCGAGGCTTTCCAATTCGGCAAGCCCCGGTCCCGCACCGAGGATCACCACCAGGATCGCCCAGATCACGACGTTTACCACCGGTCCTGCAACCGCAACCCAGATTTCCTGGACCGGATCTTCCGGCATTCGTTCGAGCCGGGCCACGCCCCCGATCGGCAAGAGCGTGATGTCAGGCGTCTTGATCCCGAACCGTCTGGCCATCAAAGCGTGACCGAATTCATGGGCCACGACACAGCCGAAAAGCGCCATGATGAACAGGACATTGAAGGCCGCCGAAACCGGACCTCCGGCCGCCCAGGCCGAGGCACCAACCCACAACAGCAGGAGAAAGAAGGTCGCGTGGATCCGAAGTTCGGACCCAAGGAGCCTGCCGATTGGAAATGACCAGGTCATGTCGCCCCCGTGCCTGAAACCTCATCCGTTCCAATATAGGCGGGCGATGCTGTTCTGTTAACCGGACTTAAAAGGGAATTTCGTCGTCGATGTCGCGGCTCGCGGGCGCTTGCGAGCCGCCACCACTTCCGCCGCCGTAGCCGCCGCCATAGCTGTCGCGGTCGTCATAGCCGCCACCGCCACCAGCACCGCCGCCCTCTCCACGCCCATCCAGAAGCGTCAGTTCACCACGGTAGGGCCGCAAGACCACCTCGGTCGAATACCGATCATTGCCGGACTGGTCCTGCCATTTGCGGGTTTCGAGCTGGCCCTCGATGTAGACCTTCGAGCCTTTGCGCAGATACTGTTCGGCAATACGGGCAAGAGGTTCGGAAAAGATCGCGACCGAATGCCACTCGGTCCGTTCGCGCCGTTCACCGGTGTTGCGGTCTTTCCAGTTTTCTGAGGTAGCGATGCGCAAGTTACAGACCTTGCCGCCATTCTGAAAGGTTCGCACTTCGGGGTCGCGCCCCAGATTTCCTACCAGGATCACCTTGTTGACCGAACCCGCCATATCTCGCCTCCGCCGAATCTTTCAGTTGTTGGCGGACACTACCTGCGCCGGGCTTGGTTAACAACGGATGAAGGGCTGAAATCGGGCGAGTGCCGGCCTAGGCGAAGGCGACCTGTACAGTGTTGCCTTCGATGCGTGTAATGGCGCGTCTCCTCAGGTCGTGTTCGGAGAAAAGCGTCTCGAACGTCCGTTTCAACGGTGCGATCAGTTCTTCCTCGGGACCTACCATTGCAACGACTTTTCGTGATTTGTCCTTGAGTTGAACGCAAAGCTTTGCCGACCCGGACTTGGCGCGCTCGATGAACAGGCTTTCGACATCACGTCGATGTATCGCGCGCTTGGAGGTGAAATCGTTGTCCGAGTTCACCGTGCCCAGGAAGACCCAGCCAAAGCGAACGTCGATGCGCAATTCCGAACGAAAGCCGGTACTGGCATAGCGGTGAAGCGAAAAACCGATTAGGGCGCAGGCCGCGGCGATGCCCAGGACGGGGGCAACGGGTGCATATGTCACAAGTCCGCCGGTCAGCAGCGGCAGCGCGCCGCCGAGAAGGATAATCAACATGCCCGCCACCCGGAACAGGGTCTCGGCTGCCGCAAGGGACGCCTTATCCCCGCGCATCTCGGTTACAACCACCCCCCAGTTGGTTTCGCGGCTCGCAACATGCCGCTCGTTCCGAACCGGCAGGTGCAGGTCGTCGTCCACAGACGCCATTGCCATATTTCAGTCATCCCTAATGCATTCTGCAATCAGACCATTTTGACCGGGTGTTGGTGGCCATAATCGGACAAGATATTGACGGAAAACGGGCAATCGGCGCTGATCAGATGTCGATATCGATGGAAACGGGAAAGTGATCCGAGGCCACGAGCAGCGCGTCTCTCAGTTCTTCGACGTTTTTGCAGACCGGATCGTCGCTTGGATGCCATATCCTCCAGGCCGACACCTTGCTGCGTAGATCAGGCGAGACCATGACATAGTCCAAAAGCGTCTCCATCCAGTCCCTGACGTCCGCCATCCAGAAGCGAGCCGAAGTGGGCAACCTCTGCCCTGGTGCGCCGTGCAGCAAAGCCTCCGCGTTCGGATCGAAGAGTTGGATGTCGCCGGCCTCGCCCATGACGATTTCGACTCCGGACCGACCGAAAAGCTTCTCGTATTCATCGAGGCCCGGACCATCGTTGAAATCTCCGAGCACGATTAGGGATTCCCCGGCGTCAAGGTGGTCTTCGACCCGTTCGCGCAGCCAGATGCACTGGGCAAGTTGCTTGCGCCGGTTCTCGATCCCTATGCGCATGATCTGGTCATGGTTGCGTGCACCGTGGGGGGCCTTGGACTTTGCGTGGACGCCGATCATGCGTAGCGCGGTGCCCGAGGCCGTCGTCACCGCCAGTTCCAGGGGCGGTTTGGACCAGCGGACCTTTTCGGGGCTGGCATCCACGTCGAGGTCGATATGGTAGTCGCTGTCAAAGGACGGATGCCCCAGTGGGTCATGACGTGCGCTGAGGGTGTCCGGATCATATAGCAGCGAGATTTCCTGCTGCGTCTGGTTGACGAAGCCCATCACCGCCTTGCGCGCGCGAAGTCCCATGACGCGGGCGAACTCCTCGAGAGCCTTGACGCCATCGCGGCGGCGGTGCCCGTCGGGGGCCTCGATCACCATGACCGCATCGGCGTCAAGCGCGGTGAAGACAATACCAAGCGCATCGATCTGGTCGCGGCGGCGCACGTCATGACGTCCGGACCAAGCGCCGTCGGCCATCAGGTTGCCGTCGTCGTCGAACAGGTTCGAGAACCATTCGACGTTGTAGGTGGCGATGCGCATCAGGCAGCGTTCTTTCTGATCGCCTCCCAGGCGCGGTTGATCGCGACAAGGCGCGCCTCGGCCATCTTGACCGCCTCTTCGGGCACGCCGCGGGCCATCATCCGGTCGGGGTGGCTGTCGCGGACCAACTGACGCCAGGTCGCCTGAACCTCGTCCATGGGCATGTCGGGAGAAACGCCCAGCACGTCCCAGGGGTCGGGTTCGGCGTCCGGCACAAAACGCGAGCGCAAGGATCGGAAACTGCGTTCGGGTATGCCGAAGATGGTCGCAACGCGGGACAGAAAGTCGTCCTCCGCCGGGTGGTATGCGCCGTCGGCGACAGCTATGTGAAAAAGCCCCTCCATCAGGTCGCAGAGCGGCGCATCTGCGCGTTCGAACATGTTGGCAATGCGACGGGCATATTCCTCATACCCGGCAACGTCCTGGCGGGCGAGGTTGAAGACCCGCGCGGCGCTGGCCTCGTCGGCTCGGTTGATCTGGAACACCTCGCGGAAGGCGGCCACCTCATCCCGGGTCACGAGACCGTCCGCCTTGGCCATCTTGGCCCCGAGAGCGATCACTGCGATGGTAAAACCGACCGAACGTTCGGGCGGTGTGCGCAGGCGTTCAAAGACCTCCGACAGGGGTTCGCCAGAACGCAGGGCCTCGAGAGCCTGGGAAATTCGGGTCCAGATCGACATGGGCAGAGACTATGCGCTGTCCGCCCCGACGTCACCCAGCCATTTTCGCATGAGCACCAGGTCGATCCAGCGACCAAATTTGTACCCGACTTTTGGCAACCGTGCGATCTCTTCGAAACCGATTTTGGCATGAAACGCCACGCCTGACGGGTTCTCGCCGCTGACGCCAGCCCAAAGCGAACCAACGCCATTGTCGGTGGCATGAGTGCACAGCTCGTCCATCAGCGCGCGCCCAATTCCGCGACCGCGTGAATCCGGCGCGAGAACAATCGTATGCTCCATCGTCCTTCCATAGCCGACGCCGTTGCGAAACTGGGCATAGGACGCAAACCCAAGGATTTGCCCCGCCTCCTCGGCAACCCGGAAACAGGGGACAATGGCAATCGACCGGATGATATCGTCCTCGGTCTTCTCAACCGCGTTAAAGGTGATGGCCGTGTCGCGAATGATCGGGTTCTGGATCGCGGCTATTGCTGCGGCATCTCCGGACACTGCAGGACGCACAATCATGCCAGAATCCTGTTTCCTTCGGGCGTCGAGATTGTCGCGATCAGCCGCTTTTCCGGCCCCTTGCGGACGGAAACCTGGTCGAGGCGATGCAAGGCCGGGAAGGCATCCAAGAACGAAGCAGCATCAGGATGGAATACGTCGAGCCGGGTCAAGCGATAACCATGATCGGGCAAACGCTTGCTTGGGTAGTACTCGCCAACCCATTCAATCAGCCCCGGCATGGCATCGTCAAACGGCAGACGCCCGAATTCGGGAACACCCATGCGCCATGAAATGTCACCGCGCGACAGGGGCATGATCCGGCCACTGCCCGGTGGTGAATGTTCCAGTGCGGTCTCGAGATCGTCGGTACGGCAGGCCCAATTCGTCATGCGTGGCGCGCCGGAATAATTGTCGAGGTTGAACCAACGGCGATGTTGCGGCTTAAGCGCGTCCGGGTCGATGGCAATAACCTCAAGATAGCATTCGGGACCCAGCGACAGCAGACGATTATGGGTTCCCATGTCGGGATGCCGGCCTCCGGGAGACAACCGGGCACCCAAGATGGCTTCGACATAGGTCGTTCCCTCGTCAAGGGAGCGCGCTGCAACAACAAGATGATCGAGAGCCAATGAAAAGTGCATGTTGTTTGTTTGCCCAAGCCGAGAGCCACAGCAACAAAAAAATGCAACTTTCGTGCTCAAATCAAACATTTGGCGTGACGTCATGCCGCAACTTTTCCTCGCGGAGTTGAATTCCGTTCAACGCGCACCATGTCGTCACGGAAATCATACTAAAAGGATCGGAAAAAGAAATGCTACTCCGCGCACTCGACAAGTTCTTCCAATCGGACTCCGCCGGGGGCATTCTTTTGATCCTGTCTGCAATAGCGGCCATGATCGCTGCCAATAGTGTGTTCTCTGGAGCCTATTCGGCTGCACTGGATTCCTATCTTACGATAACGATCAATGGGGATGGCCTGGAAAAACCCCTGATCCTTTGGATCAACGATGGTTTGATGGCCGTTTTCTTTTTTCTGATCGGTCTTGAGCTGAAACGCGAGGTACTTGAGGGTAAGCTCAAGAACCCGCGCGACGTCCTGTTGCCAGGCGCCGCGGCTGTCGGTGGTATGATTGTACCGGCCCTGGTCTTTGTCGCGCTGAACTGGGGGAACCCGGTTGCCCTTGGCGGATGGGCAATTCCCGCAGCAACCGATATCGCCTTTGCCCTGGGGATTTTGGCTCTTGTGGGGACGCGGGCGCCGACCTCGCTAAAGGTGTTCCTATTGACATTGGCCATTCTAGACGACCTGGGCGCCATCCTGATTATCGCCTTGTTCTACACCGCCGACTTGAAGGTCGAGTATCTTTTGTATTCGCTGGTGCCACTGGCATTGATGTTGTGGCTGAACGCCCGCAGGGTGCACCGCGTCGCCCCAGTCATGCTGTTGGGTATTGTCCTTTGGGTCTTGGTCCTGAAGTCCGGCGTGCACGCTACGCTGGCAGGCGTCATCACGGCATTCATGATCCCCTTGAAAGACGTGTGGGGGAAATCACCGCTGCATGCCGTCGAACATGCGCTCGAACCCTATGTACTGTATGGCATCGTCCCGGTCTTCGCATTCGCGAACGCGGGCGTCATTCTGTCGGGCCTGTCGCTCGAAGCCTTCCTCGCACCCCTTCCACTTGGCATCGCCCTCGGCCTGATCCTGGGCAAGCAGATCGGCGTGTTCGGCATGACCTGGTTGCTTGTTCGTCTGGGGCTCGCCCGCCTGCCGCACGAAGCAAATTGGATCCACATCTATGGCGTCGCCTGCCTCGCGGGGATCGGTTTTACCATGTCGTTGTTCATCGGCGGCCTGAGCTACAGCGACCCGTCGTTGATGAACGACGTCCGGGTCGGCGTTCTGAGCGGGTCGATCGTGTCGGCTTTGTTGGGATACGGATTGCTTGCCTGGGTGGCAAAACCTCAAGCGACGGTTTCAGCCGCGGCAACCTAGCCGCGCTCGTCCTTGGGCGAGTCCATCACAACATAGGTCGTCAGCGAATGGACCTGTGGCAGGGTGCCCAGAACATTGGTGTGAAATGCCTTGTAGGCAGCAAGATCGGCAGCCTCGACCCTCAGCAGGTATTCGACGCTGCCGGTGATGTTATGACATTCCAGGACTTCCGGCGCATTCTCGACAGCTCTTTCAAAGGCCGTCTGCCCTTTCTTGCTGTGGTCGTTCAATCCCACAGCGACAAAGGCCACGAATCCTCGCCCCAAGGAGGGACCGTCAAGCACGGCACGATAGCCGCGGATCACGCCGGAGCGCTCAAGTTCCTGGACGCGGCGCAGGCAGGCCGAGGGTGACAGGCCGACTCGGTCTGCGAGGTCGATGTTGGAAATGCGAGCCTCTCGACCCAGAACACGCAATATATTTCTGTTTATTGAATCCATTTTCGCCTATAGTTGCATATTTCGATACTTGTCGTCACGAATAACAATCTAATTGCGATCATCTTGCAATATTATTGTTTCATGATGCAAGAAACGGTCTTCGCCCTTGCCGGCTTTGCCCTGGCCACTTCGATCACACCCGGACCCAACAACCTGATGCTGATGGCCTCGGGCGCCAATTTTGGCTTTCGACGCTCTATCCCGCACATGCTGGGGATTAGCATCGGGCACAGCTTCATGATCATTCTGATCGGGCTGGGCCTGATCGGGTTGTTCGACGCCTTTCCCCTTTTGCACCAGGTTATGAAAGTCGTCAGCGTTGCCTATCTCATCTACCTCGCATGGAAGATTTCACATGCAGCGAGTCCTTCCAAAGGCGGTGAGAACCGGCGCCCGATGACCTTTCTGCAAGCCGCTGCCTTTCAATGGGTAAACCCCAAGGGGTGGTTCATGGCCGTCACCGCGATCACCGTTTATGCGCCAAGCAAGGATATCGCCGCCATCGCGGTCGTGGCTGCCATCTTTGCCACGGTAAACCTGCCTTCGGTCAGCGTTTGGACAATGCTAGGACAAAACGTGCGACTTTTCCTGTCCAGCCCCGCGCGACTGAGAGCATTCAACTGGACCATGGCGGGACTACTTGTCGGCTCGCTCGCGATGATCGGTTAGCGTCAGTTCACCATCCGCCAGATCGTCCAGACCGTGGCCAATGCAGTTGGGTAAAAGGTCGCTGCGAATCCAAAGGCGCGCATCGGCGGCGAAAGGTGATAGCCGATCCAGAAGGCAATCCGCGCTACGCCCAGGGCAACACCCATGACGATGACCGTGACCGCACCGAGGCCTGTCGCCACGAAGGGCCAAAGCAACAGCGCCAAAACCATCTGTTCGACGGTATTGACGAGGACCCGCTGATCGATCTCGGCTGCCGATCCCGGCGTCAGGGGGCCACCATCGATAATGACGTCATCAAAAAATCTCCGCTGCGCCAAGCGGCCAATGACCAGCAACAGGAAAAGCCCGCCAGGAACGAAGGCATAGATCAGCGCGAGGTTCAAAGGGATGAATGGCTGAGGCCCAAACCCCGGAAGCCAGACGACGGCCACGGACCAAAGCGCGCCAAGCACCATTCCGGCCAGGATCTTTTTCCGTCTTGTCATCATCAAACCCCACTGGATTTCCACTTTTCAGAAATACTCCGGGGAGCGCGAGGGGCAAGGCCCCTCGTCAATGCTGCGAATCCTCAGGCGGAGCGCACCTGCCGGATGATCTCCAGAATCTCCGACGCTGCGGCCGGAATATTGGTGCCGGGACCAAAGATCGCCTTCACGCCCGCCTCTTTCAGGAAATCATAGTCCTGCTGAGGGATCACACCGCCACAAATGACGATGATATCTCCAGCATCGCGCTCCTTGAGCGCCTCGATCAGCTTGGGCGCAAGCGTCTTGTGGCCGGCAGCCTGGGACGACACTCCGATGACGTGGACGTCGTTGTCGATGGCGTCTTGTGCAGCCTCTTCCGGGGTCTGGAACAAAGGGCCAACGTCGACATCGAAGCCGATATCGGCAAAGGCCGTGGCGATGACCTTTGCGCCCCGATCGTGCCCGTCCTGGCCCATCTTGACGACAAGCATGCGCGGCCGCCTGCCCTCCTCCTCGGCAAAGGATTCGACATCCTTTTGGATACGCGCGAACCCTTCGTCGCCTTCATAGGCGGCCCCATAGACGCCCGCGAGGGTCTTAACTTCGGCCCGATGACGACCGAACACTTTCTCCATGGCCATACTGATCTCTCCGACTGTCGCACGGGCACGCGCGGCTTGGACCGCTGCCCCGAGCAGATTTCCGTCACCGGCGGCCGCCTGTTCGAGATTGGCCAGCGCCGCCCCGCAGGCCGCCGCGTCACGTGTGGCCCGGATCTTTTCAAGGCGCGCGATCTGCGCGTCGCGCACGGCCACATTGTCGACATCCAAGATGTCGATCGGGTCTTCCTTGTCTTTACGGTACTTGTTGACGCCGACGATTACCTCTTCGCCGCGATCGATCATGGCCTGGCGTTTGGCGGCAGACTCCTCGATCCGCAGCTTCGGCATACCGCTGGCAACCGCCTTGGTCATGCCGCCCAGCTCCTCGACTTCCTCCATAAGAGCCCAGGCTTTTTCGGCCAGCTCGTTTGTAAGACTTTCTACATAGTAGGACCCGGCGAGAGGATCGACGACATTGGTGACCCCCGTTTCTTCCTGCAGGACCAACTGGGTGTTGCGTGCGATCCGGGCAGAAAAATCTGTCGGAAGCGCAATCGCTTCATCCAGCGCGTTCGTGTGCAGGGACTGTGTTCCGCCCAGAACGGCACTCATGGCCTCATAGGCCGTACGAATAACGTTGTTATAAGGGTCCTGTTCCTGAAGCGACACTCCCGAGGTCTGGCAATGGGTGCGCAGCATCTTCGAACGCGGGTTCTTCGGCTCGAACTCGTCCATGATGCGCGACCACAAAAGACGCGCGGCGCGCAGCTTGGCGGCTTCCATGAAAAAATTCATGCCGATGGCAAAGAAAAACGACAAGCGCCCGGCGAATTTGTCGACGTCCATGCCACGGGCGATGGCAGCACGGACATATTCGCGTCCGTCGGCCAATGTATAGGCCAGCTCCTGAACCAGGTTCGCCCCGGCTTCCTGCATGTGGTAACCCGAGATCGAGATCGAATTGAACTTGGGCATCTCTTCGGAAGTGTACTGGATAATGTCCGCGACGATCCGCATCGAAGGTTCGGGCGGATAGACATAGGTGTTGCGGACCATGAATTCTTTGAGAATGTCGTTCTGAATCGTGCCTGACAAAAGGGCCTGATCGTGTCCCTGTTCTTCCCCTGCGACGATGAAATTGGCGAGGATCGGGATCACCGCGCCGTTCATCGTCATGGAAACCGAAACCTGATCAAGCGGTATGCCGTCAAAAAGGATCTTCATGTCCTCGACGCTGTCGATCGCCACGCCCGCTTTGCCCACATCACCGACGACGCGGGGGTGGTCGCTGTCGTACCCCCTGTGCGTGGCCAGGTCGAAAGCGACCGAAACACCCTGCTGACCGGCGGCGAGATTGCGGCGGTAGAAGGCGTTCGACTCCTCGGCGGTCGAAAAGCCCGCGTATTGACGGATCGTCCACGGACGGCCGGCGTACATTGTCGCCTTGACACCGCGCGTGAAGGGGGCAAATCCGGGTGTGCTGCCCATATGAGGCAGGTTCTCGGTGTCGGCCTCGGTGTAAAGCGGCTTGACCCGGATGCCCTCCAAGGTCTGCCATTCGATGTCTTCGATGCTGCGGCCCCGAAGCTCTTTCTCGGCGAGGGCTTTCCAATCGGTCATGTGTGAGCCTCCTTTTTGCGGGCGGTGTTCACGGAAACACGGTGTATTTCCGTCAATCCCCTTCGTTTTTCGTCTTTCAGGCATATATTCATGGGACACGGAGTGATGATGACACGCAAAGCCACCATTCGATCTGCGGTTGCCCTGGCAGCCGCGCTATGGGCAGCCGCATCCTTTGCGACGGGCGGCACCGACGAAAACGCGACGGCCTTGGAGCGTTGGCAGGCCGATCCCACGGTGGTTTTCGACGCCAGCGAAGTTGACCTGACCGCGTTCAAATGGCTGGCACGGCCGGTCGTGGTCTTCGCCGACACCGAGGCCGACCCGGCGTTTCGGCGGCAAATCGAGTTGCTGACTGCACGCATCGACGAGTTGGCCGAGCGCGACGTGGTCGTGATCATCGACTCTGACCCGGATGCGAAAACCGACATTCGCCGCAAGTTGCGCCCGCGCGGGTTCACCCTGACGCTGATTGGCAAGGACGGGCGCGTGATCCTGCGCAAGCCTTTCCCATGGGACGTGCGCGAACTGTCGCGGTCCATCGACAAACAACCCCTCCGGCAGCAGGAACTGAAAGAGCATCTGCAAGGCGAATAGCTCATCCCCGCCCCTCCCCTGCGAACCGGAAATAGGACCCCGCCGGCAGGCCCTCGGCCCAGGTTTCGAGTTGGTCGGAAAGTAGGGGAACGTCGGCCGCATGGCGAGCATAGAAAACGACCTCTGCCGCACCGAGGAAAGCCCCGTTAACATCGACCGACAATGTGCCGAGACGCACCCAGCTCGGTCCCAAGGTGTCGGCCAGCCAATGGTCATAGATCATCGCCAATTTCACGCTATTGGCGTCGGCCAGATCATCGGCCCATGCCGAGCCATCCTGGTCCAGTCGCAATTCAAGGGCGTCTTTCGACGCCAGCCCCCAGAGATCGAGCACGTAGTTCGGGTTGTGCCAGGCGACATATCCTATGTCGTTGACGGCAACGGGAACGGCAGCGAAGTCCTTGGCGAAGCGTGCCATCTGGGCTTGCTGGCGATAGATCGCCCGCATGTTCTCCATGTTGTTCGGCACGTAAGGGCCATAGGTCAGTGCCGCGCCAAATAGGGCAAAGGACAACAGACCGGCCCGCAGAACGAAGGACACCTGGGCCAGGAGGAGAGCCAGCACGGCGAACAAGGCGACAATGGCATAGTTTTCATAGCGGTCGAGCCAGCCGGTCGAGCCAAAGGCCAGATGAGCAAAACCGGCCGCCGCCACGGCCAAACCTACATAGGCCCTCCGGCGATCGGATTTCAGGAGCGATAGGGCGGCCAGCGTCGTCACGATGGCAAAGGCCAGAAGCAAGCGCCCGCCGTAGGTGTTGCCGTTGGACGCGAATGTCCCCGCGATGCGTTGAAATGCACCTTCGGCATTCGCACCGCCCTGGTCGGCCAGTTTGGCCATGACCGAATTCGGCAGCGGATCGAGACCGAGCGAGGTCAGGAAGATCGTAAATGCAGCCACGGGCACGGCGCCGAGGACGATCAGACCGATCCCGGCAAGCGGGCGCCCCAGGATGGCAATCGTCGCGCCCGCAGCGGTTGTCAGAGCCAACCCTTCAAGTCGGAACGCCGGAGCCAGAAGCGTGCCAACCAACAAAAGCGGCCCGATGCGCCCGGTCTCGGAAAAATGCCAAAGCCCCAAAACAATCGCGAGACTGGCAGCTGAATGGGCCATGTTCTCCATGCCTGCATAAGCCACGGCATACATGGCCAGAGCTGCGGGTGCGGCGATGGCGATCCACAGACCTGCCGGGCCGAGGTTGGCCTTTTCCAGCGCATGTCCCACAAGCCGGGCCGCCGCGATCAGGGCGATGATGTTCCACAACAGAGGCCACCAACGCTGGCTGGGCGTATCTGCAAAAGGCGTCAGCAAAACGGGATACAGGGGTGAGGAGGCCGCCGAGGCCAGTTCGCCCGCATTCACGCCATATCCGCCGTGACGTATCTCGTTCGCCATGGCGAGATGGATGTAGACGTCATCAAGCGGATACTCGAAAACCCAGCCATTGCGTGCCATCGCAACCGCCACGAACACCACGAACACCGCAAGAGCGGACAGCGCGGCGGGGGTTGCCAGGTCGGATCCAGCCGGATGTTTCCGCCCGCCGGTCATGAGCGTGCAGTTTTCCTGGGGTATGGCCGTGCCTGAGGGATCACCTTATTCGAACTCCATGATCACGTCATCGACCTTCAGGCTCTCGCCAGCCACCGCGTTGATCTTGGAAACTGTGCCTTTCCTCTCGGCCCGCAGGATGTTTTCCATCTTCATTGCCTCGACAGTACAAAGCGCCTGCCCCTCCTGGACCTCCTGCCCCTCTTCCACATCGATCTTAACGACCAGACCAGGCATCGGGCACAAGAGCATCTTGGAAGTGTCCGGCGGCAGTTTTTCCGGCATCCGCGCAGCCAGCTCGGCCTGACGCGGCGTGCGGATCGTCACGATAAGGTCAGCACCGCGATAGCGGATACGGAAACCATGCGTGTGCTTGGAGACCTTCAGGATCAACGGCTTGCCATCAAGTGCCAGTTCGGCAAGTGGCTGACCCGGCGTCCATTCGCTTTCGACCCGCACCTTCTCGCCATCATCGAACGTGACGTTCGACCCGTCGGGATCAGCGTCGATTCTGACCTTGAATTCTTGTCCCTGAAGCTGGGCAACCCAATCGTCGCCCACGCGGCGTTCATGGTTGCCCATACGGCCCGAAATGCGGGTACGGCGAATTTCGGCGACACGATTCATTGCGGTTGTCGCAGCGGCGATCCGGCGAAGCGCTGCTTGGTCGAGCGTAACCCCTTCAAATCCATCGGGATATTCTTCCTCGATGAAGGCCGTCGTCATGTCGCCAGAGACAAACTTGGGATGGTCCATGACCGCCGCGAGGAATGGAATGTTATGCCCGATGCCCTCGACTTCGAAGCTGTCGAGCGCCACCCGCATTTCTTCGATCGCCATTGCGCGATCCGGTGCCCAGGTGCAGAGCTTGGCGATCATCGGATCATAGTACATCGAGATTTCGCCGCCCTCGTAGACGCCGGTGTCATTTCGCACCGCCCGCTCCGTTTCGGCCACCTCGGCCGGCGGACGGTAGCGGGTCAGACGACCGATCGACGGCAGGAAGCCGCGATAGGGATCTTCGGCATAAAGGCGGGATTCGATGGCCCAGCCGTTGATGCCGACGTCGGATTGCGAGATCGACAGCTTCTCGCCCGCAGCAACACGGATCATTTGCTCGACAAGATCGACCCCAGTGATCAACTCGGTCACCGGATGTTCCACTTGAAGCCGGGTGTTCATCTCGAGGAAGTAAAAGTTCTTGTTGCCATCGACGATGAATTCAACCGTGCCGGCGCTGGCATAGCCGACTGCATGAGCCAGTGCGAGCGACTGCTCGCCCATTGCGCGGCGGGTCTGTTCATCCAGGAAGGGGGACGGCGCTTCTTCCACAACCTTCTGGTTCCGCCGCTGGATCGAGCATTCGCGCTCGTTCAGATAGACGCCGTTGCCGTGACTGTCGCAAAGAACCTGAATCTCGATGTGGCGGGGCTGAGTGACGAATTTTTCGATGAAAATGCGGTCATCGCCAAAGCTGGAGGCCGCTTCGTTCTTGGACGACTGGAAGCCCTCGCGCGCTTCCTGGTCGTTCCATGCAATGCGCATGCCCTTGCCACCGCCGCCCGCGGACGCCTTGATCATGACAGGGTAGCCGATTTCCTGGCTGATCTTGACTGCTTCATCGGCATCCTCGATCAACCCCATGTAGCCGGGAACGGTCGACACCTCGGCGTCCTGAGCGATCTTTTTCGAAGTGATCTTGTCCCCCATGGCTTCGATCGCCCCTTTCGGCGGGCCGATGAAGGCGACGCCCTCGGCCTCAAGCGCCTCGGCAAACTTGGGGTTTTCCGACAAAAATCCGTATCCGGGGTGAACCGCTTCGGCGCCAGTCTGACGGACGGCATCCATGACCTTGTCGATCACGATATAGGATTGGTTCGCTGGCGGAGGGCCGATGTGCACGGCCTCGTCAGCCATCCTGACGTGCAGTGCATCGGCGTCCGCGTCCGAATAAATGGCAACGGTCTGAATGCCCATTTTGCGCGCCGTCTTGATGACGCGGCAGGCGATCTCGCCTCGGTTAGCGATCAGGATCTTTTTAAACATTCTGAGCCTCTCCCCCAAGGCGGCAGTCGCCCGTTTCGATGATGTTCGGAGTTCCACGACCAAAAACGCAGCAGGCTGCGTCGAGTGTGTTTCGATCATGTCTGGATTTCGGTTGAATCCCAAGCGAATGGGATCGAAGCGACCCGCCAAGATCATGGCGGGTCGGGTTCGTCAGGCGCGGATCAGATGTCGTCCGCGAGAGCGCCGGCGGTCGCGCCGATCGCTGCGCCGGTGATGCATTTGCCGTCGCGAAGGATTTCGCCGGCAGCACAGCCAGCCAATCCGCCGATGATTGCGCGGTCGATATCCGAGCCTTCGTTGCAAGCGGCAAGGCCTGAAAGTGCGACGAGCGCGAGGAAAGTGAGTTTCTTTTGCATGCGTTTGTGCCTCTGGTTGTTAGGGTAATAGCTTTCCCACCGACCAAAGGCCCAGAAGTGCGTTGATAGGCAATAACATTCTCCGCACGAGGCCGGGTATCGGCGCCCCTTTGCCGATTCCACGATGGTCTGGCCAGAAGACTCTGACCAGACCGACGTGAAGGGGAAGGGTAACGGTATGTACAAACGAAAGCGTCATGCTTGCTTGGGGGAGACGCTCTCCCCGTGACATTGCACCAGAACCTGCACCCGGCAAAGCGCATTGATCGAGACCACGCAAAACCGGCAACTGTTCGCCGCAAATGACGATCCGCAAGCGATTTCATGCCACCCAGGTCCCGTCAAAGGCGTCGGGGAACGAAGCCCGTGCGCGGCCTTCGTCGATCTGCAACAGCGCATCGTAGCTTGCTGGATCGAAAGGATCCTCGGCCGCGATAACTTCGCGGCCAAACAACCATGAGAGACGTCCCGCATCGAGATTCCCACGTTCGAAAGGTTCGTCGCCAAAATGATTCCAGAGGCAGGCCATGAAAGCTGCGTCGGCATTGCGGTCGGCGGGTCTTCGGTCGGCAAAACGCTCGCGCGCAACGAGCGGCGTGACCCCCTTGGGGTTTGCGCGACGGATCGTGAATTGAAAATCAGTGCCGGGGAACCGGCCGGGGAAGCCTTTGTGCTTCAGCATGGGCCCGCCTCCAAGGCGAGGGCCCTTGACCGGGCGCTTTGAAAAACGCCCGGCCTTAGGAAGTACTGATTAGTACTTCGACATCGTGGGCTCTTCCATGACCGGCTCTTCGACCATGACTTCTTCTTGCTGAGCGCAAGCAGCAACGACGGTGAACAGGCACAAGGCCAGAAGGGTTTTGGTGATCGACATGACTGCCTCCTTCGATCCGAAAGAACCGGACTTTCCATCCGGCTCATAAGTTTGTCCCGCACATTCAAAACAATGTGCAAGGCGATACTAACCGACCGAAAACCCATAGCCAATGAATGGTTACATGCGCCGGCGGTTATTTGTTGATTACCGCATTTTTGCTGCAGGATTCCAGCCCTTCCAAGCAGCGTGGAAGAATTCCGCCTGCTGTGGCAGGAAAGCAGCAATCGCAACCCATTATTAAAGCGGGATATTGTCATGCTTTTTCCACGGGTTCGAAAGTTTCTTTGTGCGCAGCGACGCGAAGGCACGGCAGACACGGCGCCGGGTCGAGTGCGGCAGAATGACCTCATCGATGAAACCACGCTCGGCCGCACGAAACGGATTGGCGAAATTGGCTTCGTATTCGGCAGTCCGCGCAGCGATTTTCTCTGGGTCTCCGAGTTCTGAACGGTAAAGAATTTCGGTCGCGCCCTTCGCCCCCATCACTGCAATCTGTGCCGTGGGCCAGGCATAGTTGAAGTCTCCGCGTAAGTGCTTTGAGGCCATAACATCGTAGGCGCCGCCGTAGGCCTTGCGCGTGATAACAGTCACCTTTGGCACCGTAGCCTCGCCATAGGCAAACAAGAGCTTTGCGCCGTGCTTGATCACGCCGCCATATTCCTGGCTGGTTCCGGGCAGGAATCCCGGAACGTCGACGAAGGTCAGAATCGGAATTTCGAATGCATCGCAGAAGCGCACGAAACGTGCGGCCTTGCGCGAAGAATCGATGTCCAGAACACCGGCCAGAACCATCGGCTGGTTTGCGACGACGCCGACGGTCTGGCCTTCGAGCCGTATGAAGCCGGTGATGATATTTCCGGCATAATCTTTCTGGATTTCGTAAAAGTCGCCTTCGTCCGCTGTTTTCAGGACCAGCTCCTTCATGTCATAGGGCTGGTTCGGGTTCGATGGAATCAACGTATCCAGACTGTCATCGACACGCTCGGGATCGTCGAAGAATGGGCGCGACGGCGCCTTGTCACGGTTGTTCAATGGCAAGAAGTCGAACAGGCGGCGAATCTCGGCAAGCGCCTCGACGTCGTCCCTGAAGGCGCCATCGGCAACCGAACTTTTCTTGGTGTGGGTCGAAGCACCGCCCAACTCCTCGGCAGTAACGACCTCGTTGGTGACCGTCTTTACCACGTCCGGTCCGGTGACGAACATGTATGAGCTGTCCTGAACCATGAAGATAAAGTCGGTCATCGCCGGGGAATAGACCGCCCCACCGGCGCAGGGCCCCATGATAACACTGATTTGCGGCACGACGCCCGAGGCCATGATGTTGCGCTGAAAGACCTCTGCATAGCCGGCCAGCGAGGCGACACCTTCCTGGATGCGCGCGCCTCCCGAGTCATTCAGACCGATGACAGGCGCTCCGTTCTGGATCGCCATATCCATGATCTTGCAGATTTTCTGAGCATGAGTTTCAGACAACGAGCCACCAAAGACGGTAAAGTCCTGGCTGAAGACATAGACCATCCGTCCGTTGATCGTGCCCCATCCAGTGATGACACCATCACCCGCGGGCTTTTGCTCGGCCATACCGAAATCGGTCGTCCGGTGAGTTACGAACATGTCGAATTCTTCAAAGCTGCCCTCGTCCAGCAAGAGCTCGACCCGCTCACGCGCGGTCAGCTTGCCCTTGGCGTGCTGCGCAGCCACGCGCTTTTCGCCCCCACCGACACGGGCGTTCGCCCGGCGTTGCTCCAATTCAGCTAGAATGTCGGACATCAATCGCCTCCCCCTCCAACGGGTCCTTGGTTTCGGTACGCGTAGCGTGCGAAGCGCATTCACGGAAGGAAATTCTTGAAAATTTGCAAAAGCAGCGAAATCAAAGCGGAATGAATTGCAAATCTGCAAACCCAAACAGGCAATGGACACTTGGAATACACCGGCATACACATTTGGAAATGACACAACGCGTCCCTGTGCGGCTATTCGATCGCACCACGCCCCCACATATTCTGACACTGGTCCTTATGACTGGTCTTGGCGCCATGAACATGAGCGCCTTCCTGCCCTCTTTGCCCAAGATGTCGGCCTATTTTCAGACCGACTACCAGGTAATACAGCTTTCTGTATCGATGTACCTGGCGGTGACTGCGGTGTTGCAACTGGCGATCGGTCCTGTCAGCGACCGTTACGGGCGCCGCCGGGTCACACTGGCCTGCCAGGCGATCTTTGTGGTCGCCACACTCGGCTGCTTGTCGGCCACGACTATCGAAGTCTTCCTTTTCTTCCGTATGATGCAGGGAGCGGTCGTCGTCGGCCTGGTCCTGTCGCGGGCAATCGTGCGCGACATGGTTCCCCAGGACGAGGCCGCCTCGATGATCGGCTATGTCACGATGGGCATGGCACTTGTTCCCATGATTTCACCGACAATTGGCGGAGCCCTGGACGCAGCCTTTGGCTGGCGATCGGTGTTCTGGTTCCTGGCGCTCGCCGGGGCGGCCGTTATGGCCCTGTGCTTTTTCGATCTGGGTGAAACAGCGAAAGGCGATGGTGTCAGTTTTTCGAAACAGCTTCGGGAATATCCCATACTTCTGAAGTCCCAGAGATTCTGGGGCTATGTGATCGCGGCAGCATCGGCGAGCGGCGCATTCTTCGCCTTTCTCGGCGGAGCACCTTACGTCGCCTCCGACATTTACCTTCTGTCGCCCCTCTGGTCCGGCATCTACCTTGGTGCTCCCGCCGCGGGCTATGCATTTGGGAATTTCATATCCGGCAGGTTTTCGGTTCGCTTCGGGATCAACTCGATGATCTACCTTGGAACGGCTCTTTCGGCGGCCGGACTGGCGGCCGCCATCGTATTGACCCTGTCCGGCTTTGGATCGGCATTTCTGTTCTTCGGTTCTTGCTGTTTCGTTGGCCTTGGAAACGGCCTGGTCATGCCGAACGCGAGCGCGGGTCAGCTTTCCGTACGTCCGCATGTTGCCGGGACAGCATCCGGCCTGGGCAGCTCGATCATGATTGCTGGCGGCGCGGCGTTGTCGGTCTTTTCAGGCTTTGTCATCCGCCACGGCGGTGGAAGCCTGGGCCTGCTGGCGATCATGTTGGCATCGACGCTGCTGGGGCTGGTCGCCATTTCCTTCGTGGTGCGGCGGGAAAAGTCCCTGGCGCTATGAACGCTTGAGTTCTTTGCGAATTTGCGAATATCTGTTTGCAGCTATTCAGATTGCAAGCAGCCATGGCGACGCAGAAACTCTATGCCGGCGCAAAACTGCGCGAGACGCGAACCCGCCTGGGCCTGACACAAAAGGCCTTTGCTGAACGGTTGGGGGTCTCGCTGCCCTATCTCAACCAAATGGAGAACAACCATCGCCCTGTTTCTTCTGCAGTGATCTTGTCGCTGGTGCAGGAATTCGACTTTGACGTGAATGAGCTTGCCGTCGGCGAAGGCGAAAGGATGGTCACAGACCTGCGCGAAGCTCTGGCCGATCCGGTTTTCAAGGACAAGGCGCCACCGCATGTCGATTTGCGGCTGGTCGCCTCGAACGCGCCCGCCGTTGCACGGGCTTTTCTGTCGCTTCACCGCGCCTATGTGCAGGCAAATGAACGCCTCGCCTCTCTGGATGCTGCACTGGACCATGATGGCGTGCGGCCGGGAGCATCTCCTTGGGATGAGGTGCGGGATTTCTTTCACTACTGTGACAACTATCTGGACGCAGTAGATCGCGCGGCGGAACATTTCATCGGTGGCCGCACGTCTGACCAGGCGGTCAGCCACGCGCTCGAGAAGCTGAACATCAACCTCCGCGACAGCGAGGATGACACGACGGTTCGCCGCTATGACGAAAAGACAAAGACGCTCTGGCTGTCGGCGTCGGTCCCTGAATCGACCCGGCGTTTTCAGGCGCTGCACCAGATCGCGCTTGAGACCCAGGAAGATCTGATCGAAGCGACGCTGGATTTGGCCCGCTTCCAGTCCGACACGGCGCGCGATATCGCCAAGATCGGGCTGGCGAACTACTTTGCCGGGGCAGCGTTGATGCCCTATGGCGCGTTCCTGGCTGCGGCACGCGAAACGCGCCATGACCTCGATCGCCTTTCACGCCGGTTCGGAGCTTCGCTGGAACAGATTGGTCATCGGCTCTCGACCTTGCAGAGACCCGGCGCCAAGGGAGTACCGTTTTTCTTTGTCCGCGTTGACCAGGCTGGTACCATCACCAAGCGCCACTCGGCCACGCGCCTGCAATTTGCCCGCTATGGCGGCGCCTGCCCGCTGTGGAATGTGCACCGCGCTTTCGAGACGCCGGGACGGTGGTTGCGGCAGTTGGCCGAAACCCCCGATGGCGTTCGCTACCTGTGCCTTGCGCGCGAAGTTTCGTCATCCGGCACCGCGTTCCGGGCGCCTGTCAGGCGCTTTGCGATCGCCTTGGGATGCGAAATAAGCCACGCACAGGAAGTGGTCTATTGCGACGGCCTCGATCTGTCTGATGCCAAAGGCTTTGAGCCGATCGGGATCTCTTGCCGGATTTGCGAACGCCGCGACTGCCATCAGCGCTCGGTCCCGCCATTGGAGAGCGATCTTACGATCCAGCACAACCGCCGTGACACCCTGCCCTACGAGGTGGCGGGCGACTAGCGGCCCTGCACCTTAACCGCGCTTGGCCCGTGCCAAGACTTCTTCAATGGCCCTGCGGATCAAAGCCAGGCAGTCTGGGTCGGAAAACCGGTGGTCGGCGCCCTTCACAAGCGTCAGCCGCATATCGGGACCATCGGCATGTTCAAGCAAGCGTATGGCCGTCGCGGTTTCAACAGCCGTATCGGCCGTGCCTTGCAGGAACCTGACCGGGAATGGCAGCGGCAGCGGGTCGCGAAGCACCAGTCGGCTCCGGCCCTCGTCGATAAGGTGCTTGGTAATTATATAGGGCTCATCGGAATACTCGTTCGGCAATCCGATCTGGCCGTCACGTTCGAGAATTTCGCGCTGGTCATCATCGAAATGTGCCCAATAACCGTCTTCGGTGAAATCCGGTGCCGCGGCGATGGTGACGAGGCCTGCGACCTTCTCGGGTATGTCACGCGCCAGCAATAGCGAGATCCAGCCGCCCATGGACGACCCGACCAGGATCTGCGGTCCATCGGTCAATGATGATATTATTGCGCGGGCATCCTCGGCCCAATCGCCGATACAGCCCTCCAGGAAATCTCCGGACGACGCACCGTGACCGGAATAGTCGAATCTCAGGAACGCCCGCCCCTGGCCTCGCGCCCATTCCTCAAGATCAAGCGCCTTGGTGCCTTCCTTATCCGATCGAAATCCACCCAAGAAAACAATGCCCGGCCCATCCCCGGTCGACTGGTTGTAGGCAAGCTGGCGGACGTCGTTCTTGAATGTTTCGGACATGTTGGCTCCTGTGGTGGATGCGAAGCTAAACCATGAGGCGAATGCCGCAAACCGGTGATTTTCCGCCGCGTGGTCGTTGACAGTCTCCGGCCGATCCTCCATGTCCCTCCCGACATAACCCGCAACCGGGCGTTCCGTGGGCGCCAAACTGACGAGGAGACCGGCCGATGGCCCAGATTTCCCTAACATTCCCCGATGGCAATTCCCGTGATTTCGACGCTGGCGTCACGCCTGCCGAAGTTGCATCCAACATTTCGACGTCGCTTGGCAAAAAGGCGATCAGCGCGACGGTGGACGGCGCGCATTGGGACCTGGCATGGCCCATCGAAACCGACGCCTCGATCGCCATCCACACGATGAAGGACGATGAGCAGGCACTTGAACTGATCCGGCACGACCTGGCCCACATCATGGCCCGTGCCGTGCAGGAGATCTGGCCCGATGTGAAGGTGACGATCGGACCGGTGATCGAGCATGGTTGGTACTATGACTTTGACCGCTCTGAGCCGTTCACTCCCGAGGACCTGGGCCAGATCGAAGCCAGGATGAAAGAAATCATCAACGCCCGCGACCTCGTTCGGACAGAGGTTTGGTCGCGCGCCGAAGCCATCGCCCACTACGAAGCGAACGGCGAGAATTACAAGGTCGAACTGGTCAACGCCATTCCCGACGACGGGCAGCCGATCCGCATGTACTGGCACGGCGACTGGCAGGACTTGTGCCGCGGCCCGCACCTGCAACACACGGGCCAGGTGCCTGCGGATGCCTTCAAGCTGATGAACGTTGCCGGCGCCTATTGGCGGGGAGACTCGTCTCGTCCGATGCTCCAGCGCATCTACGGTGTCGCCTTCAAGAACCGGGACGATCTGAAAAAGCACCTGACGATGCTGGAAGAGGCCGCCAAGCGCGACCACCGTCGCCTGGGCCGCGAGATGGACTTGTTTCACATGCAGGAAGAGGCGCCTGGTCAGGTGTTTTGGCACCCCAACGGCTGGACAGTCTATACGACGCTGCAGGATTACATGCGCCGCCGCCAGCGCGACGGCGGCTATGTCGAGGTGAACACGCCGCAGGTTGTCGACCGCAAGCTTTGGGAGGCTTCGGGCCACTGGGAAAAGTACCAGGAGCACATGTTCATCGTCGAAGTGGATGAGGAACACGCCCGCGAGAAAGCCGTCAACGCGCTGAAACCAATGAACTGCCCGTGCCACGTGCAGATCTTTAACCAGGGACTGAAGTCCTATCGCGAGCTGCCGTTGCGCATGGCCGAATTCGGTTCGTGCAATCGCTATGAGCCGTCTGGAGCACTTCACGGCATCATGCGGGTTCGCGGCTTTACGCAGGACGACGGGCATATCTTTTGCCGCGAGGACCAGATCGAAAGCGAAACCAAGCGTTTCATCGAGTTCCTGAGCCGGATTTACAAAGATCTCGGCTTTGAAGATTTCCGCGTCAAGTTCTCGGACCGGCCCGAAACGCGCGCAGGATCGGACGAAGTCTGGGACAAGGCCGAAGCGGCACTGATGTCCGCAACCAAGGCCGCCGGTTATGATTTTGAACTGAACCCCGGCGAAGGCGCATTCTACGGCCCCAAGCTGGAATTCGTGCTGACCGACGCGATCGGCCGGGACTGGCAATGCGGGACACACCAGGTCGATTTCGTTTTGCCTGAACGCCTGGACGCCAACTATGTCGGCGCCGACGGGTCGAAACACCGACCGGTCATGCTTCATCGGGCAACACTGGGGTCATTCGAACGCTTTATTGGCATCCTGATCGAAAACCACGCGGGGAAACTGCCATTCTGGCTGGCTCCACGACAGGTTGTGGTCGCATCGATCGTCTCCGATGCCGACAACTATGTTCACGAAGCGGTTGCCGCTCTGAAGGCTGCCGGGATCCGGGCCGAGGCCGATGTGCGCAATGAAAAGATCAACTACAAGATCCGAGAGCATTCGGTCGGCAAAGTGCCGGTAATTCTGGCCATAGGACAGCGCGAGGTCGAAGAACGAACGGTAACCATCCGGCGTTTGGGCGAAAAGGCAACGTATACGGCCGCGCTGGACGACACGGTAGCCGAGTTGGCGAGGGAGGCTCTCCCGCCCGACCTGCGCTGATGGCCTTTGGGAGGATCAGGCGGCGGATGTTATCCGAGACTGGCCATAGGTAACATCCGCCAGCCATTCCACGGCGGGGCGCGCGCGGCCAAAATGCAGTCCCTGCACGAGAGAGCATCCCATCTGGGAGACGATCCTGGCCTGGCCAGCGTGGTCGACCCCTTCGATGACGGTTTCAACGCCAAGGTTCCGTGCAAGTCCAAGCACCGATTCCAATACGCTGTGCGCGTCCGGGCTGTGTTCCAAGTCCCGCAAGAGCCCCCGGTCGACCTTGATTTCATCCAGTTTGAGCTTGCGCAGGTGCACCAATGACGATCCGGCTGAACCAAACTTGTCGAGCGCAATCCGGCATCCGAGCGCGCGCAGGCGCGTCGTGTCGAATTCAAGTCCGTCTCTATGCCTCGACGTCGCGGTCTCGGTGATTTCTATCGTCAACAATTCGGCAGGAAAGCGTCGGTTTCTGAGACAGTCCTCGACAAAGGCCTGCCCATCAGAGCCATAAAAATGCGCCGCGGACATGTCGAGACTGACGGCAAAGGATGTCTTCCGGCGCCGGTTCCAATCGGCCATGACGTCCACCGCGCGATCAAGCATGTATCGTTCAAGGTCGACCGCCAAGCCCGCACCCTCGGCGGCAACCAGAAGGTCCAAAGTGGGAACTCTTGCGCCGTTCCAGACCATACTGGCCAAAGCCTCGAATCCGCAGATCATGCCCGTCGTGAGCTCGATTTTCGGCTGTAAAAAGACGTCGATCTGTCCCGTTTTTATCGCCAGTGGAAGATCTTCGGCCAGAGCAGCCCGATCGATGAACCTGTCCACGAGAGTGTCATCGTAGATCACGTAGGAGCACGGTCCCTTTTCCTTGGCCGCGTGAAGTGCAAGATGTGCAAGCTTCATGATCGAGTCATAGCCGAATATTCGTGCCTCGCCCGCATTTGACAGCATGACGACACCAGCACTCAACGTCGGAGACATCGTCTGCGCCCCTTTGACGACAGGGCGCTGACAGCGATCCAAGAATTCCTCGCAAAATGTTGTGACGAATGTCTGATCCTCGTTTGGAATGAACAACCCAAAACGATCTCCGCCCAGGCGTGCGGCAAAGCCACCGTTCTCTTCCGCCGTATCTTGAGCGCGCCGGGCTATCTCCTTGATCATGGCATCTGCGAAGGACTGCCCGCGCCGGTCGTTTATGTAGGTTAGGTCATCGACATCCACAACGATGACGGATGCGTCGACCCTTTGGGATAGGGTGCTGGCAAGCCGGTCCTGAAACTGCAGTTCGTTCGCAACACCGGTGGTCCAATCGAAATAGGCAAGATACTCCGCGCGCCGTTCGGCCTGAGCCCTTTCATGACGGGCGCGCACTTCGCGCCGCAACAAAAGCAATGTTGCCAGACCCGCCGTGGCGGACGCAGCAACCAAAACGACGTAGGCAACCGATATGCCAAATACCGTTTGCATGAGGTGTTGAACCAGATCCGCCTCAACACGGGAAAGCCGCCCGACCATCGTTTCGGTTGCAAGTTGGAGAGCGGATATCGCTTTGCCCAACTGAAAGACGTTATCAGGCGTCAACCTTTCTCCGGATTGCATCGCTCTCGCGACCTCCAGGAGCGTCGACAGTTTTGAACCAACGTCCTGAGCCGCCAGCGAGGCCGTGCGCATGTCCATCCTGACGTGTTCCGCGTTGAGATCGTAACGGGCATCGACCACGGGCAGCGAGGCCAGGTGTGCGCCAAGATCTTCGAGAACCTCGTCAAAGATGGGAGATGCGGGATCGGCGTCTTCGTACACCAACACTTCGAACTCGCGCAGATCGGTCAACAGGTCGGAGGTTTCAACCGCGTAGTAGGCATAAAGGTGATCTCGATCGACGTTGAGAGATTGGATGACGAAATAAAAATGGATGGTTATCGGCATGATAACAAGAAACAAGCCAGAAACAGCCGCATTGAATCCGATGCGTGTCGCCATGACATTGGCGAGGTGTTCGATGACGTTGCGGGGCGGTGTGACGCCCGGCTGTTTGGCCTGCCAATCCAAATCTTTTTTTCCTGCTTTGGGTTTCGGCAACGTCTTTCCACAGCACTCCTAAGGTTTGGTTAGTGGCGCGTCGGCGCCTCCAAACAGATATGTTTCAGTTTTTAACGTCCTCGTTAAACACGCAGGCGTGAGTGGAATGTCATCTGAGAAATGCGCAGCTTCCGACTGTCGCTCACAGGAGCGAGTTTCAGTAAACAACCAGATTCGAGGACATACCGATGTCGAACATGACCAAGACACTTGCCGCTGCCGGCGCCGTTGCCGCTGCTCTGACCGCCACCATGACGGCCCCGGCCCACGCCCAGGCCAAAGAGAAATGCTTTGGCGTTTCGCTGGCCGGCAAAAATGACTGCGCCGCCGGCCCCGGGACCACCTGCGCCGGCACCTCGACCGTCGACTATCAGGGCAACGCCTGGACACTGGTCGACGCCGGCACCTGCGCCGAAATCGAACTGCCTGCGATGGCCGACGGTTCGGCCCGCATGGGAGCGCTTGAGGCGCTGGAGCGTGATCTGCCGCAAGGCTGATTATTGACACTGGCGCCTTCGGTTCAGCCCGGAGGCGCCACTCAAAGGTACAACCGCCATGTTTGATTCTCGCGATCGGAGTGAACTGCCAATGGCAGCCGGTGTCGGCTACAAACCGCAGCACTATTCGCAGATATTGCAGGAACCCGGCCGTGTCGAATGGCTTGAAGTCCACGCCGAGAACTACATGGGCGCGGGCGGACGCCCCATCCAACAACTGCGTTATCTTTCAGAACATTTCGCGATTTCGGTCCATGGCGTGGGCTTGTCGATCGGCGGAGAAAGCCGGCTTGATCCCGAGCATCTGGCACGTCTGAAGCACCTGATCGGGTGGCTGAACCCTGCAAGCTTTTCTGAACATCTGGCTTGGTCTACCCATGACTCGGCCTTTCTGAACGATCTGCTTCCTCTGCCCTACAACGCGCAAACCCTGTCTCGTGTGGCTGACCACATAGACGAGGTGCAAACTGTCGTCGGCAGGAGGATGCTTCTCGAAAACCCTTCGTCCTACCTGGCCTTCGATGAAAGCACGCTGGCCGAGACCGAATTCCTGCGCGAAGTTGCAAAGCGCACCGGCTGCGGGCTTCTCCTGGACGTGAACAACGTCTTTGTCAGTGCAACCAACCTTGATCTGGACCCGGTCGCATACGTCGACGCATTCCCGCTGGAACTGGTCGGCGAGATCCACCTGGGCGGCCATGATGCGGACGCAGATGACCACGGTGCCCCGCTGTTGATCGATAGCCATGGCCGCGAAGTCGCCGAACCAGTCTGGGCACTTTATGAACATGTCATCAAGACCGGCGGACCGCGCCCCAGCCTGATCGAGTGGGACAACGATGTGCCCGACTGGCCAACCCTTGAGGCAGAGGCCGCGCGTGCCGCGCAAATCCTTGAAGGCGTTCCGGCATGATTGTCGATCAAACAAGATTCCGCCAGGCGATTCTGGACCCCGAGGCCAGTCGCCCGGTCGGTCTGTCCGACGGGAAAGGCCAGGCGGCCGGCCGCCGTTTCGACGTTTATCGCAATAACGTCGCCGTATCGCTCAGCGAGGCACTTGAGGCTGCGTTTCCGGTCATTCGCAAGCTTGTAGGAAGCGAAAACTTCAAGATCCTGGCAGGCAGCTTCCTTCGCCAACACCCGCCGTCCTCGCCGTTGATGATGTTTTACGGCAGCGAAATGCCCGGATTTCTTTCGCGATTTGGTCCCACCAGCGCGACTGCATATTTGCCGGATGTCGCGCGCCTGGAGCTGGCCATCCGCGAAAGTTATCACGCCGAAGATTCGGTACCCGCCGACCCTGCCGCGCTTCAATCCCTGAGCCCTGAAGACCTGATGCGGACCAGGCTGGGCCTTGCCCCGTCGCTGCGACTTGTGCGTTCGGACTGGCCAGTTCACGCGATCTGGACGTTCAATACCGAACCTGGCGCCCCCAAGCCCCGGATGGCAGCCGAAGATGTCATTGTGCTACGTCCGGATCTCGACCCCATCCCTCACCTGCTTCCGACCGGTGGCGGCGCGTTCATTGCGGCCCTGTTGTCCGGATCGCCGCTCGGGCTGGCTTTGGAAGCGGTTTCAAATGCCGATGACTTTGAACTGACCGCCGTCCTGACCCTGCTGCTCGGGTCGGGCGCAATCACGCAAATTGGAGACTGACCGATGGTCCGCACGCTAACCACAGTCCACAACACGGTTTTTGCCGGGATCGAACGTCTGACTGTCCCGTTGATGACCAGCCTTGCCCGATTCCTCTTCGCTGCAATACTGTTGTTCTATTACTGGAATTCAGCCGCAACCAAATTGGGCGATGGTATTTTCGGCTTTCTGCGCCCATCTGACGGCGCATACATCCAGATCTTTCCCAAGGTGGTCGAAGCAGCGGGCTATGATTTCTCGGCTCTCGGCATTCACCATTGGGCCATTGCAACCCTGGGCATGTGGGCCGAGTTCATCCTGCCTCTCTTGATCGTAATCGGTCTATTCACACGTCTCGCGTCCCTTGGCATGATTGGCTTTGTCGCGGTCCAGACCCTGACAGACCTATACGGTCACGGCGCCATCGCCCACGAAGGCACACTGGGCGCTTGGTTTGACCGGATGCCGGATGCGATCGTTCTTGATCAACGCGCCTTCTGGGTCTTTGTCCTGTTGTACCTTGTCTTCCGGGGAGCAGGCCCCCTGTCGGTCGACAGGGTCCTCAGAAGTGTGACTTCGGCTCATCCGGCCGTCCAGCAGCCAGCGCAAGCATAGCTGCGACCGCACAAAGCGACGCCGGGAAAATCGCGAAAAAGTTGCTGAAGGTGGTATAGATACCGACGGCTGCGAGCGCCAAAAGGACGCCCCCCCAAAGGGCCCGATACCGCGCCATGCCAGCGCCCGCGATGGCCAACATGGGCGCAATGACACTCATCGCGCGCAACAGGGCCGGATTTTCAGGGAGGGGGAGGAAATCGAGGTTTCGAACCCCTTCCTGGGCGGTCAATTCTGTGTACCCGAAACTTACAATGCCCATGATCAGGGCAAGTATTCCACCAATCATTCCCAGTGCCGCCGCCGCGTTGCGCATTGCCGTCCTCCTGCTCTACCGCCCGATCAACCTAGGAAACCGAAGTGGATTATCCAAGATGCCGCGCCTTTGACGCCGCGTCCCAACCCAATGTCATCACCGATCCATCGACGACCACAGGACGCTTCATCAGCGTTGGATATTCCGAAATCAGCTCTTCCACCGTACCGGCGCGCTCGGATTCCGCCAAACCACGCCATGTCGTCGAGCGCCGATTGACGAGGGCTTCGCCGAAAGCTTGGGCAAACCCGGCCAGTGTCGCGGCATCCAAAGGCGTCGCGCGTACATCTATGAATTCACAGGATATTCCAGCCCCTTCCAAGTCTTTCACAGCCTTTCGGCACGTGTCGCAGGCCTTTAATCCATAGAGTTTTGGCACGGGCACACTCCTGTCCTTCACCGATCTTTCACTTGCGTTTTTGCTGAATTCCCTCAAACTCCCCACGCCGTCAGAGGTCAAGTCGGATTTCCCAGCGTGGATAAAGGTTTGAACCATGATGCGCATAAGATCCCCCGGACGCTCCGGTGGGGAACGACCAAAGGAAGACGACAAATGCCTACTGGCACTGTAAAATGGTTCAACACGACAAAGGGTTACGGGTTTATTGCCCCCGATGACGGTGGCAAGGACATCTTTGTTCACATCTCGGCAGTTGAACGCGCCGGGATGACTGGTCTGGCGGATAACCAGAAGATTTCCTACGAACTGACCGAGGGGCGTGACGGGCGCCAGTCGGCGGGCGAGTTGAAAGCAATCTAAGCCTGTTATCAATGGCTTGCGGCCTGAATAGGGCCGCAAGCTCAGGCGTCGGCGACCGGTGTCGGTATCGCCTCAGCGCTCCCCTGCGGCGCCCGTGAACAGCTCTGTCTCTCTTTGCGAACACGCAACGGATGGTTGTGCACGAGGCGCAACTTCAGCCTTTGCTCTGCGCGGTGCCGATGACGGGGGCTTGCGCGTCGTGGAAACGGGTGCGGTCGGCCATGGGGGCAGTCCAGCCGCCGGCCGCCTGCCTGGATACCGGTTTAGTCGCCGCCGTCCCCACCATCGCCACCACAGCCATCCCCGAACCAGCCGTCACCGCCGCCGCTGCCATCCCCCTCGCCCCGGCTGCGGACCATCAGGCCCAGGGAGGCGACGACCGCGCCGATCATCCAGATGCCAAGGCCGGTGAAGACGCGGCCGTGTTCGGCCACCTGCCCGTCGATCAGCGCGGCCCAGTGGCGCCAGCCGTCGCTCTCGCGCCCGGGCGTCGCGCCGAACATGACGGCGAC
>JBNKHH010000043.1:0-26677 GCA_050290245.1 Silicimonas sp.
GTGCGGGCGGAAGGCCTTCACGGCGGGCGGCCCGAAGGTCAGGTTCGGCACGAAATGGCCATCCATCACATCGACGTGCACCCAGTCGGCACCCTGCGCCTCGATCGCGCGGATCTCGCGGCCGAAATCGGCGAAGTCCGCAGAGAGGATAGAGGGAGCGATTTTGATAGAGCGGTCGAAGGTCATGCGTGTTCTTTCAGGTATGTCGGCGTTGGTATCATTTACCGGCGTTTCCCATCCAGCCGCAACCGTAGCCCCGCGCGGCTCATCGGCGCACCAGGTTGTTGTCGCACTCGACCAACGTCGCAATGTCTTCCCGGCCGAAAAGGCCCTTCACGCCGACGGGCATTCAGCCCAGCACTTCGGCGACCGATGCAGCCAATTTGGTGACGATCTCGTCGGCGTCTTCGCGCGTCAGGCAGAAAGGCGGCGCGAAACCGAGGATGTCGCCTTCAGGCATAGCGCGGCTGATGACGCCCCGGCTCAGAAGCGCGGCGTTGATCCGTCCTGCGGTCGCCTTGGCCGGATCGAAGAAGAGGCGGTCGGCGCGATCTTCGACGAATTCGACGGCGCACAAAAGCCCCTCGCCCCTGATGTCGCCGACGTTCGGGTGATCCCCGAGCGCGTCGCGCAGAGCCGCCTTGAAGTATGCGCCGACCTCGCCGGCGTTCTGCACAAGGTTCAGCTCGTCCAGCAGCCGAAGGTTGGCGACACCTGCCGCCGCACCGATCGGATGGGCGGAATAGGTCCAGCCATGGCCGAAGGGCCCGAATCTGTCCGTGCCCTCTTCCAGCACTTTCCAGACCTTGTCGCCGACGATCGAGCCGGACAGGGGCGCGTAGGCCGAGGTCAGACCCTTGGCAATGGTGATGATGTCGGGCCGGATGCCATAATGGTCGGAGCCGAACATCAACCCCAGGCGGCCAAACCCTGTCACGACCTCGTCTGCGATCAGCAGGATGTCGTGCTTATTGAGAACGGCCTGGATTTTGTCCCAGTATCCCGCGGGCGGAGGAACGAGACCGCCCGTTCCAAGCGCCGGCTCACCGATAAAGGCGCCAATGGTGTCGGCACCTTCGCGTTCGATCAGTGCCTCAAGCGCTGCGGCACAATGTTCGGAAAACTCCTCCTCGCTCTGGTTCAGGTTTTCGCGACGGAAGTAATAAGGCGCCTCGGTATGCAAGATACGATCGAAGGGCAGATCGAATTTTTCATGGAAGAGTTTCAACCCCGTTAGCGACCCGTTCACCAGGCCCGACCCGTGGTATCCGCGCCAGCGCGAGATGATCTTTTTCTTTTCCGGGCGACCAAGGACGTTGTTGTAGTACCAGACCAGCTTTACATTCGTGGTATTCGCATCCGAACCGCCAAGCCCGTAATAGACCTTGGACATGCCATCAGGCGCGCGGTCGAGGACCATCTTGGACAGTGTGATCGAGGCCTCGGTCCCGTGGCCCACATAGGCATGGTAATAGGCAAGCTCGCGCGCCTGTTCGGCGATGGCTTCGGCGACTTCCTGGCGGCCATAGCCGATGTTCACGCAATAAAGACCCGCGAAAGCGTCCAGAAGCTCGTTGCCGTCACGATCCGTCAGCCGCACGCCCTTTGCCGTCTTGATCACCCGTTGAGGAAGATTGCCCCGCGCAAATTCGGCCAGGTGAGTTGAGGGATGAAAAAAGTTTTCGCGGTCCCAGGCTTCCAGTTCATCGTTGTGCAACATGATGCGGCGTCCCTTCGTCGGCTTTCAGAGTGTCAAGGCAGACCTATCGCAAGCCAAGGGGGATTGCACGGGGCCTACGCGTTCGAGGAAAGAAGCTGATCGATCTCGTCGCGTGACGGCATTGACGGGGCGGTTCCGGGCCGGGTGACCGAGATCGACGCCGTGGCGCAACCGAACCTCATGGCTTCGACGGGCGTCCTGCCCTCGGCGAGCGCGACGGCAAAGCCGCCGTTGAAGGCATCCCCTGCCCCTGTCGTTTCGACCACGGTTCCCACATGGAAGGCCGGCACATGGGCCCTGGTATCGCCGTCGAAATAGAAGGCTCCGTTTTCGCCAAGTGTGATGACCGCCGCTCCGACGCCTTTGGAAAGGAAGACCCTGGCTGCAGCTTCGGCGTCACCCACCGTCCTGACGGTGACGCCCGTGAGGGCTTCGGCCTCGGTTTCGTTGGGGGTGACGAAATCGCAGAGCGCGAGCGTCGCATCCGAAACCTCGGCCGCAGGGGCGGGATTGAGGATGGTCTTGGCACCCCCTGAGCGCGCAATTTCCAGGGCGCGATGCGCCGCCTCCATGGGCTGTTCAAGCTGGGTCACGAATACTGACGCGGACGCAATGAGATCGCGTTTGTTTTCGATATCGGCGGGCGAGATCGTTCCGGCCACGCCGGGGCAGACGATGATCGCGTTGTTGCCAGTGGCCTCTTCGATAAAGATATAGGCCGCACCGGTATAGCTGTCGTCGTGCTGGCTCACCGCGGGAGTCACGCCTGCGTCGTTCCAGATCGAAAAAGCAAGGTCCGCAAAGGCGTCACGGCCGAGCTTGGAGATGAAATGCACGTCGCCGCCCGCGCGGGCAGCCGCGACGGATTGGTTCGAGCCTTTGCCGCCGGGACCGAGCGCAAAGGAATTGCCCATGATCGTCTCGCCCATGCGGGGAGCCCGGTCGGCGCGATAGGCGGTGTCGGCGACGAAAACGCCAAGGATTGCGATATGTCCGCTCATGGTCTGGTTTCCTTATTCGTCCGGCGCGATGACGCCCTTGCGGAGCATGAAGCAGCCGTAGAACCGGCGTTCGCCGGTCTGGATGACCGCATAGCTTTCGCGGGCCATGTCATAGAAGGCAAAGCGTTCAATCGACACCATCGGGCGCGGCTCGCCCTCGGCTGCGTCGATGGCCGCCTGCACTTCGGCCTGGACGGGCGGGACGGTGTCGGGTTCGCCGACGATCTCCATCCGGCCGGCAAAATCATCGACGAAAGTATCGAGGGGATAGACCGAGAGGATCGCCTCGACCGCTTCGGCCGCCGTCAGGTTGTCCATCCGCAGAAGGTCGCCCAGCACGGTCTGGCGCGCGACCGAATCGGAGGGGAAATTGGTGTCGGCGATGATCAGGACGTCGCCGTGGCCCATGGCGCGCAGCGCGTAGAGCACGTCGGCGTTCAGTCGGGGGTCAATGCCTTTCAACATGGGTGATCTCCTTGAAATGTCAGCTTCCGATACGTGCGCCGGTCGAGGGATCGAACAGGTGGGCGCGTTCGGAGTGCGGGGCAAGATGGATGGCCTGACCTGCCGCCAAGGGATGACGTTCGCGGAAGACAGCGACGACCTCGGTGCCGTTGTGGCGCGACAGGACATGGGTTTCGGAACCGGTGGGTTCAACGACCGAGACAGTGACGGCAAGCCCGGTGTCGGAAAGGGTCAGGTCCTCGGGGCGTATGCCATAGACGACAGCCTGCCCGTCACTCAGCCCCTCGACACCAGATACCGGAAGGCGGATTCCGGCGACCTCGACCGCGGGGGTGGGGCCGTCGAGACGCAAGATGCCATCCAGAAAGTTCATCGATGGTGAGCCGATAAAACCGGCGACGAACCGGCTGGTGGGACGGTCGTACAGATCGAGCGGAGAGCCGATCTGGCGGATATAGCCATCCTGCATCACGACGATCTTGTCGGCCATTGTCATGGCTTCGATCTGGTCGTGGGTGACATAGATCGTGGTCGTCTTCAGCCGCTGGTGCAACTCGCGGATCTCGGTACGCATCTGGACGCGCAGCTTGGCGTCGAGGTTCGACAACGGCTCGTCGAAGAGAAAGACCTCGGGGTCGCGCACGATGGCCCGGCCCATGGCGACCCGCTGGCGCTGACCGCCGGAAAGGGCGCGCGGATAGCGATCAAGATAAGGGGTCAACCCCAGGATTTCCGCCGCATCGGCGACCCGCTTTTCAATCTCGGATTTGTCCATTTTTCGTCTGCGCAGGGAGAACGACATGTTCGACCGCACTGTTTTGTGCGGATAGAGCGCATAGTTCTGGAACACCATCGCGATGTCGCGTTCCGAGGGCGGAATGTTGTTCACGACGCGCGGTCCGATGGAGATCTCGCCGGAGGTGACGGCCTCCAATCCGGCGATCATCCTGAGCAGGGTGGACTTGCCGCAACCCGAAGGTCCAACGAGGACGACAAACTCTCCATCCGCGATCGAAATGTCCACGCCGTGCAGCACTTCGGTTGCGCCATATGCCTTGCGCACCTCGGAAATTGTGACTTCTGCCATGAATTGACGTCCCTCCCTCGGGCCACACGTTAGCAGCATCGACCGGACTGTCCATCTTTTCGTCCAAGGCGGTTCACCGCGCTTGACATATCCCGGCCCGCTGGTGTCAGCTTACCCAAGGTCTGGGTGCAATGACGCTCTGGGCCAGGGCTGAGGGGTGCCAGGAAACACCATGACCCGAGTGGGTTTTTTCCTCCTCTTTGTTCGGCCATGACCTCGAAGTAACGGGAGGAAACAAATGAAACCGCAAATTTACAACTACTTGCAACGAGCCGGCAAGTTGAAGCGCCGCGATGTCCTGAAAGGCATGGGCGCAACCACCGGTCTTGCCGCATTTTCCGGTGTCGCCACCGGCACCAGCGTAAAGCCTGCATGGGCGGCAAGCCACTCGAACCTGCGCGCCGAAATCCTGAAGATCCCTGGCGTTGGCATGGGCTCGCCCACCGACGCCGATTGGCAGAAGGTCGGCGAGATGTGCCTTGGTGCGACCAAGGAAGTGGTCCAGCCGGGCGAGTTCGCCGGTGTCGAGTTGACTTTCATGGGGCTGAACAACCAGAACCTGCACAACTTCCTGTTCCGCGGCTTCCTGAAGCCCTGGGAAGCCTATACCGGCGCCAAGATCAACTGGATCGACCTGGCGCAGGCCGACTATAATGCGCGGCTCCAGCAGTCCATCGCGACCGGCACTGTCGATTTTGACATCATCGAGATGGGCGCGCCCTTCGAAGGTGATGTTCTGGGCCGTGGCATGGCATCCGAGATGCCCGACTGGGTCAAAGAGACCATCGATATGGACGACTATGTCGACTATCTGAAGGCGCCGGTCGGCACCTGGGGCGGCAAGACCTATCGGATCTCGATCGACGGCGACTGCCACACCTTCTCGTATCGCACCGACTATTTCGGCGAGGGCTCGGTGACGGGTCGCGACGTACCCAAGACCTGGCAGGAGATCAACGAGATCTCGAAAGAGCTGAAGGGCAAGACCGATCCGCTGACGGGTCTGGATGCGCACGGCTATCTCGACCCGCTGAAGGGCTGGGGAGGCTTCGGCTTCTACTTCTTGGAGAACCGGGCGGCTGCCTATGCCAAGCACCCGAACGATCCCGCGTGGCTGTTCGACACCGACACGATGAAGCCGCGTGTCAACAACCCGGCCTGGGTGCAGGCGATTCAGGACGTGATGGAACTGATCGAGGCGGACGTTTACCCGGCCGACCAGATCAACGCCGACCCAGGCACCACCGCGTTCCAGCAGTTCCTGGCCGGCACCGGCTCGATGCTGATGTGGTGGGGCGACGTGGGTTCGAACGCGCGCACCTCGGACACCTCGGTCGTCGGCGACGTCGTCGGGTTTGGCATCAACCCCGGCTCGGACCGCGTCTATAACTCGGCCGCCGGAGCCTGGGAGAACACCCATAACGAGGCGCCGAACATGGCTTATCTCGGCTGGGGTGTCTACGTCATGGCCACTGTCGACAGCGACTCCAAGCGTCAGAAGGCGGCCTGGTCGGCTGCGGCGCATCTGGGTGGCAAGGACCTGTCGCTTTGGGCCTCGGCCTATCCTTCGGGCTTCCAGCCCTACCGGAACTCGCACTTCCAGTACGACGAGTGGGAAGAGGCTGGCTACGACCGCGCGTTCATTGAGGACTATCTCGGCTCGAACGCGGACAGCTACAACCACCCGAACGCCGCGCTTGAGCCCCGTATTCCGGGTATCTTCCAGTATTACTCGGTCGCGGAGGACGAGTTGGCCAAGGGCTTTGCCGGTCAGTACGGCTCGGCCCAGGAGACGGCAGACGCCATCGCCGCGGCCTGGGAAAATATCACCGACCAGATCGGCCGTGAGCAGCAGATCGAGCTCTACAAGGCCTCGCTCGGTTTGTGATAAATGACATGGACGGGGGCAGGTCACACCCTGCCTCCGTCTTTTTATTTCGTTTGGGGATGGGCACTTGAGCAACGAAGGCGATCTACTTCACGTCGTCACTTCCGACGAGATCGGCGACCAGCGGCGCCTGATCGGCAAGGTGTTGATCTGGGGATCGTTCGCCTTGATGGTGGCGCTGTTTGGATGGTGCTCGCTGGCGGGACTGGACGTTCTGCCGGAGCTGTCGAACTGGCGCCCTGCCCTTTACGGATACATCGTCTGGGCCACCTGCCTGTGCATCGCGCAGGTCGTGCTTTATGGCGAACAGGGCAAGCGAACCCTGTTCATCCTGCCCGCCACGCTGTTCGTTCTGGCGATGGTCGTCTTTCCGCTGATCTTCTCTTTGAGCCTGGCATTCTCGAACTGGAACCTGTCGTCGTTTGAAGGGCCAAAGTTCAACGGGCTGGACAACGTTCGGCAGATGTGGAGCGATCCGTTTTATTGGAACGCCCTGAAAAACATGGTTTATTACACGCTGGCCATCGCGGTGGAGTATGCCATCGCCTTTGGCCTGGCGCTGATCCTCGCGAGCGAAATCCGGGCGCGGAAATTCTTTCGCGTTGCCTTTTTGATGCCCCTGATGCTGTCGCCCGTGGCAGTATCCTGGATGGTCGGAAAGTCGATGCTGGAAGTTCGGTTCGGGCCGATTTCGCGCTTTGCGCGCTGGCTGGGCTGGGACCGGCCTTCGTTTTTTGGTGACCCCGAGGTGGCGCGGCTGATGATCATGATCATGGACGCCTGGACCTTTATTCCCTTCATGATGATCATGCTATTGGCCGGGCTTCAGGCCATCCCGAAGGAGGTGCAGGAGGCAGCCCGCGTCGACGGTGCGTCCGGGTGGCGGGGGTTCTGGGAAGTGACTTTTCCGCTGATGTTGCCGGTGTCGCTGACGGCGATCCTGATCCGCATCATTTTCAAGCTGAAACTGGCTGATATCATTATCAATGTCACCTCTGGCGGACCGGGCGGAGCGACGGACTCGGTGACCAGTTTCATCTTCCGCGAGTACCGGGATCGGTCGAACGTCGGCTACGGCACGCTGTTGGCGATCGTGTACCTTGTGCTGATCGTGGCGGCGATCACCGTCTTCATGAAGCTGGTCGACCGCTGGCTGAACCCGAGGTACTGAGATGGCCGAGACGCAGATATTCCAGGACCATTCCAACGACCTTGCCCACAGGGCAAAATGGTATGCAAACCGAACGGTTATCTATGGCATCCTGATCCTTTGGACGATCATCTGCCTGTTCCCGATCTATTGGACGATCACCACCAGCTTCAAGCTTGCGCCGAACGTGATGCAGGGGCACATGATCCCCTTTGTCGACTATCAGCCCAAGTGGAAAGGTTGGGAGTCGATCGGGCTTTCACCGCGTCTGATTGGGCAGGAATCGACCGTGCGCGAAGAGTTCCTGAAGCGGTTCTGGAACTCTACCATCACTTCGGTGTCAGCATCGACACTGGCGGTGATCCTGGGGTCTCTGGCCGCTTACGGGCTGTCCAGGTTCCGCTATCGCTTCGGATTCATGCGCAATCCCGACATCAGCTTTTTCTTTCTGAGCCAGTTGATCCTGCCGCCGGTGGTTTTGGCCCTGCCGTTCCTGGTTCTGTACAAGTCACTAGACCTTGTTGATACCAGAATCGGGCTAATACTTCTCTACACTCTGACCGTCTTGCCGATCGTCATCTGGATCATGCGGGACCAGTTCCAGTCGATCCCGGTCGAACTGGAGGAAGCCGCTTTGGTGGACGGGCTCTCGATCTGGGGGGCGTTCCTGACGATCGTGATGCCGATCGCCCTGCCGGGCATGGTTGCGGCGTTCATCCTGTCGCTGGTACTGACCTGGAATGAATACTTTTTCGCCGCCCTGCTGACCTCGACAGACGCCAAGACATTGCCGGTGATGGTGGCGAGTCAGACCGGATCGCAGGGGATCAACTGGTGGGCGATGGCGGCCCTCTCGGCGGCGGCAATCCTGCCGTTGGTGATCATCGGCATCCTGCTGGAGCGGTATATCATCAAGGGCATGGCTGCGGGGGCCGTTAAGTAATTAGCCAAACCTCGCTGCTGCGACCGGTCAACGGAGTGCATCCGGTCTGGCGACTTGGCGAAAACAAATGCTTTTCAGCGCCTTGAGGCGAAAACCGCAGGTCGGCATACTATCGGCTTTCTGTCGTCAAAACCTATGGCGTTTTGGTGGTGACCGGCAGATCGGATGCCAGTTGCCTAGGATGCCCGTTTGGCCTTGCCAACGGGTCAATCGGACGTCCGGCTATTCGCCCAGCGCGGCGGCGATATCTTTGGTCTGTTCATAAAGCCGCAGGAACAGGGGATACTGCTTGGCGTAGGCATCATGTCGGCGTGCCAGCACTGTTTCGGCGGCCGGATTCCAGCGCGTGATATCCTCGGGCGCGGCCAGCCCCACGGCTTGGGCGGCAAGGAAGGCGTCGCCATAACTGGCGCCGACGGTCTTGTCGGAGACGATCTGCGGAACGGCGGCGAAATCGGATGTGGCCTGGAGCCAAAGCCGGTTCTTGGTGCCCCCGCCGACGGCGAGAATGCGGGTCGGGGCGGCGTCGACCTCGCGGTAGGTGTCGACCACATGGGCGGTGCCCATGGCGATGCCCTCGATAAGGGCGCGGTACATGTCGCCGCGCGTGTGGGTGAGGTTCAGCCCGAAAAAGGTGCCGCGTGCCCGTGGGTCGTGGATCGGGGTCCGCTCGCCCGAGAAATAGGGCAGCATGATCAGCCCGTTGGCGCCCGGAGTTGAGGCTTCCGCCTCGGCAGCGAGGCTGGCAAATGCCGTCTCGCGCGGGAGATCGCGGGCGAACTGGTCACGGAACCAGTGCGTCAGCGTGCCCGAGGTGGCGAGGCCCGCCATCGAGGCGTGCTGGCCCTCGGTGAGCCAAGGAGCGTACCAGAGGCGCGGATCGCGGACGGGGTTTTCAGTGACCTGGATGATGAAGATGGTCGAGCCGTACATCATCATCATGTCGCCGGGGGCACGGACGCCGACGCTGACCGCCTCGGCGGCGGCGTCGATGGTGCCGCAGGTGACAGGGGTACCTTGGGCAAGGCCGGTTTCGGCGGCGGCCTCGGCGGTGACATGGCCCGCGATCTCACCGCTCCACATCAGTTCGGGCAAACGGTCCAACGGCAGGATCGCGTCGGTCAGAGCATCGCTCCAGTCCAGCGTGGTGACATCGTAGAGGGGCGAGAAGTTTGCCGCGGTGTAGTGGTCGATGACGTATGCGCCGGTGAGGCGATGCGTAATGAAACTGGTCGAGGTCAGAACCTTGTGGGTGCGAGCGTAGAGGTCGGGATGGTTGCGCTTCAGCCAGAGGATCTTCGGCCCTACGGATTGCGAAGTCAGCGCATTGCCGCAGGTGGCGAGGATGCGATCGGCGCCGATCTGTGCGTTGAGGTCTCCAATCTCTTTTTCCGCCCTTGTATCAACGCCGTAGAGGACGCCGTTCATCTGAGGCTCGCCGTCGGCGTCCACGGGCAGCATGCAGGGGCCGATGGCCGAAGTGGCGACGGCGGCAATGTCCTTGGGGTCGACGCCACTGTCGGCAAGGATCGTGCGCGTGAGGCGGACGGTATCTCCCCACCAATCCTCCAACGGGCGGTGCTCGGCCCAGCCGGGGCGTGGGACCAGCATTTCGTGCGGGTGCGCGGCCTGCGCGGTGATCTGGCCAGCGGCGGTGTCGACGAGGACCGCCTTGGATTCGAACGTGCCGATGTCGATGCCGAGCGTGTAGGTCATGGGCGGGCCTGGTCAGTCGCGGGAGAGTGAGAAGTCGGGGCCGATCGCGGCGAGCGCTGCGATCAGGAGGTCGCGGAGCTGGGCGAGATCGCGCAGGTCGACGACTTCACGCGAAGAATGCGAGTAGCGCATGGGAAAGCCGACGTCGATTGAGGCGACGCCCTCGCCCACGAGCTGGACATAGGAGAGGTCGGTAAGGACGCCGGTTTGGGCGGAGCGCTGGAGCGGGATGTTTTCCGCGGCGGCAGCGGTCTCGAACAAGCGCACCATAGCGGGGTGCGGGATGACGCCGTTCAGCGTGCCGCGTCCGTGGAAGCTGTAGAGGCTGATGCCGGGTCCGCCGCCGAGGTGCATGTCGCCGCGGTCGGTCATGTCGGGCGTATCGGTCGCGAGCATCAGGTCGATCTGGATGGCGATATCGGGTTGCAGGCGCTGCGCGAGGGGCTGTGCGCCGCGGAGGTTGAATTCCTCCAGCGTGGTGAAAGCGAGGTGGACGGTGGGGCCGTCTTTGCGGGTGGCCAGCATGCAGGCGACCTCGACCAGAACGGCGCATCCAGCGCGATCGTCGATGGCGGGGCCGGTCAGGCGGTTTTGGCCGATGGCAAAGCTGCCGGGAGCGTAGACGACCGGGCTGCCGATCTGAATACCCGCCTCCTCGGCCTCGGCCTTGGTTTCAAAGCCGCAGTCGACGTAGAGGTCGGCGTAGCGCACGACGGTGTATTTCTCGTCCGGGCTGGTCGCATGGTGGCTCTTGTTGGCGATGATGCCGGGGATGTCGGTGCCTTCGCGGGTCGAAACCACGACCTCCTGGCTGGCCAGCGCGCGTTCTGGGACGCCGCCGAGGCGTTCGAGGCGGAGGAAGCCGTCGTCTTCGATCTTTCGGACGATGAAGCCGAGTTGATCCATGTGGGTGAAAAGCATCACCGAGGGGCCGTTGCCGGGGAAGGTCGTCCAGAGGTTGCCGAGGGGGTCGGTCTGGGTCGGGATGTCGCCCAGGAGGTCGGCGATGCGGCGGCGGATCCGGTCCTCGTTGCCGGAAAGACCCGGGACGCTCATCAAGTCGGAAAGGAGGTCGGAGAGGCTCATCTTGCTGCCCTGACCCTGTCCATGAAGTCGGCTGCCCGGTCGGGGTCGATCGCCTTCCAGGTGTCGCCGTCGATCTTGAGGGCCGAGCCGACGATGCAGCCGTCGGCAATGGCGAGGACGTCGGCCACTGTGGCGTGCTTGACGCCGGTATTGGCCATGACGGGAGTATCGGGAAGGACGGATTTGACGGCCTCGAGGTCCTCCATGCGGGCGGCCTCACCGGTGATGGCGCCGGACACGAGGACAGCGTCGGGGATCGACGAGAAGACGGCCGAGCGGGCGCGGTCGGAGAGCGTGCGACGATCAAGGCTGTCGGCGAATTCGGCAGAGACATTGTAGAGCATGGCGAGGTCAGAGCGCCCGAGCCGGTCACGATAGCGCATGGCCTTGCCCGCATCTGGGGTCCATGGCCCCATGTCCGAGGCGTAGGTGCCGGTGAAGATCTCGCGGCAGAATGCTGCGCCGGTGGCGGCAGCAAGCGCGACGGTCGACATCGGGTCCCAGAGGACGTTGACGCCGAAGGGGACAACGATCTCGGAGCGCAACTGGCCGATGACATAGGCCATCGTGGCGGTCGAGGCCGTGTCGACGTTGAATTCGTAGGGACGGTCGTTTTCGTTGCCGAACATGATGGCGTCGAACCCGGCGTCTTGCAGGGCGGTCAGGTCGGCGCGGGCAGCGGTGACGAGGCCGTCGAGGCCAGCCTCGGAGTCATGCAGCGGCGATCCCGGCAGCGCGCCGAGGTGCACCATGCCGATCACCGGCTTGCTGGTACTGAAAATGCTTTGAAACTTGCTCATCATGTCCTCCTCTTTGGAGCCTAGCGCAGAAGTTGTTTGCGAGGGAAGCCATGGCGCGTAGCATGGAGCGCGGGGAGGACCGAAATTTGAAAACAAGACATTGGGACCGTCTGGGCAACGGTGGGCTGACGTTTACTGAGATCGGGTTCGGGACTGCACCGCTGGGCAATTTGTATCGCGCGATCAGCAACGATGAAGCCCATGCCGTCCTGGAAATGGCCTGGGCGGGCGGCGTTCGGTATTTCGACACTGCACCGCTGTATGGGCTTGGCCTGAGCGAGACGCGGCTGAACCGGTTTTTGCGGGACAAGCCACGTGACGAGTATGTCCTCAGCACCAAGGTCGGGCGCATCATGGTGCCCTGCGAGCCGGAGGAGCGCGAGGGCTTTGGCAAGTGGTTCGACGTGCCCGCGCGGCGGGAGCTCTATGACTACACCTATGACGGGGTGATGAAGTCGGTCGAGCATTCGCTGGAAAGGCTGGGGCTGAACCGGATCGACATGTTGTTCGGACATGATCTCGATCCCTGGACGTTCAATTCAGAGGCCGTGGCGCAGGAGAAGCTGGATGAGTTCATCAACGGCGGCTATCGCGCCCTGTCGGACCTGCGCGACCAGGGAGTGATCAGGGCCTTTGGCGCGGGCATCAACCAATGGGAGCCAGCGCAGTGGCTGCTGGAGCGGGGGGATTTCGACATCTTCCTGCTGGCCGGGCGCTATACGCTCTTGGAACAGGAGGCGCTGAATACATTCCTTCCCATGTGCGAAGAGCGTGGCGTCGGCGTGGTGATCGGCGGACCCTATAACTCGGGCATTCTGGCAACGGGTCCGAAGCAGGGCGCGTTCTACAACTATGACCCTGCCCCGCCCGAGATCATCGAGCGGGTGCGTCGGATCGAAGCCGCCTGCCAGCACCACGGGGTGCGAATGGTCGATGCGGCGTTCCAGTTCGCGCTACGCCACCCGGCGGTGGTTTCGGTCATTCCGGGTGGTCAGGGCACGGCGGAAATGGAAAGCAACCTGGCGGCGGCGCAGGCCGAGATCCCTCGGGCCTTGTGGGACAACTTGCGCGCCGGGGGTCTGTTGCGGCCGGATGCTCCAACCGGGGAGGTTTGAGCCATGCGCGTGGATGCCCATCAACATTTCTGGAACCCGGCGCGGGGTGACTATGGCTGGATGCCGAAGGACAACCCCGTCCTGAGCCGCACCTATTTTCCCGACGACATGCGCGCCTCGGTGTTCGCCGCCGGGGTCGAACAGACGGTGCTGGTGCAAGCCGCGCCGACAATCGCCGAAACCGAGTACATGCTGGGCCTGGCGGATGCGGTGGATTTCGTCGGCGGCGTGGTCGGCTGGGTCGATTTCGAGCGGCCCGAGGACCGGGCGGAGCTGGAGCGGTTGGCGGGCCACCCCAAATTCAAGGGTGTCAGGCCGATGATCCAGGACATCCCCGACGACGACTGGATGCTGCGCGAGGACGTGCAGTGGGGGTATCAGGCTCTGGTCGATCTGGATCTGACGTTCGACGCGCTTGGCTTTCCGCGGCACCTGGCGAATTTCCTGACCATCCTGAGGCGGTATCCTGACCTGAGGGTGGTTGTGGATCACTGCATGAAGCCAGCGATCCGCGAACATTCGGAGGAGAATTTCCGGTTCTGGGCCGAAGGAATGGCCCGGATTGCGGGTGAGACCGGTGCGTATTGCAAACTGTCGGGGCTGGTGACCGAGGCGGGCGAGGACTGGAGTGTCGACGATCTTCGCCCCTATGCGGGCCATGTGCTTGAGGTCTTTGGACCGGAGCGGGTCATGTGGGGGTCGGACTGGCCTGTCGTGCGTCTGCGGGCGGAGTACGACCGCTGGAATTCCGTGGCGCGCTTGTTGGTCGCGCATCTGTCAGTGGCAGACCAGACGCGGGTTTTCGGCGGGACAGCGGCGGAGTTTTACCGGCTGAAGGTTTGAGCGCGGGAAACCGTCGAGATCGAGGATCGCTTCTGGCGGTCGTCCGCTCACCGGGTCTGGTTTTCGGAACGTTCAGAGACGTTTTTCCGTATTTCGATCAAAGAGATGAACGTCGTCGGGGTTGATGACGAAGCCAAGTTCCGAACCCGGCCTGGCCATGATCCGATCCTTGACAAGCGCGTCGATCAGGTCGCCGCCGGATCTGGCGAAGACCTGGGTTTCGGACCCGGTGGGTTCGACCACGACGACGTTCATGGGCACCCCTCCCTCGCCGATCTGGATGTTTTCCGGGCGAATGCCATAGATGACCTGTGCGCCCTCTTCGGCGGTGGTTTCCGGCAGGGGCAGCGCGAGGCCGCCGTCGGAGACGAAACGCTTCTGCCCGTCCTTCACGCCGATCTTGCCGTGGACAAAGTTCATCGAGGGCGAGCCGATGAAACCCGCGACGAATACATTGTCGGGATTATCGTAAAGGTCGAGGGGCGAGCCTATCTGCTCGACCCGGCCATCGCGCATGACGACGATCTTGTCGGCCATGGTCATGGCCTCGATCTGGTCGTGGGTGACATAGACGATGGTGGTGCCGAGGCGCTGGTGCAATTCCTTGATCTCGACGCGCATGGTGACGCGCAGCTTTGCGTCGAGGTTCGAGAGCGGTTCGTCGAAGAGGAAGACTTGCGGGTCGCGGACGATGGCGCGACCCATGGCGACACGCTGGCGCTGGCCGCCGGAAAGCTCCTTGGGGTAGCGCGAGAGATAGGGCGTGAGGTCGAGGATTTCAGCGGCTTTTTCGACTTTGCCCTTGATCTCGGCCGCCGAGCACCTTGCCATTTTCAGCGGGAAGCCGATGTTGTCGTAGACCGTCTTATGCGGATAGAGCGCGTAGCTTTGGAACACCATGGCGATGTCGCGCTCTTTCGGCAGGACGTCGTTGACCACACGGTCGCCAATGGAAATGGTGCCGTCGCTGATTTCCTCGAGACCGGCCAGCATCCTGAGAAGCGTGGACTTGCCGCAGCCCGAGGGACCGACGAGCACAACGAATTCGCCGTCCTCGATATCAACGCTGACGCCGTGCATGACCTGGACGCTGCCATAGCGCTTGATCACGTTGTCGATTGTCACCTTGGCCATGGTCCTGTCCCTTTATTCCGGCAGCACGATTTGCAACTTGACGTCGGCTGGCGGGGCCGAGGCTGCAATTTCGAAGGCGTGCACACTGTCGGCGAAGTCGAATGTTCGCGTGATCAGAGGTTTCACATCAATAGCGCCGCCGGACAACATGCCAACACAGCGCGGGAACACATGGGCATAGCGGAAGATGTTTTCGACGCGGGCTTCGCGCACCATGGCGGCCCCTGCGTCATACTGGATCGGGCCGGGCTGACCGCCGATCATCACGACGCAGCCGCCGGGACAGAGCGGTTCGAACACGGTCTTGGCGGCATGGGGCGAGCCGGTTGCCTCGAAGACGATATCTGCGCCCCAGCCCTCGGTCGCGGCCAGCACGGTCTTGGCAACGTCATCCTTGCCAACGTTGATCGCGGTGATGGCGGGGCTGAGGCTTTCAGCGATTTCGAGTTTCTTTTCCGCCAGGTCCGAGACGAAGACGCGGGCGCAGCCGGCGGCCAGGGCGGAAAGAGCGGTAACGAGGCCGATGGGCCCTGCCCCGAGCACGACCGCCACGTCGCCCGGTTTCACGCGCGCCTTGGTCGCGGCATGGACGCCGACGGCAAGAGGTTCGACCATGGCGGCCTCGGCGAACGAGACGTTGTCGGGCAGCTTGAAGGTGAAGGCCTCGGGGTGGACACAGGTCGGGCGCAGGATGCCGTGGACCGGCGGCGTGGCCCAAAAGCGTACTGCGGGATCGACGTTATACATGCCAAGCCGAGTCGCTTTCGAATTGGGATCGGGGACGCCCGGCTCCATGCAGACGCGGTCGCCTTCCTTGAGTGTCGTGACCTCGGCGCCGGTCTCAACGACGACGCCGCTGGCCTCGTGACCGAGGATCATCGGTTCGTTCACCACGAAAGGTCCGATGCGTCCGTGGGTGTAGTAATGCACATCCGAGCCGCAGATGCCGACCGTGTGCAGCTTGATGCGCACATCACGCGGACCAAGCGTTTCTTCCTCGCGGTCGATGGCCGGGAAGTCGCGCAGCGAAAGTTCGTCTTTTTGTTCGAGAACCAGAGATTTCATAGCCCTACCCTTTTTTCACAGTCAGGATGCCCAAGCCAAGGGCGATCACCTCGGAAACCCGGAGTGACGTGGCGAGCGGTTCGGCACAGCGGCTCGAGAACAACGGCGCGGCCGCTCGGGTCACGGTACCGATGGACGGCCGGTCGAACAGGTTCTTCCCGATCGGCAGCACGCCGGGTTTCATTTGGTCGGTTTCGCCAGCCATGGCCTATCCTTTCACCGCGCCGGGTGTGAGACCAGCCACAATCTGCTGCCTATGCCGTTGCGAAGCCGACCGGGGCCCCGGTCACGGGCAGCGTGTAAATGACGTGGCGACAAACTTGGGCGACATGCTGGCGACCGGCAGTGGGCTTGCCATCCGCAAAAGTGCCAGTTTGCGGATCCTGGTTTCGCTGCTGGTTTCCTGCACGCGCGCTGCACCTCCTAGCGCGCCCGGTCGCGCTAGGGTCTCGGCGTGTCGGCGTGTAACGCGCGTTTCGCAACATTTTTTGTGCTGTCCGCAAGCACAGAAAAATGACGATGGCTGTAGGTTGCCGACACCAAGAACGAGACGAATGGCAGGCAGACTTTCGACAACCATCTTGCAGGAAAAGCGGCGGCTGTACTTTGTTGCGATCGCATCTTTCTATTCGGGAATCCTGTTTTATCACGACGTTGGCACACAGGTTCTGGGAGCGCCCTTCCCCCTGTTCGCGGGCGGCCTCTACGCGGTCTTCGCCACCGTCGGCGCGCTGGCCGTCAGCATGCTGATGCCGGGGATGGCGACTCTGATCGAACCGCTGGCCGTCTCGCGCGTGTGCGTGTCGCTCTATGTCTTGTTCAACCCGATCGTGGGCAAGGCTGTCCTTGCAAACCCTTCAGTGATGGCTTTGCTGGTGGTGGCCGGGGCGATCTTTATTCGTCGCGGAATGGCGCGGCCTGAGATGGCCGTGGAAAGATCGGCAATCTGAGCCTGGCTCTGGCGAGGTCCGCGGTGGGCGATCGACCGGTGAGATTTCTCCCCGCCGATAGCGGTTTGCCCGGCACTCGGCCGGTCCACGGGCACAGGATGGCGCAAAAGGTTCTTGCGGTCTGGCCGCTGCTGTGCCTCTTTCCGGAGATGGCATCGTGGCTAACCAATACCGTCAAGGGAGCCAGATCTTGAGCTTTTTCTCCGACATCATCTCGACAGTGTTCGAGCGTCGATACCGCGGCGCCGCCGCGACGGATGCCGACGGACGTGCAGTCTCGGAGTTGGCGCATGACCTGCTGGGCAGCCATGGCGAGGTTTCGGGCAGCACGCTGGCGCGGCTAATCCTGGATCGGTACGCGGGCATGCAGGAGTCGGAAAAGCTGGCTTTCTTCAAATTCATGACACATGAGTTGGAGATCGACGCGGACCAGGTCATCGCCACTTTGCAGGCCTATCAATCGTCTCCGTCCAAGGCGAGCTACCGTGCATTTGCTGCAGCGAGCGAGCCCAAGCGGCAGGAGCTCACGCGGCGGCTGAATCAGGTGCCGGGTGCAACCTGTCAGCTTGTCGCCATGCGAAAGGACCTGCTCGGGATGCTGCGGGATCACCGGGACCTTGAACCGCTGGATGTCGATTTCCGCCATCTGTTTTCTTCGTGGTTCAACCGAGGCTTCCTTGTCCTGCGCCCGATCAACTGGGCAAGCCCGGCCGAGATTCTGGAAAAGATCATTGCCTACGAGGCCGTCCACGCCATCGACAGCTGGGATGACCTGCGCCGTCGGTTGCAGCCCGCCGACCGGCGCTGTTTCGGGTTCTTTCACCCGGCGATGGCGGATGAACCCCTGATCTTTGTCGAGGTGGCGCTGACAAGGGGCGTTCCGGACTCGGTCCAGGGGCTGTTGGCGAACGGGCGCACGGCCATCGACCCCGAAGAGGCCGACACGGCGGTGTTTTATTCGATCTCGAACTGCCAGGCCGGGCTGGCGGGGATTTCATTCGGCAATTCGCTGATCAAACAGGTGGTCTCGGACCTGTCGCGCGACCTGCCGAGGCTGAAGACCTTTGTCACCCTTTCTCCCATTCCGGGGTTGAACCGCTGGCTGGCCACAGAAGGGCTGGACGGCAATGTCGAGGGGCATGAGCGCGAGCTTGCTGCACGATACATCTTACTGGCAAAGCGCGAAGACGGCCTGCCGGTCGATCCTGTCGCCCGTTTCCATCTGGGCAATGGCGCGATGGTCCACGCGATCCACGCCGGGGCCGACACATCGGAAAACGGCATGGCGCAATCGAACGGAGCGATGGTCAACTACCTTTACGACGTCGCCCAGATCTCGAAGAACCACGAGCGTTTCGTGACCGAGAAAACAGTTATCGCATCCAGCGAGGTACTCATGCTAAGTGCCCCTGCCGGAGCTGACACCTAGGTAGGAAGACCGATGACCAACCCGCTTTACGACACGCTGTTTGGACGTCACCGCGGCAGAACGGAAACCTTTCTGAATCTGCCTGGCGGCGAGAAGATCACCTATGACGCATTCATTCGGCAGGCGGCGCAGTTCGCGGGGCACCTGACATCGAAGGGATTGCAGCCCGGCGACCGGGTCGCGGTGCAGATCGAAAAATCACCCGATGCCCTGGCCGTCTATGCGGCCTGCACCCAGGCGGGGTTGGTCTTTTTGCCTCTGAACACCGCCTATACCGGCGATGAGGTCACCTATTTTGTCGAGAACAGTGGCGCGCGCGTGCTGATCTGCGACGGGGCCAAGGCCGGGGCGCTGGCGCCCGTGGCCGCAGCCTGTGGTGCTGGGCTGGAGACGATGAATTCTGACGGATCGGGCACGTTTTTCGAGGGGGCCGCAGACTTCCCCGAAACGTTTGACACGGTGGACCGGGATGCCGACGACCTCGCAGCCTTCCTCTACACATCCGGGACGACGGGGCGGTCAAAGGGCGCGATGCTGACGCAGAACAACCTGCTGTCCAACTCGCAGACGCTGGCCGAGGAATGGCAGTTCACCGAAAGGGACACGCTTTTGCATGCCCTGCCAATCTTTCACACGCACGGGCTGTTCGTTGCGACGAATATCACGCTCCTGGCGGGCGGGAGCATGATATTTCTGCCAAAATTCGATCTGGACCAGATGATTGCTGCCCTGTCCGAGGCAACGGCGATGATGGGCGTGCCGACTTTCTACACAAGGCTATTGAGCGACCCCCGGTTTGACCGGGACCTGGTCAGGCATATGCGCCTTTTCGTGTCGGGCAGCGCGCCCCTGCTGGCCGAGACCCATGTGCAGTTCGAAGAGCGCACGGGGCACCGTATCCTTGAACGCTATGGCATGACGGAAACCAACATGAACACCTCGAACCCCTATGACGGTGAACGTCGTGCCGGGACCGTGGGGTTCCCCCTGCCCGGTGTGGAGTTGAAGATCACCGACAGCACCACGGGCGAGACCCTGCCCCAGGGCGAGATCGGCGAGATCGAGGTGCGCGGACCCAACGTGTTCAAGGGCTATTGGCAGATGCCCGAGAAGACCGCCGAAGAGCTGCGCGCGGACGGTTTTTTCATCACCGGGGACCTGGGGCGGATCGACGAGGACGGCTATGTCCATATCGTCGGACGCAACAAGGATCTGATCATCTCAGGCGGATACAACATCTATCCCAAGGAAATCGAGCTGTTGCTGGACGAGGCGCCGGGCGTGTTGGAAAGCGCCGTGATCGGTGTGCCGCACCCGGATTTCGGCGAAACCGTCGTCGGCGTCCTGGTGCCCGACGGGTCGGTCGAGTTGGACCTGGATGCAATTCAGGCCTCTATCGCGCCGTCGCTGGCGCGGTTCAAACATCCTCGCAAGCTGCTCACGCTGCCTGAGTTGCCCAGGAACACCATGGGCAAGGTTCAAAAGAAGGCCCTGCGCGACCAGTATGCCGATCTTTTCACCAAGGAATAGGCGCACCCGGACCTTGCTTGCATGTCAACACGACGACCGGTGAGTGCGCCAAGGGCCAGGCCGGACATGCGGTCGTCCATTCAAGAGAATTTCGGACCGTCGAATACGGTCCATGGCGATGGACGATCCACCGGTAATAAAGTAACAAGCAGACCGGACCACGAAGGTGGGCAAGATCAAGTCACCCGGAGGTGCCAGCCACAGCACCGCCAAGCCTGGAGGAAAGATGGTCGAGAAAGCCTATGAAGATATTCCCGGAACCTTTGTCTTTGATGCCGACCGCGCGCGAGTCGGTTACCACCTGAATCAATTCTGTATCTCGCTTGGAAAGGCCGAAGGCCGGGAAGCCTTTGCTGCCGATCCCGAGGAATACATGTCCCGTTTCCCGATGACCGAGGAGCAGAAGCAGTCCGTGCGCGACCGCGACTGGAACCGGATGCTCGAGCTGGGCGGGAACGTCTATTACACCGCCAAGCTTGGCGCGAACGATGGGCTGAGTTTTCAACAGCTTGCGGGCCTCATGACCGGCATGGGCTTTGAGGCCTATCGCGACATGATGCTGGGTGGTGGCCGCTCGATCGAGGGCAACCGTTATAAATCCGAATGGGAAGCCGCCGACAAAGGCGCAGAAGGAGAGTCCGAATAATGGCCCGTATCACCGCAGGCGTCGCCTGTTCGCATGTGCCCGCCATCGGAGCCGCCATCGACCTTGGCAAAACCGAAGAAGAATACTGGGTGCCGCTGTTCAAGGGCTTTGAGAAGTCCAAGGAGTGGATTGCCGAGTACAAGCCCGACGTCATCATCATGGTTTACAATGACCATTGCACCGCCTTCGACGCCTCGGTCATTCCGACCTTTGCGCTTGGCTGTGCTGCCGAATTCAAGCCTGCCGACGAAGGCTGGGGGCCCCGCCCCGTTCCGGTTGTGAAGAACCACGGCATCCTGGCCAGCCATATCGCCCAGAGCCTGATCCTGGACGAGTTCGACATCACCGTCATGAACGAGATGGAAGTCGACCACGGCCTGACCGTCCCTTTGTCGCTGATGTACGGACAGCCCGACGAGTGGCCCTGCCCGGTGATCCCGCTGGCCGTCAACGTGGTGATGTACCCCGCGCCGACGACCAACCGCTGCTATAACCTCGGCAAGGCCATCCGCCGCGCGGTTGAAAGCTTTGACGAGGACCTGAACGTCGTGATCTTTGGTACCGGCGGCATGAGCCACCAGCTTCAGTACAAGCGTGCCGGTCTGATCAATCCCGAATGGGACAACCGGTTCCTGGACATGATGGAGAACGATCCTGTCGCAGCATCGCAGATCCAGCACATCGAGTATCTGCGCGAAGCCGGTTCGGAAGGCGTCGAAATGGTGATGTGGTCCGTGATGCGCGGCGCTTTGGACGAAAAGGTCAAGACCGTCCATCGGTTCTATCACGTCCCGGCGTCGAATACGGCCGTCGGCCACCTGATTCTGGAAAACTTGGAGTAAATTTATGCGCATAGCAGTTGCGGGCGCCTATGGCGCTTTTGGAACCAAGCACCTTGAGGCCCTTTCGGCCATCGACGATGTCACCGTGACCAGCGTGATGGGGCCGACCGAGTCCAAGATCAAGGAATGTGCTGAGAAATGGGGTGTCGGCCATTACACGACGGACCTGGCCGATTGCCTGGCACGCGACGACGTGGACGCGGTGATCCTGGCAACTCCGACCCAGCTGCACGCCGAGCAGTCCATCGCCTGCATGCGGGCGGGCAAGCCCGTCCTGGTCGAGATTCCCATGGCCGACAGCCTGGCGGACGCCGAAGATATGTGCCGGGTTCAGGAAGAAACCGGAGTTCTGTGCATGGCGGGCCAGGTGCGCCGTTTCAACCCGTCGCACCAGTGGATTCACAACAAGATCGAGGCCGGTGAGCTGAACATCCAACAAATGGACGTGCAGACCTATTTCTTCCGCCGCTCGAACATGAACGCCAAGGGCGAACCACGGTCGTGGACGGATCACCTTCTGTGGCACCACGCCTGCCATACCGTCGATCTGTTCCAGTACCAGACCGGCGAAGAAGTCAGCGATTGCTATGGCCTTCAAGGCCCGCTGCATCCCGAGCTGGGCATCGCAATGGACATGTCAATCGGCATGAAGACCCCTTCGGGCGCAATCTGCACCCTGTCGCTGTCGTTCAATAACGACGGGCCTTTCGGGACCTTCTTCCGCTATATCTGCGACAACGGAACCTACCTGGCACGTTATGATGACCTGTTCGACGGCAATGAAAACCAGATCGACCTGTCGGGCGTGGCAGTGTCGAACAACGGTATCGAGCTGATCGACCGCGAATTTATCGACGCGATCCAGGCCGACCGCCGCCCGAATTCGGATGCCCGCGATGTCCTGAGTGCCATGCGCACCCTGGATCGGATCGAAAAGCAGCTCTGAGGCACCCGCAATACTGTTGTCCGGGCTCCCGCATGGCGGGGGCCCGGTTGTCGCTTTGGCCAGTTATTTCATCGCTTTGGTACATGGAGCGCTTTGTCGGAACCTCGCCGGCGATTGGCACTAGAGCAAGCTTGCTTCCTGGGTGTCCCGAGCGGCGTTTAATCCCAAGACAACGGAAACCTCGCGCGCGATCTGCATGATCATCGGCCCCAGCTTTTCGCGAAGTTCCGGCGTGAATACCCGAACAGAACCCGTCGCTCCGATGGACATCAGGGCCCCTGGCCCGCTGGAGGCAAGGGGAGCGGCAACCGAGCACATTCCGCGTTCCAATTCTTCCACGCATTCGGCAAATCCACGCTGGCGTATGGTTTCGAACTCGGCTTTCAAGTCTCCCACATCCGTCAGGGTGTATTCCGTATAGGCGCGCAACCGGCCTTCCATCTCATCCGTGATGAAAAGCTCGGGCGAAAAGGCGGCGACGGCCTTGGAACAGGAACAGGCATGAAGCGGGCGCTTTCCCAACCCCGGATGAAGAAACGACACGCCGGTGTCCGGCGTTTCGACATGCATGATTTCCACGGATCGCCCGCGCAACCGCGACAGGAAAAACGTCGCGCCGACCTCGGCGGCCGCCTTTTTGAGCGCCGGCGCGATCAACTCGACCAGAGAGTGGTCCGAATGATCGCTGTTTGTAATGCCTTTCAGCCGCGCGCCGATTGCGAAGCGGCCGCGAGCGATCGGCTCGAGCAAACCGACACCGACAAGATCTTGCACCAGCCTGTAGGCAGATGGTTTTGGCAGGTCTGTATGAGAGCATATCTCGGCCACAGTCGCCGACCCCGTCTGCCCGACGATTTCAAGAATAGTCGTGACGCGTTCCAGGTGCATCGGATTTTGCCTTGTGAGAATTCTTTTCTCGAAGTACGAGAATCGAAGAGATTTCGCAAGGGAGGACTGAAATGATGGACGGTGCATGTTGCGGCCACAGGTATTGCAGCCCGGCCGAGGCCATACAGGCTCTCCGAGTGAGATTGCTGCTTTCGACCGCGATCCATACCGGGACGAGCATCGGCGACGAACTTCACAACATGGGCTGGAACGGAAGTTCATCCCGCCACGACGACAGCTCGATGAACCGCCCGAACTGAAAACCGACATCGCCACCCTCACGGAGCCCTGACCATGCCAGTCGCCGCGTTTGACGATCCCTATGAGTACGACTCGGCTTTCCTCGCTGACATCCTGAAATCTGTGAAAACCATCGCGATGGTTGGGGCAAGCGCCGACAAAACCAAGTTCAGCTATGGCGTGCTGCGTGTAATGCAGGAAAGCGGCTACGACATGATTCCGGTGAACCCGAACCCGGACCTGACCGAAATCCGCGGCATTCCGGTATTTCGCTCGCTTGAAGCCATCGACCGCCCGGTGGACATGGTCGAGGTCTTCCGCCCAAAGGAAGAGCTTTATTCCGTCGCAGAACAGGCAATTGCCATTGGCGCAAAGGTGCTCTGGGGGCAGATCGGTGTGTACGATGACCGCGCCGCAAAGCTGGCCGAGGACGCGGGCCTGAAGGTCGTGATGAACCGTTGCCCCAAGATCGAGCTGTTTCGCCCGTTCGGAAAGCCACAACTTGACCTTGCCATTTGAGCTGGATGCGCGACGATCCGAACTATGGAAAGAAACATGGAAAATGACACACTCGTCTTGCGGCAGGACAGCGATGGCGTCGCCGTTCTGACCCTGAATGCGCCAAAGTCGATCAACGCCCTGTCAGAAGCGATGATCGAGGCCCTGAGCGCCGTGCTGGATGACATTGCAGCGGACCGCAGCGTCAAGGCGGTCATACTGCGCAGCGGCGGCAACCACTTTTGTGCAGGCCACAACCTGAAGGAAATGTCGGCCCGCCGGGCGGATGACGACGGCGGCTTCCAGTACTTCCAGGACCTCTTTGCCCGGTGCTCGGCGATGATGCTGCGTGTGGTACGCCTGCCCCAACCCGTGATTGCCGAGGTCAGGGGCATCGCCACGGCCGCAGGTTGCCAGCTTGTCGCCTCGTGTGATCTGGCCGTTGCCGCAAAGGACGCCACATTCGCCACGTCGGGCGTCAACATCGGACTGTTCTGTTCGACGCCGATGGTAGCCTTGTCGCGCAACGTGCCGCGCAAACTGGCCATGGAAATGCTGTTGCTTGGCGAATTCCTTTCCGCTGATCGCGTGGCTGAAATGGGACTGGTGAACCGGGTTGTCCCGCTTGCAGAGCTCGAAGCGGCCAGCATGGCGATGGCGCGTACCATCGCCGATAAATCCCCCGCCGCGATCAAGATCGGCAAACGTGCTTTCTACGAGCAGCTCGAAATGCCGCTTGAGGACGCCTATGCCTTTGCCGGGCGCACCATGGCCGAGAACATGATGGCCAAGGACGCCGAAGCCGGGATCGGTGCCTTCACACGCAAGGACGCCTTGCCGGAGTGGACTGGCGAATGACATTCGACGGCCCCGAACTGGCGCGCAACAAAGCCAACCACACTGCGCTGTCGCCCGTGTCGATCCTGAAGCGTGTCGAACGCGTGCACCCGGAATTGCCGGCGCAGATCCACGGTGGCATCCGCCGCAACTGGGGCGAGGTCGCGGCACGCTGCAAGCGGCTTGCCTCGGCACTGGCCGGGCGCGGTATCGGCAAGGGCGACACCGTTGCCCTGATAGCACCGAACATTCCCGAAGCCCTGGAGTGCGCGCTGGCGCTGCCCATGCTGGGCGCGGTTCTGAACGCCAACAACACCCGTCTCGATGCCGCTACGATCGCCTATATCCTGGACCATGGCGAGGCCCGCGTGCTGTTGGTCGATACCGAGTACTCTGCGTTGGCGTCCGAGGCTGTAGCGCAAAGCGGGCGCGATCTGTTGATCGTGGACATCGAAGACCCGGAAGGCCCCGGCGGGGATCGGATCGGGGCTCTGACCTATGACGACCTTTTGGCCGAGGGCGATCCCGATTTCGCCTACACCCTGCCAGATGACGAATGGGACGCTTTGGCGCTCAACTATACCTCTGGCACCACCGGGCGCCCCAAGGGGGTCGTCTATTCGCATCGCGGCGCCTGGACGAACGCGGTCAACAACGTCGTGACTTGGGAAATGCCGCATCATCCCGTGTATCTCTGGACGCTGCCGCTGTTCCACTGCAATGGCTGGTGCTTTCCCTGGACCATCACCATGCTTGCCGGGACCCACGTGTTCCTGCGCGCGCCCCGTGCCGAGGCGATCTATGACGCCTTCGCCGACCATGGCGTGACCCATCTTTGCGGTGCTCCGATCATCATGTCGATGATTTCCGGCGCAACTGAGAAACGCGAATTTCCCCAAAAAATCAGGATGATGACGGCGGCGGCGCCACCGCCCGCAAGCGTCATCAAGGGAATGGAGGACCTGGGGATTTCGATCACCCACGTCTATGGGCTGACCGAGGTGTACGGCCCCGCCGTCGTTTGCGCCGAAAAGCCGGATTGGGCGGTGCTGCCCGCCGACGAACAGGCCGAGTTGAAAGCCCGCCAGGGTGTTGCCTATGAACTGGAAGAGGACGTTCTTGTCCTCGATCCCGAGACCGGCAGCCCCGTCCCCTGGGATGGCCAGACATTAGGCGAAGTCGTCTTTCGCGGAAACATCGTGATGAAGGGCTATCTGAAGGCCCCCGAGGACACTGCCAAGGCTTTCAGGGACGGCTGGTTCTGGTCGGGCGACATCGCGGTGCAGCACGGCGATGGCTACATCGAGATCCGGGACCGTGCGAAAGACATCATCATCTCTGGCGGCGAGAACATCTCTTCGATCGAGGTCGAAAAGGCACTTTATTCTCATCCTGCCGTGAGCCTCGTCGCCGTCGTGGCAATGCCCGATGAAAAGTGGGGGGAGGTTCCCTGCGCATTTGTCGAGCGATCAGGCGAGGTCTCCGAAGAGGAACTGCTAGCACATGCCAGAGCCCGCCTTGCCGGATTCATGCAGCCAAAGAAAGTGATCTTCGGCGAGTTGCCCAAGACAACCACCGGAAAAATCCGAAAAAACGAGCTGCGCGATCAATTCCGCCGGGACGCCTGAGTCCCCGGATCCTGACTGGACGGCGCGATGGTTCGCAACACCGAGTTTACCAGCGCCGCTTCAAGGGCGGCAACAAGGTCGGTGCTGTCATCCACGACGCCCACATCGGTGTTGATCTGGAACGCAATTGTCAGCCCATGATCGGCATAGTGCCGGAGGCTGGACACATATCCGGGAATCCAACCGCCGTGTCCGTATACCTGCCCGGCAGGCGTTTCTCTGTAGATCGC
>JBNKHH010000044.1:0-56839 GCA_050290245.1 Silicimonas sp.
CCTGCAGTTTTGCAAAGCGACGAGGTTTCCCTCTTCCTAATTTCAGAACATCAAACCACATACCGAGAGGGCCCTCACCCTGGCGACTGAACATCCCCGCAAGGTCGTGTCGCAGCTTCTCGTCCGCCAGTCCGTTCGCCACGATTTCACACGCAATCAGGTCCAGACCTCTGCGTTCCCGGCGCCTGGAACGGAGCAACTTGATTAAGACGTGAGCTTCCTTGTCTGGTTTTGGGCTTTGGGGTCTGCCTTCCGGCCGGCAAACCACCAAATCGATATCATGTAGCGAAGCGTTGGGGTCCAGAAGACGCCGAAGGACTGCAAGAAACTGCGGCTCGCCGCATCCTTCGGCGATGTACCTTGCGATCTCGTCCCACTTTCTCTCGACCTCCCAGAACACCAAGCTCGAGATCGCCGTCAGCTCCGGCTGACTATCTATTTCTTCGGACACAGAAACTGCTCCCAAGCGGTCATCATATTGCGGCGCTTTTCGATCATGTCGCCCCGACGGTAGGCACGCTCGACCTCGGAGCCAACCGTATGGGCCAGTGCGATCTCGGCCATATCGCTTGGATACTCGGTCCGCTCCGCCGCCCAGTCACGGAAGGTCGATCTCAACCCGTGGACCACGGCCGGACGTCCTGAACGCGCATCGACATAACCGCCATGCTCCCTAGACTCATGGACGCGCCGCATCACGGCCTGCAGCGCCATGTCGGACAACGCACCACCACGCGGCGCTGGAAAGACAAACTCCGACCCCTCGAAACGAGGCAGGCCTTCGAGGAGTGCGACAGCGCGGTCGCTCAACGGCACCCGATGCAGTTTCCCCGCTTTCATGCGCTCTGCGGGAATGGTCCACAGTCGTTCCGACAGGTCAATCTCAGACCATGTCACGCCGCGGACTTCTCCCGACCGTGCCGCGGTCAACGCAAGAAACTCGAGAGCCCTTGCCGCTGTCCCGTTGCGTGCGACGACATCGTCGAACCAGTTTTGCGCATCGGACAGCGCCAGTGCCGGCCAATGGCCACGCTTTGCAACCTTTGACGGTTTTGGAAGAATGGCGTCGAGGTTCCCGCGCCACCGGGCCGGGTTGTCTCCATCCCTGTGTCCGGCAACCGTGGCCCATGCCAGCACGTTTTCGATCCGACCTCTGAGACGCGAGGCGGTTTCCGTCTTCGTCTGCCAGATAGGCTCCAGCACACGCCGGATGTCATGCACGTCGATGGACGACACCGCCTTCATCCCGATCACGGGGCAGGCATAGGTTTCAAGTGTCGACCGCCATTGCTTCTGATGTTTCTCGCTCTTGAACTCGGAGAGCTTCGCCTCGAGAAACTTCTCGACCGCGTCCGCGAAAGTCAGGCTACGGGCCTCTTCCGCAACCCGCGCTGCTGCTTCGGCTCGGCGTCCTTCGATCGGGTCCTTCCCGTGCCAGACCGCATCCGAGGCATCCCGTGCCCGCTCTCGTGCCTGGGCAAGCGTGACGGTCGGATAGGAACCCAGCCCCATCTTTCTGCGCTTGCCTCCGATCGTCGTACGTATCATCCATGACTTGGACCCGTTCGGCGTGATCTGCATGAGAAGACCGGCGACACCGCCAACCGCGAAGAGTTCGGGCAGGTCCTTGCGGCCTGAGTGAGAAAGTCGCTTTACTTCGAGAGCAGACAGTTCCTTTGCAATGCGCGGCATTCTTAGGGTCCCTTCTAGGTCCCTAAACGTTTGTCATTGGGTGCGATTGATTGCAACGCCAAGTCGCGCAATTTTCGATCAACAGTCTGTATTTACTATACTTACATCAACACAGCGCGACAGCATGCAACAGCACATTGGCGGCCTGTCTCTCCGCCACTATGCTCTGATTTTATATACTTTTTCTGACTGGTATGCCATCAGGGATACCAATCCTTCTGGCCCTCGACACATCCCATTTTCCAAGAAAGCCGCCTTTGAGCCAGCTGCAGGCGATGATGCTCCGAGCACTTCGTCATTTCTTGGCCGCTCATCGTGTTCGATGTAGATGTATCGAATTCATAGGGAGGACAACATGATCAAGCCGGAACCGGGAAACAAATACATTGTCGGATGGATCAAGCTGCGTGGCGGCACGGAGGAAGAATTCGACAATCTGGTCAAACCCTATATCGAAACGTGCCGCGCCGAACCGGAATGCCGGTTTTTTGAGATGATGCGCACCCGAGAAGACCCGGGCACAGTCTTTTTGAGCGAATGCTTCCTGAGCGAGGCGGCGCATGAGGTCCATCTCGGCAAGAGCCACGTCCATGAGTTTTTCAATGCACTGACCCGCATTGCTCTTGTCGGCGACTTCGAGAATGTCATCGCCGGTTCGGTCAATCCCGACAGGCACGTCTTCGACGCAGACAGCGCGGCCTAGAACGTCCCCTCAGGCACGCTCCAGAGAAGCCGCTACCTCCTTGCTGGGCGGTAGGCCGAACTTGCGCTGATAGTCCCGGCTGAAATGCGTCGGGCTTTCATACCCGACCTCGAAACTCGTCGCGGCCACGCTGTGGCGCCCCTCGCGCAGCATGTCTCGTGCTGCGATCATGCGCAGATCTTTCAGGTATTGCAGGGGCGTCGTCCCTGTCACACCCTTGAAGTGCCCATGAAACGACGAAGGGCTCATTCCGGCCGTCCGCGCCATGTCGGCGACAGAAAGGGGCGAGCGGAAGTCCGCACGGATCTGCCGGATCGCCCTGGCAACCCGGCTGGCATGGCTGTCGATGGCCAGCAAATTGCGCAACATGACCCCGATGGGCGATACCAAAAGCCGGAAATGTATCTCGCGCAGAATGGCCGGCCCGAGCACCTGCGCCTCCAGCGGCGCATCCCTCAGGGCGAGGTATCGGGCCAGCGCGTCGATCAGCTTCGGTTCAGCGCTGCGCGCCGAAAGCGACCGGGCCAGGGGCGCGTCCTGAACGGAACCGCCGACCTGTTCGTAAAGGCTCCGCACCATTGCAATGTCCAGCGAGACGATCAGCGCCACATAGGGTTCATCCGCCGAAGCGACCGTGATCCGCGACTCGACAGGAAGATCGTGACTGACAAGCAAAGCCTGACCGGCCGCAAGCGTCACCATCTGGTCACCCACTTTGGTTTCTTTCACACCTTGCAGAATCAAACAGATGACCGGGTCATACACGACAGAATCGAACTTGCTGACTTCCTCGGTGCGCAGAACCGTCAATCCCGGCAATACATCTTTGTCATTACAGTATATTTTCTGCTCATACGCCAACGCGGGGCCGATCAGATCAGTGACTTCCATTGCGCCGCCCTCCTGTATCACCCTTAACATCTCGCTCTTTCGAAAGCATCCAAAACCACAGTTATTCAGAGGAATTGGCAGAACTTCTGCAGCTATTGGCAGGCAGGATCCGAATGCGCGGGCTAGGCTGAGGCACCAGAAACGCAACGAGCGGAGCCTCCATGACTGCGATCACCAAGACATTTCCCTTGAACCCAACCACAGATATTCCGGCCGTCGGATTCGGCACCTACCTGGTTTCACCCGCAGACGCGCCATCGGCCATTCAAACGGCCATCGAAATCGGCTACCGCCACATCGACACAGCCTCCGGCTACCACAACGAAGAGGCCGTCGGCGCTGGCATCCGGGCTGGCCTGGCTGCAACCGGACTTTCGCGCGCAGACCTGTTCGTGACGGGCAAGCTCTGGCCCGGCAACCCCGCATGGGGCGACGTGCCAAAGACCTATGACCAGACCATCGCGGAATGCCAGGCCAGCCTCGACCGGCTCGGGCTTGACTATGTTGACCTCTACCTGATCCACGCGCCCTACGGCGGCGAAGAACGCATCCCGCAATGGCGCGCCCTGATCGAGCTGCAAAAGACCGGCAAGGCGCGGTCCATCGGCGTCAGCAATTTCAACCAGTCCCATCTTGATGAAATCAAGGCCGCCGGCCTGAAGATGCCGGACGCCAACCAGATCGAGCTTCATCCGTGGTCCCAGAAACCCGATCTCCTGGCCTATATGGCCGAGAACGGGATCGCCCCGATCGCCTACAGCAGCCTCGTGCCCCTTTCGACCTGGCGCACCAAGGAAGGCCAGGCCAGCGCCAAGACGGACGACATGAAGGCTGATGGCGTCGTCTTCGTCGAGATGGCTCGAAAGTACAACGTGACCGAGGCCCAATTCCTGCTTCTCTGGGGGGTGCAGAACGGCTTTGCCGTCCTGCCAAAAAGCCTGAACCCCGAGCGGATGCGCCAGAACATCGACCTGGCCGGGTTCGAAATTTCCAACGCCGACATGGAGACGGTCAGGACCATGGATCGGGGCGATGGTGTTGCCTGGGCGACGGGCGATCCAAGCAAGGCCATCTGACGCGCACCTATGTCTCAGCCGCGTCCGCCGCTTCCGCCGTTGAAAGACAACGGCATCGTCAACTTCGAAACCTCGATGCTCCTGAGTTCTATCTGACCCAGCCAACCCGCCGCCACTGGCGGTTCCCCGGCAGAAGGTGCATCCTGCAACGACGCAACAGGGAGGCCAGCGGTCATGGAACAACGACAGGTCGGCAAGACCGGATTGAAGATCGACGTACTCGGCCTCGGCGGCGCCCCCCTCGGCGGCAACTTCGTTGACCTTGATTACACACAGGCGGCCGAACTGATCGCGGCCGCCCGCGCGGCAGGCATCGGCTATTTCGACACCGCCCCCTGGTACGGGTTCGGCCGCTCGGAACGGGTCATGGGCGATATGCTGCGCGGCACCGACTACGTGCTGTCGGACAAGGTCGGGCGGCTGTTGAAACCCGGCGCTGTCGAGAACCCGGCCGATTTCGGTATGGTCGATCCCCTGCCCTTTCATGTCGTCTACGACTATGGCTACGACGGCATCATGCGCGCATTCGAAGACAATCTTCAGCGGCTTGGCCTTGCGCGCATCGACATCCTGCTGGTCCATGACATCGGCACCTTCCAGCACGGAGACGACAACACCCGCCACTTCCGCGACCTGGCCGAGGGCGGCTACCGCGCGATGGACGAGTTGCGCAGCGCCGGGCTGATCAAGGCCATCGGGCTCGGGGTGAACGAGAACCAGGTGTGCATGGACGCGCTCGGCATCGGCAAGTGGGACGTCTTCCTCCTCGCGGGCCGCTACACGCTTTTGGAACAGACACCACTCGACACCCTGTTCCCCGCCTGCCGCGCGGCAGGTACGACGATTATCTGCGGCGGACCGTTCAACTCCGGCATCCTTGTCGGGCGCGAGATGTGGAACTATGCCAAGGCGCCGGCCGAAGTCATCGACAAGGCCCGCGCGATCGGCGCGGTGGCCGACGACTTTGGCGTGCCCCTGCCCGCAGCGGCCCTGCAATTCCCGCTTTTTAACGACATCATCACTTCTGTGATCCCGGGCCCCCGCGACAAGGGCGAGCTGGAACAGATCGTCGCCTGGATGCAGACCCCGATCCCTTCCGGCTTCTGGGACGCGCTAAAGACCAAAGGCCTAATCGACCCGGCCGCGCCCCTGGGCTAGGACCCGCCGCCTAGCTCCCGGCGGTCAGTGAGAGATAGATAGTGCGCCCCACATCCGCGGCACCACCGAATAGGTCCGGTGTTTCTGGATATTGGCGTGGACGCGCTCGTTGATGAACCGGCTCTGCTGGTCGTCGAAATACTGGCTGGGCCAGTCGGACAACAGGTAATAAATCAACGCGGGCCGACACTTGGCGCAGCCTCCTGACGTGCTCCACTCCAGCTCCAGCACCCGGCCGGGAGCCATCCCGTTTCCAACGAAGACAAGGCGCTTTTTGGACATTCCAGTCTCCGGTCCTTCTTGCGAACCGGCACGCGGTCCGCTGCTAATCTTGTCGGGGAGCCTGAACGACCATTCGCAGCTGCTTCCCCACCTTGCGACCCTCGGGCCGAAGCGAAGATACAGCTCCGTTGCTGTCTGCCCTTTCGGGCCTATGACGGAAAATGCCGCGCCTTTGCGACCAACGTTGACCGACCTTCACCGCGCTTTTGCGCCAAGGTAAAGGACCCGACGCATCGAAACCGGGGCAAAGCCCATTCTTTCACCGAACCGCGTTTCGCCCCGACGGGAATGCACAACAATCGGGAAGAACGTGAATCGTCCCTGCTCAATAGAAATGCGCCAACCCCTTCTTGCGGGCCGCGCGCACCCAACTTGGCACGAAGGGGACGATCTTGTCCTGCGACGGCACCCGGATCTCGATGAAACTGGCGCCTTCGTGGCCAATCGCCTGCGCCAAAGCCGCCTCGATCTGGTCCTCCGAGGTGATCCTTGCGCATTGAAACCCAAAGCCCTCCGCCACTCTGACATAGTCCACGCCGCCGAAATCCGTGCTCCAGGGCGCGTCCACGTCATCCAGCAGAATCGCCTCGCCCCGGATCCAGCCATAGGTGTCGTTGCGCGTCAGGATCACGGTCACGTTCTTGCCGCTCCGGCGGATGGTCTCGAAATCCCCCAGCACGAAGGCCAGAGACCCGTCCCCGGTCAGCGAAATCACCGGCCCGTCACTCGCGAAACTCGCCCCGATCCCGGCCGGCACCGAATAGCCCAAAGCCCCCATCGAGTAATTCGTCAGGTATCGCCGCCCCGGCTCGCGCACCGACATCAAAGCCGACGGATAGATGGCCGCCACCCCAGGCTCGGCCGTCACAATCGCACCCTTCGGTAACAGCCGGTCCAGCGCCTCGGTCAGTTTCACGGGCGAGACCGTGCCCTCGGGCATCGGGATGTTCGAATTGAACACCGCGTCCAGCGCCGTGCGTTTCATCTCGCTCAGGTCGACCGGGGTGCGGCTGATGCCGGGATGCTCGGCCTCCAACAGCTCGGCCATGTACTCAAGGCTCGCCCTCGCATCGCCGACCATCGCCACCTTGACCGGAAAGTTGTTCCCGACATGGGCCTCGGCGATATCCAGTTGCAGGAACGTCTTGCTGTCGGGCGCGCCATACAGCGTCCAGTGGTCGGTCGAGCTTGAATCCGTATTCGTCCCGATGAAGAACACGCAGTCCGCCGCGCCCACATAGGTGTTGGAATACTCCATCCCGCCCCGCGCTCCGATCACCCGCAACGACAAGGGATGCGTCTCGTCCACCAACCCCTTGCCCGGCGTCGTGGTCGCGACCGGGATCTGCAACACCTCGGCCAGCCGCATCACCGCCTTGCCTGCGGCCGAGATCAACGCCCCCTGCCCGCAGACCATCACGGGCCGCTCGGCAGCCAACAACGCATCAATGGCAGCACGCAGCTTGCCATGGTCCGCCACCGGACGATGCGCCGGATAGGACTGGTACTCAGGTTCTGCATAAAGATCCCCCACCTCCGCCTCCTCCTTGAAGACGTTCAGCGGCACCCGGATATGCACCGGCGCTGGCCGCCCCGAGGTCGCGACCCGGAAGGCGCGACGCATCAGGAAAGGGATGTCCCTGGCCGACGTCAGATAGAAGGATTCCTTGCAGATACTGGCATAGAGCGCGGTCTGGTCGACCCCCGTCAGCCCGTGTCGCTTGTCCTGGTTCACCGGGATATCGGACGAGAAAAAGATCACCGGCACCGAGGACAGAAACGCCTCGGTGATCCCCGGCGTGCAATGGGTCACACCGGGACTTGGCGCCTCGAGCACCGCGGGCCGCCCGGTCACTTTGGCATAGGCTTCGGCAGCATATGAGGCAGTGCGTTCGTCGCGGGTCAGCACGAACTCGATATCCGACGTCTCCTGCCATTCCTTGTACCAGGGGATCGTGGTTTCCCCGGGCAAACCAAAGACATGGCGAACCCCGTGCAGTTCCAGCATCTTCAGGATGAGCTGCGCGCCGTTCAACTTTTCCATAACGTCCTCTCTCGTCTCATCCCGCCCCGCGTGGTGCCAGGGCTTTGCCCAGAACCAGCGGCGTCAGGTACATCGGTATCTGATAGCAGCCGATGAACAACAGCAAGGCGTCCATCGTCTCGGGCGGCAAGGCGACCAGGAACAGCGCTATATTGCGGTTCCCCGCGATGACACTTGTGCCCGCGCGATCCCGCTCTTCGTCCGCCACCGGCATGAACCGGTGCGCCAGCAACTGCGCCCCGAAATTGACCGCCACCGCGAAAACCAGCCAGCCCAGGAACGCCACCGGAGTGCCCAACAACGCAGGCCCCGCCGCGCTCATCAACCCGACCACCAGCACACCCAAAAGGATCGCCGAAACGCCTTCCAGGCTGATCTCGCCCTCCCGGCTCGGGAAGCGCCACAGCGTCGCGCGCACGAGGAACGCCACCCCGACCGAACCGAAAATCACCGCCATCAGCTTTAATGCGTTCAACACAGCCCCGCCCAGCGTCGGCACGATGGGCGACAGCGCCAGCACCGGCAGAACAGTCAGCGGAAACAGCGCCGTGCCAATCAACAGGATGCGCATGGCAATCGCCGGATCGCGGCCCATCAGGATGGTGAAGTTGGGACTGCCCGTAATCGATGGGGCCGCCAGGACAAGAACCAGCGCCATGCCCGCTGGCGTCCCCGCCAGCCCCAGTGCCGCCAGCGCCGCCAACGCGACCAGTGGCGCGGCCAGTTGAAAGACCAGCACCGTGCGCACCGTGCGCCCCAGATCGCCAAGCCCCCCCACCGTGGCACGCGGACCGATCCGCAAGGCGGCAACGAACAAGAGGCAGCCGACCAGTTCCGGCAACCAGGGCCGCAAGGCAACCGCAACCCCCGGCAGTGTCAGCCCGGCAATCAACCCCGCGACCAGGCACCACCGGCCGTGGCGCGCGGCCAGGTGAAGCGGATTCACCTTGGCCCTTGCCGGATGTTTTCAGGCAGCCATGTCGCAAGCTCCGGGAAGAAGATCAGCACGAAGACCATCACCACCATGATCAGGAACATCGGGATGGCCGCACGGGCGATAAAATTCATCTCGTGGTTTGTCATCCCCTGCAACACGAACAGGTTGAACCCGATCGGCGGCGTGATCTGCGCCATCTCGACCACCACGACGATAAAGATCCCGAACCAGATGATGTCGATCCCCGCCTCGCGGATCATCGGCTCGACGACGGCCATGGTCAGAACGACCGAGGAAATCCCGTCCAGGAAACAGCCCAGCACGATGTAAAAGACCAACAGCGCCATCAGCAGTTGGAACCGCGACAATTCCAGCGAGGCGATCAGGTCAGCCAGCCCCCGCGGCAGGCCGGTAAAGCCCATCGACAGCGACAGGAACGCCGCACCACCCAGGATCAGCGCAATCATCGCGCTGGTGCGCACCGCTCCCATAAGGCTTTCGGAGAATGTGCCCCAGGTCAGCGAGCCCTGCGTCGCCGCCAACACCAGAGCCCCGATCACGCCGAAGGCCGCCGCCTCGGTCGCCGTCGCGTATCCCAGATACATCGAACCGATGACGACAAGGATCAGGCAGATTACCGGCATCAGGAAGCGCGAGTTATAAATCCGCTGGCCAAAGGTCATCTTAGGTTCGGGCTTTGGGTTGAAATCCTTCGCGACGAAACTGGAAATCGCCACATAGGCCATGAACATCGCCGCCAGGAACAGGCCGGGAAAGACACCGGCCATGAACAGCTTGGTGATGGATTCGTTGATTGTGACGCCGTAGACGATCAGGGTCAGCGACGGCGGGATCATGAGTCCAAGCGTGGCCGCCCCCGCCAGCGTGCCGATCACCATGTGCTCGGGATAGTCGCGCTTCCTCAGCTCCGGGATCGACATCTTGCCGACCGTCGTGAGCGTCGCCGCGCTTGAGCCGGAAACCGCGGCAAAGACCGTGCAGCCGACAATATTGGTGTGGATCAACCCGCCCGGCAGGCGCGCCATCCAGGGGCTCAGCCCCTTGAACATGTCCTCGGATAATCGCGTTCGATACAGGATCTCGCCCATCCAGATGAACAGGGGCAAGGCGGTCAGCGTCCAGGACGACGAGGCGCCCCATATCCGCGTGATCATCGCGTCCCCGGGTGGGCGCGACGTGAAAAGCTCCATCCCCACGAAGGCCACCCCCATCAGGGCAAGCCCGACCCAGACGCCCGAGCCAAGCAGGAAGAACAGAACGAAAAGGAAAATTGCGATCGGCAGAAGCTGTTCCATCCGCCCTACTCCGCGTGGCTTTGATCGACGAGATCGGTCTTGATCCGATGCTCGCCATGAACGACCAGTTGTACCAGGTGATCCCAGAAGGCGATGGCCAGCAGGATCGAGCCGACCGCCATCGAAATCTGCGGAATCCAGATCGGTGTCTTGTCCAGCCCCTGGCTGATCTCGTTCCAGCGCCAGGATACATGCGTGCCCTTGACCGCGTACCAGGCCATATAGGTGGCAATGACGGTGCCGATGGCAAAGCAGAATGTCTCACCCCAGCGGCGGTACCGGCCCATGGCCGACAACACCAGCGACACGCGGATGTGCGCCCCGTGGTTCAATGCATAGGCAAAGGCGAAAAACGACGCGGCCGCCATGCAATAGCCCGCGTAATCCGTCGCGCCGGGAAAGACATGCCCGGTCCAGCGTGCCAGCATCTGCACGACGATAATGGCCAGGATTGCGACCAGGAAAAACGCGGCGATAACGCCTCCGGTGAGGTAAAGGGCGTCAAGGGTGCGCCTCAGCGCGCGTAAAGCTGCCATGGTGATCAATCCCCTCGTTCGTGTCCGGGCGGGCCGGGGCATGTTTCCCTGGCCCGCCCGCAGCGCCTTAGTTGGCGGCCTTGTAGGCGTCGACGATGACCTTGCCTGCGTCACCGGCGCCCGCCAGCCACTCGTCGGTCATGGTCGCACCGATCTCCTTCAACTGGCCCATCAGCGTGTCGCTGGCCGGCTCGACGGTCATGCCGCCCTCGCGCAGGCCGTTCAGCGTGAAGTCGGTATAGTCCTTCGACCGGGCCAGGCCCTCGGCGGCGGCCGCGCTGGCGCAGTCGTTCATGACCGTCTTGGTGGCGTCGTCCAGCCCGTCCCAGGCCTGCTGGTTCACGAAGACCGCGTTGCGCGGCAACCAGGCGTCGACGATGTAGAAGTGGTTCAGGTGCTCCCAGACCTTGCGGTCATAGCCCGTGGACCCCGACGAGATCATCGAATCGGCCACGCCGGTGGCGAAGGCCTGGGAAATCTCGGCGGCCTCGATCTGCACCGGCAGCATGCCGGTCAACTCGGCCAGCCGTGCGGTGGCTGTCGAGTACGAGCGGAACTTGACGCCCTTCATGTCTTCGACCGAGTTGACCGGGTTACGGAAATAAAGACCCTGCGGCGGCCAGGGCACGGAATAGAGCAAGTGCAGGTTGTCCTCGGCCAGAGCCTCGGCGACCTTCGGGCCCGCGATTTCCCAGAGCTTCTCGTGCTCGTCGAAGGACGACACCAGGAAGGGGATCGAATCCACCCCGTAAAGCGGGTTTTCGTTCTGGTGCGCCGACAAAAGCCGCTCGCCGATATTGGCCTGGCCCGTCTGCACCGCGCGCTTGATCTCGTTGCCCGGGAACAGCGAGCCCGACGGGTGCGTCACGACTTCCAACGCACCGCCAGTGCCGGCAGTAACACAGGCTGCGAAATTTGCTCCGACTTCTGAGTGGAAGTTGGTCGCAGAATAGGCCATCGGCATATCCCAGGTCTCGGCCGAGGCCGCGCCCGCGGCAAGGGCCACTGCGCTTGCGGCCAGTACTGTCTTGAATTTAATCATGTCTTACTCCCGGTTGGTTTGGTCTATTATGGTCAGGCATGCATGAAGCGTGCCGGTGAATAGGGTGTCAGGTCAATGTTTGGTTGACGCCCCGAAATAAGTTGCGACAGGATCCGCCCGGTTTTTGGGCCTCCTGTCAGGCCCACGTGGTCATGTCCAAAGGCTGCATAGGCGCCCGGCAAACCCGGAACTGCGCCGATGACAGGCACCGAATCCGCCATCGAGGGGCGATGGCCCATCCACTCGACCGTCTTCTTCCAGGTGATTCCCGGGATCGCGGCCTTGATATTCTTTTCCAACAGCTTGAACGGCGCACGCGACGGCGGCGCGTCCAGCCCGCCGAACTCGACGACGCCCGCCAGCCGCAACCGCCCGTCCATCGGCGTGGCCACGAACTTGCCCGAGGCGACCATGACCGGAGAGCGCGGCATGACCGACGGTTCCCAGAGTTCCAGATGATACCCCCGCTCGCTTTCCATGGGCGCCTTGATGCCCAGCTTGGCCGCCAGCGGCCCCGACCACGCGCCGAGGGCCACCACGGCAGTGTCACAGGGAATAGTCTCGCCCCCGGCCCTGACGCCGGTCACCGTGCCGCCCTCGCGCACGACATCCTCGACCTCGGCGCGGACGAACTTCACGCCCGTCCCCTCGGCATGGGCCGCCAGCGCCTTGACGTAGGCGCCCGGATCGGAAATCCGTCCGTGGTTGCCCAGTCGTGCCGCCAGACCGACGTCCGGCCCGTAGACCGGGTCATAATCGCGCAAGGCCTTGCCTTCGAGAACATCCCACGCGAACCCATGCTCTTTCCTGACTGACCAACCCAGGGCGTCGCCGTCGTAATGGGCGCGGTCACGGTACAAAAACAGGTAATCCGACGGGATCAGCCAGCGCTCCGCAGCGGTGCCCGCCGACAGGGCCTGATGGTCGGCATAGCTGTCGCCGATAATATGGGTAAGCGCGGCGGCACGGTGGCGCATGTCCCTTTCATTGGTCGTCTTCAGATACCGGATCAGCCAGGGCATCAGCTTTGGCAGATATCCCCACTTCAGGAACAAGGGCTGATCGGGGCTGAACAGCATCTTGGGCGCTTTCCAGATCAGACCAGGCACCGTCACAGGAATGATCGAGCAACTGGCCAGAACACCGCCGTTGCCGTGGCTTGCCCCTGCCGCTGGCCCTTCGCGGTCGATCAAAATCACATCGTGGCCGTCCCGGCGCAGCCAGATCGCGGTTGACACGCCCACGATCCCGGCACCGATAATGGCGACTGTCTTCTTGTCACTCATGCGACCCTGGCCCTTCCGCTGCCATAAAACTCAAGCTTGCCGACGTCCGGCCTGATCCCCAGCCCCGGCCCCTCGGGCACCTGCACCGCGCCGCCCTGGCAGGGAAACGGCGTCTCGAGAATATCCTCGGCCAGGTAATACCGCGCCTGGTAGAACTCGCAGCCAAGATCGATCGCGGGCGTCGCGGCGATCATGTGGACCCCCGCCAGATGCGCAAGCCCAGCCTCGAACATATCGCCGCCATAGGCGCCCAGACCATTTGCCGCCGCCATCCCGGCGACCTCCTGAGCGCGGGCAAGCCCCCCCGCTTTCATGATCTTGACCGACACACCATCGCAAATCCCCTCGGCGACCGCGCGCTTCATGTCCTCGGGGCCAAAGACGCTTTCGTCAGCGAGCAACGGCACGTCTATGGCCGCTCTGATCTCGGCCATAACCCCGTATTCATGGGCGCGCACCGGCTGCTCGATAAAGTCGGGGCGCATACCCGCAACGTCCACCACGCGCGCGATTGCACCCTCGACCTCAAGCCCCTGGTTGTAATCGACCCGGACCGAGAATTCTGGGAAATCGCGGGCCAGAACCTCGAGCCGCATCGTGTCAAAGGCATGGTCGCGGAACCCGGTCTTCAGCTTGACGATCCTGACGCCATCGTCGTGCAGCCGCTCCAAAAGCGCGATGTCTTCGGTGAAATCCGGATTCGCCAACGATACCGACAAGGGAATGCTCGCCCGCGTCCGCCCGCCCAGAAGGTCCGCAACTGGAAGGCCCCGGATCCGCCCTTCAAGGTCCAACAGTGCACTTTCCAGCGCCGCCTTGGCGTCGGTGCAATGGGCCACGGCGCGATCCGCATCGCGCATGATCGCCGCGCGCTCCGACAGCCTTCGACCCAGCACATGCGGCCGGATATAGCGGTCCAGCGCCGCATAGGCCGCCTCGGGCGATCCGGTGAACACCACCCAGGGTGAGGCCTCGCCCCAGCCGGTCTCACCACCTTCCGCCGTCAGCCGCAGCACGATGACCTCGCAGGTGCCCGCAACCCGCCCGATCCCGTGGTCGCGCGCCGAGACGACCGGCAAGGCAAGGTGCCACAAGTCATATCCGGTGATGGTTTGGTCTAGCTCGCCCATGTCCCCCCGAGCATCGGTCTTTGTTCAGACTGCCCGCACGACACCATCATTTCCAATACTATGTTTTTGCAAGACTATAAGCATTTGTGATACCGTGCGTTATGGTCACTCCGTTCCGCCAGTTCCAGGCCTTCCACGCAATCATTGAGCGCGGCACCGTCACCGCCGCCGCCGAACACCTCGGCATCTCGCAACCGGGCGTGTCGAACCTCCTCGCCCAGCTTGAACGCGACACCAAGCTCAAGCTCTTCGAACGCACCCGCGGCCGACTTGTGCCCACGCCCGAGGCCACCGTCCTTTTCGACGAAATCGACACCGTCGTGCGTGGCCTGGCCCATGTGAACCAGGCTGTGGTCGACCTTCAGAACCAGAAGGCCGGCCAGCTCCAGGTCGCGACAAACCACGCGCTCGCCTTCGGCTTCATGCCGCGCGAGATCGCCAGCTTTTCCAAAGGCCGCCCGAACCTGACGGTCGCCTTCCAGTCGCAGTATTCCGGCAAGATCCAGGAATGGGTCGCCGCCGGCCTGTTCGAGATCGGCATCTGCGAACTCCCCGTCCGCCACGAAGGCCTCGACCAGCACCAACTTACTTACGAGGTTGCCTGCGCCATCCCCGACTCGGCCCCGGTCGCGCACAGCGACCCGCTCACACCCAGACTTCTCGACGATTATCCCTTCATCATCATGGGCGCCGACCACATGGTCAGCCGCCGCACGCGCGAGGCTTTCCACTCGGCGGGCGCCAACTTCCGCATCCGCAGCCACACCGACCTCTTCCGCAACGCGCTGAACCTCGTCAAACAGGGCCTCGGTGCGGCAATGATCGACCCCTTCACGCTTTCGGCAGACGACGGCACCGGCTACAGGACCTGCCGGTTCGAGCCCGCAATCCACCTCGATATCGTCATCGTCACCGCCCGCGGCCGCCCGCTCTCGGCCATCGGCCAGCAGTTCCTTGACCAGATCGTTCCCAGCATGGAAAAGATCGCGATCAGGGACCAGCCACAGGAAAGGGCGCGGTAATGAAAGTTCAGGGCGGCAAGGCGATCTATGGTGCGTCCGTCGGCATCTTGATGCTCGAGGCACGCTTTCCCCGCATTGCCGGCGACATGGGCAACGCCACCACATGGCCCTTCCCGGTGCATTACAAGATCGTGCGCGGCGCCTCGCCCGACCGGGTCGTCCGCAACAACGCCCAGGGCCTCCTGCCCGACTTTGTCGAGGCCGCGCGCGAACTTGTCGCCGATGGCGTCGACGGCATCACCACCAACTGCGGGTTCCTGTCGCTGTTCCAGCGCGAAATCGCCGAAGCCGTCGGCGTGCCCGTGGCGACCTCCTCGCTGATGCAGGTCGGCATGGTCAACGCGCTCCTGCCGCCGGGCAAGCGCGCCGGGATCCTGACCATTTCCGCCAGCACGCTGACCCCCGACCACCTCGCCAAGGCGAATGTCCCCGCTGACACGCCGATCGGCACAACCGAGGGCGGGCGCGAATTTACCCGTGCCATCCTCGGCAACGAGTTCGAACTCGACGTCGACGCCGCCCGCGCCGACAATGTCGAGGCCGCCCGGGCCCTTGCCGCCGCCAACCCCGACCTCGGCGCCATCGTGCTGGAATGCACCAACATGGTGCCCTATGCAGCGGCTATCCACGCCGCCACCGGCCTGCCGGTCTTTTCGATCCAGACCTTCGTCACCTGGTTCCAGGCCAGCCTGGCACCGCCCAGATTCCCGGCGCCCTAGGACACCTCAGAACCCAACCTGGTCGCCGCCCTTCAGGTCTAGGATCGCGCGCGCCTCGTCGGGCGTGGCCACCGTCAGCCCAAGACCTTCGATGATCTGGCGCACTTTCCTGACCTGGTCGGCGTTCGACTTTGCCAACTCGCCCCGTCCGATCCACAGGCTGTCTTCCAGCCCGACCCGCACATTGCCGCCCAGGGCCGCCGCCTGCGTCGCGATGCGAAACTGGTTCGCGCCCGCGCCCAGCACCGACCAGCGGAAATCGCCGCCGAACAGCCGGTCGGCAGTGCGCTTCATGTGCATAACGTCCTCTGGATGTGGACCGATCCCGCCCAACAGACCGAACACCGACTGCACGAAGAACGGCGCCTTCACCAGGCCGCGATCGGCGAAATGGGCCAGGTTGTACAGGTGCGAGATGTCGTAGCACTCGAACTCGAACCGCGTGCCGTTGCCGTAGCAGGTCTCCAGAACATACTCGATGTCCTGGAATGAATTGCGAAATACCAGGTCGCGCGAACCCTCAAGGTGCGCCCGCTCCCAGTCGTGCTTGAACTCCTTGAACCGGTTCAGCATCGGGTACAGCCCGAAGTTCATAGACCCCATATTCAGCGAGGCAACCTCGGGCTGATAGGTTGCGGCCGGGGCGGCGCGTTCGGCGACGCTCATATAGGGGCTGCCGCCAGTCGTGATATTGATCACCGCGTCCGTGCCCTGCTTGATCCGGGGCAGAAACGGCGCGAAGGCCTCGACCGATTGGTCGGGTTGCCCGGTCTCGGGGTTCCTTGCATGGAGATGCAGGATCGAAGCCCCGGCTTCGGCTGCCGCGATGGCCTCGGCGGTGATCTCGTCCGGCGTCACCGGCAGGTACTCTGACATGGACGGCGTGTGGATCGCTCCGGTGACGGCACAGGTTATGATCACCTTGCCCGATTGCGTCGTCCCCTTCGCCATGTCACCTCCCTTGGCCCGGCCCCTGAACCGTTCAAGTGAAACCAGACCGCCGACGCCAATGCAATGGCCAGCCAACTCCCGAGGCCTCCAAGCCAATTCGTGACCGGTGCCCTACCGGACCGACACCGCATGAGAAGATCTCGATTTTCTCAACGAGATCGACAATCTGCGCCTGACGTCCCGGAGGCTGCCCAATTCACCGCGCTGCGGTGTCCCGCAGAAAACAGGGCGTCCGCAGCCTCAGGCGTCTTCCTCGGCATCCTCGGCCACCGTCGCCACCCGTGCGCCCGAGCGCGCGGAGGTCACCACGTTCAGCGACTTCAGCTTCCGGTGCAGTGCCGAACGCTCCATGCCGACAAACCCGGCCGTGCGGCTGATGTTGCCGCCGAACCGGTTGATCTGGGTCAGCAGATACTCGCGCTCGAACAACTCGCGCGCCTCGCGCAAGGGAAGCGTCGCCAGGCTCCCCGACAGAACCACCCGGCCCTCGTCCTCGGCCTCGCCCCTGTTGTCGCCCGGAATTTCCGACGCAGAGATCTCACCCTTGTCCGCCCCCAGGATCAGCACTCTTTCGATCACGTTCTTGAGTTGTCGCACGTTGCCGGGCCAGTTCATGGTCTGCAACATCGCCACCGCTTCGTTGGAAAGAGCCCGCAGCGGCAGACCCTGCGACTTGTTGAACGAGGCGATGAAATGCTCGGCCAACTCGGGAATATCCTCGCGCCGCTCTGACAGGCTCGGCACCTCGATCGGCACCACGTTCAGCCGGTGGTACAGCTCCTGGCGGAAAGTGCCCGCTTCGACGTCATCTTCCAGGTTGCGCGTCGTCGACGAAATTACCCGCAAATCGACCCGGACCTTGTCGCCACCACCCACGCGCTGGAACTGCTGGTCGGTCAAGACACGCAGGATCTTGGATTGCGTGCCCGAGGGCATCTCGGCCACCTCGTCGAAAAAGATGACACCCCCATGCGCCTGCTCCAGCAACCCCGGCTCGATCCCGCGCCCGGTGCTTTCGCGCCCGAACAGGACCTCTTCCATTCGCTCCGGCTCGATCGAGGCCGAGTTCACCGTAATGAACGGCCCCTCGGCGCGATCCGAATTGGCGTGGATATAGCGCGCGGCGATCTCCTTGCCCGAGCCGGGATCGCCCGTCAGCATCACCCGGCCGTTCGATTTGGTGACCTTGTCCAGCTGCGATTTCAACGTCTTGAACGAGGTCGACGAGCCGATCATGTCGGCGGTCGTCACATCCTTGCGCCTGAGTTCGTTGTTTTCCCGGCGCAGGCGCGAGGTCTCCATCGCCCGCGTGATCACAACCATCAACTGGTCAATGTTGAAGGGCTTTTCGATAAAGTCGTACGCCCCCTGCTTGATCGCCGCGACGGCGATCTCGATATTTCCATGGCCCGAGATGATGATGATCGGCACGTCCGGGTTGTCGCGTTTGACGGTCTTCAGGATGTCGATCCCGTCCATGCTGCTGTCCTTCAGCCAGATGTCCAGGATCATCAGCGCGGGCGGCTCCTTGTTCATCTCGGCCATGGCCTCGTCCGAGGTGCCTGCAAGACGGGTGGTGAACCCTTCGTCCTTCAGGATATCCGAAATCAATTCCCGGATGTCGCGCTCGTCGTCGACTATCAGAATATCGCCCATGTTACTCAGCCTCCATCAATCCTACTCGGCGACCTTCAGGTCACCTGTTGTTTCACTCTGCGCCACCAGCGGCAGCGTAATCTCGGCCCTGGCCCCGATCTGGCCAGACCCGTCCAGCGGTTCGGCATCCGTCAGGACCAGCGTGCCGCCATGTTCCTCGATGATCTTCTTCACGATCGGCAGCCCCAGCCCCGTGCCCTTGGCCCGCGTCGTCACGTAGGGCTCGAACAGGCGCGAGCGATCCTCGGGCAGGCCGACGCCATTGTCGGAAATGGTGATATTTGCGTGGTTGCCCTCGGCTGTCATTGCCACCTTGATGCGTGGCTCGTGCCCTTCGGGCTTGTTCGGACGCTCGTATAGCGTCTCGATAGCTTCGCCCGCATTTTTGATCAGGTTGGTCAGGGCCTGGCCCATCATCGTGGTGTCTACATCCGCCATCACCGGCCCCCTCGGGATATCCGAGACCAGGTCCACATGGCCCGCCGCAGCCTCCTGAAGTGTGACCGCGTCGCGCAGAACTTGCGTCAGGTCCTGCAGGCTCGTTTCCGGCTCGGGCATGCGCGCGAACTTAGAAAATTCGTCCACGATCCGGCGCAGGTCCTCGGTCTGGCGCACGATGACATCGGTCATCTGGTCCAGTTGATCCGCGTCCTCGCCCGCTGCCGCACGAAACTTGCGCTTGATGCGTCCCGCCGACAATTGGATCGGTGTCAGCGGGTTCTTGATCTCGTGTGCAATCCGCCGCGCCACATCGCCCCAGGCCGCCATGCGCTGCGCGGTGACAAGGTCGGTCACGTCGTCAAAGGCGATCACGTACCCCTCGTCCTCGCCCTCGGCGCCCTTTCGCGTGGCGATCCTGACCAAAAGGGTCTCGGCCACGCCCTTTCGCGACACCCGTATCTCTTCCTGCTCGACGTTCTTGCCGCTGGCCTTCAGCCGTGCGGGCAACCCCGCGAACTCGGGCACAGCGGCCTCCAGCGGCAGGGTCTGCGCGTCGTCTTCGATCATCAGGATGCGCTCGGCCGAGCGGTTGATGAACGTCACCTGCCCCTTGGCATCCAGCCCGATCACCCCTGCCGTCACCGATGACAGGACCGAGTCGAACAACCGCCGCCGCTGTTCGATCTGCCGGTTGGTCGATAACAGCGCCTCGCGCTGGCCCTTGAGCTGGCGCGTCATCTGGTTGAACAGACGGCCCAGCATCGCAATCTCGTCGTCGCCCGGCTCCTCGCGCACCTGCACGTCCAGATCGCCCGCGCCAACCCTTTGCGCAGCCCCCGCCAGACGGCCGACAGGCCGCGCCAGACGTTCGGCAAACCACAGCCCCAGCCAGATCGCAGCAAGGATCAGGATGACGGCGAATCCCAGGTACAAAAGCCCGAACTCGAACACCAGCCGGCCGCGCTCGGCCTCAAGCTGAGTGTAAAGCTGCGCTGTCTCGGCGGCTTCGTCCAACAGTCCCAGAATACGCCCATCGACATCGCGCGACACGTAAAGATACCGGTCGGGGTATTCGGCCAAACGCACCAGAGCGCGAAATTCGTCGATGTCCAGGTCTTCGATGATTATCGTTTCGCCCGCCAGCGCACGCGACATGTCCTCGGTCGACGGCGGTTCGAAATCAAACAGGTACGACCGTTCGCCACGTGCCCGGATCGCGCCCGTGCCATCGACCACGAAAGCCTCGCTCAACCCGCGCTGAACGAACCCCTGTCCCTGCCCCAGAAGCTGGCGCAACTCGCCATCCGACACGAAAGACGACCGCCGCTTTGCGGTGTCGAGGAACGCGCCAAGCGCCTCCGCGTCATCGGCCAGGTCGCGGCGCTGATCTTCCTGATAGGCTTCGGCCGCCGCCAGCGACGCGCCGACCACGCTGCTCACGCGCTGTGAGAACCAGCCTTCCAGACCGACGTTGATGGTCATGCCCGCGAAGATTGCCACCGTGACTGTCGGGATCAGCGCGATCAGCGCAAACACCCCCGTCAGGCGCAGGTGCAGGCGGGAACCCGCCGACCTTGCCCGTCGCGCCGCCACCATCGAGGCGATGCGCATGGCAACCAGCGTCGCGATCAACAGCGCGTAGACAAGGTCCGCCAACAGGACGAGTCGCAGGGCAAAGGGGGATGTCGCGCGGTCCAGGGGGCCAAGAACGGCAAAAGTGGCGATCACCAGGACCGGCGCCAAAAGCACCAGTCCCAGGGTCGCTACATTCTGGAAACGTCGCAGCTGTCTGAAACGGCTCGACTTTCCCCAAAGCAATGCCCGTGCCCGCCCGGTCACACAGACCTCTCAATACAAATTGCGCCGCTCATTGGCGGCAACCGCCTTATCGTTGATGGCACTTATCCACAGTCGCGAATTGGCCACGTTATGTTGCGGTTTTACATCAATTTGCGGCGCCGTGTCACGCGGATATCGAGATCGGTGATCTTCTTTCTCAGGGTGTTTCGGTTGATGCCCAGCAGATCGGCGCATTTCGCTTGGTTGCCGCCGGTCGCGTCCAGGGCGATCTCGATCAGCGGCAGCTCCACCTCGCGGAGGATGCGCTGGTACAGTCCCGGAGCGGGCAACTGACCGCCGTGCAGGTCGAAATACCGCCGCAGATGTTTGGCAATCGACGACGAAAGCTTGTCCTCGTCACTTCCTCCGGTCAGTGGTTCAATGGCGGGCTGGTTGCCCAGCACCAGTTCGACCTCGGACCGGCTGATCAGATCCTCGCTGCCGGTCAGCGACAGGCGGCGGATGACGTTCTCGAGTTGGCGCACATTGCCCGGCCATGAATAGGCGCGGATCAGGTCCATCGCCTCGGGGCTGTACGTTCGCACGGGAAACCCGTCCCGCTCGACTCGCGAAAGGAAGTGATCGACCAGCGGTGCGATGTCCTCAACCCGCTCACGCAACGCAGGCACGTTCAGGGTCACCCCGCTCAACCGGTAAAACAGGTCTTGCCGGAACAACCCCTTGTCCAGGCGGCCGGCTAGGTCGGCCTGGCTGGTGGCCATGACGCGCGGACCGCTGTCACCGAAACTGTCCAGCATTCGCACGATACGCGCCTGTGCCTCCTCGGGCAGATCGGCCACCTCGTCGAACAGGATGGTGCCGTTGCGTGCACGGCTGATGAGCTGCGCGGGGCCTTCCATCGTCGCCAGATCCGGTCCGGTCGCCACCACGAACGGCAGGGACCGCCGGTCGCTCAGATCGTGGATGGTCTTGGCGATCAACGACTTGCCAGTGCCGCTTTCGCCGGTCACCAGAACCGGCAGATCCGCATTCATGACGCGGGCGATCAACTGGTAGAGCGACTGCATCGCAGGCGTGCGCCCGACCAGCGGCAGATCGCTGCCCCCGCTTTCGGTTGGCGCGGCCCCTCCGGGCTGCGGCGCACGGCGCCTCACCTCAAGCGCTCGTGCGGCGCGCTTCATCAGGTCGGGCAGGTCAAACGGCTTGGGCAGGTAATCATAGGCATCCGCCTCGGTCGCCTGGATCGCCGTCATGATCGTGTTCTGGGCCGAGATCACGATCACCGGCAGGCCGGGACGTGTGGCGGCGATCTTGGGCAACTGCTCCAACCCGTTTCCGTCCGGCATGATCACATCCGAGATCACTAGGTCGCCCTTGCCTTCCTCGATCCAGCGCATCAGCGTCACCAAAGACGACGTCGCGTGAACCTTGCATCCCGCCCGCGTCAACGCCTGCGTCAAAACCGTGCGAATGGTCCTGTCGTCGTCCGCTACCAGAATTGTGCCGTCCATGACTACGTCCTTATTGGTTGTTTGCCGCGCTCTCTTTCGGAGCGATCGGCAGAGAAATCCTGAATACCGTGCGTCCCGGAACGCTATCGACGCTGACCCAGCCGTCGTGGTCCGAGATGATTTTCGACACCAGGGCCAACCCAAGGCCGGTGCCATTCTCGCGCCCCGAAACGAATGGCTCGAAGGCATCCGCCGCGATTTCAGGCGGCAGCCCCGGACCGTCGTCGATGATCTCGACGTTCAGGGGCAGCGAGGCCGTTCCATCCTTGCGGCGCAGGCGCAGCGACATGTCGTAAAACGTGTGAATGGTGATGTTGCCCGGCTTGCCCTTGGCAGCCTCGGCGGCGTTTTTCAAAAGATTCAGGAACACCTGCACCATCTGGTCTCCGTCGACCCATGTGGGCGGCAGCGACGGGTCGTAGTCTTCGTGCAGCGTCATGTGGGCCGCGAAACCGACCGAGGCCGACTTGCGCGCCCTGTCCAAAAGGTCGTGGATGTTGACCGCCTCGCGCTCGGGCGGGCGCAGGTTGCCGAACTGCTCGACCTGCTCAAGCAAGGCCAGGATGCGCCGCGTTTCACTGACGATGAGATCGGTCATCTCCAGGTCTTCTTTCGCCAGGTTCATGCTCAAGAGCTGGGCCGCCCCGGTGATGCCCGCCAAGGGGTTCTTGATTTCGTGAGCGAGCATCTCAGCCATGCCGATCGCCGATTTCGCGGCCGACTTGACCGACATCGACCGGCCCAGCCGGTCCGCCAGGGCGCGCGGCTCCATCAGCATCAGCACGAACCCGGGCATGTTCGACATGGGCGCGATCTGGATGTTGCAGTTGACCGGCGCGATGCTGCCCGCGCCCACGTCCACGTTGTTCATGAACAACGACGCCTGCTCGCTGCGGACCCGCACGAACTGGTCGTCCAGAGGCGCGTCGATGGCCAGGATATCAAAAACCGGCGAGCCCTTCATTTGCCGCGATGAGACGTTGAGAAAACTCTCGGCCGCCGGGTTGACCTCGACCAGAACATCGCCCGGGTCTAACAGGAACGCCGGGATCGGCAGGCTCAGCCACAGGTTTTCCTGAAACACGTTCATGCCGCACATACCTTTTCGCCCGGCATCAGCGCCTCGCCCAGAAGGCTGCGCACCGCGGCGGGCGTTCCCGTCAGGATGCGCTTGCGCAAACCTGCCGGCGTGCCTGCGCGATCCATGTACCAGCCCAGATGCTTTCGCACGACACGCCCACCCAGGTCGTCGCCGTAGAACGACAGCACCGCCTCGAAATGCCCCAGGGCCATCTCTGCGAAATCGCGTCCCTCGGGGATCACAGGCCGGGGCGATGCGCCCAACTCGTGGGCGATCTCGGCCAGCCGCCAGGGCGCACCCTGGATACCGCGTCCGACCATCACGCCATCGGCGCCCGACTGTGCCAGCGCCTGACGCGCATCCGCCGCCGTCACGATGTCGCCATTGGCCACGACCGGGACCGAGACGGCCTCTTTCACCGCCCGAATGGCCCGCCAATCAGCGTGCCCTTTGTAGAACTGGCACCGCGTGCGGCCATGCACCGTGACCATCTTCACGCCCGCGCCTTCGGCGCGGCGGGCGATCTCGGGCGCGTTCAGACAACCGTCGTCCCAGCCAAGCCGCATTTTCAGCGTGACCGGCACCTGCACCGCACCTACGACCGCCTTGATCAGCGTCAGGGCATGGTCCGGCGTCTTCATCAGGGCGGACCCCGACAAGCCGCCCGTCACCTTCTTGGCCGGGCAGCCCATGTTGATGTCGATGATCTTCGCACCATTGGCCTCTACGTGCCGCGCCGCCTCAGCCATCCAATAGGCATCGCGCCCAGCAAGCTGCACCGAGGTCGCCGCCTCGCCCAGCCCCAGCTCGGCCTTTTCGCGCACGCCCGGCTTGGCCTGCACCATCTCCTGGCTGGCCACCATCTCGCTTACCACTAGGCCCGCCCCGAACGAAGCGACCAGTTGGCGGAACGGAAGATCTGTGATCCCGGCCATCGGAGCCAACAAAACCGGCGGATCGACCGCTATCTCGGCAACCTTGAATGCCATGCCTATTCCTTGTGCATCTCAGTGCGATTTAATTGGGCCAGTGGTCAATGCCCACTTTACGGACTGCATTTTGCTTTGCTATTTGGCATATGCCTATTTTTTGTGCAAAACAAGCCACCCATGGCCCCCATTGTCAGCACAGCCAACACGACCTAGACCCGTGACTACGGAGTCGGAACGATTGGAAAGACCATGGACATACGCGTCGGCAACGGATTTGACGTCCACCGCTTCACCGAAGGCGACTCGGTCACCCTCTGCGGCATCGCGATCCCGCACGACAGGGCGCTCTCGGGCCATTCGGACGCGGACGTCGCCATGCACGCTGTAACCGACGCCATCTATGGCGCGCTTGCCGACGGCGACATCGGGCAGCACTTCCCGCCGTCCGACCCCCAATGGGAAGGCGCAGAAAGCCATATTTTCCTGACTCACGCCGTTCAACGGGCCGGCGAACGCGGCTTCGCGATAACACATGCCGACTGCACGCTGGTCTGCGAACACCCCAAGATCGGCCCCCACGCAGCCGCCATGCGCGCCCGCCTCGCCGATCTTCTTGGCATCGACGCGACGCGCGTCAGCGTCAAGGCGACCACCTCGGAAAAACTGGGGTTTACAGGACGTGAAGAAGGTATCGCCGCGCTTGCCACCGCCACGCTGGTTGCGTCATGAGCCGCCGTCTCCTTCTCAGCTTTCTCGGCACGGGATACCTGCGCCCGGCCCCCGGCACCTGGGGATCGCTCGCCACACTGCCGCTGGCCTGGGCACTGTTCCAGATCGGCGGCCCCGCCCTGATCGCCCTTGCTGCCGCCATTCTCTATGCGGTCGGAGTCAGCGCCACGGAACGCGAAACCGCTGAGGCCGATGACCACGACCCGAGCTGGATCGTCATCGACGAGGTCGTCGGCCAGTTGATCGCGCTCCTCCCCGTCGCTATCGGCGCTTGGCACGTCGACCTCTCGCCCCTGCGCCTCTGGCCAGGCATCGTCGCAGCCTTCGTGCTGTTCCGTCTCTTTGACATCTGGAAACCCTGGCTGGTTGGACGTGCCGACCGGCGCGGCGACGCCACCGGCGTGATGCTCGACGACGTCTGGGCCGGTCTGTTCGCGGCTGTGACAGGCGCCATCCTCGCTTTTCTTGCGCACGTGGTCTTTGTCTGATGAGCGCTCAGCGCCTCCTCGATATCGCCCGCGCAAAGGGCGTGATGGTGGCCACCGCCGAAAGCTGCACAGGGGGTATGGTCGCCGCCGCGATCACCGATGTGGCGGGCTCCTCGAACGTTTTCGACCGGGGCTTTGTCACCTACTCCAACGCGGCCAAAACGGACCTGCTGGGCGTGCCCGCAACGCTGATCGCCGCCCATGGCGCCGTCAGCGAAGAGGTTGCCCGCGCCATGGCCGAAGGCGCCCTTTTGCGCTCGCAGGCCGCGATAGCCGTTGCCACGACCGGCATCGCAGGCCCTGGCGGCAGCGAGCACAAACCCGAGGGAATGGTCTGCTTCGCCCTTGCCTCGCGCCACCGTGAAACCGAGACCGAAACGATCCTATTTGGCGCCATCGGGCGCGCCGACGTGCGCAGCAAAAGCGTCGCCCACGCCATCGACCTGCTGATTCTGGCGCTTTACTGATCTGCCGTGAATTTGACCAACTGTCGGCAAAAAACGCCCATGAATTAGGCAGTTCAAAAACTGCCTGCATAAAACGCAGCTTTAACGGCTGTTGCTGCTTTCATCCGCATCTTTCGTGCTGTTCCTGACCCGCAACCTGAATTCCTAAGAGGGGGACCACCCGTGGTTGGAGCGGACACAGCCTGGATTATCGTAGCAACGGCACTCGTGCTCTTCATGACATTGCCGGGCCTGGCGCTGTTTTATGGCGGCCTGGTACGCTCGCGCAATGTGCTCAGCGTTTTCATGCACTGCTATGCCATCGCCTGCCTGATGAGCGTGCTCTGGCTCGCCTTCGGATATTCCATCGCCTTTGGCCCCGGTGAGAGCGGCCTTTGGGGTGGCCTGGGCAAGATGTTCCTCATGGGCGTCACCGCCGACACACTCTCGGACGTGGCCAGCACCCTGCCCGAAGTCCTGTTTTTCGCGTTCCAGATGACCTTTGCGATCATCACCCCCGCGCTGATCGTCGGCGCATATGTTGAGCGCACCAACTTCGCCTTCGTCCTCCTGTTCTCCGGCCTCTGGATGCTGATCTGCTATGCACCCGTCGTCCACTGGATCTGGGGCGGCGGCATTCTGGCCGACGGCGGCCTCTTCGGCGATGAAGGTGCACGCGACTTTGCCGGCGGCATCGTCGTTCACGAGACCGCGGGCCTCGCCGCGCTCGTCATCGCCGTGATGCTGGGGAAACGCCGCGACGCCTCAAAACCGCCGCATAACCCCGGTTTTGTCATGATCGGCGCGGCGATGCTGTGGGTCGGCTGGTTCGGCTTTAACGGCGGCTCGCAACTGGCCGCAGACGGGGGTGCCGCAATGGCCCTTACGGTAACCCATATCTCGGCAGCCACAGCCTCGCTGACCTGGGCATTCTGGGAACGGGTCAAGTACGGCAAATCCTCGCTCGTCGGCCTTGTTACCGGCACCATCGCCGGCCTGGCCTCGATCACACCCGCCAGCGGCTATGTCGGCCCCATCGAAGCGCTGATCATCGGTGCCATCGCCGGCATCCTCTGCCAGGAGGCCGTCAACCTGATCCGTAACATGCTCAAGATCGACGACACGCTGGACGTCTTCGCGGTCCATGGCGTCGGCGGCATCTTCGGCACGATCATGATCGCCGTATTCAGCAAGGCGACATGGGCCGCACAGCTTGGCAGCCTGCTGATCGTCGGCGTCTTTACGGTGATCGTCACCGCAGCCATCGTGCTGATCGCCAAGGCCGCCGTCGGTATGCGCGTCGACGCCGAGACCGAGACCAACGGTCTTGACCTCGCCCAGCACGGCGAGCGTGCCTACGATATCACGTCATAGGCACTGAGCCGACCCGGATACCGAAATGGGCGGTGCGGAACGTTCCGCACCGCCCTTGCGTTTCGGCAATCACTGCGTTTTCCGGCCAATCTGCGGCTATCGGGTTGCCTTAACGCCTCCGGGCTGCTTCCATGTGCGCAATGAAACGGGAGAGTGAAATGACGACCAAGGAAGCCTATATCAAACGCCAGGCCAGACGCCTCACCGAAGGCCAGATCAATCGTCGCCGCTTTGTCATGTCGGCCCTTGCCACGGGCGTCACCCTGCCCACGGCCATGTCACTTGCAACCCGCGCCGAAGCGCAGACTCCGAAATCGGGCGGTCTGTTCCGCTATGGCATGGGGTTTGGCTCGACCACCGACTCACTCGATCCCGGCACGGCCGAAAACCACATGATGACAAATGTGAACTTCGCCCGTGGCAACTGCCTGACCGAAGTTGCCAACACCGGCGACCTGATCCCGGAACTTGCGGAAAGCTATGAGCCGTCGAACGGCGCAAAGACCTGGGCCTTCGACCTGCGCCCCGGTGTCGAATTCCACAACGGCAAGTCCCTGACAGCCGACGACGTTATCGCGACGATGAACTACCACCGGGGCGAAGACTCCAAGTCCGCCGCCAAGGGTCTCCTGACCCAGATTACCTCGATGACCAAGGATGGCGACAACCGCGTGATCTTCGAGCTGGAAGCGGGCAACGCGGACTTCCCTTACATCCTGTCGGACTATCACCTGATCATCATGGCGTCCGAAGACGGGGTGATCACCGACCCGACGTCTGCGAACGGCACCGGTGCCTATGTCGTGAACGACTTCGACCCCGGCGTGCGGGCCGCGTTCTCGCGCAACCCGAGCTACTTCAAATCCGGGGCCGCCCATTTTGACGAGGTCCAACTTATCTCGATCATTGATACTGTGGCACGCCAGAACGCGATCATGAACGGCGATGTCGAATTCATCGACAATGTCGATCCCAAGACCGTCGCGCTTCTGGGCCGCGTGCCGACCATCGACATTCTCGAGATCACCGGCACCCAGCACTATACCTTCCCCATGCGCCTCGATGTCGGACCCTTCGACAACTATGATCTGCGCATGGCACTGAAGCACGCGATCAAGCGCCAGGAACTGGTCGACAAGATCCTTCTCGGCCATGGTGCGCCGGGCAACGACGTGCCCGTCAACGGCTCGATGCCGTTTTTCAACACCGAGCTTCCGAGCCACGAGTTCAACCCTGAGAAGGCCGCAGAGCACTATAAGAAATCCGGCCACTCCGGCCCAATCCAGCTGTCATCGGCCGACGCCGCCTTTGCCGGTGCCGTCGACGCGGCCCAGCTGATTGCCGCCTCCGCCAAGGAAGCCGGCATCGACATCGAGATCGTGCGCGAGCCCAACGACGGCTACTGGTCGAACGTCTGGAACAAGAAGGGCTGGTGCGCCTGCTACTGGGGCGGACGCCCCACGCAGGACTGGATGTACTCGGCTGCCTACACCAACGACACAGAATGGAACGACACCGCGTGGAAAGGCACCGAGTCCTCGGCGCGCTTCAACGACCTCGTGGTTGCCGCCCGTTCGGAGACCGACAACGACAGGCGCAAGGCACAATATTGGGAAGCCCAGAGCCTTTTGCAGGACGACGGCGGCGCGATCGTCGGGATGTGGGCAAACTTCATCCACGCCCACGCCAAGTCGCTCGGTCACGCCGATGCGGTTGCCGCCAACTGGCGCGCCGACGGCTCGAAAGTGTCCGAACGCTGGTGGTTCGCCTGATCAAGGTCAGGCGGGGGAGCGCTGCTCCCCCGCACCCCCTCGGGATATTTCCGGACCGATGAATTGAAATGCGCGCCAGGCACGGCGCGTTTTTATTGTTTCAGACGCCTGCGGACTGGCCGCCGTCCACGGTGACGATACTGCCCGTCATGAAGCGTGAGGCGTCCGAGGCCAGCAACAGGAAGGGTCCGGCGAGATCGTCGAGATCCCCAAAGCGGCCCATGGGAATGCGGCGGCGGATCTTGTCGCCAACGGCACCGGTCAGATCATCAGCGTTGATCTCGGTCACGAAGTAGCCGGGCGCCAGCGCGTTGACGCGGATGTTCTTGCCCGCCCATTCCAAGGCCAGGGCGCGCGTCAGGTTCGCGATCCCCGCTTTTGACGCCGAATAGGCCGGCACAAATTTCGCCGCGCGATCTGCCAGGATCGAGGCCAGGTTGATCACGTTGCCCGGCCGCCCTTCGACAATGTTCCTGGCCATTACGTCCCGCGCCAGGCGAAAGGGGGCCGTCAGGTTGGTCTCGATCACCGCGTCCCAGTCGCCATCGCTGGTTTTCACGGCTGGGCCACCGCCCGCGATGCCGGCGTTGTTCACCAGAACGTCGATCGGGCCGGCGGATTCGAGAGCTGCGGCGACCGAACTCGGATCGGTCACGTCCATGCGAAGGGCGCGTATCGCACCGTCAGAGCCATCCACCAGTACCTCCAGCCGGTCCAACCGCCGCGCTGCCGCGATGACCTCGGCCCCGGCCTCGGCCGCCACCTGCGCCAGATGCGCCCCGATCCCGCTCGAGGCCCCGGTGATCAGTACCCGCTTTGCGTCCAGCCGAAACATGGCTCTCTCCCCTAGATCGCCTCGCGATCGAACAATCCCGTCAAAGCTCGCCGCACAACACCCGTGACACCCGGCCGCGCCGCCGCCGTGAACGGCAAAGGCCGGCAGACTTCCATCGCGGCAATGCCGACGCGCGCGGTCAGCGCGCCGTTGACCATGCCTTCGCCGAACCGGCGGGATAGCTTGGCCAGGAGGTGCCCGCCGCCGACCGACCCGATCAGGTCATCGCCCACGGCGACAGCCCCCGTGGCGACCAGGTGGGTGATGACGGCCCGCGTCAGCCGCCAGGCCCCCAGCGTGCCCGACCGGCCGCCATAAACCTCGGCTATACGGCGGATCATCCGGATATTGGCGCTGAGCGCCACCATCACGTCGGCAAAGGCCAGCGGCACCAGGGCCGTCACGGTCGCCACTTGGCGCGCCGCGGCCTCGACCTCGCGCACCGCGACGCGGTCGAGCGGGCTCAACAACGCATCTTCGGCCAGCGCCAACACCGTTCTGGCATCGAAATTCTCGCCCGCGCCTTCCTTCAGACGCTCGCGTCCCCAGCGGGTATCCTCGCGCCCAGCATAGAAGTCTCCCAGCCGGCCAACCAGCTTGCGCGCTCCCGCCAGGTCGTCGGAAGCCAGCACGCGCGCCGCCTCGTCGTGCAGCTTTTCGACCCGAGCCAGTCGGGACAGCGCCGCCAGCTCGCGCACCACGATCGCGAGGCAGACAAGGGCGAACAACCCGATCAGGCCAAAGGCAACCCAGCCCAGCACGGCATTCTCGGCCACGAGCCGGGTCACGAAATTCCACGCCGTCACCGAGACGACAAAGACGATCACGGAAACCAGCAGCCGCCAGAACCACGCCGCCAGGGCCGAGCGCGGACGCGCAGCAAGGCTCGCCATGGTCTGCATCGCCTGCCCCGTCGGAGCCGCTTCGATCTCGCCCACCGGAGGCGCGTCGGCGGGATTGACCCCGCCCTCGTCCATCTCGATCAGAACCGGCCTTCCATCCGTCTCGCTCATCTCAACCTGTCTCCGATCAGGAATTCAGCCGCCCGGTCCAACCGGATATGGGGCGGCCCGTCGCCGGGTTTCAGGCTGATGCTCTGCGGCGCGAAACTCATGATGCTGTAGTCCTTGTCCAGCCACGCCTCGGCCCCCGCCCGCGCGGGCGACAGGACCTTTGACGGATCCTCGGGCAGCTTGCCGGGATACATCGCGACGCTCTTGCCGCCGTCCAGAAGTCGCCCGCGCACCACGTCCAGCGTGCGGCCGCCCTGCTCAACCCGGTCCTCGGCGGTGGCGCGAAGCGAGGCAATCGACAGGGCCAGCGTTTCGGCCCCCACGAAATCCGCGCGGGCCTTGGCTTCGGACAAAAGCGCTTCGGTGATCGCGGTCAGCTGCGGATGCTGCACGTGGTGCAAGTGGTCTGCCTTGGTCGCGGCGAACAGGATCTTTTCCACCCGCTTGCCCATCAGCAACTGGGTCAGGAACGCATTCCGCCCCGGCCGGAACGCGCCCAGGATATCCGCCATCGCGCGACGCGTGTCCTCAAGCGCTTTCGGCCCCGCATGGATCGCGCCCAGCACGTCGACCAGCACCACCTGGCGGTCGATGCGCGAGAAATGATCGCGGAAAAAGGGCCGCACGACCTGTCGCTTGTAGGCCTCGTAGCGACGCGCGAACTCGCGCCCCAATGACCCGCGTCCGTATTCTCCCGCCGGCAGGGGCGCAAAGGTCAGAACCGGCGAGCCTTTCAAATCCCCCGGCAGAAGAAACCGCCCCGGCGTGACGTCGGAATACCCGGCGTCGCGCGATGACCTCAGGGCCACCGTATAGGCCTCGGCCAGCGTCTTGGCCGCCACCTCGTCCAGCTTCTCGCCCGGGTTGCTCGCCGAAAGGGTTTCCAAGAACCCCGACGACTCGGCCCGCCCCTTCATCCGCGACAACACGTCCGCCGACCAGGTTTCGAAATCCTTGTCCATCAAACCAAGGTCCAAAAGCCACTCGCCGGGGTAATCCACGATATCCAGATGCAGCGTTTTCGGCCCCGAGAACCCAGACAAGAGCCCCGATGGCCGCACGCGAAAAGACAGCCTCAACTCGCTGATACCGCTGGTGTTTTCCGGCCATTCCGGCACTTCTCCGGTCATCAGGCCCAGGTGATGCTCGTAGTCGAAGCGCGGCACCGTATCGTCGGGCTGAGGCTGCAGCCACGCTGTGTGAATGCGCCCCTCGGCAGCCGCACGCAGGCCCGGCATCCGGCCCCGGTTGATCAGGTTCGCCACCAGCGACGTGATGAATACCGTCTTGCCGGACCGCGCCAGTCCCGTGACGCCCAGACGGATTACAGGCTCGAAAAACGCCTCGCTCACGGTATTCACCGTGCTCTCGACGCTGCGCGTCACCCCGTCTGCAATTCTTCCGATGACCACCTGCTGCCCTCTCGTTTGCAGATGAACATAAGTGCGCCGATCCCCCACTGCCAGCGTGCAGGCGCACAACACCCCAAAAACGCGGCAAAATCCCCTCTTCCCCGCACCATTTCCCGCGCCTATAAGCGGCCTCGTTCAAGGAGCATCCAGATGCGCAGCGCACAAATCACGCGGAAGACGGCTGAAACCGATATCTCGGTCGAGATCAATCTCGACGGAACCGGCACCTATGACAACCGGACCGGCGTCGGCTTTTTCGACCATATGCTTGACCAGTTGGCGCGCCACGCGCTGATCGACATGACCGTGCGCGCCGCAGGGGATCTCCACATCGACGACCACCACACTGTCGAGGACACCGGCATCGCACTGGGCCAGGCCCTCGCGCAGGCCCTCGGCGATAAGAAAGGCATCCGCCGCTACGGCTCTTGCCTTCTGCCGATGGATGACGCGCTGGTGCGCGCAGCGCTGGACCTTTCCGCGCGGCCCTTCCTGGTGTGGAACGTCGACCTGCCGACCGCCAAGATCGGCACATTCGACACCGAACTGGTGCGCGAATTCTTCCAGGCGTTCGCGACCCACGGCGGCATCACGCTGCACGTTGATGTCCTGCACGGGCTGAACAGCCACCACATCGCCGAGGCAGCCTTCAAGGCGGTCGCGCGGTCTCTGCGCGACGCGGTCGAAACCGATCCGCGCAAGTCCGACGCTATCCCCTCGACCAAGGGCGCGCTCTAGGGACATGCTGACCGTTCTGATCGACTATGGTGCGGGCAACCTGCACTCGGCCGAAAAGGCCTTTCAGCGCATGGCGCGCGAAGTGGACGCGGGCGAAGTCATCGTCTCGGACAGGCCCGAGGACGTGGCCCGCGCCGATCGCATCGTGCTGCCCGGCGACGGCGCCTTTCCTGCCTGCATGGATGCGCTGAACACCCACACCGGCATCCATGACGCTCTGATCGACGCGGTTGAGGTCAAAGCCCGGCCCTTCCTTGGCATATGCGTCGGAATGCAGCTCATGGCCCGCAAGGGTCTTGAATACCGCGAGGTCGACGGCCTCGGATGGATCGACGCAGAGGTGCGCCGGATTGTGCCCGCAGACCCGTCGTTCAAGGTTCCGCACATGGGGTGGAACGACCTCGTGATCGACCGGCCGCACCCGGTTCTCGCAGGGCTTTCAACAGGTGACCACGCCTATTTCGTCCATTCCTACCAGATGGTTATGGCCGATCCGTCACAGCTCATCGCGCATTGCGATTATGGCGGCGACGTCACCGCCATTGTCGGGCGCGACACGATGGTCGGCACTCAGTTCCACCCAGAGAAAAGCCAGGCCGCCGGTCTGCGCCTTATCGCCAACTGGCTGACCTGGACGCCCTGACCGCGCAGGCCAGCCGCTTTCACGGGTCCAAAAATATCCCGGGGTGAGCACCGAAGGAGCGGGGGGCAGAGTCCCTTTCGCCCGACTGGCTATCCCCCGCTTCCCGCGCGCACCGGAATCGCAGTATCCTTCATCACATGCGATACCTCATGACCCTCGCCGCTCTCACCCTTGCTGCCCCCGCCCCGGCGCAGGATGCTCCCCCTTTTGCCAGCTTCGATCTGGCTTCCGAGCCGGTGCTGAACGATCCGCATGATCTTGCCTTCGGACCGGACGGGCGGCTCTATGTCGCTGACAAGTTCGGCAATCGTATCGCCGTCCTCGACCCCGATACGCTTGAAGTGATCGAGACTCTGGGCCAGGATTTCCTGCCTGGCGTCCACGACATTTCCTTCGGTGCGGACGGGCGCATCGCCGTGGCCGTCACAGCCATGGGTGCCGTTGCCATCTACCATTCCATTGCCGAGCTTGCCGACCCGCCTGTCATCGGCGTCACCGCACCGGGCACCGAGGGCGCGCTTTTGCACTCCAACGGTGATCTCTACGCCATGGCCGGCCGCGTTGGCGCCCTCGTCCGGTTCCGCGACTTCAAACCCATCGCGGCCGTCGAAGGACACCCCGGCGCCCATGACGTGGCCGAGGCCCCCGACGGTACCATCTGGATCGCCGACAACGCGCAGCGCCGCCTCGTGCAATACAGCCCCGACCTCGGACGCCTGCGCGTGATCAGTGATCTCAAGTTCGGTTTTCGCGGTCCCCGTTACCTCGACGTGACCGAATTCGGTTTCCTCGTGGTGGCAGATCAGGACGCACACCGCATCCTTTTGATCAACCCCGACGCGCCGGACGGCCCTGCCCTGATCGGAGTCCTCGGCGACGGCACCCCCGGTCTCGGGCCAAACAGGTTCGACGACCCAGAAGGAGTCGTTTTCGACGGCAGTCGCTATTTCATAAGTGATTCCGACAACAACCGGATCGTGCGCTATTCGGTGGTGTTGAACTAGGCCCGCAAAGTTTGCCTAGATCTCGTCATCGCCGCGCAGATCAAGATAGCCAGCCAAAAGCGCCATCATCAAAACGCTGGTCCCCGCAGCAACATAGGCCAGGAAAGACATCACCAGCGATCCTGTCGCACCAAAAGTGGCGATCGACAGGGCCAGGGCAACGACAACACTGGACGCGATATGATGCATCGGGCCTTCCAATTGCTGATCCCGCGATACTGACGCAAAAACATGACCAAATTGGGGCACAATTCTCGGAAATCTCAGCGTCTCACGCCCGAAATACGTAAAATACTCAGCTTTCGCCCGCCCATTTCCATGGCCGCGTAAAGTCTCCGAGAGCCTTTGAGACTGCCACCTCGTCGCTCTCGTCGCGCCCCGACAGACAGGCCACCAGCCCCAGTTTCTTGTCTTCCACAACCGCAGTGACCCGCGCGGTCACCCCTGCGCCTTCAAGGGCCTGATCGTAGATCCGCGCTATGGCACTTCTCCTCAGATCAGGTTTGAACACCTTGCCCACGGCAGTCTTTGGCAGTTCGTCGATGATCTCGATGTACCTGGGCAGGGCGGCACGCTCGGTGATATGCTGGCGGGCGTGCTCCAACAGGTCTTCCGGCGTCGCCGTCGCCCCCGCGATCAGTTCGACATAGGCGCAGGGAAGCTCGCCGGAATGGGCATCCGGTTGACCGATCGCCCCGACCATGGCGACCGTCGGATGCCCAGCGAGCGCCTCCTCGATGTCAGCCGGGTCGATGTTGTGACCGCCACGGATGATCAGGTCCTTGGCGCGCCCGGTGATCCAGATATAGCCGTCCTCATCGATCCGCCCCAGGTCCCCGGTCCTCAGGAACCGGTCGAAATGGAACAGATCGGCATTCATTTCGGCCTCTGTGTAGGTGTTGCCAGCCCAGACGCCTGGGTTCGAGACACAGATCTCGCCCACTTCGTCCGCGCCGCATTCCTGAACGCCTTCAGGGGTTTGGCGCAGGATCTTCACCTCGGTATGGGGAAACCGTATCCCGACCGAACCGACCTTTTTCGTCCCGCCCAAAGGGTTGCAGGACACCAGGCAGGTGGCCTCTGTCAGCCCGTAGCCTTCGATGATCTCCACCTTGCAGGCCTCTTCAAACCGTCGGTACAGTTCAACCGGCAGCGGCGCCGAGCCACTGAAGGCTACCTGCACGCTCGACAGATCGGCATCCACCGCACGCTGCATCAGGGCAGAGAACGCCGTCGGCACACCGATGATGAAGGTCACTTTCCAGCGCTCGATCAACTTCCAGAAGTTGTCGAAGACGCCGTCGCCCCGATACCCGGCCGGGGTTGGGAAGACGACATGTGCGCCGGAATACATCGCCGACATCAGCACCGGTTCGACGGCAAAAACATGAAACAGCGGCAATGGGCACATGATCACGCTTTCGCTGTCGAACAACAGCGTGCCGCCCAGCCAGCCGTTATAGATCATCCCGTCATATCGATGCTGCGCGATCTTGGGCATGCCGGTCGTGCCGCCTGTATGGAAATAGGCGGCCACGCGGTCGCCTGGCGAGTCCTCGAAATCCAAGGTCTTGTTCTGGAGGGCGCATTCCGCGTTGAGGTCCAGAACACTGGCTGAATGCGAAACCGGGTTCCGGGGGCGCAGCAAGGGGACAAGCCAGGATTTCGGCGGCGTCAGATATCGGTTCAGGTCGACTTCAAGCACCGTCTCGATGTTTGGCGCCTGCGCCACTGCTGCGGCGGCCTTCTGCGCTACGTCGGCCTTTGGAAAGGATTTCAGAGTGACAAGGACCTTGGCCCCGGTCTCGCGCAGGATCGAGCTGATCTGATCCACCTCCAACAGGGGATTTATCGGGTTCACGATCCCCGCGATCGAGCCGCCCAATAGCGTGATGACCGTCTCGGTCGCATTCGGCAAAAGGTAAGCAACGACGTCACCCTCACCGACGCCAAGGCTGCGAAACAGGTTCGCCGCCTGGCAGCTCTTTTCAAGAACCTCCTTCCAGGTCAGTGTCTCGGCCTTGTCTCTGGGCCCCGACAACAGCTGATACGAAATCGCGTTCTTATCGCCAAAAAGCTCGGCGGTCTTGACCAGACGCTGATGGATGGTGCGTGGCAAGTCGCGCGCCTCCCAGGACATCTCCTGCTCGATTGCGTCCCGCGCTTCACTTGACGAAAAGCTCATGGGCATCCTCCTCGGCAAATTCTGCCTCGAAACCGCAGGATCAGGCAAGTTTTCCGCGAAGTCATGGTGAACGGTCAGGACGCCGCCTGTTCCTCCATGCCGGCCGTGAACTGCAGCCGCGCCAGGCGCGCATAAAGCCCGCCCTCGGCCACAAGGCTGTCGTGGGTGCCCGAGGCGACGACCTTGCCGTCCTCGAAGACCAGAATGCGGTCGGCTTTCTTCACGGTCGCCAGACGGTGTGCGACGACAATGGTGGTGCGGCTTTCGGCCAGTTTCTCGACCGCCTTTTGCACCGCAAGTTCGCTTTCGGCGTCCAGTGCGCTCGTCGCCTCATCCAGCAAAAGGATCGGGGCATCCCGCAAGATGGCGCGGGCGATGGCGATCCGTTGCTTCTGCCCGCCCGAGAGCATCACGCCACGCTCACCCACATAGGTGTCATAGCCTTCGGGCAATGCCTCAAGAAAATCGTGCGCCGCCGCAGCGCGTGCCGCCGCTTCGACCTCGGCGTCGCTGGCGTCAGGCCGCCCGAACCGGATATTGGCGCGCGCCGTGTCGGCAAAGATCACCGGCTCCTGCGGCACCAGGGCGATATGGCGGCGAAAGTCAGATCGCGCCATGGTCTTGAGATCACGCCCGTCAATGGCCACCGTACCCGAATTGGGATCGTAAAACCGCAGCAGAAGCTGGATCACCGTCGATTTGCCCGCGCCCGAGGGGCCGACCAGAGCCACCGTCTCGCCGGGTTTGACCACCAGCGACACGCCATCCAGCGCCGACATCTCGGGCCGCGAGGGATAGCTGAACGACACCGCGTCAAACGACACCTCTCCCCTAACCGGCTTCGCGATCGGCTCGGGCGTTTCGGGGTCCGTGACACTGTCCCTGGCCGTCAGCAATTCGACCAACCGCTCCGTCGCGCCCGCGGCGCGCTGCAATTCGCCCCAGATCTCGGACAAGGCGCCGACCGCGCCTGCCACCATGACCGCATAGATCACGAACTGAACCAGTTCGCCGACGCTCATCACGTCTTCACGCACGTCCCGCGCACCGACCCACAGAACGCCGACCACGCCCGAGAAAATCAGCGTGATGACGATCACCGTCATCACCGCCCGCGTTCCGATCCGCTTGCGGGCCGCCATGAATGACCTTTCGGTCACCTCTGAAAAGGCATCTCGGCTCTGACCTTCATGATTATAGGCCTGCACTGCCTGCACCGACAAAAGCGTCTCGGACGCCGAACCTGAAGACGACGCGATCCAGTCCTGGTTCTCTCGGCTGAGCGCGCGCAACCGCCGCCCAAGGACCACGATCGGCACAACGATCACCGGCACGATCAGCAACACCAGCCCTGCCAGCTTGGGCGAGGTTACGAACAACAAGACAAGCCCGCCAAGCAGAATCAGGAAGTTGCGCAGGGCCACCGAAACCGATGAGCTGATCACGCTCAGGATCAGCGTCGTGTCAGTGGTGATCCGGCTCAATACTTCGCCGGTCATGATGCGTTCGTAGAACTCGGGGCTCATGGCGATCATTCGATCGAATACCGCCTTGCGGATATCGGCCACCACGCGCTCGCCAAGGCGGGTCACAAGGTAATATCTCAGGCCCGTTCCCAGGGCCAAGAGTATCGTGATCAGAAGCGCCGCGCTGAAATAGCTGTCAAGAAGTTCGGCCGCCGATGTCTCGAACCCGTCGACCACCCGTCGCACGGCCACCGGCAGAACCAGCGAGATCATCGCAGTCAGCACCAGCGCGCACATGGCGGCCATGAGCATTCCGCTATAGCGGCGCAGAAACGGCCACAGCGCTTTCAGCGCCCCTACGTTGCGCGACTTCTCGCGGTCTTCGGTCTGTCTTTCGGCCATATCCGTCCCCTTGCCCGGCTGAGATACCCAAGCCATTCGGCCACGACAAGGTGCAGGTCGTCACATGCCTGTGCGACCACGTCGAAAAAGGCACGCCAACGGCAATTTTCGACGGAAATCATAGAGGTGGGATTTCTGGAGCGGGCGGCGGGAATCGAACCCGCGTCATTAGCTTGGAAGGCTAAGGTCTTACCACTACACAACGCCCGCGCAGTGGTTTGGTGCTTAATTCACGGGTTTTCGATGGTCAAGCAAGATGTCATGCCGCCCGGTCGCTGGAAGTCTTGAATCGGCTCAAAGCTGCCTTTGGCCAACGGCCTAATGTTCTGGACAGTAGCCCGCAAAAGCTGCCTTTCGCAGCACGTGCGAAGTGCGAGCCTGACGGAACTCATAGTCTGCGGAATATCGGCTATTGTGTGAAGTGCCCGTGGATTTGTAGACGCTTTGCCTCCCAATCTTGAGGCGAGGAGGCCGACATTGGAACGAGCAACGACTGCGATGAGTCCAAGCGCGACGCAGCGCATCCGCTGTCCGGCGGTCGATTGCGCGGCAATCAGTGAAAGGGCGACACGGTGCGTGGGTGGGACAAGGCGCAAGACCCACCACACCCGGGACGATGCCAGGCGGGGCGTGTTCGACTACACCGAAATATTCTACATCCCGAAGTGCAAGCACACAAACAACGGCATGCTGTCGCCCGTTGTCTTGGACAATCAGACAGCAGAAACCGAACAAGGCAAGTGTCTGGGAAACCAGCGGCACCTCAATTGATCGTGCCCTTGTTATCATACCAACCCGTCATGAGCAGATGTCGGCTGGTGTGGCGCGAGAGTCTGCATATGGCCTACCGTATGAAAGCTGTGACAGAGGTGCCAAATCAAACCCGTCGCGAACATAATTCGATACCTCGAAATCCGAGTTTACGATCTGTATGATCCCGGCGTCCTGTTGGTCCATTTGCGAAAGGCGCGGTGGAAGTTCGCCGGTGCCGAAAAGCCGGTGTCGAAGGCGATCTGTTCAATGCTGTCCGTGCCTTGCTGAAGCGCGCGGATGGCGATGTCACGGCGCAGTGCGTCCTTTATGTCCTGAAAGGATGTCCCTTCCTCTTTCAGGCGACGATTCAGCGTTCGGGGCGTCATTTTCAGGGCACAGGCAGCATCCGGAAGCTGGCAGCTCTGCCATGCCGCCCCATAGAGAAAGGCCCGAACGCGCAGGCTGTTTGTATGGGCGCGTGAGCGGGTGAAGATCCAGTCAAGCGGAGCACGTTCAAGGAACACGGATGCCTCAGCGGGGCTGCGGGTGATCGGGCGGTTGAATTGGCGTGGATCGAAATGGATGCTGGTTTGCGGCGCGCCAAACTCGACCGGACAGGGAAAGACGACTGCGTAATCTGAGGCAAAATCCGGACGAGCGAAAGCAAAGCGAACGTCTTTCACGGCCGTTTCCGCCCCGCCGAGCCAGGACAAGAGCCCATGCGCCAATTTCAAAATCAGCATGTGACCAAAGCGCTGCGGGTGGTTTTCATTTGAGTAAGGGACCAACGCCAGTTCCACTTCCTCCGGTCCGGTCTGCAAATCCAAACGAAAATCGTCCAGAAGCAGGTTCCAGAATGTCGAGAAGCGATAGAGGGCCGAGACCAGACTGCTCGCCTCACGCTGCACGGTCACCAGATGTTGCAGGGCCCGGGGTCGGATCGGGCGGCTCCAGAGCCCCATCATTTCATCCCCGGTTTCAGGCGCGGCAAGTTGGTAGAGCGTGGCGATTTCCTTGAGCGTGACGCGTTGCGTGGGTGCCATCGGGCTGGTTTGCAAGCCCGAGCGCTCAAGCAGGGACATCATCGTTTCCGGTTTGCACCGAGAGTTCAGCGCATCAAGCCAGTCCTGAATGAAACCCGCGGAAACAGTCGTCAGAGATATGGGGTCATGACCGGTCATGGGAGGTCCTGATATGGCGTGATCGGATACAAAATTGGCAAGAAATGAGCTTATTGGCAAGTTATTGAGCGGATAAATGACGGGAAGCCATAGTTTCCGATGGAGAGTCAGGTATGTCCTATCAGCCGCCGGTACAGGATTTGATGTTCTGTATCGAACACCTGTCCTACTGGAAAACGGTGTCCGCGCTGGAAGCATACTCCGAATGCGAGCTGTCGGATATTGGTGCCGCGCTGGAGGGTTATGCCCGGTTTTGCGCCGAACAGGTCGCGCCTTTGTCCCAGGTCGGGGACTCCCTGGGGGCCCGTTTCGACAAGGGCCATGTGACCCTGCCCGAAGGCCACGCCCAGGCCTATGCCCAGTTTGTCGAAATGGGTTGGCAGGCGCTGACCCATCCGGCGGAATACGGCGGCATTGGGCTGCCGCGTTCCGTTGGCGCGGCGGCGGTGGAAATGCTGAATGCCGCCGATATGAGCTTTGGCCTTTGCCCGCTTTTGACGGATGGGGCGATCGAGGCCCTGCTGCTGACCGGTTCAGACGAACAGAAAGCCACTTATCTCGGGCCGCTGATCGAAGGGCGCTGGTCCGGCACGATGAACCTGACCGAACCGCAGGCGGGCAGCGATCTGGGCCGGGTAGCGACAAAGGCGATGCGGCGCGACGATGGCAGCTATGGCATCACCGGCACCAAGATCTTCATCACCTATGGTGCCCATGATCTGACCGAGAACATCATCCACTTGGTGCTGGCGCGCACACCGGACGCACCGACCGGACCGAAGGGGCTGAGCCTGTTCATCGTGCCGCAGAAACTGGTGGAACCGGACGGGACGCCCGGGGCCACGAACGCAGTTAATTGCGTGAGCATCGAACATAAACTGGGTGTGCGTGCCAGCCCGACCGCCGTTCTGGACTACGACGATGCCACCGGGTTCCTGATCGGCAAGGAAAACTGCGGGCTGGAGTACATGTTCATCATGATGAACGCCGCGCGGTTCTCGGTTGGGGTGCAGGGCATTGCGACGGCCGACCGGGCCTATCAGCGCGCCCTCGCCTATGCGCGCGATCGAGTGCAGAGCCGCCCGGTGAATGGTCAGAGCAAGGACGCCGTCCCGATCATCGACCATCCGGATGTCCGCCGCATGCTCATGCGGATGCGCGGCCTGACCGAAGGCGGAAGAGCTATGGCGGCGGCGACTGCGGGGCTACTGGACATTGCACACCACCAGGGTGATGCGGAGACGGTCGCGCTGGCCGAATTCATGGTTCCGCTGGTCAAGGGCTTTTGCACTGAACGCGCGGTCGAGGTCGCATCTCTGGGCGTGCAGATCCACGGCGGCATGGGCTTCATCGAAGAGACCGGCGCCGCGCAGCACTACCGCGATGCCCGCATTCTGCCGATCTACGAGGGCACCACGGCCATTCAGGCAAACGACCTTCTGGGGCGCAAGGTGATGCGCGACGGGGGGAAGACCGCACGCCGGTTCGCCGCCCGGATCGCGGAAACCGAAGCGCAGCTTGCAGGCGGCAACGCCGCCGCGCAGGCAATCGGCGCAAGTCTGGCGCAGGCGCGCAGCGCTTTTGAGGTTGCGCTGGCCTGGATGCTGGAAAACAGCCGCGAGGATATCGACGCGGCCTTCGCGGGCTCCGTCCCCTTCCTGATGCTGACTGGCACATTGGCAGCGGGGTGGAAACTCGCCGAGAGCGCCCTCGCGGCGCAAACCGCGCTCGATGCGGGACGGGACGCGCAGTTCATGACCCAGAAGATCGCCACCGCATTGTTTTTCGCCCAGCATGTTCTGCCCGAATGCACCGTCGAGCAGACCCGCATCCTGCAGGGCTCGCGCAGCCTGCTGGACGCCGCTTTTCCCGAATGATCCCGCGAAAGGACCCGACCCATGAATGACGTCGTCAACCCCGCGACCTACGAACGCCTTGCGATTTCGGAGCGTGACAATGGACTCTATGTCGTGACGCTGAACCGCCCGGAAAAACGCAACGCTCTGGACGTTGTCACCATCGAGGAACTGATCCGCTTCTTCAGCGGTGCGCGGATGGCAGGGGTAAGGGCGGTCTTGCTGGAAGGGGCTGGCGATCACTTTTGCGCGGGTCTCGATCTGGTCGAACATTGGAAAGCCGACCGCAGCCCCGATGACTTCATGCATGTCTGCCTGCGCTGGCACGAGGCCTTCAACAAGATGGAATACGGCGGGGTGCCGATCATTGCTGCACTGAAGGGCGCGGTTGTCGGCGGTGGTCTGGAACTGGCCAGTGCTGCCCATGTGCGCGTGATCGACCCCGGCACTTATTTCGCCCTGCCCGAAGGCCAGCGTGGGATCTTCACCGGCGGCGGCGCGACGATCCGGGTGTCGGACATGATCGGCAAGTACCGCATGATCGACATGATCCTGACGGGCCGCGTCTACCAAGGGCAGGAGGCCGTCGATCTGGGGCTGGCGCAATATATCACCGAGGATGGCGGCAGCTTTGCCAAGGCGATGGAACTGGCGGACAAGGTCGCACAGAACCTACCGCTGACCAATTTCGCGATCTGTTCCGCAGTCAGCCACATGAACAACATGTCCGGCATGGACGCCGCCTATGCCGAAGCCTTCGTGGGCGGCATTGTCAACACCCAGCCGGCCGCCCGCGAGCGCCTCGAAGCTTTTGCCAACAAGACCGCTGCCCGCGTGCGGCCCAACAGCTAAGTCGGGCGGAACCATCATGCGTCAACACTTCGAAGCTTTGCAGAAGACACGGGCAAACCACCTGCCCCTGTCGCCGTTGTCCTTCCTACGCCGAGCCGAAAGCCTGCACGCCGCGCATACGGCGGTGATCTATGGCGACATCCGGCGCAGTTGGGCCGAGACCTCCGCCCGCATTCGCGCGGTGGCCGGGGGGCTTCTGGGGCTTGGCGTGCAAAAGGGCGACACGGTCTCGGTGCTCAGCCCGAATATCCCGGAGCTTTTCGAGCTGCATTTCGTGCTGCCACTGACGGGCGCGGTGATGAACACGCTCAACACCCGGCTGGAACCCGAGACCATTGCCTATATTCTCGACCACGCGGATACAAAACTGGTGATCGTCGATCGCGAATTGGTGCCGCTTCTGTCCAGGGCCTTTGACCTGCTGGGCCGCAAACTGCCGGTGGTCGAGATTGCCGATCCGGCCGCCCCCGGCGAAAGCCTTGGTGGACCCACCTATGACAGCCTGCTGACGAGCACGCCGCTGGCGATCGACCTGCCGGATGATGAATGGAATGCGATTGCGCTGAACTATACGTCCGGCACCTCCGGGCGTCCCAAGGGGGTCGTCTATCACCATCGCGGCGCCTATCTGATGGCGCTCGGCACCGGGACCGCGTGGCAGGTGCCACCCTATCCGGTCTATCTGTCGGTGGTCCCGATGTTCCACTGCAACGGCTGGGGGCATCCCTGGCTGATGGCCATGCTCGGCGGGACGGTCGTCTTCACCCGCATCCCGGCAGCGGACCGCATCCTTGACGCGATCCGTGCCCATGACGTGACCCATTTCGGCGCCGCGCCCATCGTGTTGCAGATGCTCGCCGAAGCAGAAAGAGACGCCGCGCCCTTTGATCCTGCGATCCGCGTCCTGACCGCCGGGGCACCGCCGCCGCCTTCGGTCCTGGAAAAAACGCGGGCCATGGGCTTCGATGTCATGCAGGTCTATGGCCTGACCGAAACCTATGGCCACATCTCGCAATGCCTCTGGCAGGAGGACTGGGACGATCTGACCCCGGCAGAACAAGCCGAACTGCAGGCGCAGCAGGGCATTGCATTCCCCATGGTCGAAGAGGTCACCGTGATCGACCGGGCCAGCGGCGAGCCTGTTCCGCGAGACGGCACGACGCAAGGTGAGATCGCTATTCGGGGCAATACGGTCATGGCGGGGTACTACAAGGACGCGGAGGCCACCGGGGCAGCCTTCAAGGATGGCTGGTTCTGGTCCGGCGATGGCGCGGTTGTCCATGAAAACGCCTATATCCAGATCCGCGACCGGCTGAAGGACGTGATCATTTCGGGCGGGGAGAACATTTCCTCGGTCGAGGTCGAAGCCGTACTCTACCGTCATGAAGCCGTGCAGGCCGCCGCCGTGGTCGCCATGCCGCACGAAAAATGGGGTGAGGTCCCCTGCGCCTTTGTGGAATTGCGCGACGGGACCCAGGCCACATCGGACGAACTCATCGCCTTCTGCCGAACCCATCTGGCCGGCTTCAAAGTCCCCAAGGCAGTCATATTCGAACCCCTCCCCAAAACATCCACCGGCAAGATCCAGAAGTTCCAGCTTCGCGATCGCGCCAGAGACCTGGAGTAAACTGGAATGGCCCTGATTTCCCTGTCGCGCCGCCTGCGGCGCACCCCCTTTTCCGAAGGCGTCGAGGCCGCCGGGGTAAAGGCTTATACCGTCTACAACCACATGCTGTTGCCGACGGTTTTTCGCTCGGTCGAGGAAGACTATCACCACCTGAAACAGGCTGTGCAGGTCTGGGACGTCGCCTGTGAGCGCCAGGTCGAGCTGCGTGGCCCCGACGCCGGACGCCTCGCGCAACTGCTGACCCCCCGCGATCTGCGGGGGATGCTGCCGGGCCAGTGCTTCTACGTGCCCATCGTCGACGAGACCGGCGGCATGCTGAATGACCCGGTGGCGGTAAAACTGGCCGAGGACCGCTGGTGGGTTTCCATCGCCGACAGCGACCTGCTTTACTGGATCAAGGGGCTGGCCTATGGCTATCGCCTCGATGTGCTGGTGGACGAGCCCGATGTGTCGCCCCTCGCCGTGCAGGGGCCGCGTGCCGATGACCTGATGGCGGCGGTCTTCGGCGACGCCGTCCGCGACATCCGCTTCTTCCGTTTCACGCATCTCGATTTTCAGGGGCACGACATGGTGGTTGCACGCTCGGGCTATTCCAAGCAGGGCGGATTTGAGATCTATGTCGAGGGCGAAGAGCTTGGAATGCCGCTCTGGAACGCCCTGATGGAGGCCGGCAAGGCGATGGACGTTCATGCCGGCTGCCCCAACCTGATCGAACGGATCGAAGGCGGTCTGCTGTCTTACGGCAATGACATGACTGACGACAACACACCGCATGAATGTGGACTTGGAAAGTTCTGCAACACACAGACCGCCATCGGCTGTATCGGGCGCGATGCTTTGCTGCGCGTGGCGAAGGAAGGCCCGATCAAGCAAATCCGTGCGCTGGAGATCGACGGCCCGGCCGTGCCCGGCTGCGACCGCTGGTGGCCCGTGAAGCACAAGGAAAAAACGGTTGGCCGTGTGTCGTCGGCAGCCTGGTCGCCGGATTTCAAGACAAACGTCGCGATCGGCATGGTGCGCATGACCCATTGGGACGACGGAACCGAGCTGACCGTCGAGACGCCAGTCGGGCCGCGGCAGGCCAAGGTTCACGAAAATTTCTGGGCATAGTCGGGTTTTCGCAACGGCCTCGTTTTCAGCGGCGCGCATTCCATCGTCATCCAAGCCCGCATAGCGCGGGCAAAGATAGGCATAGAGAGCGGCGTGAGGCATATGTCAGGTTCTTGCGACGAGCCCTTCCGTAACGAATACCTCAAATCTGTCCCATGAATACGGACGCAGGCAACACTGACCGAAACGGTCCCTGAGGCGGATGCAGTAGCGTCATCGAGATGTGACCCGCCTCCCGGAAAGGTCTGTCGGATCACCGTCGACTCGGTGTCTCCGCCTCTATCCGAGATTTCTTTGATCGCGGCGCAGCTCTGGTCGCCCGATGCGGATGCACCTTGGCTACTGCCCCGTTCCCCGACTTGCGGCTGGCTCCGAACGAAGCACGTCTTTGATCAGATTCGCCATCCAGTCATAGGCGGTTCGACGCGGACCGGCCCTCTTGTGCGTCAAAAGCCGGACAGTAAATCGCGGCAGGGGGATGGGGATTTCCAGCACTTGCAGCTTCCAGGTTTCTGCAAAGGCCACGGCGCTGCGATGTGGGACCACGCCGATCAGGTTGCTTTCCTCGACCGCGGCGGGCAACACGTTAAACTGTGACAAGGTCAGGCGAACATCGAAAACAGGTTCATCGGCCCGGACAAACTGGCTTACAGCCTGCCAGTGCCCCGCAGCGTCGGAAACAACCGCATGGCCAGCGCTCCGGAATGTGTCCTCATCCATCTCTCCTCTGATCGTCGGATGATCCCGGCGGACAATCGCCGCATAGTGCTGGTCCAACAGATCATATTGTGCAAGTTCTTGATCCTGCACTTCGAGCCTGCCGATGGCAAAGTCCAGACGCCCTGATTTCAGCATGAGCTCGACCTGATGTATCTCCAGATGCGTAGCCTCGACCCGAATGCCGGGTGCTTGTTCCAGGAGAGCGCCAACCAGAGGCGGCAGAAATGTCAGCGCACCTATATCCGAGAAAGCGATAGTGAACCGATCTTGTGAAATGCGCGGATCAAATGGTTCGTCCACACGAAATGTCGCTTCCAGTTGGCTGAGCGGGCCGCGGCAGTCAAGATACAGCTGGGTCGCAAAAGACGTCGGGGTCATCGAGCGCGACCCCCTGATGAACAATTGTTGGCCAGTCAGATCACTCAGCCGCCCCAAAGCCTGCGAAATTGACGGCTGCGAGACATTCAGGCGTTCAGCCGCAGCCGTCGTCGAGCCGCACTCATGTACCGCAACCAATATCCGAAGTAGGCCGAGATCGTTCACGTATCGTCCTGCCGCAAGTCACTGCGTTCACACAGACTAGATTGCATATTTCTTTCCGTCCATCGCGAACATGGCACACAAGGCACGGCGCTCCGCAGACCTGCGCCCCTCATCGTCCTGCGTCAGACGTCCGGAGCTGTGGTCTGGCACGGCTTGGTCCAGTCCTGCGTCAGACGTAGGGTGGTCTTGCCGACAAGGTCAGAGGCCGAGGTGCCGACCCACAGGGCATAGTCCCCTGCCGGTGCGGTCCAGGCATTTGTTTCCACGTTGAAATAGGCCAAGTCACGCATCTGCAAATCAATCCGGGCCTCGGCCACCCCACCCGGCTCCAGGGTCACGGCTTCGAAGCCGCGCAGTTCCTTTGCGGGTCGGTCCTGCCCTGCAGGCGGCGAGACGTAGAGTTGGACAACGGCCTTGCCTGTGCGGTGACCGGTATTCTTCACCGGCACGGTGACTACCAGGGAGTCGCCGGCGGCGATCTCGGAGGCCGACGCTACCGGCGCCCCGATGTCGAAGCGTGTATAAGACAGGCCATGTCCAAACGGGTAAAGCACGCCCTCCCCGCCCTTGGCATCATAGTGGCGATAGCCGATAAACACGCCTTCGCCGTAGCTGACATGGCCGTTCTCACCCGGATAATTGCCGGTAGTGGGATTGGCCTCCAGCGAATCCGGAAAACTAAGGGGCAACCGCCCGCCCGGTTCCGCATCGCCCATCAGGACATCAGCAAGACCATTCCCAAGCTCCTGGCCTGGATACCAGGCCTGCAGGATCGCGGCGACATCGTCTTTCCACGGCATGGCAACCGGCCCGCCGGTCTGGAGAACGACCACGGTGTTGGGGTTGCTCGCGGCGATCCGAGCGATCAGCTCGTCCTGTTCCCTTGGCAGCGAAATATCAGGAAGATCCCACCCTTCGCTGTCCCATTCCGGAGTGCGTCCCACGAAGAGCAGAGCGATATCGGCATCCCGCGCCACCTCTTCGGCACGCTTCAGCCCGGCTTCGCCAAGAGGTTTGTGAATGCCAACGCGGAAGGCCTGAATGCCGTCCATGACACCGGTTGTGGACTGGTAATCGACCCGGAAGCGGTAGGTCTTTCCGGCCACGAGGTTGACCTCGACGATCCTTTCATCGCCACCGAAATCGTAGTAGGTCGCTCCCGTCGGCTGCCAGCCGTCCCAGCCGTCCACCACCAGCGCATCGTCGACGTAAAGGCGGGCAAGACCGGCATTTGCCAGTCCCAGCTCGTGCAGACCGCTTTCTGACGGCGTGTACTCGAATTCGCTGCGGACCGAGAACACCTTGAGGTCCACGCCCGGTTCATTGGAGCCGAACCACTTGGCGTCGGATTGATGGTATTGCTTGGAATGCGCGACCGGGCCGCTGAAATCCGGACTGTTGAAAAAGGTCGAGGTCATCAGCCCGGGAACCACCGGCAACAGCAGATGGTTCGCACAGCCGGTTTCAGAACGGATTTCCAGCTCACCGCGGGCTTTAAGGCCCTCCAGCGGGCTAATACGGTAGTGGGCGTTCACCCGCGCGCTGCCGCCACCCATGATCCGGGCCGCGTCGGCGTTCGGCCCGATAACCGCAACTTTGGTTTTCTGCCCGGCCTGCAACGGCAGGATGCCGTTGTTCTTCAATAGCACTGTCCCCTCGGCCACAGCGCGCCGGATCAGCGCACGATGGTGCGGCGCATCGACAGAGGTTTCCTCTTTCGGGTTCTCCTTGATGCGAACTCCGGCGCGGTTCACGAGGCCCAGAATGCGGCGCGCGCCGTCTGTAACCATGTCGAGGTCCACCTCTCCACGCTTGATCGCGTCAAGCAGATTCTGCCCGCGATAGAGCGCGGGGCCTGGCATTTCGAGGTCGAGACCGGCGTTGATGCTGGCCGCCGTGCTCTTGACGGCGGTCCAGTCGGACACCACCACCCCGTCAAAGCCGTATTCCTCCTTCAAGAGGTCAGTAAGCAGCCACTTATGCGCGCTGGTGTAGGTGCCGTTAAGCCTGTTGTAGGAACACATGACCAGCCAGACACCGGCAGCCACGGCGGCCTCGAACGGCGGCAGATAGATTTCCCTCAGCGCCCGGATGCCGATATCGCTGGACATCGTCATCCGCTGGTATTCGCTCTCGTTGCCGATGAAATGCTTGATCGTGGCGCCGATCCCGTTCGATTGCAGGCCGTCGATATAGGCCAGCGCGATCTCGGTCGTCAGTTCAGGGTCTTCGGAATAGAACTCGAAGCTGCGGCCACTCAGCGGGCCACGATGCAGGTTGACCGTTGGCGCGAGCAGCACGTTTGCGCCCTTGGTCCGGGCTTCCTCTGCCAACGCTGCCCCGATCTCGCGGACAAGGTCGGGATTCCAGCTGGCACCAAGTGCAATCCCCGCCGGAAACACCGCTGCGGTAGGACCGTTCTCGGTCACCCCGCCGCGCGCACCGTTCGGCCCATCGGTAACTTTCACCGCGGGCACTCCGAGGCGCTCGATGGCTACCGTTTCCCAGAAATTGGCGCCAGCCAGAAGAGAGACCTTTTCCTCCAGCGTCAGTTTTTGCAGAGTGTCTTCGACCCAATCGCTATCCACCAATTATCCCTTTCCTCGCCGCGATCAGAGCCTGACGCCGGATTTCGCGTCGAACAGCGATAAGGTGTTGGGTGAGAAACTCAACTCCATTTCGGTTCCCCGAGGCGGATTGAGCTTCATTTCGCTACCAAAGCGGACCGATGCCTTCTGACCGGCCGTCGTGCCCCAAAGGACGCTGTCGGCCCCCATCGATTCCGAGACGTTGACGGTGAAGGGCAAGCGCAGCGGCAGGTCCCTGGCATCGATAAAGAGATGCTCGGGACGGATGCCCAGTACTGCCTCGCGTGCCTGGCCCACCGGCGCCTCGAATGTGTAGCCAGAGACATCCACTTGGGGGCCGTCCTTGATCACGAACACCGCTTTGCCGTTGTCCGAGCGCAGAGAGCCTTCAAAAAAATTCATGCCAGGCGATCCGACAAAGCCCGCCACGAATAGGTTCGCGGGGCGTTCATAGATGTCCTCGGGCGAAGCAAGCTGCTGGATCACGCCATTTTGCATGACGGCAATGCGGCTTGCCAGGGTCATGGCTTCGACCTGATCGTGGGTCACGTAGATCATGGTCTTACCAATGTTCTGGTGCAACTCCTTGAGTTCGACCCGCAATTCCGCTCGCAGCTTGGCGTCCAGGTTCGACAGCGGCTCGTCAAAGAGATAGATATCTGCGTCCCGCACCAGTGCTCGACCGATAGCGACCCGCTGGCGCTGGCCGCCGGAAAGTGCCGCGGGGCGACGCTTGAGATACGGCTCGATCTGGAGCATCTTCGACACCCGCGAAATACGCCGTTCGATTTCATCCTTGGGCATCTTGGCCATGCGAAGGCCAAAGGTCAGGTTTCCTTCGACCGTGGTCTGCGGATAAAGCGCATAAGACTGGAACACCATGCCGATGCCGCGGTCCTTGGGTTCGGCGTCGGTCTTGTCTTCGCCGCCGATAAGGATCTTGCCGCCGCTCACGTCGATGAGCCCGGCAATTGCGTTGAGCAAGGTCGACTTGCCACAGCCTGAGGAGCCGAGCAGCACGATGAACTCGCCTTCCTCGATCGTCAGGTTGAGGTCTTTCAGGACGCTGACCGCGCCGAAACGGATGTCGAGATTTTCGATTGAAACGTCTGCCATGTCTTATCCCTTTACGGCGCCAGCGGCGATTCCGCGCACGAACCAGCGCCCGGAAGCCAAATAGATTATCAGGGGAACCGCAGCGGTGAGAATGGTTGCGGCCATGTTCACGTTGTAGGCCTTCTCGCCCTGCGTCGAATTGACGATGTTGTTCAGCAGAACCGTCATTGGTTGGTTGTCAGCCCCGGCAAATACCAGGCCGAACAGGAAGTCGTTCCAGATATGCGTGCTCTGCAGGATGACCGCGACGATCAGGATCGGCGGAGATAACGGCAAGATCAACCGGACGAAGATTACCCAGAATCCACCACCATCGACACGCGCGGCGCTGAACAGATCCCGAGGAAGCCCGGCATAGTAGTTGCGGAACAAGAGCACCATGATCGGCAGCCCGAAGACCACATGGATGGCGACGATCCCGGCCAGGCTATTGTACAGGCCGACCTGAGACAGCATGCGTACCAGCGGGTAGATGAAGACCTGATAGGGAATGAAGGCCGCGACGATCAGAACGCCGAAAATGATCCCGGCGCCTTTCGGCCGCCAGAACGACAGGGCATAGCCCGTGACCGCGCCTACCAGGATCGACAGGAAGGTCGCAGGCACCATGATCAGGACGGAGTTGATGAACCCGACCGACAGACCATTGCAGTTCAGACCTGTACAAGCCGAGCTCCAGGCGGTGACCCAGGCCTCGAGCGTGGGTGCGTCCGGCAACGAGAAGATCGAGGTGACGCGAATTTCGTCCATCGTTTTCAACGAGGTCACGATCATCACGTAAAAGGGCATCAGGAAAAATGCTGCCGCGACCACAAGAAACGCGTAGACGCCGATGCGCGCCATGATCTGTTCCGATTTCGTACTCATTTTTATGCCCCCGCTTTCTGGGCCGAGTAGCGGCGCGCGTAGTACATCGGAACCAGGATGGCGATCACCGCGACAAGCATCATGATCGCGCCCGCATTCGCCAGGGCGACGTTCTGACGGGCAAAGAGGTTCTCCATGACGAACTTGGCGGGGACTTCGGTGGCATGTCCCGGGCCGCCGCCGGTTAGGGCAACGACGAGGTCATAGGCCTTCACCACCGAGACGGCGAGCAGCACAGCCGCCGTTGCCGCCATCGGCGCGATGATCGGCAGGACGATGGAGGTGTAGACGCGCCATTTTGCGATACCGTCGATCCGCGTGGCCTTCCAAAGGTCCTCGTCGACGCCCCGCAAGCCCGCCAGCAAGATGGCCATGACCAAGCCGCTGCCCTGCCATACCGCCGCAAGCACAAGAATATAAATCGCGCGATCGGGCTGCACGATCCAGTCGAAGGTGAAATTTTCGAAGCCAAGACGCCGGACCGCAGCCTGAATGCCGAATCCTGGGTTCAGAACCCACTGCCAAACAAGGCCGGTGACCACGAAAGACATGGCATAGGGGTAAAGGAAGATCGTGCGGAAAAGAGCCTCACCCCGAATCCGCTGATCCATCATGACCGCCATGAGAAATCCGAACACAAGGCAGATCGCGATGAAAAGCACACCGAAAAAGATTAGGTTGGAGACCGCTACGTGCCATGCCGGCAGCTTCAACAGAAGCTCATATTGGTGGAAGAAATTGAACTTGTAGACCGGCAGCAGCTTGGAATTGGTCAATGAAATGACAAACGTCCATACTGTTGAACCTACAAGCGCAACGAGCACGATGATCCAAACCGGCACCATGGCCAGATAGACATGTGCACGCGTTCCCGAAAATTTGGCCATTGCCAGGCCCTCCATTGATGCGTGGATGATGAGCGCCGCGGGCAGCCCCGCGGCGCGCAGTCCTTCGTCAGGTCGGAGGTCAGTAGTTTTCCAGAACACCCGCGACAGCTTCGACGTAATCATCAGCCGTCGCGTCGGGGTTCACCCAGAGCACCTTCAGTTCGGAGCCCAGGGCGCCCAGCTTCTCAGGCGTGAAGTCGATGAAAAGCGCCATGACCGAATTGCCGTCGGCGATCGCCTTCGCCCCTGCCGCCGCACAGGCGTTGAACCCGGAAGTGTCCACTCCGGAGCGCACCGGCAGCGAGCCCATGGTCGAGGTAAACTTAGCCTGAACCTCGACCGAGGTCGTGACCTCGGCCAGCTTGACCTGCGCTTCGGTCAGTCCGTCACCCTTGGCGGGCATCGCCCAGACATCCCCGGCCACCACCAACGGAGCCTGGTTCGGGCCGACACCGCAGAGCACTTCTTCGCCGGGCGTTTTGCCTGCGGCGGCGATCTCGCCGATTGCCCAGCCACCCATGATGAAGAAGCCTGCTTCGCCGTTCAGGATCATTTGGTTAGTGATGTTCCACTGGCGGCCGGACACGCCGGAATCCGCATAGGCCGGCAGTTTCGCCATGATTTCCGCAACCGGGCGGAACGCCTCGGAGCGGACGAACTCGACGCCATCGGGACCGGTGAACTTGCCCCAGTCGTCGGCACCAAGGACAGATGCGAGCACGGCCTGGAAGGTGTTCATGAACCACACGTCGCGGTCACCAGCCTGGGCGAAAGGTATAATCCCCTGTTCGCGCAGCTTGTCGCCGGTTGCAAAGAACTCGTCCCAGGTCTGCGGCATCTCGGCGTCGACCTTGGCGAGCGCGTCCCGCGAGGCGAAGAGGAAGTTGGTCCCCTGAAGCTGGATCGGCACGCCGTAGACGTGCCCGTCGCGGGTCACGGCATCCATCACGGCCCGCGGCATGATCTTTGCCCAATCGTTTGCTTCGGCCACCTGATCGATGGGCGCCAGAACCGCGCTGTCGACAAGGTTGTCGATATCAGCGCCCAAGCTGAACTGAGCGGCTTCTGGCGGGTTGCCACCAACCATACGGCTGATCGCAGCGGCCTTGGCGGCATCGCTACCGGCCACGGCACGGTCAACCCACTCGCCGCCAGTTTCGCCAAAGGCCTCGGCAATGACGCCAACGCCAGCCGATTCCGCTGCGGATGTCCACCAATGTACGACTTCTGCAGATTGCGCGTTAGCGGTCGAGACCGTCATCACGGTCATAGCAGTCGTGACCAAGGCCAAAGCAGAATACTTCATTTTTCCTCCCAATCAGCGGCTAACCTGTTTGCGGTCGCCGCCCCCCAAATCCATTGTCGGTTGTGCACGCTTGAATCGACCGGACCCAGACCCCGTGCATGGCAGCGGGTATAGGCGCTAACATGATAGTCGGGTAATTATCATGCTTTGTATTGCGTTATTAGAATGGCAATATCAGTTGCGATGCATCGCCAAATCTACAGGCCAGGCAGAAAACACGATCGCCGATGCGACAGCCGCACGACGCAACGCCGGTCAGGTTTCTCTCGTCGTGACCCGGCTATTGCGCGCTCTGATCGGAGTGAGACCGAACTTCCGACGGCGCGCCACGGGTCCCCAAAACGGACCTTTGCTGGATTGGAAGTATGTTGACAGCGGCGAGGTGCGCTTTGCGGGTATTCCGCATCATCTCTGGGTTCAGGTCTCAAGTCGGGCGTGTTTCAGGGGTTCTTTCCATCGCTCTAGGTTCCAGCGAAGTTCGTGACGCCTCCCGCTGTTCCGCCGATGTTCAGCCGGTCAGGACGCCGGGTTTCTCAATCCTGCAGCCGACTGCCTCATCAGATGCATCATCTTGTTCAGCCCGTAGACCGCCGGGATGAGTGGCAGTGCGGCCGTCCACATTCCGCTCTCATAATGAAAAGTCCCGTCGACCACGAAAGGGAAAGCAAAATGGCTCAACTCGGCCAGGATCATCGCGAAGAAAAAGGTGCACAGGAAATAGTCCCCAAAGCGCCAATTCTTGAGGACGGCGATGGCGCCGCCGATCCACATGATCGGAGCAAGGAAAGCGGCGATGAGCATGAAACCCTCTTCTGGAACGGGGGCACCATTGATCTTGCTGACGGTCAGTTCGAAGTCGGTCAGATACTCTTCGCCCACATGGAGGATGAACAGCATCACCGTTAACAGATAGGGCACGATAATCTGGGGAGCGTCGATGCGCCGTCGCCAGAGAGTTGCGGCATAAAGTAGAAACCCGCCGCCAAATGCGAAAGCAAAGACCATGAGCGGCAGGCGACCCATCGTCAGCCAGGCCAAGGCAGGCAGGATCGCGACAACACAGGCCGGTAGGATCAGGTGAGACGGGTCAGGTCGGATCATTGGTCTGTCTCCTTGCGAAAAGCTGCATCACAAGCGCGACGGCATTGTCTTCAAGATCGCCGTCTGGCCGGGCCAGCAGAAGTTTTCCCAGGCTGTCGGCCGCTATGACCGGGAAAACGATCAACGAAATCAACCCGGCAATCGCCAGGTTTTCTGGAAGATCGTCGCGGATATGGCCCGCAGCCTGCCCCTCGGAGAGCAACGAGCGGTATCTGTCCATCAACCGTGGAGCATGGACTGCCTCAAAATGCGCGCGCAATTCCTCTCCGGCATAGACCGTCTGAACGAGGAGCTGCGCTAGCCAAGGAGTCCGGTGCAGAGATCGGATCAGACCTTCAAGCGATTGTTTTTCAGGGCCGTTGCTGCCGTCCCGCATCACTGTCTCGAAGCCATAATCCATAAGAGCCTCCAGAAAGCCCCGACGGTTTCTAAAAAAGTATCGCACCATTGCCGGGTTTACCTCGGCACGGATCGCGGCCTCGCGGGCAGAAAGAGCTTTCGCTCCGTTTTCCTGCAGCAGTTCGGCCCCTGCGCGAAGCAGTTCCACGCGAGAGGTTTCGCTGCCGGGGCGGCGGCCGACTGTTGACGATTTGGCTTCCATTGGCATTAATTACCCAGATAATTAATTATTTACAAGAGGCTTCCCCATGAGACGGGCCATCCTGCTGTTCCACGCCTTGCTTGTTTCGAATTCAGCCGAGGCACACCCGGACTTTTCGAGCCCGGAATCAAGTCATGTCTGGCTTGTTTCGGCGATGGCCACGATGGCAATAACCCTCGTGATCTGGCTCATTTCACGTCGGTAGCACCTTTCGCCGATACGTCGTTCTCTTGGCCAATCACTGGCCGCAGGTGTTCAACCAGATAGCGAACGCTCAAGAAAAGTGTGGAACCGCGCGAGCTTATCAGTGTCTGAGATCGCGAAGATCCGAGTGCATCCGGCAGCGCCAAACTCGGCCAAGCCAACCAACTTCAACTTATCTGCCTCACTCAGACTGAAAAAATATCCGGATGGCGAGTGATGAAACCCGACATCCAATTTCTGTCCCAGAAGAACGGAAGAAACGCTTAGGAACTGCGCGATCCTATTCGCCCCGACAATGGTTTGGCCAAAGGCCGGACCGGTTTCACCGCCGTCGCTTTCGAATGCGATATCGCGCGCCATGTGGCGTGCAAGCGCCTTTGGATCGCCGGCCTGGATCAACCCTATCAGCGTTTGCAGCTGTCCGAGATTGGCGGCGGCGGGTTTGTCGGCTGTTTCATGCGACGTGAGGATACGGTTGGCGCGGGAAAAGGCTTGCCGACAGGCGACAGTCGATCGGTCAAGGCCCTCGCCGATTTCAGCAAAAGGCATGTCAAAGGCCGTTCGAAGGATGAAGACTGCCCGCATCATTGCTGGCAGTTTCATCAGGGTCGCGGTGAGTGCGAAAGACAGGTCGATCCGCGCATCAATTGCGTCGTGCGGCATCTCGGGCACAGGCATCGGCAGGCCAAAATCCCGATGCTTCTCGCGCAGGCGGGTGTCCGACCGGATCATGTTCAGCGCCTGGTTGGCGGCCATTCTGGCGATGAAGGAGGATGGCGATTTTACGGCGTCGTGCGAGACGCCCAGCCACCTT
>JBNKHH010000045.1:0-38181 GCA_050290245.1 Silicimonas sp.
TTTTAGCATCCGTTGCTTCGCATTTATCGAAACGGACGCACTGTGGCACTTGGGGCCACCCCTCTCGGAAGCTTATGCTTGTGCAGAACGACGTATGTCGTTTCCGGCAGTTCGCGGCAGATGGCTCCATATTAGGGCGACCCATGCAGTTGCCAATATTGGCTCCCAATCATCGCATTTTGCGACGATTCCGCGCCCATAACGTACAACAACCGCGTTACGTTGCAAGCGTCGGAAACCTCTGCCCTACGAAATCACCCGCAGATGCTGAGCGGCCTGCGGCGTTCTACGCATCGACCGGGCCAACCGTGCGGCAACCGATCCGGCAGCACGTTGAACGGTTTCATCTGCCAGATGTGCGTACCTGAGGGTTGTCTGTAAGTTCTTGTGACCCATGATTTCCTTGAGCGTGAACGGATCGATGCCGTTTTGGATCGCGACCGACGCATAGGTGTGCCGCAGATCATGAATCCGAACATCGTCAAGGCCCGCCAGGTGCCGGATACGTCGCCATGGTTTCTGGAGATTAATGAGGGGACCTGTCTCGGACTCCCCTAGGATAACGTAAGGGTTTCCCTCTAGACGCGGCAGCTCCATCAAAATGTCATAGGCTTCCCTGGGGAGCGGAATCCGCCTGGCACCTGTCTTGCTGTCTGGCAGTTCTAGGTGGTGGGGCGTTACGTAATCCCATTTGAGATTAAGTATCTCGCCGTGGCGGCATCCCGTATAAATCAGCAAGAGGATCGCCGAAACCGTATGGATGGTTTCGGAGCCATCCCCTAGGGCCGCCCCTAGGGCGTCTCCTAGACGTGCTTGCTCGTCCGGCGAAAGATACCGCTTCTTCTCTTCCTCCCGGAATTTCTTGATGCGACGTGCCGGGTTCGATCCCGCCTGACGCAAGCCCCAATCCTCTGCCAGGTTGAAGAGTTTGGACAGCATGCTGGCCGCACGGTTCGCCTGGTAGGGCGTGTCGCGCAGCGCGTGGTGGAAGGCGACCACATCAGCGCGCGTGACTTCCGCGATTGCGAGGGGTCCTAGTCTAGGGCGAATGAACCGTCGGATGATGCTCTGGTAGTCTCGTGCGGTTGCGGGTTTCAGATGCTGACCGGCGTATTCCTCAAGGAATCGGTCACAGAGGCCGTTGACCGTTGGGGCTGACCGTTTGGCCTGCCGCTGCGCTGAGGGGTCTGAGCCGTGCGCGACGTCACCTAGAAGCCGCTTGGCTTCCTTCCGGGCCACGTCGGCTGTCAGGACGCCGTGTGCGCCGATGTTGTGTCGCCTGGTGCGCTTTCCAGACCGATACTGGACCAGGTAGAGCTTCCTGCCGCTTGGATAGACGCGCACCCCAAATCCGCGCACGTCGCCGTCCCAGGCGAAGTATTCTTTTTCAGCCGGGGCGAGGCCTTCGACGGAGCGCTTGGTGAGCCGGAACATCTGCGAACATCCTTTCGGTCTGGTCCTGCTTCCGGAAGCAAATAGGAAGCACGGTGAAGCGAATTCTGGCGTAGTTGATGAGTCACGGGCGCAGGCCGCGTCAACGCAAATTATTGATTTCGTGATATTTTTCGAAATCCAGCGCAAAGCTTCGCAATGTAGCGAAACCGCTCTGGGCGTTCTTTTAATCAGTGGGTCGCAGGTTCGAATCCTGCACGGCTCACCACTCTTAAAAAAAATATCAACAACTTGCCTGCCGCTGCTCTTTGCCGCGTGGGTGTGATTGTTGTTCTGGCAGAATACCACAAGAACCGCGATGGAGAATCTGGCAGTTGCATCGCTGCAAGTGCTCACCGGCCAGACATGCAGCCTCCCCCGGATTTATCCTGACCTGACCGAGACTTCCCATGTTATCGCGGCAACAGATACCATACAGTCCAACGGTCCAGGCACGCCCCGGCCAGCGCCGCACGGTTTCCTTCTCAAGTTGTGTGGCATGCCGTCGGAAGAGTCGCTATAGGGTTGCACCATGACCGATACATTACCACCATGTCCTGAATGCTCTTCGTCGTACACCTATCAGGTGGATGCTTTGCTGATATGTCCGGAATGCGGACACGAATGGGCGCCAGGGACGCCATCGGACGCGGTCTCGGAAGTGCGCGACAGCGTGGGCAATGTGCTTCGAGACGGCGACACTGTTACAGTGACCAAGGACCTAAAGGTCAAAGGGTCTTCTTCCGTCGTCAAAGTGGGAACCAAGGTGCATGGCATCAGAATTGTGGACGGGGATCACGATATTGACTGCAAAATCCCGGGAATAGGCCAGATGGGGCTCAAATCCCAGTTCGTTAAGAAGGTGTCCGGTTAGGGGCCGCCGCCAGCGAACCAGCGCACACCAGGATCAGCCTGTATCGCAGTGCAGATCGAAATGACTTAGGGCCCGAACCGGGCTCTTGCCCTCCCAAGCCGTTACTCGGGGTGAACCGACCTTGTGATCTGCGTCGTCGACTGCACGTTGCGCGGTGTCATCGCCCCAAAGAACTCGTCCTGCATGAGGTCGTCGATCAGAAGGCTGACAAGTTGCGCACGGCTCGCGACGTCCGCCTTGCGATAGATGGCGTTGCACTGGGCTTTGACTGTGCCCTCCGAAGTTGAGCGCAGACCGGCGATTTCGGCCGTGCTCAGCCCCTTGATCAGGAATAACGCGACATCTCGCTCTGCTGCCGTCAATTCCCAACTTTCAAAATAATCAAGCACGAGGTCGGCAAAGGCCTGGCTGAGCGTCTCTAGCTTTCTTTCGGCAGCTTGTGCCCGCTGCCAGCTCAGCTTCAGCGCCTGCGCGCCAAGGATGACCCCTGTGATCAGGCCAATTGCCGCAATGATTTCAAGGATTTCATAAAAGGTCCAACTGATCGACCAGGGCACGAAACCAAAAACGGTGTTCAGCATCTCGCTCAGAAAAAAAACAGCGCAGACAATCTGAACGATCAAGACAAGGACAATGGCGCGAGAGTGATGCATGGGTAGCCTGTCAGACGGGGAACGGGAAATCAGGTATCAGGTGCATCTTCCTCGTCGACTTCGTCTACCTCATCAACTTCATCTTCTTCGCCGCCGTCTGGGGAGTCAGGACTGTCTTCGTGGTCATCTTCGGCGGGTGCGTCACTGCTCTCACCACTGTCTTCCACTTCGCTGCCAGAGGCACCCCCGCTGCCGTCGCTGGCGCTCGGGTCCGTGTCACCCAGGCCCGACACCAGTTCGCCCGGGCCGTCGTTCAGAATATCGGCTTCCCCGGATGGTTTCAGTATCCGGTCGAACAAGATCGTGCCAGTGAAACGATTCAGGACGATTTCCCGCATGACACCGTCGCGCTCGGCGGTGATCCGGATGCGCCCCAGAAGGGTCCTGTTAGTAGTGATCGAGTGATATCCGTACTCACCAAGTTGCCGCGCCACGGACTCCACCGCGCTTTCGGCCACGGCCGGAGCGGCAGAAGACAGCAGCAACAGAGCAAGCAGGACGGGTTTGATGCGCATGCCACAGACTTAACGGATTGGCACTGAGGCGCAATAAACGAATGTTTAATCTACCGCAGCCGCGCCCCCTTCCAACGTGATGTCGAATGGCATGCCGCACAGTCACCGCCAAAGCGTCCACGGTGGACATCGTCGCCTGCGTGACACCCGACGCAGCTCAGCGGCAGGGTTTGGCCGGTAGCCGCCGGGCGCCTGTGGCAGGTTTCACAGTCGACATTCGCGTGCGCGCCGGTCAGCGCAAACCGCGTCTGCCGATCGTGGTCGAACAGCCAGAGCGCCCAGCCATTGGGGTTGTGGCACGTGGCGCAGTTCGCGCCCAAGCGACCCTTGTGGACATCCTGGTCCACATGGCAGGCCGCACAGCCCGTGTCCGCCATCTGGTAGCGTTGATCACGGTGACAGGCCTCGCAGGGCAGTACGCCATGCTGGCCGATCAGCGGGAATGAGGTCAGATCGTGATCGAACCGCACCTCCGCAATCCAGCTCGATGTTGTATGACAGCTTTCGCAACGCGGACCCAGCGTGCCCTGGTGCGGGTCCTCCGCCGCGTGGCAATCGAGACAGGCCCCCTGCATCGGGGTGTCGTGAATGTTGTCGGAGTGGCACGCGTTGCAGTCGACATCCCGATGGGCACCGCTCAGGGTAAAGTCAGTGTCCCTGTCATGGTCGAACCGAACCTCGCTCCACGTCTTGTTGACATGGCAATCCTCGCATTTCGAGCCAAACCTGTCGTCGTGAATGTCCTGGATGCGGTGGCATCCGATGCAGCTCGTCGGCAGGTCCTGATAGATTTCGCCCGCGTGGCACGCGGCGCAGGCGACCTTTTCATGGGCGTTGGTCAGCGGGAAATCGGTCTTTGAATGGTCAAAGGCGGTCACCTTGGCCCAACCGGTGCTCGTATGACAGCCGGCACAGTCCTTGCCCAAGTTGCCCTCATGCCGGTCGTCCTCGCTGTGGCAGGAGTGACATCCCGAAGGTGCATCCCGGAACGCCTTGCCCTCCTCGTGGCAGTCGCCGCAGGGCGCGCGGGCATGGGCACCCACCAGCCCGAAATCGGTTTGACCGTGATCAAAGGTATCGCGGTCCAGGATGACGATCTCGAAGTCGCCCCCCTCGTGATCGGTGTGGCAATGGTTGCACTCGAAGGCCTGGGCCTCGCGCGACCGGCCATGGAAACCGGCGGCTTCATTGATGTCCGCGCGAACCGCCTTGTGGCAATCAAGGCAAAGCTCGACCTGCGCGCCCTTGCTGAAATCCTCGTGGCAGTTGCCGCAATCGCCCTGCAGATGCGCGTGCGGGTCTGTCAGGTCGCCCGGCATGACAAGCCGCTCCCAAAGGCTCTGCGCCGTCGCTGGCGCGGCGGCCAGGCACAACCACACGAGGATATGGGCGATCAGGCGCATTCAGTACAGATGCACGGCGAAGACATGCAACAGCGCGGCAGCGATCAGCACGATGAACAACGGCAGGTGCAAAAGATGCCACAGCGCGAAAAGCCGCTCGTAGACAAAGAACATCTGCGTGCGCCGGACTGCCGCGAAATAGTCCGCGATCCGCCCGGCCATCAGCGCACCGTCGTGCTCGGCCAGTACCTGCCGCCTCAGACGCAGCGCGGCCCGGCGTGCCGACGGCATGCGCAACACCGCGCTGAACAGCGACCGTTCCGGTGTCACGTATGTCTGTTCGTAGGCCAGGAACATCTCGGCCACGGCGTTGTCTTCGTTTTCGGACCTCAGTGCCGCCAGATGTTCCTCGGCCTCTGCGCGCAATTCTGCCGCGCTTTGGCGTCGGCCGTTCAGGCCCCGGTGGATGCGCTGGTACAAAAACCGCCCGATATACCCCGATCCCGCGACGATCAGCATGGCAAAAAGCGCCACCCGCGAATTCAACGAGCCAAGCGCGAAATTCGAATGCAGGATGACCAACGACGGCCCGATCACACCGAACAGCATATGAAGCCGGAACCATCCCGGAACCGCCCCAAGGAACCGAAGCGACTTCAGCCGTTTGCGCAGGGGATATACCAGCAGCAAAAGCATTATCACCGATCCCGTGATGCCCAGCCAATAGCCGACGCCCTCTTCCGGGGTCATGTGCTTTTCGCCGCTCTGGGACCAGGCGAAATACAGCACCGCCGCCATGGCGGCGGTCGCCAGGGGAATGTCCAGCGCACCGGGTGCGGCCCGATGCGGGTAGCGCTTCGGTTCTGACCTCTCGGTCGCCTTGAAAGGTACGGCGCGCATGGGTGTTCGCCTGTCTCTTTTCGTTTGCCCGACCCCTGATACGGAATCGGGGCGATTTTGTGATGCTCTGGCCGGTTCTCGGCGAAAACCTGCATAGTCCCGGACCCGTGCCGCACGAATAAACTATCGTTTAGTCGCCTCGAGACGCCTCGATTGCTATTCCTCGACACGGGTCGGGGGGCGACGTTATCGGCGAATGTCCGCAACCCGGACATTCCCTAAAAATTGGAGTCCTGCCGATGGCCGCCGAGCTCGGCCAGTTCTGTCTGATCCTCGCCCTGATGATCGCCATCCTGCAATGCCTCCTGCCGCTTTACGGCGCGTGGCGGCGGGAACGGGCCTTCATAGCATTTGCCGATCATGCCGCGCTGGCACAAAGTGTTTTCCTTGGCCTGGCCTTCCTGATTCTGGTGCGCGCCTTCGTGGTCTCGGATTTCTCGGTCACCATCGTCGCGGTCCACTCCAACACGCAGATGCCCTTTTTCTTTCGAATGGCCGCAAGCTGGGGCAACCACGAAGGCTCTCTTCTTCTTTGGGTGCTGGTCCTTTCCGTATTCGGTGCCGGGATCGCCCTTTTCGCAACGCGCCTGCCCGAGACCTTCAAGGCACGGGTGCTGGCAGTGCAGGCCGGTATTTCCACCGGCTTCCTCGCGCTGACCATCCTGACGTCCAACCCGTTTTCGCGGACCCATCCCGTCCCGTTGGAAGGCCAGGAATTGAACCCGCTCCTGCAGGACGTCGGTCTCGTCCTGCACCCGCCGTTTCTCTACCTCGGATACGTGGGCTTTTCGGTGGCCTTCGCCTTTGCCGTGGCCGCACTGATCGAGGGCCGGGTTGACGCGACCTGGGCACGCTATGTGCGGCCCTGGGTCCTTGCGGCGTGGATATTCCTGACCATCGGCATCACTCTGGGCAGCTATTGGGCCTATTATGAACTTGGCTGGGGCGGCTGGTGGTTCTGGGACCCGGTGGAAAACGCAAGCTTCATGCCCTGGTTGGTAGGCACCGCGCTCCTGCACTCGGCCATCGTGGTCGAGAAACGCCAGACGCTGATCGTCTGGACCCTGATGCTCGCGATCCTGACCTTCACCCTGTCGCTGATCGGCACCTTCGTGGTGCGCTCGGGTGTTCTGACCTCGGTGCACGCGTTCGCGGTCGACCCCGAACGCGGTTTATTCATCCTCGGCCTCATGGTTCTGTATACCGGTGGAGCGCTTACGCTCTTTGCCCTGCGCGCAGGCCGCATCGACCGCCTTGCACCTTTCACAACAGTCAGCCGCGAAGGCGGGCTGATTTTGAACAACATCCTTCTGACCACCGGCGCCGCCACCGTGTTCCTCGGCACCTTTTACCCCCTGATCATCGAATTCACGGGCCAGAAGATCTCGGTCGGCCCGCCATTTTACAACGCAAGCTTCGTGCCGATGATGATCCCACTTCTGATCGCGGTCGCGTACGGCCCGCTTCTCAGGTGGAAACGCGACGGGCTCCAGGCCGTCACCCGCCGCCTCACCCCGGCGGCCGGCGCCTCGGTTCTCCTGGCGCTCGGCGTCGCGATCCTTGCCGGTCCCCGTCACATCGGCGCGGCCCTCGGCATGGCGCTCGCCACCTGGCTGGCCGTGGGGTCCCTCCTGATCGTCTGGCGTCGCGCCGCAGGATCAGCGCGCGGCTGGTCCATGCTGCGAACGACCCCCGCCGCCACATGGGGCATGACGCTGGCGCACCTCGGACTTGGGCTGTTCGTTGCCGGGGTCACGGCGATGACCGCCTGGCAGCAGGAAAAGGTCGTCTCCCTGCCTGTCGGCGGCGCGGTGGATATCGCCGGATACGCAGTCACGCTCAGCGACGTCCTCGGCGGCGCAAAGGACAACTATCAATACGAACGTGGAGTCTTCACCGTTGCGAGGGATGGTGCCACGCTCTTTTCCACGCGCTCCGAACGCCGCTTCTACCCGGTGTCGAACCGCGTCACGACCGAGGCGGCGATCCGGCCGCGCGGGTTGACCAACCTTTACATCGGCATGGGTGAGCGGCAGGCGGACGGCACCTTCGTCGTGCGTATCTACTGGCACCCGCTGGTCCTGCTGATCTGGCTCGGCCCAGCGGCAATGGCGCTTGGCGGCACTATCTCTCTGGCCGACCGGCGGCTCAGGATCGGCGCCCCCGCACCGCGCGCAAAGGCGGTGGCGGCATGAAGCGTATGATCCTCGCCCTGTGCCTGATCGCGACGCAGGCCCTCGCAGTGAACCCCGACGAACAACTTGCCGACCCCGTGCTCGAAGCCCGCGCGCGCGACATTTCCAAAGGGCTGCGCTGCGTCGTCTGCCGCAACCAGTCGATCGACGACTCTAATGCCGGAATTGCGCGCGACATGCGACTGTTGCTGCGCGAGCGGCTGGTCGCGGGCGACACCGACGCCGAGGCCGTCGCCTTTTTCGTCCGGCGCTTTGGCGACTTCATCCTTCTGAAGCCGCCGGTGCAATCGAACACCTACCTCCTGTGGACCGGTCCGTTCCTGATCTTCCTGATCGCCGCCGGGGGCTTTGCGTTCTACCTGCGCAACCGCAACACCGAGCTGCCCGAAACCGAAGAGATGACTGACGAAGACCGCCGGATTCTCGCTGATCTCTTGGAGGACAAGGCATGACGCTGTGGATAGCTCTCACCGGCCTCGCCGCGGTTGCGACCGCATCCGTCGCCCTGCCGTTCCTGCGCCAGGGACGCGCCGGCAAGGGTGAAACCGGCGCCGTCGCGCTGGCCAGGGAGCAACTGGCCGAACTGAAGATAGACACCGTGCGCGGGCTGATCGGCGACGAAGAAGCACGCACGGCGCAAACGGAAATCAAACGCCGGCTGCTGGCCGCCGCCAAAGCAGGAGAGACACAGGTGAAAGACACGGACAGCAGGACCAGGCTCGTGGGCCTCGCCATCGCCACAGGGTGGGTCGTCTTGGGCAGCGTGCTGCTCTACGGCCAGGTCGGCCGCCCCGACTTGCCGTCGGGCGTGGCGATGGCCCGCGCGCCCCTGGCGGAACCGCCCCGCGCTCGCGCCGCGACCTCCGCACAGACCGGCGGTGTCGACGAAGCGATCTCGGCCCTAGCGGCACGCCTCAAGGACAACCCCAACGATGCCGAAGGCTGGCGGATGCTGGGCTGGTCCTATTTCCAGACCGACAACTACACGGCCTCCGTCGAGGCCTACCAGAAGGCGGTCGATCTGGACGGCAGCGACCCGGTGATCTTCTCGGTCCTGGGCGAGGCGATGGTGCGCTCCGGCGGCGGCGAGGTGACCGAAGCGGCGCTCGCCGTTTTCCACAAGGCGCTGGCCCTCGACCCGATCGATCCGCGCGCGCGGTTCTTCCAGGGCATGGCGCTGGAACAGCGCGGCGATCCCGAAGGCGCAATCCGGCTCTGGGCCGAAATTCTCGAAACCGCCCCCGGCGATGCGGACTGGGCTCCCGGTCTGCGTGACCGGATTGACAGCCTCGCAAACCAGATCGGTTTCGATCTCGCGCTTGTAAACCTGCCACCCCGCGGCAAAGACCTGCTGCCGCCGAGGGCCGCCCCCGGCCCCACAGCCGAACAGGTCCGGGCCGCGGGTGAGATGAGCGCCGAAGACCGCCAGGCCATGATCCTCGGAATGATCGAAGGACTGGCCGCCCGCCTTGAAGATGCGCCCAACGACCCCGAGGGCTGGCAACGACTGATCCGCTCCTACATGGTCCTTGGCGACGCCGGTTCCGCCGCCGAGGCGCTGTCCCGCGCCAGGGCGGCGCTCGGGGCCGACAGCGCCGCCTTCCAGAGCATCGAAACCGCCGCCGCCGACATGGGGGTGCGTTAAGCGACGATGAGTGACGCCACCCTCCTCGCCCTTTACGGCCTGCCGCTCCTGCTGATCTGGGCGGGTTTTGCCGGCGTCCGGCAAATCTCCGAGCGCCGCGCGCTTGCCGCTCACCGCGAAGCGGTCGATGCCGGGCTGACCGAGCCGGCTTCGCTTCACCCCGAGATCGACCCGGAGATCTGCATCGGCTGCGGCGCCTGCGTCACGGCCTGCCCCGAGGGGCGCATTCTCGGGCTTGTGAACGGCAAGGCCAAACTGGTCGAGCCGACCCACTGCATCGGCCACGGCGCCTGCGCCGCCGCCTGCCCCATCGGCGGGATCGAGCTGGTATTCGGCACCGCGAGGCGCGGGGTCGACATCCCCCACGTCGGCCCGGATTTCCAGACCAACGTGCCCGGCGTCTACATCGCCGGTGAATTGGGCGGCATGGGCCTGATCGGCAACGCCGTGGAACAGGGTCGCCAGGCAATTGCCGAGATCGCTGCCCGCCCCCGCAACTCAGATCTGCCCCTTGATGTGGTGATTATCGGCGCAGGACCCACCGGCATTTCCGCCTCGCTCGGCGCGATCGAGGCCGGGTTGCGCTTCAGGACACTCGAACAGGACACGCTGGGCGGCACCGTCGCCCATTTCCCACGTGGCAAGCTTGTCATGACCCGCCCCGTTGATCTGCCGCTCTATGGCAAGGTCAACTTCAAAGAGGTCTCGAAAGAAGAGCTCCTGGAATTCTGGCATGAGGTCATCGCCGAAACCGGGCTTGAAATCGACACCGGCCAGCGCGTCGACGGTGTCGAACCCATTGAAGGCGGCTTCCGGGTCACGACACATTTGGGCAGCTATGACGCTGCAAGCGTTCTCATGGCCATCGGACGGCGCGGAACGCCCCGAAAACTCGGCGTGCCGGGCGAAAACCTTCCGAAAGTCGTCTACCGGCTGGTCGATCCCGAACAGTATCGCGGCCAGTCCGTCTTGGTCGTCGGCGGCGGAGACAGCGCGCTCGAGGCCGCGACCTCTATCGCCGCCGAGGAGGGCACCAGCGTGGCCCTGTCCTATCGCGGCGACAGCTTCTCGCGCGCAAAACAGAAGAATAGGGAAAAAACCGAACGCTTTCAATCTGATGGCCGGCTCAACGTCCTGCTTTCGTCAAACATTACGGAGATCACGAAGGACTCAGTCAGGATCGAAAGCGGCGGTCAGCTGACGGAAAGAGCCAACGATGCGGTCATCATTTGTGCCGGGGGTATCCTGCCCACCGGGTTCCTGAAGTCCATCGGTATCGACGTGGAGACCAAGCATGGCAAACGTTAGAACAATCCTCGCATCTTCCGTTGCAGTCCTCGGTGTGGCCAGCATGGCCACCGGCATCTTTGACCTGGGCGATCTGCAACGCGAGTACAACCGCCGTTTCGCGGCCGGCTCGCCGGACAAACCCCTCATGGATCGCGCGCCCTCCTCGCAGCAAACGGCCATTTCGACCGATGTGACCCGCATGACCCCGGCCATGCCGTCGCGCCCCGCGCCCGACGCCCGGCCCCCGGCCGTCGCCCCGCTCCCCGCCGCCGCGACCGATGGCCAGACGGACGACGCGCCCGCCGACCTTGTCACGGCCGAGCCAACTCCCGCTGCCGAAACCAGACCAGAGGCAGAAATCCGGACTGTGACCAGCGCCGTCGAGGTGATGCCGCCGGAACCGGCTGCCGAACTGCCGGTCACCGGCCCCGCCAGCATGGGACAGGTCCGCAAGTTCATCCGCGCACGCGAATTCGCTGCCGCAGCCGCCATGCTGGAGCGCCTGGGCGACGACCCGGAGGCGCTCTATCTGCTTGCCACCCTCCACCGCAAGGGCGACGGCGTCGCGCAGGATGACACCCGCGCCTTCGCGATCATGTCCAGAGCGGCACAGGCCGGCCATCTCGAAGCCCAGTTCAGCCTGGCCCGCATGTACCTGTCCGGTCGCGGCGTCGAGGCCGACACGGGCCAGGCCCAGTTCTGGTTGGCAAGCGCCGCCGAGCAAGGCCATGTCGGCGCAACCGAGGCGCTGGTGACGCTGATGACCCGCGCCAATCCGCTCACACCCGCGCCCGAGGCCCAGCCCCTAGAACCGCGCATCGCGGCCTCTGACATGGCGGGCCGCCAGGGCAAGTCCCCCCTGGTCGAGGCCGCAGAAAGGGGCGAGATGCGCGTCCTGCGCCGGCTCTTCGCCGATGGCGCTCCGCCCAGCACGCGCGACGCAAAAGGCCGCACACCCCTGATGCTGGCGGCAGCGGGCGGCCATGCACAGGCCGTTGGTTTTCTCCTCGAACAGGGCGCTGACGCCCGCGCCACCGACGCCAGTGGACGCACCGCGCTGATGCACGCGGCCGCACGAGGAGCAACGGCGGTTATCGACCTTCTCCTCGCGGTTGCCGACACGCGCCCCCTTCGTGACAACTCCGGGCTGACCGCCAGCGACATCGCCTTCCAGGCGGGACAATGCGCCAGCGGGGTGGGGTTGTTTTCGGGCACATTGGCGCAGGGCGGCGAAACCGCCATCATCGAGACCTGCACCCTGGCCGACCTCCAGGCACTCCACCGGGCCGGGTTTCGCTTTCAGCAGGACGACGGGCGCGGCCGCAGCCCGCTCTGGTATGCCGCCCGCGCTGGCAACTTTGGCGCCGTTCGATTCCTGTCCGAAGCCGGGTATGACGCTGGCGACCCTGTCGCTGCGCCGCTTCTCGTCGCGATCAACGGCGCCCATGCGGATGTTGCGACCTACCTGATCGAGAACGGCGCCGATCTCGATGCCCGCACCGGCTCGGGCAATTCCGCCCTCCTGATCGCCACCACCCGTGGCCTGACTGGCGTCGCCGCTCAGCTGATCGAAAAAGGCGTCAACCTCGACCACCGCAACGCCGACGGCTACTCGGCCCTAATGCTGGCTGCGAAATACGGGCGCGAAGACCTTGCACGCCTGCTGATCGAAAACGGCGCCGATACAAGCTTGCGCAACGTCAAACGCGAACAGGCATTCGACATTGCCAACGCAGCAGGATTTGCCGGCATCGTCGCCCTCCTGAACTGATCCTCAGAACTGCCGGTTCACGCCAAGGGTCAAGAAAACCTCATTTGCCTCGTCGCTGAAACTCACCGCGTCGCGGTCCGAGAACCGCGCGCCAACTTCCAGTTCGATGTCGGTCCGCTCGCCAGCCTTGTACGTCATGTCGACCGACGGCACATAAAACGTTTCGGTGCTGCCATCCGCGAACTGGCGATAGCCAACCTGCAACCGCGGCTTCCAACGCGCTTTTCCACCGGCGTTCGACCGCCGGTAGGTATCGACCAGGAACAACTCGGACGTCGATGCATTGGCATAGCGGAGCGCCATGCTGACCGTGTCGCGCTCGGCAAAGATACCGGTCCCCACGAATTGGAGCGATGCGAAATACTCGGTGCCCGGCGACGGCTGCGCTGCAACGCCCCCCGAGGCGGGCGTGCCCGATGTGTGATATGCCGAACCATCAACGCTGAACTGCCACTTGTCGCTGATCGGCTTGGAATACGCCACGGTGATCGAGTTGGTCTCCTGCGTCCGGTCCATGGCCAACTGTTTCATCTCTTCAGTCGAATAGGACATGCTCAACTCCTCCAGGGAGGTCGCTGTCTGCCCCGTCAAGGCATTCGAAAAACTTAAAGACGGCGAATGCACATGGTCTGCCGTAACCGAGAAACTTGATTGGTCCGTACTCAGCCAGGTGCCCGAAACCCGGGCGAAGGCGATAGTGCCGAAATAGGTGTCATAGTCGAAAATGCCGACGATCGACGTTCTGTCCTTCTGGTATTGCAGTTCAAGACCAACGGCCTGCCTGTCGGTATAACCCTCTCGGGTCTGGTGGACCCCATAGGCCGTGACATCCAGCCCCGGACGAATGTCCTCGCGGGTGGCGCGCATGCCAAAGACCAGCTTTTCGTTTTCGAACACCCCGTCCTTGGCGCTTTCGACTGGAGCGCCGACGACCGCGGCCAAGGTCGTCTGGCCCAGCGGATAGCTCAGTTCGATACCATCGAACCGGCCCTGGATGCCGCCCTCGTTCTGCACCTGCCGCCCGAACCGCAGCCCCAGGCCGCTTTCCTTGAAACGGGTGTCGAAATAGGCGCGCGACAGGCTGAACTGTTGCTCGCTCTCGGTGAAATCGTACTCGTGCTCGCCAGCGAAGCGCCATGTGTTCTCCGCCCCCGCGGTCTCGAACTCGCCCTGGAAATCCAGCGAGGTCACCAGCGAGTCGCTATAGATGTCGTCATCGATATCGGTCGTGCCGGTCTCGAACTCGGTGAACACCGTCGAGCCTTGGCTGCGGTAGTAATACGACGATACGAGGCCGCGAACGGCAGGCTCCGGCTCCTCCTCTTCGACGGGGAACGGTTGGATCGGCGGGCGCACGCTGCGCGCGCGCACCGGCGGCAGTTCTTCCTCTCCCAGACCCGCCAGGACCGTTCCGTCCTCGCCCTCCTCGGTCCCACGGTCGGTGCGCGGCTGCGCCTGGGCCGTCATCACACCTGCCAGGCGCTGGCGTACACGGTCCGCGCCCGGCCCTTCGGGATAGGCCGCAAGGTAGATTTCATATTCAGCCTGGGCTTGCGCCAGCTGCCCGTTGCGCTCACGCGCAAGGCCCAGCAATTCTTGCGCCTCTTGAGAGCGTTCGTGCTCAGGTTCGGACAAAAGCCGGGTCAACAGCCGGATCGCCAGGGCGTGGTCGCCCGAGATCAGGGCCTGGCGCGCGCCTTCGAAATCGCGCTCTATCGCGCCAACCGGTCCAACATCCGCCGCCGTATCGCTGACCACCCGTGCCGGAGCCGACACCGCCCCACAGGCACTTGCGCCAGCCGGGCGAATGTTCAACAGCACGATCGAACTGTCCCCGGCCTGCGCGGCGTCCAGATCGACCGGAGAGGCGAAACGCAGCGTCAGGATCGGGTTGATCTTGTTGGTGTCCAGCGTGATCGAGACCAGACCGCCACCGGGCAGGACCTGCTCGGGATAGGTCTCGGTCAGCCCCGCGCGCGCATCCGTAGGCTCGGTGCCCAGATCGCGCGCCAGGACCACCCGCGCGATGCGCCGGTCGGCAGAGAAACTGACCGACTGAAATTTCATCGGATCCTCGAACCCGACAAAGACTGACGGGCAGGTCCCCGCCGCACCGCCCACGATCTGCACCCGCTGCAACAACTCGCGCTCTTGCGGAAAGGCCGGACCGGTAACCGCCATCACCCCCGCCAACGCGGTCGACAAGACCAGCGCTTTGCGCCGGTCTCGGCGGCCTGCCCCGATCATGTTCTGTCTCATCCGCCGCTCCTGGCGGAGAATTGCGTCCGCCTCAGAACTCATTGTCTGTCGATCTATGCTCACTGCTTCGCCGTTCTTTAATCGATGTCATGGAAGAGTCGGTGTACATGTGGCAACTGCCGGAACAGTCGCGAAGTTCGTCTACTCGGTAATAAACAGTGTTCGGTGTCTCGTATTTCTTGTGCGGGCCGGATCGGAAATCATTGGCATGGCAGCCCGCGCAATCAGGGCGATAGGCCGGGAAGCTATAGGCCTGCTGCTCGCTGCCGGTCGTGTGGCACTGGCTGCAAATGCTCGACGAATGGCCAGAAGGGAAATTGCCGATGTGGCTATAGGTGACCCCGGTCCAGGACGTGGTCCGGTGGCAGGCGTCGCATTGCTGCGTCGTGATAAAGTGGTTCGACGGCCTTCCCGTGGCACTGATCCCGTTGTGGCAGGTCGAACAGCTCCCGGTGACGCTGTTGTGTTCGAACTGCACGGCCGTCCAGGTCGCGGTCGAGATATGGCAGTCGTCACAGGTATTGGACGAGGCGATATGCGTCGCGCTCTTGCCGGTCGCGGTCACCCCGTTGTGACAGGTCGAACAGGCCGCTGACACCGCCGCATGGTCAAAGCGCACGTTGGTCCAGCTCGTCGTCACATGACAATCGTCGCAGGTGTTGGACGACGGGATATGGGCGGCGTGCTTGCCCGTCGCGGTCACCCCATTGTGACAGGTCGAGCAAACCGCAGTCACCGACGCATGGTCGAACCGCACGCCGGTCCAGCTTGTCGTCACGTGGCAGTCGTCGCAGGTATTCGACGTCGGAAGATGGCTCGACGATTTTCCCGTCGCCGTCACCCCGTTGTGGCAGGTTGAGCAGGCAGCCGTGACCGCGCCGTGATCGAAACGGACGTTGCTCCAGCTCGCCGTGACATGGCAATCGCTACAGGTATTTGCCGATGGGATGTGACTGGCGGTCTTACCTGTGGCGCTGATCCCGTTGTGGCAGGTGGCACAGTCCGCCGTCACCGATGCATGGTCGAACCGAACGCTGGTCCAGCTCGTGGTCACGTGACAGTCATCGCAAGTGTTCGACGTCGGAATATGCGTCGCCGACTTGCCGGTGGCGGTGATCCCGTTGTGGCAGGTCGAACAAGCGGCGGTGACCGCATTGTGCGAGAACCGCACGCTCGTCCACGACCCCGTGACATGGCAGTCCTCGCAGGTGCTCGACGTTGGCAGGTGGCTCGCGCTTTTTCCGGTCGCCGTCACGCCGTTATGGCAGGTGGAACATGCCCCGGTGACGCCCGAGTGATCGAACCGCACATTGGTGAAGCTGATCGTGTTGTGACAGTCGCCGCAGGCGCTGGACGACGGGATGTGGCTCGCGCTCTTGCCCGTCGCGGCTACGCCGTTGTGACAGGTCGAGCAGACCGCCGTCACCCCGGCGTGGTCAAAGCGCACGTTGCTCCAGCTTGTCGTGACGTGGCAATCCTCGCAACTGTTCGATGTAGGCAGATGGCTCGCACTCTTGCCCGTCGCAGTGGCGCCGTTGTGACAAGACGCGCACGACCCGGTGACGCTGGCGTGGTCGAACCGTGCACCGCTGAAACTGCTGGTCGTATGGCAGTCGTCGCAGGAATTCGATGATGGAATGTGGTTCGCCGTCTTGCCGGTGGCCCCTATTGCGTTGTGACAGGTTGAACATGTTGCCGTGACCCCCGCATGGTCAAACCGGACGCTGGTCCACGAGGTCGTCGAGTGGCAATCCTCACAGGTGTTGGTCGTCGGAAGATGGCTGGCCGTTTTGCCCGCCGCCGTTTGCCCGTTGTGACAGGTCGAACAGGCTCCGGTCACGCCCGAATGGTCGAACCGCGCACTGCTCCACCGGGTCGTCGTGTGGCAATCTTCGCAGGTGTTCGACGCGGGGATGTGGCCGGCGTTCTTTCCGGTGACAGTGACCCCGTTGTGACAGGTCGCACAGGCCCCCGTCACACCGGCATGGCTGAAGCGCACGTTCGTGAACGAGCTTGTGACGTGGCAATCCTCGCAGGTGTTTCCGGTCGGAATGTGGTTCGTGGGCTTCCCGATGGCCGTCGACCCGTTGTGGCAGGTCGCACAGGCCCCCGTCGCGCCCGAATGGCTGAACGTGACAGCGCTCCAGTTGGTCGGAACATGACAGTCGCCGCAAGCGTTGCCCGACCGGATATGGCTCGCCGTCTTGCCAGTGGCGCGAACGCCGTCATGGCAACTTGCACAACTGCCGATGGCGGCAGAGTGGCTGAAGCGAACCGCCGTCCAGCTTTGCGTGGCGTGGCAGGTCTCGCAAAGGTCGCTCGTCGCTAGGTGCCGCGTCCCCTTGCCCGTGGCGCGGCGGCCATCGTGGCAATCGGCGCAATCGCCTGACACGAAATCATGGTCAAAGTCGATCGGAACCCAGTTCACCGTGTCATGGCATGAACTGCAATTCTCCGAGGCCGGAGGATGGCGCGGCGACTTTCCGGCGGCGATCCTGCCGTTGTGACACGACGCACAGGCACTCGGCGTACCGGAAAGCTGCCCGCCGACATGGCAGGCCGCACATTCCGTTTCGGCATGGGCGCCACGCAATGGAAACGAGGTCGCATCGTGGTCGAAATCGCGCAATGCGCCCTGGGCCTCCACCTCGGCACCGGCCATGAGACACAGAACGGCAATCATCAGCGCGATGATGCGACGGGGCATAGAGCCGAATACACTTTGACCGGTCGCGAACACCTCGACCTGCTCCTATCTGCCCCTGCCAGAGCCGACCGTCATAAAAGCTGCGTCACTGGTCTATAAACGATGGTTTATGCCTTGAAGTGAGCGGAAAATCGCAGACTTGCCCGCCGGTTTAGCGGAGCCGCGGGGCTCGCTCTTCAGCCTCCAAAGGCAGTCCACCAAGCCCGCTTGGGGCAAGCTGCGCCACGGCGCCAAGCGCTCCGTTGAATGTCTGCGTCGCGCCGCAGTCCCTGTTGCTCACTTTGCTTGACCGCGATCAAGGCGGCTCATGATCAGTGTGCTATCAGATTGCGCAGAAATTGCATTTCATTGACCCGATTTGACGCAAAGGATGTCCGATATGGCAGACACCGGCAAGACAGCGTGGGACGTGATCGTGATTGGCTCGGGCATGGGCGGAATGGCCGCCGCCGCCGCGCTTTCCAGGCTTGGGCACAAGGTGCTTCTTCTTGAGCAATATCAGACACTCGGCGGTCTCAGCCACAGCTTTTCGATGGAGGGTTTCAGCTGGGATGCGGGCATCCATTACCTGAATTGCCTCGCCCCGGAGGATCGCGAGCGTCATATTCTTGACTGGCTGTCCGAGACCCCGGTCAAGCTCACCTCGATGGGCGCGGTCTACGACAACCTGCATATTGGCGATGCCCCGCCCCTGGCCCTTTCGCGACCCTATGAGGCGCAGGAACTCGATCTCAAGGATCGGTTTCCGGACGAGGCGAAGGCCATCGAGACCTGGATTTCGGCGCTCAGGGAAGCGCGGCAGGCTTCGTTCATGGTGACCGGGACCCGGGCAATGCCCGAGGTCCTTGGCTCTGCCATGAAGTGGTGGCATGGCAACGCAATCAAGCGCTGGTGCATGCGGACGACGCAAGAGGTAATCGACGAGATCACAGACAACCCCGACCTGGCCGCAGCCTTTGCCGCGCAGTGGTTCGACCATGGCGGCCGACCCAGCAAGGCAAGCTTCGCGATGCATGCTCTTATCACTGCGTCCTATCTGGAAAGTGGTGCCTGGTATCCTGCTGGCGGCGGTGCGGCCATTGCCGAACACATCCTGCCAACGATTACGAAGGCGGGCGGCGAGGCAAGGCCGAATACGAAGGTCGAGACGCTTCTCATGGAAGACGGCCGTGTCGTCGGAGTGCGGACGACAGAGGGCGAAGAGATCCGCGCCGATGCCGTAATTTCGGATATCGGGGCGCGCGAGACGGTGAACAAGTTGCTCCCGGCCGAAGCCGGACATCGCGCCTGGATCGAAGAAATCAATTCTCTTCCCCATTCTATCGCCCATTTCAGCCTGTTCGTGGGTTTCGAGGGCGATATCGAGGATGCCGGGGCGACACGTTCCAACCACTGGATCTACCCGGGGGGCAAGGTCGACGTGGTTTGGGAGGACGCGCCAGACACCCCGCCGCCGGGAATGTTCGTATCATTCGCATCGCTGAAAGACAGCGCGCACGATCCTGGACCCTCGCGCAAATACGCCGGAGAAATCGTGGCCTGGACCGACTGGTCGGTGGTCGAGAAATGGGCCGGTCTTGCGCCCGGCGCGCGCGGCGACGACTATCAGGCCTTTAAACAGAACGTAGAGGAGGTGCTGTTCGCCCAATTCGCGAAATACTTCCCCGACCTGGCCAAGCTTGTCGTGTTCCGCAATCTCTCGACACCGCTGTCAACCGAAGCGATCACCGGGCACCACCACGGCGGGTTCTATGGCATCGACGTCACGCCCGAGCGCGTCCTCAGCAGCGCGTTGCAGGCAAAAACACCTGTGCCGGGCCTCATCCTTGCAGGTCAGGACGTTCTGAGCCCGGGAATTCCCGGCGCTCTTTGGGGCGGGATATTCGCTGCGGCCAGCGTGAACCCGAGGATCTGGCGCGCGCTCCCCAACTGAAGGACGATGAAAAGCGGTGTTGGCATAGTTCAAATCGGGCGGGTTGAAACACGGACGGAGCATGCAATGCCGCGGATATTCTGGGTCGTTCTCGCCGCGCTCCTGGTGTCCTGGCTGTCCATGAATCTGTGGACGGCTCCAAAGATCGAAGCCTTGGCGGGCGGGGCACGTCTGCTGGAAATGCGGATCACCGGTTATTCCTTGGACGATGTGCGGGCCTTCATCAATGCCATCGGCGACGAGGGGACGGCCTTGTATCTTGACGCGCAACTCCCGCTCGACATGATCTTTCCGCCGCTCCTGGCCGCTGTTCTTTTCCTCGGCTATCGCTGGCTGTTTGGCGGCATGGCCGGCCTGGTCATCGGCGCGGCCGCCCTGACCACGGTTGTCGTGGATTATTCCGAGAACGCAGCCGTGGCCGCGATGTTGCGCGCCGGGCCCGATGGCCTGACGCCTGAACTGGTGTCCAGGGCTCATGGGTGGACGGCGATGAAATGGAGTCTTTCGTTCATCGGTCTTGTGACACTGGTCGTCGGCGTCATCCGTCGCCTTCGCCAAAATCGGTCGGCGCACTAATGCCCGTTCCGCCTATCCCGCACGTTTCTCACGCAAAGGAGAACAACATGCACTGGTTTCTACTCGCCATGGGCGTTGGCATCGAAATTCTCGCCAGCACCTCGCTCAAACTCTCTGACGGTTTCAACAGGGTCGGTTATGCCGGTCTGACGCTGCTCTGCTTCGGCGTCGCCTTCTACATCATGTCGCAGGTCGTGCGAACAATGCCCCTTGGGGTCGCCTATTCGGTCTGGGCCGGAGGCGGCATCGCAGGTGTGACGATCGTGGGGGCCATCGTTTTCGAACAGACTCTGGACGGCTACGCGTTGCTGGGCATCGGATTGATACTTGCCGGAGTTGTGGTCCTGAATGCCTTGTCGACAGCGGCAAACGGCTAGGGTCGCCGCATCAGCGCAGCGGGACCTGTTTTTTTCACTGGTCGATCAACTCGAAACTCATGCCGGCATGAGCCGTGATCCGGTCCCGCAACAGCGCCCCCATCGCCGCGGCAGGTGTCCAGAAACCGCCCGCGACCGCGAGTTTGTCCGCATCTTCCGCAAGGCACAAAGCCGCTTCGGTCAGCATCAAAGTGGTCGATCGCACGGCGGGGTCGCCCTGCCCTGTGATTCTGGCCTTCAGGATGTGGCCGTCGGGCAGCGTCCCGACCAGAACGATCTCGTAGGACCCGCTTTCGCGCACATCCTTGCCTGGTCCCTCACCTGACTTCGGCAGGACCCGTCGCTGAAGAAAACCGCGCGTCGTTGGATTGGCCATGGCTTTCAGAAACAACCGGCCGAAAAGCGTGCTGATCATCGCCGCTCCCCAGCCGCCGATGCCCCCACGGGTCAGTCCCGTTTCCTGGTAACGAAAGTCCCGGCCATAGGGATAGCCCAAGATGGCATTGGTCCGGCGGACAACCTTCGCATTCATCGGCCCCATGAAATACGGCTTGGTCCAAGCGTTGAGAGCACTGTCCCAAGTCACCTCGATAGGCATCATCCGGTCCGGGCCATCCGGACCATCTCGTTCGCCTTCGGGGCAGAGCGCATAGGGATCAAGGGAAATTTTCGAGAAATCCGGGTCTGTTTCTCGAAGCCGCATCGCATTGAGAAAGCTCGCTGCCGTGCCGCCGCTAAATCCGCCCGTCATGCGTGTGATCCGGGTTGCGATCCGGTTGCAGGGCCGCCCAAAACGCTCATCTGCGGCCTCCTGCAGGAATTGAACGCCCAGGTCCGAAGGTATCGAATCATGGCCACAGGAATGAACGATGCGCGCACCTGTTTCGATGGCATGCGCGCCATGGGCGTCGATCATGGCGCGCATCCATTGCGGTTCCGCTGTAAGGTCGCAGTATTGCGTTCCGTTGACCACGCAGGCGGCCACCAATTCGCTACCATAAAGCGCGAAAGGCCCGACCGTTGACACGACAACCCGCGAGCGGGCTGCGACGTTCGTCATGGCGGCCGGGTCAAGGCTGTCGCCCACCAGAATACCAATCGTGCCGTTCGGGTCAGGCAAGCCGTCGCGCACAGCCTCCAGCTTCTGCTGGCTGCGCCCACCAATCCCGAACCGAAGACCGCGTTGCGCGCACCGTCGCGCCAGGTGATGCGCCGTGCGGCGGCCGGTCGCCCCCGTAGCGCCCCACAGCACGATATCGAATTCACGCCTCTTCAACTGGCCGGGTGACACTTGCTAGGTGTGGTCAGGGCGACTTGAACGCTTGGAAGTATCCAGCTCGCGCTCTGTCAAGGCATCAATGATCGTATTCCGGCTCGACCCCAAGAACACGCGCGCGGCGTGAATCCCCAGCGCAAGCCCCCATCCCAACAAAGGCCAGATCGCCCAAAACACACCATCCCAGTTGATCAAATTGATCATCACCAACAGCCCGATAACAGCGGTGAACACGATGGCGTGGACAATGAAGTGGTACTTGGCTTCCGCACGGCCGCGCGCATTTTCATAATCTTCGGAAGTGTGCATTTCGTCCTCCAATGTTCAGAACAATCGGGCAGAGCCTATCCGAAAGTGCCGTGCGGCGAGATGATCCGGATCAATGTTGGCCGGGCAATCCAGAAGTCTGGAACGGCGGACGAACCTTGAGGCAACTCCGAAGTTCCCGGCGTCGGCCAGAGTTTCAATCGGAGTGACCGCCCGCCGCATCAACCGCACTTTCCATTGAGGTTGACGCCCATCTTCATCTTGTCTCCCGAACACTGCTCGCAGCGTCCTGAACCAAAACGTAGCCGAAACCTAGGCCGACCGAGCGCAGCTCAGCTCTCCCAGACGCCAGCAGCAATGCTCTTGACGGTCTCGAACACATCCGGCGTCGCGACGATCACCCGGCCGCCCTTGCGGATCATCTCGCCCGCGTCCTGCGCTTCGACGCAGCCGCCCGCCTCTTCGACCATCAGTTGGCCCGCAAGGCAGTCCCAGGCATTCATGTGTTCCTCGACATAGCCAAGCAATCGGCCCGCCGCGACATAGGCAATCGACAGAGCGCCGCTTGCATTGCGGTGATACATCGCCCCCTGCCGGATCAGCGCGGCGATGATCGGTACCACGTTATCCATCTGGACCCGGTTCGAATAACCGACCGAAACGGTCCCCGCCTCCAGCGGTACGCCCGAAGCCACTTTCATCCCGGCCCCGTTCAACGTCGCGCCCGCGCCTCGCATCGCCACATAAGTCTCAGCCACGTTCGGATCGTGGATCACGCCGACCACGGTGCGCCCGTCCGCGACACCGGCCAGAACGATGGTCCAGGCAGGGATGCCATTGACGAAGTTCGTGGTGCCGTCGATCGGGTCGATTACCCAGTCGAAACCGCTTTTCCCCTGGGCGGCGCCGTGCTCTTCGCCGAATATCCCGTCATCCGGCCAGGCCTCGGCAATGCGGGTGCGAATGAAGGTTTCGACGTTTTTATCCGCCTCGCTCACCCAGTCCTGCGCGCCCTTCTGGTCGACGACCAACCCTTCGCGATCCCGGAAATATGCCAATGCTATCTCGCCGGCCTCCTGGCACAAGGTGACGGCGTAATTCCTGCGATCCTCGATCTGGTCCAAGCTGGCTTCTCCTTTGGCGGACATCCACTGGAAATCTCGCCGAAGCCTACCACAGGCCCCGGCTCCGGCAAGCGGCGCGCGCGACGGATGGTGGTGGTCGAGGCCGTGGCCCGCGCCACCCAGACCCTCGCGGACGGCCCGACTCGCCCGGTTGTCCGCGTATGCTCAACCTGCCGATTCAATGCATCTTGCTGGGCGGAAAACGGATGGCTGTGGGTGCATGTTCTGCCCAACATGTCGTCTCCTGGACAGGAGATCGCGCTCCGCACAGCCGGCATCTCTGAAAACCTCGGCGTTCGAGATCAACATTGTCCCTTATTTTTAAAGGAATTCGCGCCCATCTCAGGATGTATGAAAAATCACCCAATGATGGGTGAAAAATGCATCCATCTTGTTCAAAATTTAAGGAATTGTTCTGAATCGCCCTATGCCCCACATTAGCTACATCGAGCGAGTGGTTAGTGTTTGCGTTCGATAGTGTAAGGTTAAAGAGTTCGTCTTGTTATGACGAGTGTGAGTACGAGTGCTATGCTTAGGTGCGGTGGGGGAAAATAGGGCCAGCGTTTGAGTGAGTCGCGAGCCTGTTTGCGCGGTGGGACTGAAGAAGCTCGACTTCGAGTGGTCGCGAAGCAGCAAAATGAATTTGGGCGGACGTGAAGTAAATTCGCGTCCGCCCGCATTCAAGTGAATGAGTGAGTTGGTGCTGCCTAGCGTGACCTGGTTCGGGTCTAAGGAACAGCTATTCGTAGAATCGTGTTCGAATTTTGACCTGCTGCCGTCAATTTCCGGGCAAGCCATTTTTTTCATCTGGACTCGCCTGATACACGCCCCAAATGGCGGCCCGGACGACCAGCCGTATTTCAAGAATCTCAGGCTGCGGCCACAGAGGCCAATTCCAATGCATGCATGAACGCCTCGTCGGCACTGCCCATCGGCGCGCCAGAGGCACAGACCTGCCTGCGTCCCGGTCCAACCTCGAACAGCCCAGAGCAGTAGACGCCCACGGACACCTCGGTCGCGCACGGCACCCACTTGCCCCCCGGCCCCTCCACGCTCTTTCCGACACGCACGTTCACCGATCCGGGCGGCGGGCTGGAAACAAGGGCGGAAACGTCGAACAAACGGGCAAGGTCCATGGCAGCTCCTTTCCCGCCCGTTTTATGCAACCAAATCTGACCAAAAGATGACCGCGTCCCTGCATTCGAACCCGCCCATGCTTGAGGCCACCACGTTGTGACGCAACGGAATTTCGGATTCTCGGAATTGTTAAAGTTTTGCCTTCTTTTTTACGCTACGACTTGCGACACCCTCCGTGCTCGACGCGGTTTTATTTTTTTAGGCGTCAACTCTTTCTCGGAGGCCATTTGTACGAATCCAAGAACAACACCGGCGTCACAGTCGCCATGCTCCGCGCCTTTGTGTGCATGAGCCGCAATCTGAACCTGTCCAAGGCTTGCCAGGAACTCGGGGCGACGCGCCAGACCGTGCGCCGCCACCTGTCCGACCTGGAACGGATTCGCGGCGAGCAATTGTTCGAGGTCAAAGACCGCCAGTATCACCTGACTCGCGAGGGCGAAGCGTCACTGGACGAAGCGAAATCGATTCTCTTTCAGCTGGATACTTGGTCCGGGCAATCCTCTCTGCGACGAAAGTCGTCCTCGGGGCTCGAATCCAGCCGCTATACCGATGCCGACGGGCGCGTGTTCTTCTCGCAGCAGCATCCAGTGTCTCAGATCGCGATCGACGGCCTTCCGCTGATGAAAAAGGCCCTCCAAGCCTGGGGCAGCGCCGAGACGCAGATCGTACACGAGGCGATGGAGGTCATCCGTCCCTATACCGTCCTCTACCGCCACGGACCCGCAGGCTGGGTCTTCGTCGATATTGGCACCGAGTCCGCCTATGCCAAATGGTTCGGCTGGGCCTGGTCGCGCAGCGCCATCGGCAAGCTGATGAACGAAGACAACGTGGGCGACGAGTTCAACGAATTCATCGCCGGCGCCTACTCGCGGATCTACGAGGAAGGCGGCGTCCGGCTCGACCATCTCTATGCCTATCTGCCCAAGGATGGCGGCGATCCACTGCCGGTGACTTTTCAGCGCCTGCTGTTGGGATGCGTCTTCCCCGACGGCACGCCGGGCCTCAGTGTGCTCGCCCTGATCACGCCGAAAGTCGAGATCTCCGACCTCGCCCCCGAGGACTTTCCCGACCTTCCGGCAGAGCTTGTCATGGACGATCTGCCCTAACTGGGTCCCGTCGTTGCGATTCCGTCACAGCTTCTGACCGAACCTGCGGTAAATTCCGGAATTTATGGCAAAATGCGTGCAGGATTGTGGCCTTTTGATGGTAGGGTGCGCCGGTAGGTTCGGGATGGTGAGGGGTATTCCATGTCAGCGCTTTCGATCTTCGGCATGGTGAAAAACCTGTCCGGAATTATGCGGCAACTTGAAGATGCGGGCATGCGCATCGAGGTCGGCGGCGATTTCTCGGAGTACCGCCTGTACCGCACCTCCCAGACCGACCGAAACCCCATGTATCCGATGTTCGACGTGGCAAGTTCATACATCGACGAGACGAACGGATTCTGGATCTGCGGCTTTAACGAGGCCGACGAATTGATCCACACCCAGGCCGTGCGCCTTCTGGACATGAAAGGTGTATCTCTGGGCCAGCACATGAACATGCACCGGCACAAGTACATCACGCCCGGCACCACGCCCGACCCAGACCTGACCTTCTATTCCGGCCCCGAGGCGCTGCGGACGGTAACCGGCCGGGTCTGCTATCATGGTGAATTCTGGCTTCCGGCCCGCGGCCTTGGCGGTCCGCGCAGTCAGGGATTGACGACGCTGTTGTCGCGAGTCCTCTTCGAAATCATGTATGCCAACTGGCAACCCGACTTTGCCTTTGGCCTGGTGCCCCAACAGCTTGCAGCGCGTGGCGCCCACCTTCGTTATGGCTACAACCACTGCGAACCGGGCGCATGGATCGGGCCGGATCAGCAGATCACCGAGGAAGACTATCTTATCTGGATGAGCGGTCGCGAGATGGGCGCAGCCTTGGCCAGAAAACCACAATCGCTGCAAAACAGTTCCCAGTTGTCCGCAATACGGTCGGCATTGACATCTATTGATGCCAAGGGTTGAGTGCCCGCTCAGCCATTACGGCCAATTGATAAGAAAAGACCCTGACGTCAGTTATGCGCGACATTTATTCTGCCGGCACGATGTCCACATCGTCCCGCAAAACCATTATTGGCTCGATTGCGGTAAGCATCGCTTTCGTGATGGAGCTGACGCTTGTGCCCTTGCTCCTGCCCAGCATCCAGGAGCAATTCGGCCTGTCGATCACCGAACTTGCGTGGGTTTTCAATGCCTACGGCGTCGCAGTTGCTCTTGGCGTTCTGATCGGCGGATGGTTTGGAGACGTCTACGACACCCGCAAGGTCTTTGGTCTCGGCGTTTTCTTCTTTGCCCTCGGTTCCACGGTCACCGCTTCGGCGGGAACCTACGAAACCATGATTGTGGGTCGGATCATGCAGGGCTTTGGCGGGGGAATCTTCTCGCCGCTGGTCCCCATCCTCCTGACGCGGGCCGCGCCTGACAGACCCGGAAAAGTCCTCATCGTCTGGGGCAGCATCGCCGGCTATATCGCTGCTTCCGCTCCGTTTTTCTATAGCAACGTCCTTGTCGACTATGGCTGGAACCTGGCGTTCATCATTTTTGCAGCCGTCTCCGTCGTCGCGCTGGCGGTCGTGTTGAAATCGGACGCCGCCGAAGACCCGGACGATACCGCCAAAGAACACCCGCATTACGCCCGCCTTTTGGAATCGCGCGATATCTGGGTGCTGTTCGCCTATGTGTTCTGCACCTATGGCACGATCACCTACTACCTGTTCCGCCTGCCGCTCTGGCTTTCGGAAAACAAGCATTCGGTTGTCAGCATCGGTCTGACGCTTTCGATTCTGTGGCTCAGCTTCTCTTTCATGAGCACCCTGCTGAGAAATCACGTCGATGCGCCGCGCATCCGCAGGATCTTGACAGCCGCGCCAGCATTCATCGCCGCGGGCTTCACGCTTGGCTACATGTGCGACGACCTGTCTTGCCTGATGCTGTCGTCGGTCCTTGTCGGCTGCGGCCTGGCCTGCTCGAACGCGCCCTCCACGCAACTGATCCTCGAGTTCGCGCCGAAAGGCATGAGCGCGGTCTCGGCCAGCATGGACATCACTTTCGCGCGCCTCGGGGGCGTCGTCGCCGTGACATATCTCGCTCAGTCCGATTTCGTTGTCGCAGTTATTTCGGCGGTGACCTTCTGTCTGATCGCCGGCATCTGCGCCATCGCGCTCGGCAAACGGCTCAAGACCACCCCCTAGCGGCCTGCCGGAACGTACCCGAGGGGGGGAACCGGGCTGACGAGACAATCTACAAGAGCGGACCTCGCGAAGCGCGCTCAGGGCCGCAGGACCAATTCCTTGCCCAAACACGCGATTTCCGACTCGCAAATCGCGTTGTTGACAGAGATCATGGCACCCGAACGGCACTTTGCTTTTCTGGGGATCAAAAGGACAGGACATTGGTCAGCTCAATCTGCGGCGTTCCGCTTCTGGCAAGCTTTTTCTCGATCTGCGCAGCGCCGGACCCTGTAGCAACCGGCTATGTCGAAGGTGAGTTTCTCCTGATCGCACCCGTGAGCGTTGCGCAGGTGAACTCGGTTACGGTAAGGCGCGGCGACACGGTTGCGGCCGGCGCGGTTCTGGTCCGGATGGAACAGCGCGACGCGGAAATCGCGCAGGCACAAGCCGAGGCGGCGCTTGCGCGCGCCGAAAGCGAACTGTCGGATCTGAAAGCCGGTAGGCGCGACGCAGAAATCCGCGTGATTGAGGCCGAGCTGGACTCCGCGCTTGCCGAAGCCCGCGATGCCGCCCGCGAAGCGCAACGACTGAACGACCTTCTTGCCCGCCGGACTGTATCGCAGGCACAGGTCGACGACGCCGAAACCCGCCTGAACGTGGCGCAGGCCCGCGTGGCCGAGGTCGAGGCCAATCTTGCCGTTGCACGCCTCCCCGCACGCGACCATCAGATCGCCGCAGCCGAAGCCGCAGTTGCCGTGGCCCGCGCAAGTCGTGATGCCGCGATCTGGCAGCGCGGCAAGCGCGAACTCACCGCACCCGCCGCCGGACAGGTCTTTGAAGTCTTCCGCCGCGAAGGCGAGATCGCCGGGCCGCAGGCCCCTGTCCTTTCGCTCTTGCCCGAAGGGGGGGTATTGCTCAGGCTCTATGTCCCCGAAGACCTTATCGCAGGGATTGCGCCCGGCCTGGCGCTGTCAGTGGCCTGCGACAACTGCCCGCCGGGCACCACCGCCACGGTGACCTATGTGTCGCAATCACCCGAGTTCACGCCACCGGTGATCTACTCGCTCGAAAACAGGCAAAAGCTCGTCTACCTGGTCGAGGCGCGACCGGACGCGAATGCCGTCGCGCTCAAGCCCGGCCAGATCGTTGACGTCAGGCTGAACAGCGCGCCATGACCGAACCGGCGATAGACGTACACGGGCTGGTAAAACGATTTGGCGACCAAGTTGCGGTCGACAAGGTTTCGATACGCGTCAACCAGGGCGAGATCGCCGGCTTCCTGGGCCCTAACGGCTCGGGCAAGACGACGACCATGCGCGTGATTTGCGGGCTGCTGACACCAGACGAAGGCGAAGGCACGGTTCTCGGCATGGATATTCGCCGCGACAGTGAACGCGTCAAACGCGAAATCGGCTATATGACGCAAAGCTTCTCACTCTACAAAGATTTGACCATAGACGAGAATTTGCGCTTCGTTGCAGGACTTTATGGTCTGCGCCCGATCGCCACCCATGTGGATGAACAACTCACGCGTCTCGGTCTAACCGAGCGCCGTCACCAATTGGCCGGCACGCTTTCAGGTGGATGGAAACAACGCCTCGCCCTGGCGGCCTGCGTCATGCACCGCCCGAAGCTACTTCTTCTGGACGAGCCAACCGCAGGGGTGGACCCAAAGGCGCGGCGGGAGTTTTGGAAGGAAATCCACCAGCTTACGCTCGACGGAATGACCGTGCTGGTATCGACGCACTACATGGACGAGGCCGAACGCTGCCACAGCATCAACTACATCACGTCCGGCAAGCTCATCGTGAGCGGGACCGTCGAAGAGGTGATCGCCCACGCGGGGCTGACGACGTTTCTACTGGAAGGCGGCCAGATCGACAAAGCAGAGCAGATATTGTTGTCCGATCCGGACGTGGACCAGGTCGCACCCTTTGGCGCCAAGCTTCACGTCGTCGGGCGAGATACTGCGAAACTGACTTCCGCAGTCACCGCAGCCGCAGCAGCCACCGGCAGCCATGCCTCCCTATCCGAAACCAGCCTTGAAGATGTTTTTGTTCAATACATCGGCGCCGGCAGGGACGCGCCATGATCAACGTGCGCTTCTCCTTCACCCGCCTCCGGGCCGTGCTTCGCAAGGAAGTGATCCAGATGCGGCGTGACCGTGTGACTTTTGCGATGATGCTGGGTGTGCCGCTGATGCTGTTGATCCTGTTTGGCTATGCGATCAACACCGACCCCAAACGCCTGTCAGCCGCGCTGGTCGCGCCAACGCAGGATCGCTACACGCGGGCCATCGTGACGGCGCTTGAATTGACCGGCTATTACCGTTTCACCCATCCTCAGGCCACCATGGGCGAAGCCGAGGATCTGATGGCCCAGGGCCAGGTTTCCTTCGTCGTGACGATTCCCTCGGATTTCGGTGTCAGGATCGAGCGCGGCGACTCGCCCCAGATACTGATCGAGGCCGATGCCACCGATCCCGCCGTCGCCTCCGGCGCCATCTCGACACTGGGCACTGTCGCGGCCAACGCCCTTTTGCACGAACGCAATGCCGAAGCCCAGGCCGCCGAAGCGTCGCGCAGCAACCTGCAGGTCATCGTCCACCGGCGATACAATCCAGAGGGCATCACGCAATACAACATCGTGCCGGGCCTCCTTGGCGTGATCCTCCAGATGACCATGGTCATGATGACGTCGATTGCCCTGACGCGCGAATTAGAACGCGGCACGATGGAAAACCTCCTGGCCATGCCCGCCACGCCGTTCGAGATCATGCTCGGGAAGGTGCTGCCGTATTTCGGCGTCGGCGCAATACAGGTGATGGTTATACTCATCGCGGCGAAAAGCCTGTTCGGCGTGCCTTTTGTCGGCTCGCTTGGTCTGCTGCTTACGGGGGTATTGATTTTCGTCCTGGCGATGGTGACGCTCGGCTACACGATCTCGACTTTCTCGCGAACCCAGATGCAGGCGCTGCAGCTGACCTTCTTTTTCTTTCTTCCGTCGATCCTTCTTTCCGGGTTCATGTTCCCGTTTGGCGGTATGCCCCAATGGGCGCAATTCGTGGGCGAATTCTTCCCGTTGACCCATTTCCTGCGCCTTGTCCGCGCCGTCATGCTGAAAGGCGCCGACCTTGCGAACGTCTCGGGCCCCCTGTTCTTTCTCGGCCTCTTCGTGGTTGCCTACGCATTGGTCGCGCTGCTGCGTTTTCGCCGGACGCTCGACTGACCCGGCCCTTCACCCAAGTGACCATACCGCCAAAATCCTGAACGTCAGCCTATGGCAAACAGGCGCCTTGCATTGTCTTCGAAGAACGCTTTTTTCGCCTCCGGTGAAATGTCCATGGCGTCCAGCGCTCCGACCTCTTCCTTCACAAACTGCCACGGGTAATCCATCGCATACATCATGCGGTCCGTTCCGATGACATCCATCACGTATTTGATTGGCGGCGCCCAGCCGACGCCAGACGAGGTGTAATAGAAATTATCGCACAGATAATCCCATGCGCGGCGCTTGAGAGGTTGGACATTCGGATGCCTGCCCGTGTTGGATATGCGGGTATGCATGAAGTCAATTCTGTAGAGCCAGTATGGCAAGGCTTCCCCGCAGTGGCCAAGAATGATCTGCAAATTCGGGAAGCGATCAAAAATGCCGGACACCAGAAGACGCAATGCGTGCAAGCCCGTATCACAGGCAAAACCGTAGACAGCGGCGTCGAGCGCACGGCTGAGGAATGGCTGGATCATCTGCGCTGACGGCATGTTCGGATGAAGGTATATCGGGACCCCGAGAGACTCGGCAGCCTCGAAAATCGACCAATACTTCTCGTCATCCAGATATGTTCCCAGCGTGTGTCCGTTGAGGATTCCGCCTCTCAGGCCCAGCTTTGTCACGCCGCGCTCCAACTCCTTCGCGGCGCGGTCCGGGTCCAGCGGCGAGAAGGCGGCCAGGCCGACAAATCGATCGGGGTACTTGGCGATCCCTTCGGCCAGCTCGTCATTGGCGCTTTCGGCAAGAGAGCTCGCCGTCGCCGGGTCAAAAATCTGGACGCCGGGCGAACCGAGCGCAAGGACGGAAATGTCAATGCCACTGGCATCCATATCGGCAATTCGCTCTTCGCCAAGTCCGGTAATCCGGCGCCGCTGAGCCCGTGCCAATGGATGCTCGCCTGCAAAAAAACCCCAAAGCTGGTTGAACCCTGGATCATTGATGACCGGGTTTGCAATTTCTTTCTGGTAAAGATCCATGATCTCCGAGGGCAGCCAGGCCTCCTCGGTCGCGATCCGCTTATATGGCGGGTTCGGGTCGCGCGGTGGCATTTCTGGATAACGGTCGGTCATAGCGCTGGCTCCTTCGTCGCGTTGTTCGTTCGGGGGCCGATCCTGGTCAAAGACCAGGCGATCGGTAGAGAAATCAATGTGATGAGGATTGCCGCCGTACTGTCGGGGGAGAAAACGGCGGTCGTGGCACCCATGCCAATCGACACGAGCATCACGAAAATCCTCTTGATCCCGCCTCCAAAGGCTTTCCGACTGGCCAGAACTTCGGCGAGCAATGTACCCGCCACGGCTATGGTCACGCATGACACGCCGATCTGAAGCCAGGTGCCGTTCATCAGCAATGCCGGGTTCAGCGCAAAGACAAACGGCAAAAGATACGCCACAACAGCCAGCTTGACCCCGGTCACGCCCGTCTTCCACATGTCACTGCCTGCAATGCTCGCCGCCGAATATGAAGCAACGGCAACCGGCGGAGTAAGCATGGACAAGAGCCCAAAATACAGAATGAACAGGTGCGCTGCCATTTGGTCGATACCCTGTCGCACGAGTGCCGGTGCAAGCAGAACGGAAACGATCACGTAGACCCCCGTCGTCGGCATACCCACGCCAAGGATGATCGCGATGACCGCGGTCGCAACCAAGAGCGGGAAGACGCCGCCCAAAGCCGCGATCTTTCCAAGTGCCAGGGTGAGCGCGAAGCCGAGTCCGGTGATATTGATGGTGCCGATCACGATACCAGCAACCGCGCAAACAAGGATGATCGGGATCAACGTTTGTCCGCAACTTTTAAAGATTTCAGGAATTACACGGAAAGCACCCCGAATATTCGTAAGGGCAAAAAGGATATAGGCGGCAATAGCGGAGTACAGCGCGGATTTTCCGGGCGAATAGCCGAGGTAAAAAAGAAACCAAACAAGCACGGCGATCGGCGCAAGAAGTGGCCAGGCCCCCAGCAACGCCGAACTCAGACGCGGCAACGATTCTCTTGGCTCGCCTTCCAGGCCCTGTGCGGCGGCAAAGCGATCAACCATCCGATAGAGCAGGAAGTAATAAAAGAACGCCGGAAGCAGAGCGGCGATGACGACATCGGTGTAAGGAACCTGCAGGAATTCCGCGATGACAAAGGCCGTCGCGCCCATGACCGGCGGCGCGATTTGTCCGCCATTCGATGCCACGGCCTCGATTGCGCCGGCATAGCGCGCCGGAAACCCGGACTTTTTCATCATTGGGATCGTTACGACACCGGTGGACATCACATTGGCCACCGTGGACCCTGACAATGTGCCGAAAAGCGATGACGCAAGGATGGCGACCTTGGCCGGTCCGCCCCGTCGATGGCCCATGGCCGCAAGCGCCAGATCCGTCATGGCGCGGCTACCGCCCACCACGTTCAAAGTCGCCCCAAAAATGATAAAGCCAAGGATCTGTGTTGCACCGACGTTCAGCACAAGTCCGGGAATGCCATTCGTGTCGTTATAGATGTAAAGCGCATAGCGTGCGGGCGACAGATAGGCCGCTTCGAATATGCCGGGCGCCATCCAGCCGAAAAATCCGTAGGCCAGAAACCCGACCGCAAGCCCAGCCAGGACGGCACCGCACTGTCGGCGTGTCGCTTCGAGAGCGCCAACGATCGCGATCACTGCCGGTATCCATTTCACAGGCCCTCGATTAACCGGGTCGATAAGCCAGGCTTCGTAATTCCACGTGAGCCAGAACCATGACGCCAATGTCGCCAGCCCCAATATCCAGTCAAATATCGCGAGCCGTCCCGGCACGGTCGTCAAGACAATGCCTGCCATGCAGGCCAGTCCACAGACTACGGCAAGATACTGTTCGGTAATTATGACCCAACCCAGACGACCAGGAACGTCCAGGAGCCAGAGAATTCCCAGGAACGGCAAACTCGCCGAGATGATTGCTCGCAACATTGCTGTGGTCATCCTAAGGGCTTGAAAGTGTCGGACGGCGCCAGTCAGACTGGCGCCGTCCCTCGGATATCAGCCCTGTCTTACTGCGCGACCTTGGCTTCCTTCGCGTCATTCGCTTCGGTCCACATGCCCTTTTCCTTGTAGAAGGCGACTGCGGCCGGATGGTACTGAACCGTGTTAGACGTCGCGGAGAATTTCTCTGTGCTTCCTGACCGGATCGGCGGATAATCCTCCCGCAGCTGTGGGAAGGACTCGTACAGCGCCGAAAGAATGGCCGTCGCGTCTTCGTCGGGCAGGTTCACAGAAGTGGTCAGATAAACGTCATAGCCGATGACATTGACCGGCTCCGTGACCTCGGGAAGTCGTGGCGATGGTTCGATCCTGACGATGTACGTGCCCGGATAGATACTGTCGACGTATTCCGACGTCGCATTAGGCCCTGTGATAGAGACGTATCGGATACCTCCGGGAATTGTCGCATGGGCCTGCTGCGTCAGCGGAATGCCGACTGCAATGCCGGTCGCGTCAAGCGTGCCTTCGGTCAGGCCCTCCAGACCCGGCCTGAGCCCGGAGACGGTCACGCCCTCGACATCTTCAAGAGCGAGGCCGCCCGCGATCAACATGGTCTGGTCGACAAGACTCACGGCCTTGAGGGCCGAGAAATCGGTAACGACACGTTTGCCCTTCAGGTCCTTGATCTCGATGAGATTGTCATTGGCGCGCGATGCCAGTGCAACGCTCAGCCCCCAGAGGCGGGCAAGCACCCGAAGATCTTCCTGTCCCTCGCCGCCATATGCACCACGGGCAACGGCTCCGGTGTCGAGGCTGGAATTGATGCCGACGGTCACTTCGCCATTCGCGACCAGCGGAAGGTAGACGGTGGACCCGGCATAGGGTTGCACGGTCACCTGCCGGCCCATTGCTTCCTGGAGGGCAGCTGCCATGCCGCCGCCGACTGTGTAATAGAGCGAACCCTGGGGGTTCGTACCAATGGTAATCCTGCCTTGCGCAGTCGCATGAGCCGACTGCAGGCCAATAGCGGCCAGCGCGAAAACGGCGCCCCGAATGAATTTATGCATCTTTTCCTCCCTTTTGGAGCCGTTCTTCTTTGGTCTCCTCTGCCATTCTTAAACGCCCAGTTTAAAAATGAAAGTGGCTCCGCAACGGGTGGCAGAATCTACGTCCGGTCCGCCTGGCCGGTGATTGCAGCCAAAAGCCGCACGATCCTGTCCTTGTCAGCGGGCACAGAGGTCGCCGCCACAAATCCATCGGGTCGCACCAGTACAGACGTGGCTTGCCAGGTTTCCAGCCACGATTCCGAAACACGGTGGACCAGGAAAGGAATGCACAGCCGCCTTGCCGCCGCTTCCCAGGGCCGGAAATCTTCGCCAGAACCAGCAAAGAGCGTGAACCCCTCGCCCAGCATATCAGCAACGCCCTGAATACCCTCACCGGGAGGCGGCAGGTGATGACCTGCCCGCGCTGAAAAGTCATGCTCTCCGATCGCGCTTGGTGTACCTTCGGTGCCCGGCAGGATCGGAGAACCCTCGTAGTTCGGTTCGAACTTGTCGACATCCCACGTGTCGTTCTGGCTTTCAGTCCACGCCGCCTCGAACGCCTCCTTGCCATCTTCCGGCGAATGTTCGCGAAGGAACTTCCGGTCCTTTTCAATATAACGCTCGATGAAATCTCGCGCAGTGGACGCGAATACAGGCCGTCTTTCCGCCTCGTAGCTATCCAACACCGCATCACCGCCCCACCCCTGCGAAACGGCGGCAAGTTTCCAGCCGAGATTGCGCGCGTCCTCAAACCCGGTATTGATTCCGTAACCGCCATACGGCGGGTGAGAATGCGCCGCGTCGCCCGCGATGAAGACGCGTCCTTTTCGGTAATTGTCGGCAAGCGCGATCCTCAAGTCCCAAAAGCCGACATATGTGAGCTCAAGCGCAAATTGTTGCCCGACGGCGCGATAGAGAAGGTCTGAAAAATCGTAGTTTTCGCGCGTTGTATCCTTTGGAACGGGTGCGTGGAAAAACCAGCTCTTGCCGTGGTCCACGCGACCGAAGAACATCCAGTAACCATCCAGATCAGGATGCAGAACCTTGTAGATTGCCTTGTCGGGATGCGCGCCCAGCAATCCGTGCAGCTCTTCGGATTCAAAGACCAACAGCACCATCAGTCGATCGTGGCTTTGTTGCGTTTCGGATATTCCCGCAGCTTCCCTGACCATCGAATTGCTGCCATCTGCGCCAATCAGATACGCGCAGTCGAGGTCCCTGATTTCACCAGACGCGGTGTTCTCGATAGCTAGCGTCGCGCATGATGTGTCCTGCTGCAATCCAACACCGTTCCAACCGTACATCAGTGTCACCCCGGCAATCTCCGACGCACGGGCACGCAAGACCGATTCCGTCTTGTACTGGGGCAAACGGAAGTTGGCCGAATGGTAATATTTACCGACAGACGCCCTGTTAAACCAGTCAAGGCGAACCCCGGACAGAAGCGAGCCGTATATGGTCATTCCCCCGGTGCCGGCGCCTCTTGGCAGCACATGAGCCGCGCGAAGCTCATCCTCACAATGCCAGGCCGCAAAATGCTCACAGGTTCGCTGTGTCAGGTTCTGCCCTTTTGGCACCGGCTGAGGATCCGGGTACTTTTCAACAACGCAGGTTTCGATACCGCGCTGTCCAAGTTCGATGGCAAGCGCCATTCCAACTGGGCCGCCCCCGTTGATCACAACTTCGTATCTTTGGTTCATGTGGAGATCTATCTCTGGTGCTTCAAAACGGCAGAGTAAGCGATTTCAAAAGTGGTTCAATACCCGGGCAGGCACCGGCACTAACAGCGATGCAGCGATTTCGAAGGCGATGGACCGGTTCGATATCCTTGTTTGCCAAACGTCGGGCATGCCTTTCGTTTGCGAGCAAACGAAGACAATACTGGGTAGCCCATGCTACCCTTCAGCAAGGCTTTCGCACTTCAAATCGGGCGCATCAATGGACGTACGCATTATCCATGACGGGACCAGCGAGAAATTCGATTTCGGCGGGTTTGGGGTCGTCTGGAAGATTGACGGCGCGGACAGCGGCGAACGCTTTTCGATTGTCCATCACCCAATTGCACCCAGAACGCTGGCTGCGCCGCTGCACAGGCATCATCGGGAGGACGAATACTCCTTCGTGCTGCGCGGCAAAATGGGTGCGTTGCTCGGCGATGAAATCGTGACCGCGTCCCAGGGGGATTGGGTTTTCAAGCCGCGAAACCAGTGGCACACATTCTGGAATGCTGGCGATGAAACCCGTGAGATAATCGAAGTCATTTCGCCCGCAGGCTTTGAAAACTACTTCAGGGAGTTTTCTCGGATGTGGCCGGATCGGGCAAGTGCCGCCGCGCTGCGAGAGAGATATGCGCTGGACATGGACCTTGAGAGCACGCCGGCCCTTTGCGAAAGGTTTGGCCTCAGAATGCCTTCGTAGGGCGGGGAACGGCCATTCACTGCGCTGGGTACCAATCAAACGCTCCAAATGACCAAAAATGCATCGAAAGCCCGCGCCTGGCGCTAGGACAGGCAAAAAACGGCAGCGCCCAAAATAATATCCTTGATTGTATACTATCTAATATTCAAAGTTCACCCAGGCGCGACCGGATCGCGCGACAAAACAGGGAATGACACTATGAAGACTTCAATTGCTTCGGCGCTGGCGGGCGCCATCGCGGCCTTCACTTTCGCAGGCGCAGTCGCCGCTCAGGATGTGCCAAACAGTCTGGTGATCGGAACCGAGGGTGCCTACCCCCCGTTCAACTACACAGAATCCGACGGCAGCGTGGCCGGCTTCGAGGTTGATCTGGGCAACGCCATGTGCACCTATCTCAAGGTTGAGTGCACATGGGTGACGCAGGACTGGGATGGCATCATCCCTGGTCTCCAGGCAAAGAAATACGATGCGATCATCGCCTCGCTCTATATCACTGACGAGCGCCGCAAGGTCATCGCGTTTTCCGAAAAGTACTATTCGGTTCCTTCTCGGTTCGCCGTCGCGGCCGACAGCGACTTCGAGATTTCGGCCGAAGGGTTGTCCGGCGCGGTGGTCGGCACGCAGCGGGCGACAAGTTTCGAGCGCTACATGACTGCCGAGATGCCCGAGGTCGAGGTGCGGCTGTACGGGACGATGGATGAGGCGTATCTCGACCTTGCCTCGGGCCGCGTGGACGCCGTGCTGGGGGATGTGGTCGCGCTCCAAGATGGATTCCTTGGCACACCCGAAGGCAAGGGTTTCGAACTGCGCGGCCCCGAATTCACCAATCCTGAATATTTCGGCTATGGCGCAGGTGTCGCCGTCCGGCAGGACGATCAGGCGATCGCCGATGCCTTCTCAACGGCGATCCAGGCACTGCGTGAGAATGGTACCTACCAGGAAATCTCGGAAAAGTGGTTCGGCCTCGACGTTTACGGTGGCTGATCTTCAAGACAGCAGTCGCGGGCCGGGCC
>JBNKHH010000046.1:0-45266 GCA_050290245.1 Silicimonas sp.
CCCCGGATTTGGCGGGCAAAAGTTCATAGACATGACCGCGAAGGTGCGGCGCCTGCGCGAGATGATCGGCGACCGCGAGGTGCATATCGAGATCGACGGCGGGGTCGATCCGACCACGGCACCGCTGGTCGTCGAGGCGGGCGCGGACGTGCTGGTGGCAGGCTCGGCGGTGTTCCGGGGCGGCTCGGCCGACACCCCCGCGCCCTACGGCGAAAACATCCGCGCCATCCGCGCGGCGGCATTCAAGGAGTAAGAGCAATGGCTGCAGTTCCCCCCGTTTGTGATTTCGGCTGGAAGGCTCCGGCCTTCTCGCTTCCCTCCACTGATGGCCGGACGCTCAGCCTCGAAGACGTCCGCGGACCCAACGGCACGCTGATCGTATTCATTTGCAACCATTGCCCCTATGTTCTGGCCATCCTCGACCGCATCATCCGCGATGCGCGCGACCTCGAAAAGCTCGGGATCGGCGTAGCGGCGATCTGTTCGAACAGCGCCGAAAGCCATCCTGCCGACAGCTTCGAGAATATGAAAAAACTGGCGGAAGAACGGGGCTTTCCCTTCCCGTACCTCCACGACGAGAGCCAGGAGGTCGCCAGGGCCTACGACGCCGTCTGCACGCCGGATTTCTTCGGCTTCAATGCGGACATGGAACTGCAATATCGCGGACGCCTGGACGCTTCGCGCAACAAGGCGGGTCCAGAAGACCTGCGGCGCGATCTTTTCGAAGCCATGCGCGAGGTCGCTGAAACCGGGCAGGGCCCGCGCGAGCAGGTCGCCTCGATGGGCTGTTCGATCAAGTGGAAGGCCGCCTGAGCACGGCTACCGAAGTCGCTAGTCGTCGTTCAAAATCCGCCAGGCATCGCCTTCGGGGTCATCGTACTGGTTGCTCTTGATGGTCCAGACAAAGGCCGCAAGGGCACCAAGACCCAGGATCAGCGAGCAGGGAACGAGGATGACGAGGATATTCATGCCGACCTCACGCGAAGTGCATTCAGGATGACGGTAACCGAACTGGCGGACATGGCAAGGGCAGCCAGCAAGGGTGTTGCGAACCCGGCCAGGGCCAGGGGAATAGCAACGGCGTTATAGGTGGCGGCCAGCCCAAAGTTTTCCAGGATGCGCTTGCGCGCAGCCCTGGCCATACGCAGCGCCAGGTCGATGCGGGTCAGATCGCCGGACGCAATGATGACGTCAGCTGCGCTCCGGCTCGCCTCCAGGGCGCTGCCGGGCGCAATCGAGGCGTCCGCAGCCGCCAGGGCGCCGGTGTCGTTCAGGCCGTCGCCGACCATGAGGACGCGATGCCCCCTGGATTGAAGTTCGGCGATAAAGGCTTGCTTGCTCTCAGGCGTCATACCCGCCTCGGCATGAGACACACCAAGCGCCGTGGCAATACGCCTGGCTTTTTCATCGGTGTCGCCAGTCAGGATGTGAATCGACAGACCGCGATCCTGCAGTGTCCGGATTGCCTCCCCGGCATGTTCGATCAGTTCTTCGGTGCGCTCCATGACCCACTCGTCCGGCCCGATGGCCAGTACCGTGTCTCCGGCCGCGTTGCGTCCAAGGCTGACCGTGATGCCTTTCCAATCGGCCCTAAGGCCCCGACCCGCCGTTTCCCGAATATTCGTCAGCTTGGCTTCGGGAATGGACTCCAACGACCGGGCAAGGCTGCGGGTCAGCGGATGGTCCGAGGCATTCGCCAATCCCGCCAAAACAGTCCGGGCGTCGTCGGGCAGACCTTCGGGCGCAAAAAGCGTCGCTCGTGTCAGGGTGCCGGTCTTGTCGAAAACGACCGTGTCTATCGCGGCCAACCGCTCAAGCGCCGTGTCCGAAGTGACAAGAAGCCCCTGCCGGAACAACTGGCCCGTTGCCGCTGTCGCAACCGCCGGAACGGCAAGTCCAAGTGCGCAGGGGCAGGTGATAATGAGCGTGGCAACAGCGATGTTCAGCGCGAGGCGCAGATCGCCCGTCGCCCAGGCCCATCCCAGGAAGGCAGCCAGCGAAATCAGATGGACCGCCGGGGCATAGATCGCGGCGGCACGGTCGGCGAGGCTGGTGTAGGCCGTCTTGGCGCTTTCGGCGATGGCGACAAGACGGGCCATGCGCCGCAGGGTCGTGTCCTCGCCTACGGCCGTCGCACGAATGGAAATCGGGCCGGTCAGAGTGATGTCGCCGGCCTGAAGCGCCGCGCCCCGGTGGCGGGTGACGGGTTCGCTTTCTCCGGTGACCAGGCTTCTGTCGATCCGGGCATTGTCCTCCAGCAGTTCGGCATCGACAGGCAGACGGGCGCCCGCCGCCAGCCAAAGCGTATCTCCCACGGCGATCTCGTTCGCAGGCAGGCTGGTCTTTTCGCCGTTTTCGATCCTGATCACGCGCGACGGCTCCATCGCGGCCAGATCCTGCGCCGCCGATCGCGCCGCGCGTCGCATCCTTGCATCCAGAACGCGTCCCGCCAAAAGGAAGAACGTCAGCGACAGGGCGGCGTCGAAATAGGCGTGGTCTCCACCCTGCATGGTCTCGTACAGCGACATACCGCAGGCCAAGAGAATCGCCAACGAGATCGGCACGTCCATGTTGAGATGGCGCGCCCTCAGCGCCGAGAAAGCGTTCCGAAAGAACGGCTGCGCGGCGAACAGCGCCGCTGGAAGTGCAATCGCCGCACTGATCCAGTGAAACAGGTCGCGGGTGCTGTCGGACGCGCCTGACCAGACGGCCACCGACAACAGCATGACATTCATCATCGCAAAGCCCGCGACTCCGAGGCGCAGTATAAGATCGCGACCGGCTGTATCCCTGTCAGGCGCTGCGTCAGCCTCAAAGGCTTCGTGCCCGGCCTGGGCGAGGGCGGTTATCCAGGGCGTCGGATCAGCGCCGGGTGAGGCCGTGATCGAAGCGCGCTTCAGCGTCAGGTTCACACGGGCGTCCCGAATGCCCGGCTGTTTGCGCAAGGTGTCTTCAACCGTGCGGATGCAGCCCGCGCAGTGTATGCCCGGCAGCACCAGGTGATGCGTCGCGGCGTTCGTATCTGCCACCGGCTCGATGGCCGCCGAGACGCCGGAGCATCCTGGACAGACGGCGACGCTCATCCCGGCACGTGCAGGACGATGCGGCGGCGGAACAAGGTTCCATCGGGAGCGATGGCCTCAAGCCGCAGGTTCCAGTTGCCCGCGCCAAGCCCCGGCACGTCGGCAACGAAAGAGGTCCCGTTGAATGTGAATTCGGGCATCCGGTCGTCTTTCACATGCGTCGCCCGTCCTAGGGTGGCCTTGGTGATTTCCGGCTCAACCGCGCCGATGTCGTCAGTGAAGGACAGGGACAGACGCTCGTCTTCAACCCCTGCAACGACCGTCCAGCCAAGATTGTCCTGCGAGATGCGATCCGCATCGAAATGCTGGCTCGCGACATAGGAATTCTTTGTCTCTAGGCCCGGGAAGGTCCGGATGGCCTGCGTGGCCATGACCACGTTGACGGCGATGATCACCGAAAACGCGGCGCCAAAGCCAACGGCGACGTGCCAGCCCTTGATCGTGCGAGTAGTCATCGTTTTCAGCCCTTCCCGTTGAAAATGCTGTCTTGATGTACGCGTTCTTTCGATACCGTGTCTTCGATCCAGAACCGGATTTCCGAGCGTTCGGCCGTCGCAGCGGGCGAGTCTTTCGGTGCTGTCACATAAACACGCTGCTGCGCTGTCTCGTTGGCAGGGACAACCACGGTGTGGCTATAAAGCCCTTCCAGTTCGACCTGAAGCTTCGGGTCTCCGACCACATAGATTTCGAACGGCCGGTCCTCACCGTGCTTGTTGCGAAGTCTCAGGTCATAGGAATTCCGGATCCAGCCGTCCGACAGTGTTACGAACTGCGGATTGCGCACCTGGGTCACGCTTACGTCAATGTCTGGACGCACGAACAGGGCCCAAAGAAGGACCACGCCGATAAGCGACCATGCGGCGGTATAGACGATCGTGCGCGTGCGCAGGATGTGCTGCCAGATCGGGCGCGGCGGATTGCCCGATTGCTCGCGCGGGGCATCCGAGAGGGCAAGATAGTCGATCAGCCCGCGCGGCTTGCCGATCTTGTCCATCACGTCGTCGCAGGCATCGATGCATAGGGCGCAGGTGATACAGGCCATTTGCTGGCCGTCGCGGATATCGATGCCCATCGGGCAGACGTTGACACAGGCATTGCAGTCAATGCAGTCGCCCAGGTCTTCTCGGTTCTTGCCACGACCGCGCGGTTCACCCCGCCAGTCGCGATAGGCGACTGTCAGCGTGTCATCGTCCATCATCGCGGCCTGAATACGCGGCCAGGGGCACATGTAGATGCAGACCTGCTCGCGCATGAAACCACCGAAGATGAAGGTCGTCGCGGTCAGGATGAAAATCGTCGAATAGGCAACCGCTGGCGCATTCAGAGTCACCAGGTCGCCCAGCAGGGTGGGTGCGTCGGCGAAGTAAAAGACCCAGGCACCGCCCGTCGAAACGGCGATCAGGAGCCACGAGACCCACTTTGTCAGCCGCAACCGCAGCTTGCGCACCGACCACTTCTCGTTCCACAGCCGGACGCGAGCGTTCCGGTCGCCTTCGATCCAGCGTTCGACCAGGATGAAAAGATCGGTCCAGACTGTCTGCGGACAGGCATATCCGCACCAGACCCGGCCAAGTGCCGATGTGAACAGGAACAGGCCCAGACCCGCCATGATCAGCAGGCCGGCCACGAAATAGAACTCGTGCGGCCAGATCTCGATCCAGAAAAAATAAAACCGGCGCCCGGCGAGATCGACCAGTACCGCCTGATCGGGAAGCTTTGGGCCGCGGTCCCATCTGATCCATGGCGTCAGGTAATAGATCGCCAGGGTCAGACCCATTAGCCACCATTTGAAGGTGCGGAAAGCCCCGGAAACCCGGCGTGGAAACACCGGTTCATGGGCAGCATAAAGAGATTCGCCGGGGAGACTCATGGCGTCCTAGTTCCTGTTCGCAGTGTCGGTCTAATCAACAGCCTTTGGCAAGGCATTGATATAGGTCATAATGCCCCGGTCCCGTCATGCGTGCGAACAGGGGCCGGGACCGGGGCAGATCGGGCCATCCTCCTCCGATGGCCCGACCGAGCAGCAGGCGAGCGTTACTCGCCGCCGCCCAACTGGTGCACGTACAAGGTCACTGCCTTGACGTCGGCTTCGCTGAGGCGCTGGCCCCAGGCCGGCATGACGCCGAAACGTGCGTTCGTGATGGTCTCGACGACAGTGTCGATGTCACCGCCATAGAGCCAGATCGCATCCGACAGGTTCGGCGCGCCCTGTTCGCGGTCGCCTGTGCCGTCTTCCATGTGGCAGGCCGCACAGTTCTCTTCGAACAAAACCGCACCTTCGGTTGCCAATGCCGCATCGTGGGCGCTGTCCGAAAGCGAGAGAACGAAATTCGCGGTCGCCACGATCTCTTCCTCACCGAGGATTTCGCCGAACGCCGGCATCTCGGACCAACGGGCATCGCCATCGGTTTCGTTGCGGATACCGTGCATCACAGTCGTCTCGATGGCAGCGAGATCACCACCCCAGAGCCAATCGTCGTCCAGCAGGTTCGGATAGCCCTTTGCACCGGCTGCACCGGCTCCGTGACACTGAGAGCAGTTGGCGCGGAAAACCGCGGCCCCGCCTGCGACACCGAACTGATAGGCAGGATCGCTTTGCGACAGGGTGGCCAGGTCGGCACTGGCAAGAGCGGCCGATACCTCGGCATTCTGTGCCTTGTAGCGATCGATCTCTGCCGCCACCTCGCCCCGGGTGGAAAATCCCAGCATCCCGGTCGTCGCTCCGCTGACCAAAGGCCAGGCGGGATAGGCGATCGTATATCCGATGCCCCAGATGATGGTCAGGTAAAAGGTCCAGAGCCACCAGCGCGGAAGCGGGTTGTTCAGTTCCTTGATGCCGTCCCACTCGTGGCCGGTCGTTTCCGTGCCGGTGACTTCATCTTTATGCGCGTTGTCGGACATCTTTATTCTCCGTCCTCGGCCTTGATAGGCCGTTCATTCCGAAGCGGAATCTCCGCGATTTCGTTGTGGGTCTTCCGGCTTCCGGGCCGAAACGCCCAGAGAATGGCTCCGGCATAGAACAGCATCATGGCCAGAAGCATCCAACTATCGGCAAAAGCTCTGAAGAGAGAGTAGAAATCCATCTGTCCCTCCCCTCAGCGGCTTGCGTCAGGCGTGAAGGTCGAGAAGTCGACCAAAGTGCCCAACATCTGGAGATAGGCGATCATGGCGTCCATCTCGGTCAGTTCGGGCTGACCGTCGAAGTTCGACACAACCGCGCCCGGATAACGCTCGAGAACGCCGTCATAATCGCTGTCAGGGTCGGCCTGGGCCATAAAGTCGGCGCGGGCCTCGGCGATCATTTCGTCGGTATAGGGAACACCAACGAAACGGTGCGTCTCCATCACGTCGGTGATGTATTTGCCGTCGATCGGGGTGCGCATCAGGAAGGCGTACTTCGGCATGACACTTTCAGGCACGACCGACTGCGGGTTCGACAGGTGATCGACGTGCCAGGCATCCGAGTACCGGCCGCCGACGCGGGCCAGGTCGGGCCCGGTCCGCTTCGACCCCCACTGGTGCGGGTGGTCGTACATCGATTCCGCAGCAAGGCTGTAGTGGCCATAGCGTTCGACCTCGTCCCGCATGGGGCGGATCATCTGGCTGTGGCAGACATAGCAGCCTTCGCGGATGTAGATGTCGCGACCGGCCAGCTCCAGGGGAGAGTAGGGCCGGACCCCCTCCACTTCCTCGATCGTGTTGTCGAGGTAGAAGAGAGGCGCGATCTCGACAATCCCGCCAACCGTGACAACGAGGAGCGAGAAGATGAGCAAAAGCGTCGGGCTTTTCTCAAGGATTGCGTGTTTGTTGAGTACAGACATTGTCAGTTCCTTCTCACTCAGCCGGGACCGCGGGAACGCTTGCGGTTACCCGCTCGGCTCCTCTGATCGTCATCCACATGTTCCAGACCATGACCAGCGCACCGCTCAGGTACAGAACACCACCCAGGGCACGGATCACGTACATCGGGAACTTGGCGCTGACGGTGTCGGCAAAGCTGTTGACCAGGAAGCCCTGGGCATCAACTTCACGCCACATCAGGCCTTCCATGATACCCGTCACCCACATCGAAGCCGCGTAGAGCACGATGCCAAGGGTGGCGAGCCAGAAGTGCCAGTTGATGGCGGCCATCGAATACATCTGGTCACGCTTCCAAAGACGCGGCACCAGGAAGTAGATGGCGGCAAAGGTGATCATGCCGTTCCAGCCAAGCGCACCCGAGTGAACGTGACCGATGGTCCAGTCCGTGTAGTGCGACAGCGAGTTTACCGCACGGATCGACATCATCGGGCCTTCGAAGGTCGACATGCCGTAGAAGGCAAGCGAGATAACGAACATACGGATGATCGGGTCGGTACGGAGCTTGTCCCATGCGCCGTTCAGCGTCATCAGACCGTTGATCATGCCACCCCAGGACGGCATCCAGAGGATAACCGAGAACACCATGCCTAGTGTGGAGGCCCAGTCGGGCAGGGCGGTGTAATGCAGGTGGTGCGGACCAGCCCAGATATAAAGGAAGATCAGCGCCCAGAAGTGGATGATCGACAGCTTGTACGAGAAGACAGGACGTTCAGCCTGTTTCGGCACGTAGTAGTACATCATCCCAAGGAAGCCTGCCGTCAGGAAGAATCCGACGGCGTTGTGGCCGTACCACCATTGCGTCATAGCGTCCTGGACACCGGCAAAGACCTGCACCGACTTTGAGCCGAGGATCGAGACCGGAATCGAGATGTTGTTCACCAGGTGCAGCATGGCGACCGTGATGATAAAGCTCAGCAGGAACCAGTTCGCGACGTAGATATGCTTTTCTTTGCGGATCCAGATGGTTCCCAAAAACACCAAAAGGAAGGCAACCCAGACGACGGTCAGCCAAAGGTCGACGTACCATTCCGGCTCGGCATATTCCTTGGATTGCGTCGCGCCCAGGAGATACCCTGTTGCCGCCAGCACGATGAACAGCTGATAGCCCCAGAAAACGAACCAGGCCAGGTTGCCGCCCCAAAGCCGCACACCGGAGGTCCGCTGTACGATGTAGAAGGACGACATGATCAGGGCATTGCCGCCAAACGCGAAAATCACCGCACTGGTGTGCAGCGGGCGAAGGCGTCCAAAGTTGGTAAATGGCTGTGCCCATTCAAGGTTCAGGGCCGGAAAGGCCAGTTGCGTCGCGATGACGACACCCACGAGAAAGCCGGCAATACCCCAGAACGCGGTGGCGATGACCCCCGCACGGACGACGTCGTCCATGTAGGTCGACTTGTCAGGTGACGATTTGGAGTCGCCGAGACGGCGAACCTCCCAGATGAACATCCCGCCGGCGATCAGCATGATCAGCACGGCATGGACTTGATAGGCCAGATCGCGCCCGAAATTTGCTGCAATTGCAGCAAACAGCGCGACCAGACCGAAAAGGATGACTTTTACGACGTCCCACATGGCGTTCCAGTCCTTCGTTTATTCTTGAGTGCGGAGCCGTTCCCCGCACCTGTTCTCATGATGGTCTTCTGGCAGCGCTGATGCGACGCAACCTTGACTCAGGTCAATCCGTCTTGTCCTGGTTAAGGCTTTTTTGCCGCAGCAGCAGCATACGCATTCCCCGTTGAATAAAACCAATCTATGGCACTGATAAAAATTAAAAAAACAGACACCGGCGCTCTGACGTCATCACGTCGTGTCTCTGCCGTCGTCCCGAACAGTTCGACTGCCCGAACTCAGATTACCTCGAACAGACCGATGAAATCTACATCGGGTTCAATACTGATGCCGCCTTGGGCGCAGTCGTCGGGTCGCGATATATCGGGCGCGCGGTCTTGCACGATCGCGCCCGCCGTCGTGGGTTGGTCGATGCGGACTTGCGCCAGACACGTCCTGCGCTTTGCGCAACAATGTTGCGATTAGCCCGGTTCTTTGGGAGGATCGAATGAACGGACATGGCTGGCGCCATCGGCGATTTTCAGCATCGCCTCCCGCCACCGGGTCAGGTGATCATGCCACCGTCGTCGTCGTCCCCGGTTTCCGCAAGCAGTTCCGCCAGGTCCGGAATGATGACACCCCGCTTGCCGTCCAGCTCGATGATCCCGTCCTTTTTCAGGCGGGTCAGCTGGCGGCTGACCGTTTCAATCGTCAGCCCAAGATAATTGGCCATCGTCTCGCGCGTGATCGGCAGAACAACGCGATGTTCATTTCCGAGACTTTCGCCGTCGGGACGGGTCGAGCGTTTTACAATCAGGGCGATCAGGCTGGCGATGCGTTCCCGCGCTGTCTTCCGCCCTAACAGCAGCATCCAGTCACGTGCCGCGTCCAGCTCGTCCAATGCCATCTCCAAGAGCCGCTCACGAATGTGGGGATGATCCTCCAGCAACTCTTCGAAGGGCTTGCGATGGAAACAGCACAGGGTCAGATCCGTCACTGCCGTGATATCGTATTCGATGGTTTCGCGCCCGGGGCGACCGATGAAGTCAGAAGGAAGCAGCAAACCGACGAGTTGGGTACGCCCGTCTTCCATCGAGCGGGTCAGGGTGGCTACACCATCCACGACCGAGGCAACTGTGTCAGAGGGTTCGCCGCGAATGGAAATCGTCTGGCCCGAAGGGAACGACTTGTAGAACTTGATCTTGTTCAGTTCTTCCAGTTCGTCTGCTTCACAACGGGCGCAAACCGCCCGATGGCGGATCGGACAAGCGGCGCAATCGACTGTGAATTCCTCTCGTTTCATCACGGCCCTTTTTGATTTGCGTCAAAGCGTGAAATCCGGGTTCACGGCATCTTCCCGAAATGACACACAGAACAGCCCTTCGTCGTCATGGCCTATTTGACGCGAAAGTCCCGCGATTCACAAGCTATCCGCCTGCAAACAGGTTCACTTCGGCCATTGGCCTGGACAAGCGCGATGCCTGGCTTGCCGCGACGCCGAACGGCTCCGAAATCTCACTATACATACATGTTCCGTACTGTCGCAGACTGTGTTGGTTTTGCGCGTGCCGCACACAAGGCACGAAAACAAACGCCCCGCTGGCGCGTTATGTCGCAACTGTTTTGACCGAGGCAGAGGCTGTTCGCGCTACCATGCCGGAATCGATTCGCGTTGTCCGGCTGCATCTTGGGGGCGGGACACCGACAATTTTGCCTGCCGAATTGATGGAAGAACTGCTGTCGGGGATAGCCTCGATTTTCGGATTTTCGGCGCTCGAGGAACTCTCCGTCGAAATTGATCCAACCGAGGTGGACGCAGAGCGCATCGCGGTCCTGGCCAAACATGGCCTGAACCGGGTGAGCCTCGGCGTGCAGGATTTCGATCCGGCGGTTCAGCGGGCAATCGGGCGGCACCAGTCGGTCGAGGAAACGCGCGCGACGGCCCGCATGCTGGCCGATGTGGGCGTGACTGCCCTGAACATCGACCTTCTGTACGGTCTGCCCTTTCAAACCTACGAAAGTCTGCAGCGTACTCTGGAAGATGTCCTGTCACTGAAGCCGACGCGCCTGGCTCTTTACGGCTATGCGCATGTGCCCTGGATGTCCAAGCGTCAGCAGGTTATTCCGACCGACGCTCTGCCGGGACCAGAAGAGCGCTATGAACTGTTCCTTGGCGCGCGCGCGCGATTTCTCGAGGTCGGCTATGTCGAAATCGGCATCGACCATTTTGCCTTGCCGGACGACGGACTTGCTGTTGCCAAGGCAGAGGGGCGGCTAGCGCGTTCATTCCAGGGGTATACCGATGACCGGGTTCCTCGCCTGATCGGTCTTGGGGCTTCGGCGATTTCGCGGTTCCCTGAAGGCTATGTTCAGAACCAATCCGCCACAGCCCAGTACCAGACGGTTGTCGAGGCCGGGCACTCCCCCACGGCGCGTGGCGTCGTCCTTGCCGGTCCCGAGCGGACCAAGGGAGAGTTGATCGAGGCGTTGATGTGCTATCACACGGTCTCGCTGGACACTTTGAACCAACCGGTTCCCGAGGCCGCCGACTGGTTGCGCGATCTCGCGGTCGCCTATCCGGATGCCATGTCATTCGACGGCAATACGCTTGAAATCTACGAATGGGCACGGCCGCTGGTTCGGATTTTCGCGGCAAGACTGGGCGAGACCGCGTCAGAGGCACAAACCTATAGCGCGGCGATTTAGCCCGCGAGCGCGCGGCGGATCATGTTCAGCCCGATCAGTACGAACATCCCCAAGATGAACTTGCGGAAATTCTGTTCAGACAGCCGCCGCCTGAGCTGTTCACCGATCAACAGCCCGATGGTCGTCGGGATCAACAGGAGGACTGACAGTTTGGCTAGCGGACCGGTCAGGAACCCTTCGTAAATATAACCGCCGAACAAGGGGATGCTGCCCGCAAACAGCAAGAGCCCAGTGGCCCGAACGAACTCCTCTTTGCCGACGTGCCGGGCCCCGATGTAGATCAGCATCGGCGGCAGCCAGATGGCGGCCAGACCGCCGAAGATGCCCGAGGCAGTGCCAAAAAATACCTGAGCCGCGCGGTCGTGGCGATCGGGGATCGTCGGCGCCCATCTGGTGACGTTCAGGACGACGAAAATCACCATGACGCTGCCCAGGACGCCCAAGAGCAATTCCTCGGACGCATCCGCCGTCGCGTTCAGCGTCACCGGAATCGTAACGAACATGCACAAAATGTACGGCAAGTACCGCGGGATCGCCGCTGGCACGCCTCCCACGCGGTAAAGCTGGATCGCGTTCGCCAGGAAAATCGGGATCAGCGTGATCGCGAAGGCCGAACGCGGATCGGTGAAAAAGGTCAGGATGCCAAGGGCCGCCATCGGCAGCCCCACGCCCGCCGTGCCTTTGACAAGGCCGGCAGCAAAAAGCGCAGCAAAAACAATCCAGAGGGCGGGAAGGGCTTCCATCAAGGGCTGTTTAGTGCCGAAAGTCGAGCGGCTGCAATGGCCGAAATGGTCAGGCGACCATGGCCTCGGCCTTTTTCAGATCCACCGACACAAGCTGGCTGACACCCTGTTCGCCCATGGTGACCCCGAACAAACGGTCCATGCGAGCCATCGTCACCGCGTGGTGGGTGATGATCAGGAACCGCGTTTCCGTGCGCCGGCACATCTCGTCCAGCAGATCGCAGAACCGGGTGACGTTCGCATCGTCCAGCGGCGCGTCGACCTCGTCCAGCACGCAGATGGGGGCGGGGTTGGCCAGAAAGACCGCGAAAATCAGGGCAAGGGCGGTCAGGGTCTGCTCGCCGCCCGACAAGAGCGACAGCGTCGCGAGCTTCTTGCCCGGCGGCTGGCACATGATCTCAAGCCCTGCCTCAAGCGGATCGTCGGATTCGACCAGCACCAGCTTGGCCTCGCCACCGCCGAAGAGGTGCGTGAACAGCAGCGAAAAGTTCGAATTCACCTGTTCAAACGCAGTCAAAAGCCGTTCGCGGCCTTCCTTGTTCAGACTGGCGATCCCGTTTCTCAACGTGCGGATCGCTTCCTCCAGGTCGGCTTTCTCGGTCACCAGAAGCGTATGCTCTTCCTCGACCTCCTTCGCATCTTCTTCGGCCCGCAGGTTGACAGCACCAAGGGCGTCGCGGTTGCGACGCAGGCGCGCGACTTCGGTCTCGATCTTTTCAGCCGAGGGCAGGGCCTCGGGATCGGCATTCAGGGTTTCCAGGAGCTTTCCGGGCGTGGTTTCCTGTTCCTCTTCGATCCGCTCGGCGGCCAGGCTGACCGTCTCGCGGGTGGCCTCGGCCCGGGCCTGGGCCGCGGCGCGGTGCTCGCGCGCGTCCGACGCGCTCCGTTCGCATTCGCGTTCCTTCTCTTTGGCGTCGCGTTCGGCGGTCTCGGCCTCGGCCAGGGCGTCGGCGGCGGTACGGCGGCGTTTTGCGGCGGCGTCCAGGTCGTCTGCCAAAGTGGCGCGTTCGGCGGCGATCCGCCCGGGCGCGGCTTCGGCCTCGGTCAGTTCGGCTTCGGATTGGCTGCGACGCTCGGCAAGCTCGGCAATCCGCGATCCCGCGTTGGCAAGACGCGCCTCCCAGGTCTTGCGTTCTTTCTCGATTTCTCCCAGGCGGCGGTCGCGTGCTTCGCCCTCCCGCCTCAATTCGTCATGGGCTGACCGGCGCGCCATCATTGTCATGCGCGCCGCCTCGACCGTGACCTTTACGTCCTCGGCCGTTGCCCGCAGTTGGTCAAGATCGTCAAGGTCGGCAAGCGCGCGTTCCGCCTGGGTCAGGTTCTGACGGGCCGTCGTGGCCTCGTCCCCGTGGCGGCGCACGGCCAGTCCCGCCGCTTCGCGCTTGCCCTCGGAGATATTGCGATCGGCCTCGGCGCGGCTCAGCACGCGGTTGGCTTCGGTCAGGGCATGATCGGCAGCGCGCCGCGCGTCGCGGGCCTGGGACACCTTGGCAACCAGACTCTCCATTTCTGATTTCAGCAACTCGTGAGCACGGGCGGCACCATCGGCGCGGGCAGTGGCTTCCTCAAGATCCTGCTTGAGTTCCTGCAGGCGGTTCAGTTGCTCAAGGCGCAGGGCGGCGGCCGACGGAGCATCGCCCGAACTGGCGCGGAAACCATCCCATCTCCATAGGTCGCCCTCCGGGCTGACTAGCCGCTGACCGGGCAGCAATTTTGCCTGAAGCCGGGCACCGTCCGCGCTGTCGACCAGGCCGACCTGGGACAGGCGGCGGGCAAGCACGGGCGGCACGCTGACATAGTTCGAAAGCGCGGCGACCCCGTCAGGAAGGTTCTGCGCCGAGGCATAGCCCGGCAGTTCGGCCCAGCCCGAGCCGGCGTCGTCCTCGATGACAGGGGCGCGAAGATCGTCGGCAAGTGCTGCGCCCAGGGCTTTTTCATACCCTGACTTGACGGTTAGCAAATCCATGACCTGGCCACCTTCGGCGGTGTCCCGGTTGACCAGTTTGGCAAGGGCGGCGACCTCGGCCTGAAGCGCCTTGACCTCGCCTTCGGCGGATGAGCGTCCGGCGCGCGCATCGGCCTCTTTGCCCTGCGCGGCCTCGCGGGCGTCATCGGCCAGCGCAAGGGCCTCTTCGGCGGCGCTTGCAGCGTCCGCAACCTTCTGCAGCGCAGCTTCGGCCGATGCAAAAGCCGTTTCGGCAGCGGCAAGGTCCTGGGCGGCACTCTTGGCTTCGGCGCGCGCCTTCTCCTCGGCCTCTTCGCTGCGGGTCAGCGTGGTCTGGGCATCCTGCATCAGCCGTTCCGCCGACTGGTGGCGCGCGGCCAGCCGGGCAACGTCCTCGGTCAGCTGCGACAGTTGGTTTTCGCGATCCTGCAGCACAGTGGCGGCTTCGTGGGCCTCGATGTTGGCGGCTTCCAGGGCCGCGCCATGACCTTCACCCGAAGCACTCAGCTCGGCTTCCTCGGCCGATAGGGTATCCAGCGTCTTGCCTGCATCCGCGTTCAGGTCGGATTCACGCTCGGCATCGCGGGTCAATTGCGCGATCCGCGCCTGAAGTGTCTCGATCGTCCGCGTCGCGCGGGTTTCCTCGTCGTCCAACGCCGCCAGCTTGACCTGCAGCCTGCTGAGAACCGCGGCGGCGATGGCCTCCTCCTCGCGCAGGGGCGGAAGCGCCTCCTCGGCCTTGGCGCGCGCACCCGTCGCCGCGCGCGCTTGGCGTTCGGCCTCTGCGGCAGAGCGGGTGTGGTTTGCCAGGTCGGCTTCGGCGGCGGTGCGCGCCGACTCCGCTTCGCGCCAGCGCAGGTACAACAAAAGGCCCTCGGCATGGCGCAGCTCTGCCCCGATTTCGCGGTATCGCTTGGCCTGTCGGGCCTGCCGGGCCAGGGAAGAAAGCTGCTGCGCAAGCTGTTCGATGACGTCATCGACGCGCGTCAAGTTGGTTTCCGCGCCCTTCAGCTTCAACTCGGCCTCGTGACGCCGCTGGTACAGACCCGAGATGCCGGCCGCCTCTTCGAGGATCCGACGCCGGTTCTTGGGCTTGGCGTTGATCAGCTCCGAGATCTGCCCCTGGCGGACCAGCGCCGGGGAATGCGCGCCGGTCGAAGCGTCGGCAAACAGCATCTGCACGTCCCGCGCCCGCGCGTCTTTGGTATTCACCTTGTACGCCGAACCGGCGTCGCGGGTGATGCGGCGGACGATCTCGATCTGGTCGGCGTCGTTGAACCCGGCAGGCGCCAGGCGGTCCGAGTTGTCGATGTGGATCGAAACCTCGGCAAAGTTGCGCGCGGGCCGCGTCGCGGCACCGGCGAAAATCACGTCTTCCATTCCGCCACCGCGCATGGCCGTGGGGCGGTTTTCGCCCATTACCCAGCGAAGCGCCTCAAGCAGGTTCGACTTGCCACACCCGTTCGGCCCCACGACACCCGTCAGCCCGTCGGCGATGACCAGGTCGGTCGGGTCGACGAAACTTTTAAAGCCGTTGAGACGCAGGCGGGTGAAACGCAAGGGGGCGGGGCCTTATGACGGTGATTCCGAGGGCTAGACTGTCCGACGCAAGAGCGCCTGAGTCAACGCGCAACCCCACAGAGGGTGGAAGAATGGGCGGTTATCCACAAGATATCGCATACCCACGGCGAAAATCCCTGATCTTCTTTGCCTCGGAACTGGCCGCGCAGAGCGTGGCGTATTGGCGTTGGACGGCCCAGATGGTATCGCCTTGGCCATGGACAAGACGTCAATGATTTCAGACCGGATCGACCCGGCCCGCGCCCGGGCACTGATGGCAACGCTTGGCAGGGAAGACGCCTACGGCGTGGGCGCGGATTTACCGCCCTTGTCTCATCTTGCGTTTTTCTGGGAGCCGAATTTCGAAGAGGGTCTGGCGAACGACGGACATCCCCACCTTGGCGGGATGATCCCGGATCTCGGGCTGCCGATCCGGATGTGGGCCGGTGGCCGGCTGACCTTTCACGCTCCGTTTCGTTCGGGCGTAAACGCCGAAAGGATCACGCGCCTGCAAGGGGTGACCCGCAAGGAAGGGCGCAGCGGCAAGCTGGGGTTTGTCACCCTGCGCCACGAGGTCCGTCAAAGGGGTGCCCCGGTGCTGACCGAGGAGCAAGACCTGGTCTACCGCGAGGCCGGTTCCGTCTCGGGAGAGCCGCCCGTCGTGAGCGAGGATGTCGACGAGCGTCGCGCCCTGAAGCTGAGCGAGATCAGCCTGTTTCGCTACTCGGCGCTGACCTTCAACGCACACCGCATCCATTATGACTACCCCTATTGCCGCGAAGAGGGCTATGCGGGGCTGGTCGTCCATGGTCCCCTGATGGCCACGCATCTGGCAATGATGGCATCCGATGTGCTGGGTGGTCTGAGGAAATTCTCGTTCCGTGCCACGGCGCCGCTGATCCTCGGGGACGTGGCCTGGCTGTGCCGGGCTGGAAATCGATTCTGGGTGGAAGGCCCCCGGCGCCGGTTGTGCATGGCCGCCGAGGCCGAATAGGCTACTTGGTGCGGAACTCCTGAGGGATGGCGTCGCAACCTTCAAGCACGAGATCGCACATCACCCGGGCGACTTTCGGGGCCATACCAAAGCCGATCTTGAAGCCGCCATTGGCAACAAAATGCCCCGATCGGTCAGGCCACGGACCCAAAAGCGGTGCCCGGCTCCTAGCGCGCGGTCGCACCCCGGCCCAACGATCCAGAATCCGCGCGCCCTTTAGGATCGGCATCGCTTCGGCCGCGCGCTCTATGATGTCTTCGAGCTGTGCGTCGGTCTCTCCCGGCGACTGAAACTCGCGTTCCGAGGTCGAGCCGATGGCGGTGGTTCCATCCATATGGGGGATGATGTGCAGGCCGTCGGCATAGATCTGAGGGTGTCCGCGAGCGTCGTGTTTCAACAGAGCAGCCTGTCCCTTGACGCCGTTCCCGGCCCCCATCTCAACCAGGCCGCGCCAGCCGGTTGCCCAAATCGTTGGTGTTGTCTCGGGACCTTCGGTCTCGATCGCACCGCCGCGCGCGCGGATCGCGCTGGCAAGGCTTTCGGTGGCCCTGCGCGGATGCACTAGCGCGGATAGGGTATCATGGGTGTACAAGCCGGTCGGGGAAGGTGGGCACCAGCCGCCCGTGTCGGTCTGTTCGATGACCTCCCAGATAGCCGCCCCGCGCCAGTTTTCTTCGGCTGGGGCGCACCGAGCACGGGCAAGATCGACCTCGCGCGCGCTTCCAAGGGGTTGCACGCGACCAACGCGGGCATAGCCGGCCGAAATGCCCGACGTGGCCTCGACATCGCGCCAAAAGTCCTCGGCCATCAAAAGGCTCTCGAATTGGAACTGCTTCTTTTCGTTCCACGGGTCCGGCGTATGGGGTTGCAGCGCGCCGACCAATCCACCGGACGAACCGGCACCCGGCCCATTGGGGTCGATCACGCGGACGCGGGCGCCGCGCTTCAGGGCCTCCCAGGCGATCGAAAGACCAAAAATGCCAGCGCCGCGAATTGTCAAATCGACCATTGCCAATACCGTTCCTCCTTGCCAGTGTCGCGCTGAATTCAGGACACCTAGGTAGGGCAAAGCGTGGCTGACCTCCAGCACCCCGAACTGGAATGGCGCGGGGATGTGCCCGTCGCCACGCGGTTCGACGATCCGTATTTCTCGCTTGAGAACGGCCTGGCCGAGACGGCCCACGTCTTCCATGCGGGCAACGGATTGCCGGAAAGGTTTCGCGATGGTTTCCATATCGCGGAACTTGGGTTTGGTACGGGGCTGAACGCTTTCGCAACCTGGGGCGCATGGCGGAACACAGGCAGGCCGGGCCGTCTGCGGTTCACGTCATTCGAGCGCTTTCCCATGGAGGCAGAGGACATGCGGCGGGCCCTGTCCGTTTTCCCGGACGTGGCGGACCTGGCCGCCCCGGTGCTTGACGCCCTTGCCCTGGGCGCGCGCGAGGTGTCGGTAGAGGGGTTCGAACTGGCCGTGATCGTCGGCGATGCGCGTGAAACATTGCGTGACTGGACTGGGAGCGCGGATGCCTGGTTCCTCGACGGGTTTGCGCCTGCCAGGAACCCCGAATTGTGGGAGCCAGAACTCCTCTGCGAGGTGGCCCGGCACACGACCCCGGGCGGCACGGCCGCGACCTACAGCGCAGCCGGAGCCGTCAGATCGGCTCTCGCGGATGCCGGTTTCGACATCGAACGCGTGCCCGGCTTCGGGCGCAAGCGCCACATGACGGTGGCGCGCAAGCCATGATCGAACAGTCGAACCGAAAAGGCATCCTGCTGATGATCGCGACGACCCTGGTCTTCGCGGCTCAGGACGGAATATCCCGCCACCTGGCCGAGCACTACAACGTGCTGATGGTGGTCATGATCCGCTATTGGTTCTTCGCCGCCTTCGTCATCGCCATCTCGTCGCGCAAGGCCGGTGGCGTGCGGGCCGCGGCCAGGACAACACAGCCGGGCCTGCAAATCTTCCGGGGTGTGCTCCTGGCCGCTGAGATTTGCGTCGCCGTCCTTGGCTTCGTCTGGTTGGGCCTGGTGGAAAGCCACGCGATCTTTGCAACCTATCCGCTTTTGATCACCGTGCTCGCCGGCCCCGTCCTCGGAGAAAAGGCCGGATGGCGACGCTGGCTTGCGATCTTGGTCGGCTTTGTCGGTATGCTGATCATTCTGCAACCCGGCGTGGGCGTCTTCCAACCGGCTGCGATCATTCCCGTTCTGTCTGCCCTTATGTTCGCGCTCTACGGTCTTCTGACCCGATACGTTGCGCGAAAAGACAGTGCGGCGACCTCGTTCTTCTGGACCGGTGTCGTCGGAGCCGTCGCCATGACAGCCGTCGGTCTGCCGTTCTGGACTTCGATGACCGCCTCCGATTCGATCTGGATGGGGCTGTTGTGCATGACGGGCGCTTTCGGACATTGGCTTCTGATCCGGGTCTACGAAGTGGCCGAAGCCGGGGCCGTCCAGCCCTTCGCCTACTTTCAACTGGTCTTCGCAAGCATGATCGGGATGGCCTTTTTCAAGGAAAAACTGGAGTTCCATTTGCTGGTTGGCGCGGCCATCATCGTGGCGGCTGGCGTCTTTACACTGCTGCGGGCACATCGGGCGGCGTCCCGTCTATCCTAATGGGTATATTCGGATTCTTGCCCAAATTGTCCAAGCTGTCATAAGGTATCACCTGTTACAGGGATGATTTAACATGAGATTTTGGCCAAGGTGCTGCCTTTTGCTGGTGGTGATGACGGGTTTCGCGGCAGAGGTCGCAGCACAGGAACTTAGGGTCGTCACAGTCACCCGCACTCCGTTTTCGCATGTCGAAAACGGGGCCAATACAGGATTTTCGCTTCAATTATGGGATGCGATCGCCACTGAACTGGGGCTCGAGTATCGCATCGACCGACTGGATGATTTCGCCGAGATGCTCAGTGAGGTCGAATCAGGCAGGGCCGATCTGGCCGCCGCGAACATATCCATTACCGCTTCTCGTGAAGCGCGGCTTGACTTCAGTCAGCCGATCTTTTCATCGGGATTGCGCGTCATGGTGCCCGAGGACCTGAACGAGGCGTCCGTCGCGTCCATCCTGTGGTCTCGCGATCTTCTGCTGGCCCTCCTCGCCGCGTTTGCCCTGTTGTTGGGCGGCGGCATGCTGATGTGGCGCTTCGAACGCGGTCAACAGGAGTATTTCGAAGGCACTGCGCGCGAAAAGATGTTCCCCGCCTTCTGGTGGGCGCTGAATCTGGTCGTGAACGGTGGCTTCGAAGAACGTGTTCCTCGGACGGCTTTGGGCCGCGTGTTCGGGACCATTCTGGTCGTGTCCTCGCTGTTCGTGGTGTCGGTATTCGTTGCAAAGATCACTTCTGCGATGACAGTCAATGCGATCCAGAATTCGGTCCAATCCCTGAACGATCTCTATGGAAAAGAGGTCGGCACGACCCGCGGCTCGACTGCGGCGACATTCATGGACGGTCGGGACATGCCGTACCGAGGTTTCGCCAATCTCGACGACCTGCTGCGTGCCTTCGAGGGGGCGGAGCTACAGGCAGTGGTCTTCGACACCCCGATCCTTTCCTACTATGTGAACACGAAGGGGCAGGGCATTGGCGCCTTGGTCGGGCCGACGTTCCAACGCGAGAACTATGGCTTTGCGTTGCCCACCGACAGCGCACTGCGCGAGGATATCGACCGCACTCTGTTGCGGCTGCGAGAGGATGGGACCTATCGCAGCATCTACGTCACTTGGTTTGGCAGTGAAGACCCCGGCTAACCTGCCTTTTTGAGATCGCCGATCAGCGCATCGATCTTGCCGCCACGCTTGTCCAGCATGGCGCCGATTTCGGTCCGCTCCGATTTCAAAAGACTGATGCCTTCAATCAGCAAATCGAAAAATTTGTCCGAGCCCGACCGGTCTGACACCATAAAGCTGACCGCGAAGGGCGACTGGCCTTTCAGTTTCGCTACGGCGGTCACTTCCTGAAAGCTCTTCACCGCCCTTGCGCCGGTCACTTCGATCTGGCCACCGATAAACTCTCGGAAACGCTTGCCGTATTTGCGCGACATATAGCCGGTGAAAGCATCGGTATAAGCTTTGATCTGGGCTGCGCTCGCGCTGCGGGCGGGCGGGCCAAGCACCGAACGTGCGATGGTCGGGACATCGGCATAACGCAGGAAGATCTTCTCGAAATCCTGGAACATCGCGGCTTCCGACCTACCGGAGTTGATCACCGAATTGATGTCCGAGACAGCCGCATCGATCAATTTGCGGGCCTGGGACTCGGTCAGTGCCCTTGCCGGGCTCAGCGAAAGGGAAAGGGCAAGAACGCTGGCGGAAGCCGTCAGCAAGAAATCACGACGTGTCATCTCAAAAATCCTCATAGAGGCCCTCATACACTTCATCGTACAGGTTTTCATAGGGATCGAAGGCGTTCTCGGCAGAAGTCTGCCCGCTCAACTCGAACCTGCGGCTTTCCAGGTAATACAGGCGCAGCTGCGCATAGCTGTCCGCGCTGTCGTAAAGTATGCTGTCGACGGTCTCGGCATATTCATATCGCGAATCCAAAACCGAAGGCAGGGATGTCGCCGCTGCTATTTCGTCGCCCTCATCCCCGATGAATGACACCGGATTGGATGCGATATCGACGACAAGGCCCACGGCATCGCGACCGGTCGACGGACCAAACAAGGGCAGTTCCAGGTAAACTCCTTCACCCGCCCCCCAGACCGCCAGCGTGTCGCCAAACCCGGTTTCCCGTTCTTCGAGGCCGAAGTCAGAGGTTGCAGGATCGAAAATGCCGAATACGCCCAAGGTCGAATTGACGAGGAAGCGCATGAAATTGTGCCCCGCGTCGTCGATGTTGCCTTGCAGGACATCATTCATGACGCTGCGTGGCATATTCAGGTTCGCCGCCGCGTTCGAAAAGCCCGTCCGGACCGGTTTCGGCACCACCGTTCCATAGCCCTGGCTGGCAGGGCGGAAAAACAGCCGGTCGGCCCCTTTGTTGACCCCATGACTGACCCGGTTAAACGACTCAAACGGGTCGTTGATCTCGGCGGTTGAGTCGGCTGCGCCGCAGGCCCCAAGCCCCAACGCCGCAACAAGGATCAGGACAGATGGGCGGAATGAGAACATACGAGGGGTCACGCGGTAATCCAATGGCAGCATCGAGAACATCAATCCCAGCAGACATAGTTTGGAACGCACCGATTTCACAGGGGCGATGATATTTTCGCGAAGTTTCGTAAAGATTTGTTGCGCACAGGTTTCGTCGGTTGGATGGTGGCGGTGAAACGAACACGGCCCGAAACGGCCTGCCAAACGAGGATGACATGACGCTCGAAATCGAGAAAAAACTGCAAGACCAAGGACTTTCGTTGCCTGACGCGCCTGCACCCGCGGCGAACTATGTCCCTTTCGTGATCTCTGGCAAGCTGGTCTTCGTTTCTGGCCAGGTTTCAATCGACGAGGCTGGCGCGATGATCACCGGCAAACTGGGCGGCGATCTGGATGTTGACGCCGGGGCGAAAGCAGCCGAGCGCTGTGCCCTGTCCCTGCTGGCGCAGGTGCGGGTCGCTTGCGGCGGTGACCTGGGGAAACTGAAACGCGTTGTAAAGCTGACCGGCTTCGTCAATTCCACGCCGGACTTCACGGACCAGCCCAAGGTCGTGAATGGTGCCTCCGATCTTCTGGTCGCTCTCCTGGGCGACGCGGGGCGGCATTCGCGTTCGGCGGTCAGTGCGGGCGCCCTGCCGTTCAATGTCGCAGTCGAGATCGAAGGCATCTTCGAGATCGCATGATGCCGTATCTGCCTGACAGTTTTCGCACCCGTCCGCTGGCGCATCGGGCCCTGCACGATGTCAAGGACGGCCGGCCCGAAAATTCCCGCGCCGCTGTCCAGGCGGCGGTGGCGCGGGGCTACGGTATCGAAATCGACGTGCAGCTGACATCGGACGGCGCGGCCGTGGTCTTTCACGACTACGAACTGCCGCGCCTGACCGGGGCGCAAGGCAGGGTGCGCGAAAAGACCTGGGAAGAGCTGGCGTCGATAAACCTCAAGGGAGGCAAGGAGGGCGTGCCGCGCCTGTCCGATATCCTTGACGGCGTGGCGGGCCGAGTGCCTCTCCTGATCGAGATCAAGGACCAGGACGGCAAGCTCGGCCCGAACGTCGGCCCGCTTGAGCGCGCAGTTTCCGAGGCGATCAGAGGTTACCGGGGCGACGTGGCGGTCATGTCCTTCAACCCTCACAGCGTGCGGGCCATGCAAGAAATGTCGCCGGACGTGCCGCGCGGCCTGACGACCGACCCGTTCCGTCGTATCAACTGGCCTGTGCCTGTCGCCCGGCTCGGTGAACTGGCGCAAATCGCCGATTATGATCGGGTTGGGGCCAGCTTTATCAGTCACAACGTCGGCGATCTTGCCAACCCGCGGGTGCGCGAATTGAAAGACGGCGGCGCCACGATCTTGTGCTGGACGGTTCGCAGCCTGAAAGACGACGAAAAGGCCCGACGTGTCGCCCATAACGTGACCTTCGAAGGATATCTGCCAGAGACCGCGCATTGAACTTGTCTCGCGATCTGTCAGTCTTATGTCGAAGCCCATGACCGACGACGCCCAGCTTGAACTCTCGGCGCTGAACACGCTTGCCGCGATCGACCCAGTCGAATGGGATGCCTGTGCCTGTCCAGAGGTGGCGGACGGCGGACGGCCGATCGATCCTTTCACGACGCACCGCTTTCTGTTGGCGCTCGAAGAAAGCGGTTCCGTCGGTGTCGGCACGGGCTGGGAACCCCGCTATCTGGTTGTTCGAGAGGACGGGGAGGTCATAGCCGTCGCCCCGCTTTACGCCAAGGGGCACAGCCAGGGCGAATACATTTTTGACCACAACTGGGCCCATGCCTGGGAACGCGCGGGGGGGCGTTACTATCCGAAATTGCAGATCGCGGTGCCGTTCACGCCGGTGACCGGGCGGCGTTTTCTGACCCGCGCGGGCCATGAAAGCACGGGGTTCGAAGCGCTGGTTCAGGGCGCCTTGCATATCGCGACCCAGAACAACCTGTCGTCGGTTCATGCCACGTTCTGCACCGAGGAGGAGGCGCGGTGCGGCGCGGACATCGGGCTCCTTCACCGCGTGACACAGCAATACCACTGGACCAATGACGGGTATGAGACGTTCGACGATTTCCTGGCGGCTTTGTCTTCGCGCAAACGCAAGGCCATGCGGCGCGAGCGCCGCGTCGCCCAGGGCTTTGGCGGCGAAATCGTTGCCCTGACCGGAGAGCACTTGCTGCCCGAACATTGGGATGCCTTCTGGACCTTTTATCAGGACACGGGCGCGCGGAAATGGGGTACGCCCTACCTGACCCGGTCGTTCTTCGACATCGCCCAGGCCACTATGCGCGACGATATTTTGCTGATCCTAGCAATGCGCGAAGGCCGTGCGGTTGCCGGAGCGCTGAATTTCATCGGGCGCCACACCCTCTTTGGACGCTATTGGGGTGCCATCGAACACCACGACTGCCTGCATTTCGAACTGTGTTACTATCAGGCCATTGACCATGCGATCGCCCGCGGCCTGTCGACTGTCGAGGCCGGGGCCCAGGGCGAACACAAACTGGCCCGAGGCTATCTGCCCGTCGAAACTCATTCGCTGCACTGGATGGCCGATGAGGGCTTTTCCCGTGCCGTCGCGGATTACTTGCGCGCAGAACGCCGGGCAGTGGACGAAGACATCGAAGTGCTGACCAGCTATGGCCCATTTCGGAAGGTAACGGTGGAACCCGAATGACAGAAAAACTCTATGGAGCCGCCCGCGACGCGGCGATGAGCGAATTGGTGCAACTCGGGTGGAGCGAGGTCGAAGGTCGCGACGCGATCTCAAGGTCGTTCAAGTTTGCTGATTTTGCCCAGGCCTGGAGCTGGATGACTCGTATGGCACTGGTCGCCGAAAAAATGAACCACCATCCTGAATGGCGCAATGTTTATAATCGGGTAGAAGTTGTTCTTACCACGCACAGCGTCAAAGGACTTTCTGACCTTGATGTGGACCTTGCCCGCGAAATGAGCGTTACAATCCAATGAGCTACGTAGACCAATTCATGAACTTTCGCATCACCGGCGATACGACCATAGGTAGTATACTGACTATCGATTTCCTCGTCGGCATAGCCGGCCAGGTCGTGCTGGCGGCCGTGATCCTGATCCTCGGCTTCTTTGTGGCTGGGTTCGTGCGGCGGCGGATCGTGCGTCTGGCCGAGGCCTCGCGCCATTTCGACAGGACGATGGGGGTGTTCCTGGCAAACCTTGCGCGCTACGCGATCCTGACGCTGACCTTCGTCTTTGTCCTTCAGCAGTTCGGTTTTCAGACGACATCCCTGGTCGCGCTTCTGGGTGCCGCGGGCCTCGCGATCGGCCTTGCCTTGCAGGGCGTGCTGAGTGGTGTGGCTTCCGGCGTGATGCTGGTCTTGTTCCGCCCGATCAAGATCGGGGACTTTATCGAGGTGAACGGCTATTCAGGCACGGTCAAGGATATCTCGATCTTTACGACCGAACTGGCGACGCTGGACAACGTGCAGGTCATCATCCCGAATACGGACGTGTGGTCGAACTCGATCAAGAACTACTCGATCTACGACACGCGCCGGGCCGAATGGGTGTTTGGTGTCAGCTATTCCTCGGACCTGAAAAAGGCTGAGAACATTCTGCGCGAAACGATCCTCGACGACCCGCGCGCCCTGAAAGAGCCTGCGCCTTTCCTCCAGGTGAACAACCTCGGCGACAGCTCAGTCGATTTCCTGGTTCGGGTTTGGGTTCCCGCTTCGGATTATTTCCAGTTCCAGGCCGACATGAAGCGCGCCGTGAAAGAAGCTTTCGATGCGGGCGGGGTTGAAATCCCATTTCCCACGCAGACGGTTTACGAGTTTCGCGAAAACGCCTGAACGGCGCAGTGGCCGGATTCCTTTACGGAATCCGGCGCGCCCATGTCGGGCAAGGTGCAGCCATCAAACCATTTCCAGAAGAGTTTCGCCGGCGGTCAGGTTGCAGGTGCCCTTGTCTTCTTCCAGCTGAAGTGCCGTGACCTTGCCGTCCTCGACCAGCATGGCGCAACGCGTCATCCGGTCCTTGAAGCCAATAGCCGGGGCGCTGAAGGCAAGGCCAAGGGCCTTGGCCAGTTCGGAATCCCAGTCGGCAAGCATCATGATCCCGGCGTCTTCTGCACCGGACGTGCGTCCCCAATGCTCCATCACCCGCACGTCATTCACCGAGACACAGATGATCGCGTCGATCCCCTTTTCGCGGAACGCCGGTGCGGTACGGATAAAACTGGGCAGGTGGGCTGCCGAACAGGTCGAGGTATAGGCGCCTGGCAGTCCGAAGATCGCCACCCGCTTGCCAGCGACGAATTCGCCAAGGTCGATCTCGGTAACTGTGTTGCCGGTCTGGTGAAGGAGTTTTGCGGTTGGAAGGGTGTCCCCCACTGCGATCGTCATTTCTGGTAGTCCTTGGTTTGCCAATATCTGAAACTGCATATAATGCGGCGGACGACACTAGCCAGAGACCAGATGACATGAGCGGAATATTTATCGTCGGAGGTGGGCAGGCGGGCTCTACGCTGGCCCAGAAACTGCGCAGCGAGGGGTTCGAAGGTCCCGTGACGATCATCGGCGAGGAGCCGGTTCCACCCTATGAACGTCCACCCCTGTCAAAAGCTTATCTTTTGGGCGAGATGGCAGAGGAGCGGCTGTTCCTGCGCCCCGAGGCGATTTATGCTGAAAGGGACATCAAGCTGAAGCTTGGCGCGCGCGTCACGGCCATCGACACCGGGGCGCAAACGCTCACGGTCGGCGACGAGGTGCTCGGCTACGATCATCTTGCACTCACCACCGGGTCGGTTCCCAACGGCTTGCCGGCCTCGATCGGTGGTGACCTCGACGGCGTTTTCACCGTTCGCACCCTTGCCGATATAGACCGAATGAAACCTCGGTTCGTGGAGAAAGCCCGCGTTCTTGTCGTCGGTGGCGGCTATATCGGGCTGGAAGCGGCGGCAGTCGCGGCCAAGCTGGGCCTTCGGGTCACCCTTGTCGAGATGGCCGAGCGTATCCTGGGCCGTGTCGCTGCTCCTGAAACGGCGGACGTGGTGCGGGCAGCCCACCGGGCTCATGGCGTCGATATCCGCGAAGGCGTCGGCCTGGTGCGCCTGACGGGCGAGGGTGCGGTCTCTGCCGCCGAACTGACCGATGGCAGCACGCTCGACGTGGACTTTGTCATCGTCGGCACTGGCATCCGGCCCGACACCGCCTTGGCTGAAAAGGCCGGTATTGCCTGTGACAACGGGATTGCCGTCGACGAATTCGGCCAGACATCCGCACCCAATGTCTGGGCCGCTGGCGACTGCGCTTCATTCCCCTACAAGGGTGGGCGGCTGCGGCTTGAATCCGTGCAAAACGCCATCGATCAGGCCGAGGCCGTGGCCCGGAACATGCTGGGCGCCAGAGAGGCCTACGTGCCCTATCCCTGGTTCTGGTCGGATCAATACGACATGAAATTGCAGATCGCCGGGCTTAGCGCGGGCTATGACCATATTATCACCCGCGACGTCGATGGCGCACGCAGCCACTGGTATTTCAGGGGTGATCAGTTCCTCGCCGTCGATGCGATCAACGCGCCGCGCGACTACATGGTCGGCAAGCGTTTGTTGGAAATGGGCAAGTCCGTGGATGCCGCGGCTATCGCCGATCCCGGCACCGACATGAAGGCGCTGCTTCGGGGATGAGGATCATCGGTGGGCGGATGCGTGGTCTCGGCCTGACCTCGGTCGGCAAAGGCGACGCGTCTGCCCACCTGCGCCCCACCACCGATCGGGTGCGCGAAAGCATGTTCAACCTTCTGGAAGGCGGGCGGTTCGGCGACCCGATCGCCGACGCAGAGGTGTTGGACCTTTTCGCAGGAACCGGCGCCCTTGGACTTGAGGCACTGTCGCGCGGCGCCTGTTTCGTGACCTTCGTCGAAAATGGCCGGGCCGGGGAACGGCTTGTCGCGGCCAACATAGCCAAGGCGCGGTGCGAAAGCGAAACGCGCTTGCTGCGGCGGGACGCGGCACGCCTTGGCCCTGCTGACAGGGCCCCCGCAAACCTCGTTTTCCTCGACCCGCCCTATGGCAAGACCCTTGGCGCGCGCGCCCTGACGGCGGCACTGGCGGGCGGCTGGATCGCCCCCGGCGCCCTGGTCGTCTGGGAAGAGGCGGGCGAACAAACCGCGCCCGGGGGGTTCGAAAAACTCGACGCCCGCCGCTACGGCGATACCTGGCTGACCATCCTGCGATGCGGCACCGGCATCTAAGGCTCTTCGAATATCAGGCTGCGCTCGCGTCTCAGCTTTTCACCGATCAAACAGTCATAACCATTTTCCGTCTGACCGGTGCGTCCGGCAAGCCAAAGAGATTCGTGCGGCCCGGCCAGTTCCAGCACCAGCTTGCGCCTTACGGCCATCGGAAAATCGTCCCAGGTCAGAACGGGGATGACAAAGGCGCCGGGACCGCCGATGACGCACATCTGGTAATAGACATCCAGGTCGTCGATGCCCCACCGGCTGGTGCCGTCCTCGGTCATCAGCGGCAGGCCGTTGATGATAAGCCCAGCCTCGATTGCAGCGTCCCGTGCATCGGTCACGGGAATGCCGTCGTTGTTCGGCCCGTCTCCGGACAGGTCGATGACTTTGCGCAGACCTTCGAAGTTGTTCGTTTCGATGTCGAAATGCGCGTATTCGATCGCCCCGGAAATCGAGGTGCGCCGCATCGAGAAATCGAACTCGGCGGTCAGTTGCTCGGCAATCGCCTGTGCAGCTTCCTTGCTGTCGATGATCGTCCAGGGAATTACCGTACGTTGCAGGTGCCGCCCGGCCCATTCGACATAGGTCACGGCGATTGTTCCGGTAAAGCTGTTCAGAATCACGTTCGTGACGTCGTCCGACGCAATGGCCGCTGCATAGCCCCGGCGTTGGATCTCCAGTTCGTCAGGGTTCATTGAGCGCGACACATCGACCATCAGCGCCAGTTCGACGTCCACCTCGACGGGCTGGGCCCTCGCAGGGGCGACATGCAGAACGCAGGCAAGGGTGATGAGAGCGCGCAACATTGCCAAAGTCTGACACCATGCATCTGTCCGGTCCAATGACATTTGCGTTCGGGCGGCTTGTCGGATCACTGGTAATGGTGTCCGGGGCGTGGTTGAGACAGCCATTCTCAACGCGTCTAGTTCGGCCTCCACATTATTTGGGGGACCCACATTCCACTGCAGTTTGTGCCAACGAAAACGCCGAGCGTATGCTCGATAGGGAAGTCGCCAAAAATCGGATCGGATCAGAATCCGTCGTCGCCGTCCTGCTGCCAGGGCTTGACCAGGTTACCAAAGCGCGTGAAGCGGCCTTCGAACGAGAGTTCGACTGTGCCGATGGGGCCATGGCGTTGTTTTCCGATGATGACTTCGGCGCGGCCGTGGAGTCTTTCCATCTCCTCCTGCCACTTTGCCATGGCCTCCAGATCGTGATCTCCGGGTTTTTCACGTTCCTTGTAGTACTCTTCGCGGAACACGAACATCACGACATCGGCGTCCTGCTCGATGGAGCCAGATTCACGCAGGTCACTGAGTTGAGGGCGCTTATCCTCACGGCTTTCGACCTGGCGCGACAACTGCGACAGGGCGATGACGGGGATGTCCAATTCCTTGGCAATCGCCTTCAACCCTTGGGTAATTTCACTGACCTCGTTCACCCGGCTATCCTTGGCCGAGGCCGGGCGGACAAGCTGAAGATAGTCCACGATTAGCACGTCCAGACCATGTTCCCGCTTCAGTCTGCGGGCACGCGCCGCCAACTGGCTGATCGGCAGCGCAGGGGTGTCGTCGATGAACAAGGGGCAGGCTTCCAGCGTCTTGGCCGCATCGACGAAGCGCCGGAACTCGGTCTCGGTCATGTCGCCACGCCGGATCTGTTCCGACGGGACTTCCGCCGCCTCGGACAAGACCCGCGCGGCAAGCTGTTCCGCTGACATTTCAAGGGAATAGAACCCGACAACACCGCCGTCGACGGCCCCTTCGCTGCCGTCATGCCTGACGCCCTTGCGATAGGCCTTGGCGATGTTGAAGGCGATGTTCGTGGCCAGCGAAGTCTTACCCATGGACGGGCGTCCGGCCAGGATCAGAAGGTCCGACTTGTGCAGCCCGCCCAGCTTCTTGTCCATATCCGCGAGCCCGGTCGACACGCCGGCAAGCCCGCCATCCCGCTGATAGGCGGCGTTGGCGACGTTCACCGCATCCGTTACGGCCCGCAGGAACGACTGGAAGCCAGAGGTCGACTGACCTTGCTCGGCAAGCTTGTAAAGCGCCTGTTCAGCCTCGACGATCTGCTCTTTCGGTTCGTTGGCGACTTCGACTTTCTGGGCTTTGGCCGTGATGTCACGGCCAAGGTCCATAAGCTTGCGGCGGATAGCCAGGTCATACACCATCTGCGCATAATCGCGCGCCGCGAACGACGAGATGGCCGCGCCTGCAAGACGAGCAAGGTAGGCCGCACCCCCCAGTTCTTTCAGGCCCTCGTCATCCTCGAGAAAGGCCTTCAGCGTAACCGGTGACGCCAGCGCGTTCTTGGCAATCCGGCTGGCTGCGACTTCGTAAATTCGTGCGTGGACCGGGTCGTAGAAATGGCTCTCGTTGATGATGCCGGCGACCCTGTCGTAGACGTCGTTGTTGGTCAGGATCGCGCCCAAGAGCTGCTGCTCGGCCTCGATGTTGTGCGGCACCACATCGCCTGCCTCGGTTTCGGAGTCATCACGCCTGATTTGAGCGACTTCGCTCATCCTGCCCTCACTTTTTTGTTTTTGCCATCCCGCGCACTTCCTACAGACTTCTGACCCCCGAGGTCTATCTGGAAATATCTGTGGACAGCCTGTGGACAGGTCCAATCCTACCGCATGTTGCGTGCTTGCGATAGGCTGCGTCAATATAAAGGGGGTCAGCCCGAAATTATTTTTTCCTGGCGTCCTGCCATGCACGGGGCGCACGCAAGAAGGCTTCGACCTCTTTCAGCGTTGCCTGATCGAACTGGTCGCCCGCCCTTGCGGCCTCCAGAACGTCCCACCATGTACATAAATGATGCAGGCTAACACCGTGATTTCCCAAGCGTTCGATCGTGTCAGGGAAGATGCCGTAGTAAAAGATCACCGCGGTGTGGGCACAGGTCGCGCCGGTATCGCGGATGGCATCGACGAAGGAAAGTTTCGAGCCGCCGTCCGTGGTCAGGTCTTCGACCAGCAGGACCCGCTGACCCTCGCTCATGTTGCCTTCGATTCGCGCGTTCCGCCCGTATCCCTTGGGCTTCTTGCGTACATAGCTCATCGGCAAGGCCAGGCGCTCGGCGACCATCGCCGCGAAAGGTATCCCGGCGGTTTCACCGCCCGCTATGTTGTCAAACGCCTCGAAACCAGCGCCGCGCATGACCGTCACGGCCATGAAGTCCATCAGGGTCGAACGGATGCGGGGATAGGAAATCAGCTTGCGGCAATCGACGTAGGTCGGAGAGGGCAGGCCGCTGGCCAGGGTAAAGGGCTCGTCCGAATTGAAATCCACGGCTCCGATCTCAAGCAGCATCGAGGCGGCAAGCCGGGCAATCTCGGTCTGGTCCGGGAAACTTGAAGGGATCATGTCGGCGAACTCCTGGGCTTCAATCTTTCAAATCGCGCGTAGCTGGTCGGGGTGAATGGCGGCGCGGAAGGATGATGTGCACCAGATGGGCCCAGTCATGCAACAACCTGCCAATGCAACGGCCGGCCGGGGTTGAACACCGTTACCGGGCCTGCTCCGGTTTCGACGCTGGCCGGGAATTCGCAATTTCCCCGCTTTTCAAGGGACACTGTCTCCTGGTTGGCTTCCAGTCCATAAAAGGCGGGTCCATTCAGGGATACGAAGGCTTCCAGCTTTTCCAGCGCTCCGGCTTCTTCGAATACCTCTGCAAGGCACGACAGCGCTATCGGGGCAGTGAAACATCCCGCAGAACAGCACTCAGCTTCCTTGGCATGAGTCGGGTGCGGGGCGCTGTCTGTGCCCACGAAAAACCTTGGTGAGCCAGACGTGGCGGCTTCGACCAGCTTGGGCCGGTGTGTACCCCGCTTGAGAATGGGCAGGCAATAAAGGTGGGGCCGCATACCGCCGACCAGCATGTCGTTTCGGTCCAGCATCAGGTGCTGCACGGTGATGGTCGCACCCAGGTCATCTCCCCCGTCGGCCGCATATGCAGCGGCCTCGGCCGTGGTGATGTGCTCCATCACCACCCTCAGGCCGGGTGTCGCGCGGCGGATCGGGTCCAGGACCTCGTCGATGAAAACGGCTTCCCGGTCGAAGATGTCGATCTCGGGCCGGGTCACTTCGCCATGGACACACAGGGGCAAACCGATCTCGGCCATCGTTTCAAGGACCCCGCGCACATTGTCAAAGTCTGATACACCGCTCGCCGAGTTCGTCGTCGCGCCGGCAGGGTAGAGTTTGACAGCCTTGACCAGCCCGCTCCCGGCGGCGGCACGCACATCTGCGGGGTCAGTGTCCTCGGTCAGGTACAGCGTCATCAACGGCTCAAACCTGTGACCTTCGGGAAGCGCGGCGAGGATGCGTTCCCGGTAAGCGGCCGCGTCCCGCCCCGTCACCACCGGCGGAACCAGGTTCGGCATGATGATCGCGCGGGCGAAATGGGCGGATGTATGCGGCAGTACGCCTTCCAGCATGGCGCCGTCTCGCAGGTGCAGATGCCAGTCGTCCGGGCGGCGGATTGTGATTTTCGCGGTCATGGCTTTCGTCTAACCCAAGGGCAAGGCATGTGCCAGAGCCAGCGGGCTGCACTGGGCCATCAGAATCGTTTAAGATGGTCCAAGGTGAAATCGGGAGAGCCGCATATGCTGCTGACATTCATTTTGGGAATTGCTGCCGGATTTTTTGCAGGTCTTGCCGAACCCAAGGTCAAGATGGTCCTGGAGACGGTCATGCCGGGAAGCGCGGCCGATATGGACGCCGCCGAACTTCGCGCTGTGTCACTGGGTTGCTGCGTCCTTGTCGCGGCGGTGTGCTCATGGGTCTTCGCGTCATCGCATGTGATGCCTCTGGCCATAGGCGTCATCGCCGGTGTTCTCGGTCCACGCCTGCGCAACAGGTTTCGGGCCATGCGTGCGCCCGACTACGACTCCTGATCACTCAGGCCCGGTCGAGTTCGGCAGGATCCAACTCTTCTTCATGGCCGTTCGTGCTGGCCAAACGCCGCTCTGCAGCCTCGAGATGATGCTTGAACCGGGGAATCGACTGTTCGGCCAGTACTGCGCGACAGAGCTGTGCCGTCAGGCGCGGTCGATCCTCGTTCAGAACGCGCGCCAACAGTGCTCTGAGATAGGGGACATGGCGGCGGCGGCGTCGCATGTGGCGGGCCAGTACGGGCAAAGTCAGCTCTCCATCTGCAGCGCTGTCAGCGATGGTCGAGATCAGTGACAAGGCCCGCAGGTCGGATTCGATGGCTCCTGCCCGACCGCGCCGATACCGGAAATGTTGGATATTGGGGCCCTGGAACAGGCTGGCGTGCATGGAATCTTCGATTTCATCGGGATCGTGAATCACGAAAGCATTCTCGGCGGCCTCAAGCATGTCCGGCGCATAGCCGTATCGTGCGCGAAAATTCAAACGCCGGGTCATGGGAAACCGGTTGTCCCAGGGCGCAAGTGCCCTGTCCAGGGTCGCTTGCGGCGATACGAGCAGCACGGTCGCACCCGGTGCAGTCACCGAAAAAGCCGCCGCCGCATAGGCACACATGCCGGCGCCGTAAAAGATCACCCTGTCAAAGTCTTCAAAAAAGCCATAGTCGACCAGCCGGTCGAAATAACTGTAGACCCGCCGGTCGCGGAACCAATCCTGCTTCTCGGCGATCAGGGTCAGATGGGACCAGCCGCGGCGCTCGCAGATATCGAAAGCCAGGGGCATCCCGGTGTCGCTGACCGATCGGATGGTGAAAAGCAATTCGAACGAAACGAACAGGACCTTGTGCGACTGTTCGATGAAAACGGCCGCATGGTTGTCGCCTAACGATGAAAAATATCCGCCAGCTTCTCCGATCCCGCGCAGGGCTTTCAGCCAATCGGCATCGGAAAGGTCGGTGGATATAGCAGCCCCCGCTACCATAGCACTGGTCCTTACAAAACTGGGATATCCTAGCCAGCAGGCGACCTGTGACGCAAGGATACTGGCACCGGCAAGATGTCAGGGTTTCCATACCAGAAACAGTGGCGCCGAATTCTGATCGTTGTTGGCCATACAGAAGGTATTGCGCCAGCGTCAGGACCGCCGCGGGCGCATTTCGGGCAAGATGAAGTTCTGTTGGCTCAGAAGAAAGCCTGGAGCCCGGTCTGAGCGCGACCGAGAATCAGCGCATGGATGTCGTGCGTGCCTTCGTAGGTGTTGACGGTTTCGAGATTCATGACATGTCGAATAACCTGAAACTCTTCCGAAATGCCGTTGCCGCCGTGCATGTCGCGCGCCATGCGCGCGATGTCGAGCGCCTTGCCGCAGTTGTTGCGTTTGATGAGCGAGATCATCTCTGGCGCACCGCGCGCCTCGTCCAACAGGCGGCCGACACGCAGGGCCGCTTGAAGGCCAAGAGCGATCTCCGTCTGCATGTCAGCCAGCTTTTTCTGGAAAAGTTGGGTGCCGGCGATCGGCTTGTCGAACTGCTTGCGATCCAGTCCGTATTGGCGGGCGGCTTGCCAACAGAACTCGGCGGCTCCCATCACACCCCATGCAATGCCAAAGCGGGCACGGTTCAGACAGCCGAATGGCCCCTTAAGACCCTCGACGTTGGGCAGCAGAGCATCTTCGCCGACCTCGACATTGTTCAGGACGATCTCGCCCGTGACGCTTGCACGCAGGGATTGTTTGCCCTTGATCTTCGGTGCCGAGAGACCATTGGCGCCCTTTTCAAGAACGAACCCGCGGATTTTGCCGCCATGCGCTTCGGATTTGGCCCAGACCACAAAAACATCGGCAATCGGGCTGTTTGATATCCACATCTTTGCGCCGTTCAGCACATAACCGCCGTCGATTTTTTTCGCCGTCGTCTTCATGCCAGCCGGATCGGAGCCTGCGTCGGGTTCCGTCAGGCCGAAACAGCCGATCAGCGCGCCAGAGGCGAGACCCGGAAGATATTTCTGGCGCTGTTCGTCGCTGCCGTAGGCGTAGATCGGATACATCACGAGCGAGGATTGAACCGACATCATCGACCGATAGCCGGAGTCGATGCGCTCGACCTCGCGGGCGACAAGACCGTAGGTAACATACCCCGCGCCAAGACCACCAAAGTCTTCCGGCACCGTCACCCCAAGCAGGCCGGCTTCACCCATCTCGGCAAATATTTCCGGTTCGACACGTTCCTCCGCATAAGCATCTCGAACGCGTGGTGCGAGTTTGTCCTGGGCGAAAGCAGCAGCCGCGTCGCGCAACATGCGCTCGTCTTCGGTCAGTTGGTCGTCCAGCAGAAAGGGGTCTGACCATTCGAAACCGGCAAGTGACGGGGCATCCTTGGGTTTCAGTCTCTGGTCTTCGCTCATGTTCGGTTCCTCCCGCAATCCGCCCCCCGGAGCTGGGGCAAGAGATTTGCACAACTTGGTTGGTAAGGCTTGGGAAGGCAATGCGAAACCCGGTCTGAAAGCCGGGGCCGCGGGAACTTTCAGCGTCTTGGCACCTTGTGGGATCAGCACCTCTGATCATGGCGCCGGAACCTATGGGGAGTAAAGACAATGACGTCACCTAAAAATACGTCCGCGGTTCTGGCGTATTTTGGACTGACTGATCTGGGTATGGCCGGGACGCAATGACCGACTGCACGATATGTGGAATAGATCAGAAAAAAACAAAGCCGCCCCTGGGGGCGGCTTTTCGTGCGGCGACCATGCGCTTGCGGTGTGCCGTTATTTCGCCGGTCCGATCATCATGACCATCTGGCGGCCTTCCATCTTTGGCATGTTCTCGACTTTACCAAGACCCTCGACATCCGAAGCCACCCGTTCAAGCAGTTCGCGTCCCAGGTTCTGGTGCGCCATCTCACGTCCGCGGAACCGGAGCGTCACCTTCACCTTGTCGCCAGCCTCAAGGAACCGTGTCACGTTGCGCATCTTGACGTCATAGTCGTGCGTATCCGTGTTGGGGCGGAATTTCACTTCCTTGACCTCGATGGTCTTTTGCTTCTTTCGGGCTTCGCTTTCGCGCTTCTGAGTTTCGTACTTGAACTTGCCATAGTCCATAATCTTGCAGACAGGCGGCGTGGCATTTGGAGAGATTTCGACGAGGTCCAAGCCAGCATCGGTGGCCAGATCAAGCGCCCGCTCGGGCGAGACGACACCAATGTTTTCTCCTTCGGCTCCGATGAGCCGGATTTCACGAGCCTGTATGCGTTCGTTTACGCGGGGGCCGGTATCACGCGCCGGGGGTGCGTTATGAGGTCTGCGAGCGATTTTGATGGTCCTTTTTCAATTCGTTCAGGTGCCGCAAAATAGGGCGGGAGTGCAGGGGTTTCAACTGGATTCCAACTGGCAATGGCAATTGCTGACCTGTGCACATGGCATTGGCTGCCGGTCGTGTTGCGAAAATGCCAACATGGCGGATTTCTTGGCGGTTGCCATCTGCCTGTACGTAAATCCGCCGACGGCGATAGCCGGCATGCGCCGTCTTTGGCCGAGTATCAAGACAGTCCCCTTTTCGCCGTTGGCAACCCGGTTCCGATGCCTATGAGTGCGTCGCGTGGGAATGGTGTTCCGGACATTAGAAGGAATGCACGATGGGGAATGTTTTTTGGATTTCGGGATTGGGCGCAGCGGCCTTCATGGTGTTGCAAGCAACCGAAAGCAGGTTCGGCTCGTCAGCCAATGGAACGGACTGGCCGGGGCAGGTGCACGGCGAGGTCGAAGCCCTGGCCTTTGCACGCCCGGCGGTCGGAAATCCGATTTCGTTCGAGCTGGACACCGGGAGTTTGGCACTTGCGACGGCTGCTTTCGGAATGGCAGCGCTTCAGCCGGAAACCTTTGACAAAGCCATGGTCGTAGAAATCATTTATGCCTCTCCCCTGGCCGAGATCGAGAAGACGCAGCTTGTTGCTCAGTTGTATGCGGCCGAAATCGGACAGGCCGAGCTGGACACGGTCCTGTCCGACATTCGCATCGCCCTGGCGGTTGAGTAGTCCGGCTGTAGCACGGGCGTCGACCCGACGTCAGACGCCCTCTCCGACAAACGCCTTTTCGACGACATAGTGCTGCGGGTCACTGTTGGCACCTTCAACAAGCCCGAAACTTTCCAGCACCGTTTTCATGTCGGTGTTGAAAGCAAGAGAGCCGCAAACCATGCCGCGATCTGTTTCCGGTGAAATCCCTTCGATCCCGAGGTCTTCGAACACTTTTCCGCTGGTCAGGTTGTCGGTGATGCGCCCCATCACCGGGCTCTCTTCGCGGGTGGTCGTGGGATAGTATTTCAGCTTGTCGGCAAAGCCTTCACCCATCAGTTCGGCCAGCATCTCGTCCGAGCGGATGTTGTCGACCAACTGGTGTCCATATTCCAGTTCTGCGACGTCCCGGCAGGTGTGCATCATGATGACTTCGTCATAATGCTCATAGGTCTCCGGCTCGCGCATCAGTGACGCAAAAGGGGCAATGCCCGTGCCGGTGGCAAAGAACCAAAGCCGTTTTCCGGGCAGGAGAGCGTCCAGCACCAGAGTCCCGACAGGTTTCGGGCGCAGAATGATTTCGTCTCCGACTTTGATATGCTGGAGCTTTGACGTGAGGGGGCCGTCCGGGACCTTGATCGAGTAAAATTCAAGTTCGTCATCCCAGGACGGCGAAGCGATGGAATAGGCGCGCAACAACGGTTTGCCGTTGTCTCCCAGGAGACCGATCATCACAAACTCGCCCGAACGAAAGCGCAGGCTCGCGGGGCGGGTCACACGGAATGAAAACAGCCGGTCGGTCCAGTGTTTAACATCGGTCACGGTTTGGGCGTCGGGAAGCGTCACTGGTTTGGCTGCTGTCTGTGTCACGGGTGTCTGGTCGGTCATGAATTCTTTCGGCTCCGGATAGAACCGTTCCTCGTCTTAAACTTTGATGTCTGTCAATTAAAGGCGTTTCACGCGCGCAGTCGGTTCTGGTAGTCGTGGGCCTTCCAGTTCGCGCGCCGCAGCCACTGATCTTCGGGTTGGCGCGTGGCAAGGTCGTCTGAGATTTCGACCTCGTCAAAGCCCGAACGGCGAGCCATGGCGTATTGGTCGGCGATAATATGTCCCTTTGCGCGCAGCCGCCCCTGGAAACCCATCAAGCGCAGGCGGCGCGCGATGGTAAAGCCGCGGCCATCTGCGAAGTTCGGGAAATCGACACGGACAAGGTCAATGTCTTCCAACCGGTCTGCCAGACAACTCGGGTCGGCATCGGACGGCAGGTCGATGGCCAAAGCAGGCTCTGCATCATTGGCCGGCAGATTGTCGGAACTGGTAAAGCCATAAATCCAGTCGTCAGTTTCAAAGCCGGTATCGGTCACGAGAACAGTCATGATGCCTCCTTGAGCGGGCCACGCACGAGTTTGCCGTTGATAAAATGAATGCCGCATTCTTCTTTCTCCGAACCGCGCCAGCGGCCCGAGCGGGGGTCTTCGCCCGGAGCGACCTTGCTGGTGCAGGGAGCACATCCAATGGATGGGTAGCCTTGCGACACAAGCGGATGGCGCGGCAGTCGGTTGTTGGTCATGTATTCGCCGACGTTTTCAGGCGCCCAATGTGCCAACGGATTGATTTTGATCCGTGAATCGCCCTCGGCTTCAAAGAACTCAAGCGAGGTGCGCTGGCCGCCCTGGTAACGTTTGCGACCGGTGATCCATGCGTCATATCCGGCCAGGGCTTTTTCAAGCGGCTCGGTCTTGCGCAGATTGCAGCAGGCATCCGTATCCGTTTTGTGCAGAATATGTTCCGGGTCGCGAAGGCCAAGCTGTGTCCGGTCCGGATGGATCAACTGAACATTGGTCAGGCCCAGCTTGTCCGCCACATCGCGTTGGTATTCAAGCGTTTCGGGGAACAGCATTTCGGTGTCGAGAAACAGAACCGGCGTTGACCGGTCCGCCACGGCGACCATGTGCAACAAGACGATGGACTCCGCACCAAACGACGACACCAAAGCGGTTGCGCCGACCTGGGGGTCGTTCAAGGCATGCGCCAGAACGTCCGCCGCCGAATGATGCTGGTAGCGCGCGTTCAAGTCTGCGACGCGATCCGCGACCGGCGACAAAGGGGCTTCAAGCGGCATTTGCCTCGTCCTTTTCGGGGTAAAGTGCGGATTTGAATGGCCCCAGGCCGACACGGCGGTAGGTCTGCAGGAATGTTTCGTCCTGCCCGTCACGGATATCGAGATAGGTGTCGATAAGCCTTTCGATCGCGGGCACGATGTCATCCGCCGAGAAACCGGGGCCGGCGCGTTCTCCAATTGCGGCGGTTTCAGTACCGTCGCCACCAAGCGTGATCTGGTAGTTTTCGACGCCGGCACGGTCCAGCCCGAGGATGCCGATATGGCCAACATGGTGGTGGCCGCAGGCGTTGATGCAGCCCGAAATCTTGATCTTAAGCTCGCCGATCTCGTGCTCGAGTTTCAGTTCGTCGAAACGCGTGGCAATTTCCTGGGCGATCGGGATCGACCGGGCGGTCGCCAGTGCGCAGTAATCCATGCCGGGGCAGGCGATGATGTCACTGATCAGCCCCAGGTTTGCAGTTGCAAGCCCGTTGTCGCGCAGGATGGCGTAGATCTCGGGAAGGTCTGATTTGTGGACGTGCGGCAGGATCACGTTCTGCTCGTGGCTGATGCGCAGTTCGTTGTGACCAAATCGTTCGGCAATATCGGCCAGAATACGCATCTGTTCGGAACTCGCGTCGCCCGGAGTGGCGCCATGGGCCTTTAGCGAGACCGTCACAATGGCATAGCCCTCGGCCCGGTGGGGCGTCAGGTTGGTATCGGTCCAGGCGCGAAATGCCGGGCTCTCGGCGCGGGCGATGTCGTATTTGTCCAACGATGCCGTGCGGAACTCAGGCGAAACGAAGAATTGTTCGATTTCGCCAAGCAACTCCTGGTCAAAACCCCCGAACCTGGTCCGAATTTGTTCGAAATGTGAATCCACGCGGGCGCGGAATTCGTCCAACCCGTTTTCGGCAACGGTGATTTTTATGCGTGCCTTGTACTTATTGTCCCTCCGTCCCAGCACGTTGTAGACGCTGACGATTGCTTCGAGATAGGGCAGCAGATCTTCCTGGGGCAGAAACTCGCGGATGACCTGGCCAATCATCGGGGTCCGGCCCAGCCCTCCCCCAACGACGACTTCAAATCCCGGCTGACCGGCGTCGTTGCGGACCATCCGCAGACCGATGTCATGGGCCTTGGTTACGGCGCGGTCATTCGGGCTGCCGGTGATGGCAATCTTGAATTTGCGCGGCAAGAACTGGAATTCAGGGTGGTCTGTCGACCATTGGCGGATCAGTTCGGCCACCGGGCGCGGGTCGGCGATCTCGTCATCGGCAGCGCCGGCAAAGTGATCAGAGGTCACGTTGCGGATCGTGTTGCCGGAGGTCTGGATCGCATGCATGCCGACGTCGGCCAATGCCTCGAGCATGTCGGGCACGTCTTTCAGCTTGGGCCAGTTGAACTGGATGTTCTGCCGCGTGGTGAAATGGCCATAGCCCTTGTCCCAGGTGTCGGCAATGTGGGCAAGCTGGCGCATCTGCGTGCTGTTCAGGGTGCCATAGGGAATGGCGACGCGCAGCATGTAGGCATGTAACTGCAGATAAAGCCCGTTCATCAGCCGCAGGGGCCTGAATTCGTCCTCGGTCAGGCTGCCATCGATACGGCGCTCGACCTGGGCGCGGAACTGGCTGGTGCGCTCGCGGACAAAGGCTTCGTCAAAGTCATTGTATTTATACATGTTTATTCTCCGGCCTGTTTGCCGTGGGCATAGTTCGACGGACCGCGCGTGCGAAACGCTTCGCGGAAGTGGACCGGGGCAGGGCCCTGATCGGTAAGACGGGCGTCCACGAGGTAAGGGCCGACGATTTCGCCTGACTGGGCGTCGGCAAAAAGCAGACGGTCCTCGGCAACTGCCTGGTCTTCGAACAGCTCGGCCTCGGACATGTCGCGGCTCCAGCGGTCGTCTGCGGTCAGCCAGACGGCATCGCCCTCAAGCAGGGTGTTGGCGGCGATGACTTTGGGTGTGAACGGGCGGCGGCTCATAGGGCGATCTCCTCGGTGGGGAGCGATTTTGCAAGCGATACGGCGGCTCGGGGTTCGAGCCCGTACAGGATCAGGGCGGGTCCAGTCAGGTTCCGGGCATCTTCTGCCAACGCGCCGATGCGCGAGGCAACGATGGACTGGTCGGGGCGTGAAACATTTTCGACAAGGGTCACGGGTGTATCCGGGCGGGCGCCGTGCATCATCAGACGGCCTTGCAGAAAACGCGCCGAGCGCTTGCCCATGTAAATGGCGGCGACCTCTCCCGGCCGGGCCAGGGTCTTCCAGTCGTGTTCAGCAAATCCCTTGACGTCATGGCCGGTCATGAAGCGCACGGATGAATTCCGCCCGCGCCGTGTCAAGCTTTGGCCAATGGCCGCAACCGAGGCCGACGCCGACGTGATGCCGGGCACGATCGAATATGCCACGTTGGCTTCATTGCAGGCGTCAATTTCTTCATCGAGTCGCCCAAATACTGTCGCATCACCTGACTTTAAACGCACGACGTGCAGGCCCTTGCGGGCATGATCGACGATCATCCGATCAATGTCGCCTTGAGGCGTGGAGGGCCCGAAGCCTTCCTTTCCTGCATCGACGATAACGGCCTCACGGCGAGCGAGTTCCAGGATTTCCGCTGAAACGAGTCGATCATGGATCACGACATCGGCCTCGTGCAGCGCGCGGCGAGCCTTGAGCGTCAGAAGTTCCGGGTCGCCGGGGCCTGCACCGACGAAAGTCACGTGACCATCCTCGGGGCGCTGCTCGATGTGGCGCGCAAGAAGCGCTTCCAGTTCGAGTTCGACGCCTGATTTGCCTCGCTCATCATAGGCGCGGGGACCAGTCGCGAAGTAATAATCCGACCAGAAGGCGCGACGACGGCGACCCATCGGAAGCGCTTCGGCAGCGGCGCGAAACCCTTTGCCGATCCGGGCCAGGGGTCCAAGTGACCGGGGCAGGCGCTCTTCCAACTCGGCCTTGATGGCACGGGCAAGAACGGGCGCGGCCCCTTCTGTGCCGATGGCTACGGTCACTGGGTCGCGGTCAACGATAGCGGGAGTAATGAAGTCCGATCCCTCAAGGTTGTCGACGTGGTTGACCAGAACACCTGCTGCCCTGGCAATGTTCGCGACACGGTCATCTTCGTGGTCATCATCGTTGGCGGCATAGACCAGAACAGCCCCCGCCGCGTCGCCTTCGCCGAAAGGTGCGGTGACGAGAGTAATCCTGCCTTCGCTTGCCCAGTCCCGGATTTCCCCTGCGGGTTTTTCCGCGAACACTGTGATCTCGGCCGTGGTCTTCAGCAGCAGGCGCAACTTGGCAATCGCAGCATCACCGCCGCCCGAGACGACGATGGCCCGGTTCTCGACCGAGAGAAAAATCGGGAAATGCTTCATCTTCGCTCTCCAATCCTTCTGTAGAATATAGAAAAACTTCCCAAGTTTGTGCAGATACGGCTTGCAGTTAAGGACGTTTGTTCTAAATTGCGCGCGAAGCGGAATGAATTCCGCGATAACGGCTGGAGAGTGGAATGGCAGCGCGGATTGATGAACTGGACCGGAAAATCCTGCGCGAACTGCAGCGCGATGCCAGCCAGTCTCTGGACGATATTGCCAAGACCGTGGGGTCTTCCAAGACGCCCGTCTGGAACCGGATTCGCAAGATGCGCGAGGCCGGTATCATTGGTCGGCAAACCGTTATTCTTGACGCCGAGCAGCTTGGATTCGAAGCCTGCTTTTTCGTGCTGATCCGCACCTCTGAACATGAGGCTGACTGGCAGGCGAGGTTTCTCAAGGCGTTGAAATCGCGCCCCGAAGTGCTTGAGGCGCATCGCCTCGCGGGGGACATAGACTACATTCTGAAAGTTCAGGTGAAGAACGCGCGCGCATACGACGAATTCTATCAGGCGCTGATTTCAGAGGTGCACATCCACAACGTTACGGCGCTGCTTTCGATGGAGGAGATCAAGTCGACGACGGCCCTGCCTATCTGACCCGCACCATCATTCTGCCAAAGCCGTGGAAGTGGTAGCGGTTCGCGATCTGCGGTGTCTCCATTATTCGCAAATCGGGGCAGCGCGAGAACAGGGCGGGCAGGGCGATCTGCATCTCCAGTCGGGCAAGGGATGCGCCGATACAAACGTGGATGCCCGAGCCAAAAGCCAAATGCGATCGCCGCAGCCGGAAGGGATCGAATTTTTCTGCATCCGGCCAGACAGAGTCATCTCGGCAGGCCGAGCCAAGCAGGCATGCGATTTCCTGACCTGGGTCGAGCGAAATGCCTTCGATTTCAACCGGTTCGTAGACGTGGCGCGTGAAAAGATGCAGTGGGGGCGCGTACCTCAGACATTCCTCGACGGTATTCGCGATCTGTTGCGGCGACAGCGCAATGGCCCGATCCGGGAAAGAGTATAGCAGGGCAATCGCATTTCCAAGGGCGTGCACGGTCGCCTCGTGTCCGGCGTTCAGCAAAAGAACAACCGTGGACATCAACTCGTCCGACGTCATCTCGCCCGCCGAAGTGGCGGTGATCAGGTCGTCGATAAAGGCCGCGCCGGGGTTGTTGCGGCGGTGCTTGACGAAATCGGCGATGAATCCGCTGAACTCGCGCGCCGCCCTGGCTGCCGCCTTTTCGATCTCAGAGTCACGCCTGGTCTGGTACATCGCGACCATGTCGTTCGACCAGCTTTGCAGCTGGCCGGCCAGGTCAACGGGTATACCGAGGAACTCGGCGATAACGATGCATGGCAGAGGCTTGGTGAATGCCTCGATCAGGTCGAACTCAGTGTCCGGAAAACTGTCTATCAGATCGTCCGATATGCAACTTACGCGGGGCGCGAGCGGAGCAAGGCGCTCGCGGCCGAAACCTTCCATGGAGATGCGTCTGAGGCGTGTGTGCTCGGGTGGTTCGAGTTCCAGCAACGAGTATTTTTCCAGACGTCCGAACTCTTCCAATCCGGCGATCATCGGTAATCGTTTCTCGACCGGCACCTTTCGACCCATTTTCGAGCTGCGCAGAACCGAGGTGGATGCCACATGTGTCGTCGCGACGGGCATCCCCATTTCTTCCCAGAAGACGATGTCCGCCAAGGCCCGGCAGCGGCTGTAGAACGGATAAGGATTGGCCGCGAAATCCGGATTGTTGGGATCCTGGGAAACGCTGACCATGTAAGTGTCTTTGGCTTGGTTCATTCCCTATCTGGACCAGCAAACGACGTCTGGCTCAATCTAACCTTTTGGACAGGTTGGTCGCCGGTAGCGTCAGGTGGGTCGGCGCTCGGCACGTGTGCGTCGGCGGCAGGCGGCCCGTTTGCGGTTCGGGGGTTGAGACGCTTGGGCGGCCATGCGAAGTCTGGGTTGGCCTCGACAGGGATTGAGATGGATCGTTTGAAATGAGTGGCTTGCTTGCATTGCTTGACGACGTCGCGGCGATTGCCAAGCTGACGGCAACCCAGATTGACGATCTTGCGGGACAGGCTGCGAAAGTGGGCGCAAAAGTCGGTGCGACGGTCATCGACGATGCGGCCAAGGCGGGTACCAAGGCGGCTGGCGTGGTCATTGATGATGCGGCTGTCGCACCAAAATATGTCACCGGACTTCCGGCTGCGCGTGAACTTCCGATTATTTGGAAGATTGCCCGCGCTTCGTTTTTCAACAAGCTGGTCATTCTCCTTCCCCTCGCGCTGTTGCTCGATGCAGTACTGCCCTGGATGGTGACGCCCTTGCTGATGCTGGGCGGGTGCTACCTGTGTTTCGAAGGGGTCGAGAAGATTTGGCACTGGCTGCATCCTCATGCCGAAAGCCGTGCTCAGGAAGCCGGCGCTCTTGATGCGGCTCACCTTGAGGAGACGCGGGTCAAGGGGGCCATCAAGACCGATTTCATTCTTTCGGCCGAGATCATGACAATCTCGCTCGCTGCGGTTGACAACGACAATTGGATCGCGGCCGGCTTTATCCTTGCCATCGTCGCCATCGGGATCACCGCGCTCGTCTATGGTGCTGTTGCAGCCTTGGTCAAGATGGACGACGTCGGGTTGAAATTATCCCAGGTCGGCCGATTTGCCGCGACCCGCAGGTTCGGAGTTGGTCTGGTCAAGTTCATGCCGACGCTGATGCGGATCATCGCCACGATCGGCACGGCGGCCATGCTTTGGGTTGGCGGCAATATCATCGTTCACGGGCTTGAGGTGCTGGGGTGGCATTGGCCCTATGACACCATCCACCACATCGCCACTGCCGCGGCGCGCACCGTCGGGCGGGCGGAGGGGGCCGTCGAATGGATCGTGACAGCCGCCTTGGACGGGGTTCTGGGTATCCTGCTGGGGCTTGTTCTTATGCCGTTGGTGAACCGGTTTCTGGTGCCGTTGTTTGGCCTGTTCTTTCCGGAAAAACAGTCCTCTGAACACTTGTGATCTGCCCGAATCACCCTGTTGGCAGTGCGCACGGCCTGGGTGAGCGACAGAGCTGGCGGGACCGTCAGGAGCGGTCGTGTCGCGTGAAATGGCGCTTACAAGGGCGATTTCGCCCCCC
>JBNKHH010000047.1:0-18614 GCA_050290245.1 Silicimonas sp.
CGGGCCGTGGAACAACGCATCGCCTCGGTCCTGCTTCAGATCGTCAGCCAGTCTGGTCGCAAGAGCGAGCGCGGAATCGAAATACCGTATCCAATTACGCGCGCGACAATAGCTGAAATGACCGGCACAACGCTGCACACGGTCAGCCGGCTTTTGTCGTCGTGGGAAAAGCGGGGGATCGTGGCAAGCACCCGCAAACACATCACCATTACCGGTCCGCACAAACTGTACCTGATCAGCAAATCCGGCTCGGACCAGAGTTGACGTTGATCTTTCTCAGCAATTCTTTTCGAAATGCCTGTTCATCCAGCCGGTATTCCCGGCACGCATCCGCAATTGTGTGAAATGGAGAAATCGGACACCCGACGCATAGCATTCCATGCTCAAGGAAGATGGCCGCGGTGTCAGGCCAGTTCGAAAAAATCTCGGCCAGCGGAAGGTCCGGATTGTTGAAATCAAGAGACATGGAGGCATTTTCGCTTGCTGCCCGCCAAGTCTGCCCTGCTTTCCTTGCTCGAACGTTGTGCTGAAACAAGCAACGAGGCCGCATGTTCCGGCGTTCGCTGTGAACCAGACCGAAGGGCATATCGATCCGGTGAGGGCGGCTCGCAAATCGGGTGCCGTGTCGCGGGCGTGGCTTGTCTCGGACACTGCTTTTTCAGGCTGCCGTTCCAATTCTCGGCGATCTCACTTACCGTTGTAGCCATGCCCAGAACCGTGACCGTTTCCGACAAGATGCAGAAGGGATATTCGTACGAACTTGTGGCCCCGATCGGGAAGGAGTTCGCCGAAGATTTCCGCCCGCATTACACTCCCGCAGAGATGCTTGAGATGGGGGTGTTCGAAGGCAAGTACATGAACGATTGCCGCGATGAATTTCCGGCAAGCTGGTTCGAAAATGCCCAGCTATCGGACCGGCCCGACCCCGAAGTCAACTATTTCGGCATCAAGAGCCGTCAGTCGCTCGCGGTCTGGCGGGAAAAGGGTTGGATATATGGTCCCGACCCGCGCGGCTGGTTCCAGTGGTACTGCCGCTACTTCATGGGGCGGCGCCTGCCCGAAGTCGACGACAAACAAATCAAACGGTGGAAGAACTTTGCACGACACGCCGGTCAGGTGCGCAAGAACTGTGACCCCGGCGACATCTTCTGCCGGCCCCGTCAGAGGCAGGCTTTGTTGCAATGGTCGTATGACGCTTTGATCTGAAAGGGATGGGGCCGTTCCAGTTTCCGACGGACACGAAGGCGAAGGCCTCCGGAGACGGGCTATCTCTGGGATGTTCGATCAGGAAAACGTCGTCGTGACGCACCAGGAAATCCAGCAGGGCTGTCAAATTGACGCGAGGCCACCCCGTGAAACGCGGCCGACGGCGGGGCTAGACGGCGTTCGGTGTGGCCCGATACCATGGCGCTATGCGGCGTAATGTTCCCATACTCCAGATTGTCAGCTTTCTTTTGGCGGGCATGGCTTTTGTGTTTGCCATTTGGTGGGCCGGGTTGGGCCAGTCTCTCGACCAGCTAGAAAAACGTGGCCAGTCCGACCTTGCGCTTGCCTCGGACCGACTTGTCAAACAGCTGACGCGATATCGGGAGTTGATTGTGGTTCTGGCCGACGACGCTCAGTTCCAAAACCCCAGCCTGCCGCCAGCGTTGTTCCAAAACACCCTGCGCCGTGCCGCTGATCTGACCGGTGCCCTGGACGTCATCTTTTTGAACCGCGACCAGAGCGTCGTTGCCAGCGCCAGTCAAAGCCAGTCTACCGATTGGGTCGACGACACCTTTGTGCGACGGGCGTTGACCGGCGGGCTTGGCAACTATCATGCCATCAGTTCCGCATTTCAGACGCGGGCTTATTATTTCTCGGCCCCGATCTTTTCGCCCGAAGGTCCTGTGATCGGGGTTCTGGTTGTGGTTGTCGATCTTGACAGGATCGAAGCCGAAGGACGTGGTTCGATTCCGGTAGTCATGTTCATGGATGCCCAGAACGTCATCATTTCATCGAACCGTTCGGAGCTGGTCTTGATGCAACGGGGGGACAAGGATTCGAACGGCAGTTCCCATTATGAACCGGGGCAATTGCGCCCGTTCGTACCTTTTTCCAGCCGGGCTATCCACGGCGCGCAGCTTTGGGATATCGATGCCGGACCATATGTTCCGCACCGTGCGCTGCATGTCGAGCGCAATATCGCGATTCTCGGTTTGGTGGCCGAGGCGCTTTTGGACGCGCGCCCTGCGTATGTTACCGCCGGGCTTCAGGCCACCGTCGCCGCTGCACTTCTCGCTTTCTTCGGAGCAGTTCTTTACCTGACCACGGAACGCCGCCGGGCTCTGTCAGTGGCCAATGCCGAACTTGAAACCCGCGTGGCAGAGCGAACGCGTGATCTGTCGCTGTCAAACGCGGCGCTGCGCCTCGAGGTGGCCGAACGCAAAGAGGCGGAACAAGCCCTGAAAAAAGCCCAGGATGACCTTGTGCAGGCGGGAAAGTTGGCCGCGCTTGGCCAGATGTCAGCGGGCATCAGCCACGAGTTGAACCAACCCTTGATGGCGATCCGCTCTTTCGCCGAGAACGGCGAGCGCTTTCTCGACATGGACCGGCGTGACATGGTTCAGGGAAACCTGGCCAAGATTTCCGATCTTGCGGGACGTGCGGCCCGGATCATCAAGAATCTCAAATCTTTCGCCCGCCAGGAAAGCGAACCGTCGATGCGTGTCGATCTGTGCGAGGTTGCCCGCGCCGCCATCGAGATGACCGAGGGTCATCTGGCACGCGAAAATGTCGGGGTGGTCGCCGAGTTGCCGACATATCCGGTTTGGGTCGACGGGGGAGAGGTGCGTCTGCAGCAAGTGCTCGTCAACCTGATCACGAATGCAGCCGACGCCATGTCCGACTGTCCTGACAAGGCGGTGACGGTCAGGGTTTCGGAAAAGCCCGAGCCGACCATCACCGTGCGCGATACTGGGCCGGGCATCGCGGATCCCGAGCGCATTTTCGAACCTTTCTATTCCACCAAGACCGTGGGTGACGGCGAGGGGACGGGGCTTGGGCTTTCCATTTCTTATGGCCTTGTTCAAAGCTTTGGCGGCAACATTTCAGGGGAAAATGCCGAGGGCGGCGGAGCCGTCTTTACTGTGCGCCTTAAGCCCTGGCAAAAGGAGCAAGCCGCATGAGCCGGGTTCTTTTGGTCGAAGATGACGCGCCGGTGCGCGAAGCACTGGCGCAGACGCTGGAGCTTGCCGGGTTGCGTGTGACTGCTGCCAGCGCCTTTGTCGTGGCGCGCGATCACATTCGCCGCGAGTTTGAGGGCGTCATCGTTTCCGACATTCGAATGCCGGGCAAGGATGGCATGGCACTGTTGGAACACACCAAAAAGATCGACGCGGAATTGCCGGTGATCCTTTTGACGGGCGAGGGCGACATCCCCACTGCCGTTGAGGCTCTGAACCGAGGAGCCTTCGATTTCCTGGAAAAGCCATGTCCGACCGAACAACTGGTTGGAACCGTCCAACGCGCACTTGAAATCCGGCGGCAAGCACTGGCCGACCGTCGGCTCAAAGCCCAACTCGACAACGGGGACGCGGCTGCACGGCTTTTGTTCGGGACGTCGGCACTTGCAGACCGGCTGCGCAACGACGTACGCCAGATCGCCCGCCTACCTGGAAGCGTGCTGATCGCAGGCGCTCCGGGTTCGGGGCTTTCCAAGGTCGCCGAAGTACTCCACCTTCTTTCGTCGCGTGCCTCCGGTCCGTTCATCAAGCTTGGTACCTCGGGGCTCGAGCCGGCGGCTCTGGACCGGGCAATCCATGTGGCCGAGGGGGGTAGTCTTTTTCTGAACGAGATTTCGTCGCTGTCACAGGCCTGCCAATACGAGTTGCTAGAGTTTCTGGATGGCAACCCAGATATTCGTGTCTTGGCAGGCACCACCCGCGATCTTACGAACGACAGCGGAACTGGCCAATTCCTGCCGGACCTCTATTACCGGATTGAGGCGCTTCGCATCCGTATCCCGGCCCTGAAAGAACGGCCCGAAGATATACCGGTGTTGTTCCGTCACTATGTCGCTCAGGCCTGCGAACAAGCCGGTGTCCCCGAGCCAACGATCCCGCCGGGGCTGCTTGGCTCGCTCATGACACAGGACTGGCCTGGGAATGCACGGGCTCTTATGAACGCCGCCATGCGGTTCGTCCTTGGGCTGACGCCTGACGAGAACGACGAGATCGGGTTGGTCGAGAAGATGGCTCAGATCGAAGCGTCTCTCTTGATCGATGCCCTTAGACGCCACAAGGGCAATGCGACGGTAACGGCCGAAAAGCTGAAACTGCCGCGCAAGACGCTTTACGACAAGCTGACGAAATACGGCATCCGTCCCGAAGACTATCGTGCCTGAGATGTGCGGATTTCCGCACACAGGGCGCTAACAGCCTGTCCGGATTTTCGCACATCTTTTCTGCGGAGAGATGAGTGTGTTTCGTAAGTGATTGAAATATAATTGATAAAGACCGTCCATTTGGTGAATCCGATCCTTGCTTGCACTCGCCTGACAACTGTCGATTCTCGTCGATGGGAGGAAACTCACCAGTAAATCCATTTTTCGGACCTTGGGAGGATACCGATGAAATTCCTGACTACTGCCGCTGTTGCGGCCATGATGTGCCTTGGCACCAACGCTGCCTTCGCCGCCTGTGACGACGGCGAGATCGTCGTCAAGTTTGCGCATGTCACCAACTCCGACCGTCACCCGAAAGGCATAGCCGCGACCCTGCTGGCCGAGCGCGTGAATGAAGAGATGAACGGTACAATGTGCATGGAGGTTTTCCCGAACTCCACGCTCTACAACGATGACCAGGTTCTGGAGGCCATGCTTCAGGGCGATGTTCAACTGGCGGCACCGTCGCTGTCCAAGTTTGAAGCCTTCACCAGAAAGTTCCGCATCTTTGATCTGCCGTTCATGTTCAAGAACGTCGACGCGGTGGATGCCTTCCAGACCTCGGCGACCGGCCAGGCCATGAAGGATTCGATGCAGCGCCGTGGCTTGCAGGGGCTTGAATTCTGGCACAACGGGATGAAGCAAATCTCGGCCGACAAACCGCTTGAAATGCCGGGCGATGCCGCGGGCCTCAAGTTCCGTGTTCAACCCTCGGACGTGCTGGTCGCCCAGATGGAGGCCCTCAAAGCCTCGCCCCAGCCGATGGCTTTCTCGGAAGTCTATGGTGCTCTGCAAACCGGCGTCGTGAACGGGCAGGAGAATACCTGGTCGAACATCTATGGCCAGAAGTTCTTTGAAGTTCAGGACGGTATTACCGAGACCAACCACGGCATCATCGACTATCTGGTTGTGACCTCGGTCGATTGGCTGGCCAGCCTGGACGCGGATGTGCGCGATCAGTTCCTGACCATTCTGCGTGAAGTCACCGTAACCCGTAACGGCGAGTCCTTTGCCGTGAACGAGGCTGCCAAGCAGTCGATTATCGACGCCGGTGGCACAATCCGCCAGTTGACGCCCGAGCAGCGTCAGGCCTGGGTTGACGCGATGAAGCCCGTCTGGGCCCAGTTCGAAGGCGACGTAGGCGCCGACAACATCGCCGCGGCGCAGGAAATCAACGCGTCGATGTAAGATCGGCAACGAATGGCCCGCTCCATCGGCGGGCCATTTTTTTCAAGGGGAGGGGAATATGTCCGCACATTTCCATGCGAGGGGGCCGGTCGGTCGCTTTGTCAACAGCATTGAAGAGACCATGATCGCGGCGCTCCTGGGGCTGATGACGGTCATCACATTCATCAACGTCGTTTTGCGATACGTGTTCAACACCTCGGTCATCTGGGGTTTGGAAGTCACCCTCATCCTTTTTGCCTGGCTCGTGCTCCTGGGCATTTCATACGGTTTCAAGGTCACCGCGCACCTGGGGGTGGACGCGCTGATCAATACCCTGCCGAGCAAGGGTCAGCGCGTGCTGGCCCTGATCGCCGCAGCCTGCTGTATCGCCTATGCCATACTGCTGTTCAAAGGGTCCTGGGATTATTGGGCGCCCTTCGCGGCGCTGCAACCGACCGAAGGCCGCTGGTTCCCCCTCGGGTTCACCGAGGGCGTGCGTGACCGGGCATTCTACATTACCGACCAGGTTCCGATGCTGGGAATATTCAGGTGGCTTGAGGACGCGATCAACTACGGAGATCCATATGACAAACTTCCCCGTGTGATCCCCTATGCCATCCTGCCGTTTTCAACCGCGCTCATCCTATTGCGCGTTATCCAGGCCACTGTCGGTATCGTGACCGGCAAGCGAGAGAGCCTGATTGTGAGCCACGAGGCCGAAGACGCCGTGGCCGAAGCCCGGATCGAGGAGTAATCAGAATGGAAGTCGTCCTTCTCTTTGTCATGGTCCTGGCTTTCCTGCTGATCGGTGTGCCGATCGCGGTCTCACTGGGCCTGTCGTCGATCATCTTTCTTCTGGCCTTCTCAGACACGTCGCTCGCGTCGATCGCACAGTCGCTCTACCAGGCGATGGCGGGCCATTATACCTTGTTGGCCATCCCCTTCTTCATTCTGGCGTCGTCCTTTATGTCGACGGGCGGTGTGGCCAAGCGGATCATCCGGTTCTCGATCGCCTGTGTCGGCCACCTGCGCGGCGGTCTGGCCATCGCCGGCGTCTTTGCCTGCATGATCTTCGCCGCCCTTTCCGGTTCGTCCCCCGCGACGGTGGTTGCCATCGGTACAATCGTCATCGCGGCCATGAAACAGGCCGGGTACACCAAGGAATTCGCGGCCGGCGTCATCTGTAACGCGGGTACGCTGGGCATCCTGATCCCGCCGTCGATCGTGATGGTCGTCTATGCTTCGGCCACGGACGTGTCCGTTGGTCGGATGTTCCTCGCTGGCGTGATCCCCGGGCTTCTCGCCGGGTTCATGCTGATGGTCACGATCTATGTCATGGCCATCATCCGGGGCATGCCCAAGGGAGAATGGCAGGGCTGGGGTGAGGTCGCAGCCTCGTTCCGCGAAGCCTTTTGGGGCCTGATGCTGATCGCAATCATCATGATCGGCATCTATGGTATCCCCGGCATCACCAACGCGCTGTTCACCCCGACCGAGGCCGCTGCGGTCGCGTCGGTCTATGCCTTCATCATCGCCGTTTTCGTCTATCGCGACATGGGACCGCTCGCCGCACGCGCGGGTGAAGACGGGCCGAAATCGCTGCTTCAGCGTCCGCAGGCGCTGATCACCGGGTTTTTCCACAAAGACACTCGCGACACGCTGTTCGATGCCGGCCGTCTTACGATCATGCTGATGTTTATCATCGCCAACGCACTGATCCTGAAACACGTGCTGACCGACGAGCAGATTCCGCAGCAGATCACCGAGGCGCTGTTGTCGGCCGGGTTCGGCAAGATCATGTTCCTGGTGATCGTCAACGTCATCTTGTTGATCGGCGGGCAATTCATGGAGCCCTCGGGCCTGATCGTCATCGTGGCGCCGCTTGTTTTCCCAATTGCCATCGAGTTGGGGATCGATCCGATCCACCTTGGCATCATCATGGTGGTGAACATGGAGATTGGCATGATCACGCCGCCAGTCGGCCTGAACCTCTTTGTCACATCGGGTGTGGCTGGTATGTCGATGATGGCCGTTGTGCGGGCTGCGCTGCCATTCCTTGTGGTGCTGTTCTTCTTCCTGATCCTCGTGACCTATGTCCCGGCCATTTCCACCTGGCTGCCGATATCGGTGATGGGACCCGAGATAATCACGAATTGAGGGTTAAGCCTCTTGCCCCAAGGGGCGTGATGGGTTTTCTTTCCGTTGGCGCTAACGACGCGCCGACTGGAGGAAACCATGAAGACGATAAAGGGCCCTGCGCTGTTCCTGGCGCAGTTCGCGGGTGACGAAGCGCCATTCGACACCTGGGACGGAATTACGAAGTGGGCGGCTGACTGCGGATACAAGGGTGTCCAGGTTCCAAGCTGGGACGCCCGGTTAATCGACCTGGAAAAGGCCGCGTCATCGAAAGATTACTGCGACGCCTTCAAGGGGCAGGCGGCGGAGAACGGCGTCGAGGTCACCGAACTGTCGACCCACCTGCAGGGTCAGCTTGTTGCCGTCCATCCGGCTTACGACGAGGCGTTTGACGGGTTTGCCGCCGAGGCGGTGCGCGGCAATCCCGCGGCGCGGGCCGAATGGGCCGTTGATCAGGTAAAAAAGGCACTGACGGCGTCGAACCTCATGGGGCTGACGGCTCACGCAACATTCTCGGGCGCGCTTGCCTGGCCCTATGTCTATCCATGGCCTCAGCGCCCGGCCGGGCTTGTCGAAGCCGCCTTCGACGAACTCGCCGCGCGATGGAAGCCGATCCTTGATCATGCCGAGGAGATGGGGGTCGACGTTTGCTATGAAATCCATCCGGGCGAGGACCTGCACGACGGGGTCAGCTACGAGATGTTCCTGGAACGCACCGGCAATCACGCGCGAGCCTGCATGCTTTACGATCCGTCGCACTACGTGCTGCAACATCTTGATTACCTCGCGAATATCGACATCTATCACGACCGGATCCGCATGTTCCACGTCAAGGATGCAGAGCTGAACCCTTCCGGTCGGCAGGGCGTCTATGGCGGCTACCAGAGCTGGGTCGACCGCGCGGGCCGTTTCCGTTCACTTGGCGACGGACAGGTAGATTTCAAAGGCGTCTTTTCGAAACTGACCCAGTACGACTTTGACGGTTGGGCCGTGGTCGAATGGGAATGCGCGATGAAACACCCCGAAGACGGCGCGCGCGAGGGTGCCCAGTTCGTCAAAGATCACATCATTCGCGTCACCGAGCGCGCCTTCGACGACTTTGCCGATGCGGGTACAGATGACGCCGCCAACCGGCGGATGCTGGGACTGAGCTAGGGAGAGACGACAATGCCAATCGACGGAACAAGCGAAACCAATCCCGGACGACTGCGCCTCGGCATGGTCGGCGGGGGACGCGACGCCTTCATCGGTGGGGTCCACAGGATCGCGTCGCGTATAGACGACCAGTTCGAACTGGTGGCGGGGTGTTTCTCATCGACTCCCGAGAAGTCTCAGGCCTCGGGGGCCGATCTTGGCCTTGATCCCAAGCGGGTTTATGACGACTTCATCGCCATGGCGAAGCGTGAGGCGCGTATCAAAGACGGCATCGACGCGGTGGCCATCGTGACGCCGAACCACATGCATTATCCCGTCGCGCGCGAGTTTCTGAAGCGTGGCATCCATGTCATTTGCGACAAGCCCTTGACTGCGACCCTGCAGGATGCGCGCAAGATGGCCAAGGCGGTCGAGCGTTCGGACGCCCTGTTCGTTCTGACGCACAATTACACCGGCTATCCGATGATCCGGCAGGCCCGTGAGATGATCGCGTCTGGTGCGCTTGGTGACATTCGTCTGGTCAATGCCGAATACATTCAGGACTGGCTGACCGAGGACGTCGAGTCCACGGGCCAGAAGCAGGCGGCGTGGCGCACCGATCCCGAGCGTACCGGGGCAGGGGGAGCGACCGGCGATATCGGAACCCACGCGTTTCATCTTGCCTCTTTCGTAACCGGGCTGACGCTGGATTGCCTGTCTGCGGACTTGCAAAGCTTTGTGCCGGGGCGCCGGGTCGATGACAACGGCCACATTCTGATGCGGTTCGATGGCGGCGCACGCGGCACGCTTTGGTGCAGTCAGGTGGCCGTTGGCCGCGAAAACGGATTGAGCTTGCGCGTTTACGGCAGCAAGGGCGGACTGGAATGGTGCCAGGAGCAGCCCAATCATCTGTGGTTCACGCCCTTTGGTGAACCCAAACGCCTGATCACGCGAGGTGGTGCCGGGACGGGCGAGGCAGCGGCCCGCGTTACCCGTGTGCCGCCTGGTCATCCCGAGGGCTATCTGGAAGGCTTTGCCACAATCTATCACGAGGCAGCCCGTGCAATTCGGGCGCGAAATGCGGGGCAGGCCATTCCCGACGACATCCACTTTCCCGACATCAATGACGGGCTGACAGGCGTGGCCTTTGTCGATGCCTGCGTCCGGTCCTCCGAGCGCAACAGCGCCTGGGTCTCATTGAAACTCTGAACTCGAAGGGCGGACGACCGCCCCAATCAACAAAAGGAAAACCCATCCATGTCTTTTTTCAAAGATATTCCTGCTATTTCCTTCGAAGGACCGGACAGTTCGAACGATTTTGCGTTCCGTCACTATGATCCTGACGAAATGGTCCGCGGCAAACGCATGGAAGATCAGCTTCGATTTGCGGCCGCCTATTGGCACAGCTTTGCCTGGGAGGGCGGTGATCCGTTTGGCGGGCGCACCTTTGACCGGCCCTGGTTCGGCGACACGATGGAGCACGCCAAGATCAAGGCCGATACGGCCTTTGAGATGTTCCGCATCCTTGGTCAGCCGTTCTTCTGTTTTCACGACGCGGACGTGCGACCCGAGGGCGACAGCTACGCCGAGAATACGAAGAACCTGGAAGAGATCACCGATTACTTCGGCGAAAAAATGGAAGAGACCGGGACCCGGTTGCTGTGGGGCACGGCGAACCTGTTTTCGCACCGCCGTTTCATGTCGGGGGCCTCGACCAATCCGGACCCGGATGTCTTTGCCTACTCGGCGGCCACTATCAGGGCCAACATGGATGTTACCAAGAAGCTGAATGGCGAGAACTATGTCCTATGGGGCGGGCGCGAAGGGTATGAGACCCTTTTGAATACCGACCTCGGGCGCGAGGCCGACCAGATGGCACGGATGCTGTCGATGGTGGTCGAGTACAAGCACAAGATCGGGTTCAAAGGTACGATCCTGGTCGAGCCGAAACCGCAGGAACCGACAAAACACCAGTACGATTTCGACGTTGCAACCTGTTATGGCTTCCTGAAGCGCTATGGGCTGGAAAATGAGGTAAAGCTGAACATTGAGCAGGGGCATGCGATTCTTGCCGGACACTCGTTCGAACATGAACTGGCGTTGGCCGCCTCGCTGGGGATGCTGGGTTCGATTGACATGAATCGGAATGACTATCAGTCCGGCTGGGACACCGACCAGTTCCCCAATTCTGTTCTTGAAGTCGCGCTGGCCTATTACGAGGTTCTGAAGTCTGGTGGTTTCACCACCGGCGGCACAAACTTCGACGCCAAGCTGCGTCGCCAGTCGCTTGATCCAGAAGACCTGATCCTGGGTCACGTCGGAGCGATGGACGTCTGTGCGCGGGGCCTGAAGGCTGCGGCAGCCATGCTTGAGGATGGCACCTTGGAAGCCATGCGCGAAGAGCGGTATGCCGGCTGGTCGAGCGAGCGCGGCAAGAAGTTGATGAATTCGTCTCTGGATGAAATTGCTGAAATGGTACTCTCGGAAGACCTTCAGCCTCAGCCCCGTTCGGGCCGTCAGGAGCGTCTGGAGAACCTGGTCAACACGTTCGTCTGACGCTGGATAAGCGGATGGGCCGCCTTATCGGTTGGTGGCCCGTCCGGCTGTCGCCTGGGTCGGTGCACCCGAGAGGTGCGCGATCAGCGTGGCGCGTTTCACATGCAGAAACAGGGTCTGAGCCTGGCGTGCACGAGCCGGACCTTTGGTCCGTTCCTGAATGCGGCGGGGAAATGCAATTACGTTTGTCATCCTCGGGGACTCCAATCTCTTCACGCTAGGTAAATCAACCCATTGTGTCCGAGTATGGGCACAAACGGGGTATCATTTCGGTTAATGTCGCGTGCGAGAGAACGGAGAGGGCGCGATCGCCGCATTCTTGCCCGTTTTTCTGTTGAAAAACTGCTCGGAAATCAGGGAATGACCAGAAGCCAGAGCCAGACCGTTCCGATGGAGAGAGTCGTCGAGATCAGGACAGCCGACGCCGCCACGCGTCGTGCCGCGCCGTACATGTTGGCAAAGAGATAGGTGTTTACTCCGGGCGCCATTGTCGCGGTCAGCACGACCGAGCGGAAGGCGTCGCGATCAAGGTGCAAAAGACTTGCCGCGCTCCAGGAAATTGCCGGATGCACGATCAGCGAAATGGCACAGACCATGGCGATGACCTTGATGTCGCCTTCGGGGCGGTAACGAACCAGGATGCCCCCCAGACCGAAAAGCGCCGTGGGCAGAGCGGCACGGGCCAGCAGGTTCAACCCGTCCGACATGACCCCCGGTACAGGGATGTTCAGGGCGTTGACGGCCAGCCCCAGCGAAATGCCGATGATCAACGCATTCGAGAACATGGCCTTGAGGACGTTGAACACGGTGCCGAATAAACCTGCGCCCACGCCCTTGACGATCTCCATCGCTGTGACACCGACCATGTAGCAAAACGGAGCGTGCAGCGCGATGATCGCGAAATTGCCCGCCAGCGCGCCGGCCCCGTAGGCGCGTTCGGTGATCGGCAGACCAAGCAGGACCGAGTTAGAAAACAGCCCACCAAAGCCGATGGCCACCGAGTCGGTCCAGGGTCGCCTGAAAATGAACCGCGCGCCCACCATGCCAATGAAAAAGCCGGAAGTCGCCCCGATATAGAAGCTGAACAAAAGCGGCACGTTGAAGTCCGCGCCAAGGTCGAGGGTCGACATGGCCTGGAACAAAAGGCAGGGTATGGCGAACCCCTGCGAGAATTTCATCACCGCGTCGACGTTCGCGTCCGAGAAGTACCCCTTCCAGACAGCCAGATAACCCGCGCCGATCACCAGAAAGACAGGAAGGATGACGTCCAGAAGGGCCTGCATCGGTTAATCTTGCAGGCTGATCTGCATCCCGTCATAGGCGGGGACGACATGCTCGGGGGTTTCGTCCAGCACGGTCTGATAGTCGAGGTCGATGTGCATGTTGGTCAGAACCGCGCGTTTCGGCGCGGCGCGGCCGATCCATTCCAGCGTAAGATCCAGGTGGGCGTGGGTTGGATGGGGGGTACGGCGGAGCGCATCGACAATCCACACATCGAGGTCTTTGAGTGCGGCCCAAGAATTTTCATAAATCTCAATGACGTCAGGTAGATAAGCCAAAGAGTTGACGCGGAATCCCAGGGCGTCGATCGAACCGTGACCGACCTTGAACGGCTGGAAGGTTATTGCGCCGCCGGCGCCCTCGATGACCACATCGCCCTTGATGGTGTGCATGTCGAGGATCGGCGGATAGGGCGATCCTTCGGGCTGGACGAAGGCATAGCCGAAGCCGGAATAGAGCCGGTCCTGGGTCGCGCCATCCGCCCAGACGGGGAGGCGTTGGCGCCGGTTGAAGACGATCTGGCGCAGATCGTCGATGCCATGGACATGGTCGGCATGGCCGTGGGTATAGATCACAGCATCGAGGTCGCCGACGCCCGCATCGAGCAGTTGGTGATGCATATCCGGCGAGGTGTCGACCAGGACCCGCGTCGTGTCGTTTCCTTCCAGGCGTTCGACGAGCATCGAGCAGCGGCGGCGGCGGTTCCTGGGGTTGGTCGGATCACAATCGCCCCAGAGCCCGCCAAGGCGGGGGACGCCACCGGACGACCCGCATCCAAGGATGGTGAACCTTAGCTCTGCCATTGGGCTGCCTTTGCGAAAAGCCGTTCGAAATTTGTCTCAACCTGCGCGGCGAAGTCATTGTAGTCCAAGCCAAAAACCTCGGCGCCGACGCGGGCAGTGTCGGCAACAAAGGCGGGCTCGTTTCGCTTGCCGCGGTTGGGCGGCGGGGCGAGGTAGGGCGCGTCGGTTTCCACCAGAATACGGTCGATGGGGGCGTCAGCAAAGATCTCGCGCAATTCGGAGCTTTTGGGAAAGGCCGCGATGCCGGACATCGACAGGTAAAATCCTAGGTCCAGCGCAGCTTCACCCAAAGCGCGCGAAGACGAGAAGCAATGCATGACGCAGGAGTAGGCACCGGCAGCATGTTCTTCGCCCAGGATACGTGCCATATCGTCATCGGCATCACGGGCGTGGATGATGAGCGGCAGCCGGGTTTGACGGGCTGCTTCGATATGAATCCGCAGACTTTCCTGCTGCACGACCTTGCTTTCGGCGGTGTAGTGATAGTCGAGACCCGTTTCACCGATGCCGACGAATTTCGGGTGCTTTGCCAGTGCCACCAGGTCGCCCACCGAAGCCATGGGGTCATCAGCCACCGACATGGGGTGCGTGCCCGCGGCATAAAAAACCGGGGCGTGGGTCTCGGCCAATGCGCGAACGCCTGGTTCCTTGGCCAGCGATGTGCAGATCGTCACCATCCGGTGCACGCCACGTTCGCCCGCCCGCGCAATCAAATCGCCGACCTCGCCCGCGAATTGGGGGAAGTCCAGGTGGCAATGGCTGTCGGTGATCAGGGGGGCGTCAGTCATGCCTTACCGTATCGGGAGAAATGCCGGGAGGGTCAAGGCGCGGCGGGGGGGCGTTCGCGCGATCTTGGAGAATCAGGCGCCGTGGAACGCACCGGAGCCCGCAGTTTCGTTGATCCTGAGAAAGGCGTCGGTCAGAAGGCTTTGCGCGTCGATATTCACGGCGAGGCCATGGGCCAGGCGGGACGACAGGTCTTGCTGCAGCCCGGCCCAAAGCTGCGCGGCCTGTCCGTGAGGTGCGAGGCGGTTCCAGGTCTCGGTCTCCCCCGGGCAGGCATCGGCGGCTGGGGGCTGTCCGGCCCCGGTGCGGGCCAGCCGCACCAGCGCGAGGTCCATGAGGCGCAGGGCAAGCTGCAGGCGGTCTTCCGCGCCGCGTTGCGTTACCTTTTCGACAAGGCCGCGCAGTGCATGGCGATCCATGCGTGGGGCGGTGTCCATCAGGGCGACGATTTCTGCATAGAGCTCCGGGCCGCCTTCCAAGGTCAGGCGGATCGCCTCGCCGACGCTGCCGTGGGCCAGTTGGCTGACGGCGACCGGGTTTTCCAGCGTTATGCCCGCCTGTTCGACGGCGGTTTGCAGGTCTTCGGGCGCGAGTTCTGACAGGCGCAGCGTCCGGCAGCGTGAGCGGATCGTCGGCAAAAGGCGGGCGGGTTGATGGCTGACCAGGATCAGCACAGCGCGTTTCGGCGGTTCTTCCAGAACTTTCAGGAGTGCGTTTGCGGCCGAGGGGTTCATCTCATCGGCGCTGTCGACGATGACGACGCGGTGGCCGCCCTCGGTGGCGCTGAGACCGAAGAATTCGTTCAGGCGGCGGACCTCGTCGACAGTGATTTGAGCCTTGAGACGCTTGCGGTCCCGGTCCCAGGCACGGCGGATCAGAAGGCAGCCCGGCTCGGAAAGCGCGGCGATCCGATGCGCGACCGGGTGGTCTGGCGAGATATCGAGCGACGCCGGGGGGGACGGTGCCTCACCAAAGAGCCCTGCTTCTTGAGGGGCGGCTCCGCCTGCCAGGAGAAAGCGCGCCATGCGCCAGGCGATCGTTGCCTTGCCGACGCCTCGTGGACCAGTCAGCAGCCAGGCGTGGTGCATCCGCCCCTGCTGAATGGCAGAAAGGAATTCGGCCTCGACTTCGGCCTGCCCGAAAAGGGCCAAGGTCTCGCGCGGGTGCGGGGCACCCTCTGCGCGATCGGCCTCCGGCAGGTCGTCGTCGGTCATAGCGTGCCGTCCGCGATCGCGGCGATCTCGATTGCGATCTCGTCGGCATCCCTTTGGCCGTCAATCAGGTAACAGCGGTCGGGGTGGTCCGTCGCAAGGGCATGAAAGCCCTCGCGAAGGCGGTGCTGGAAATCCTCGCCCATCTCCTCGAACCTGTCTTCGCCGCTCTTGCGCGCCAGACCGCGTTGCAGGGCCTGGGCGGGGTCCATGTCGATGATGAATGTCAGATCGGGCTCGGTGGCGATTACCGCATCATGGAGCCGGTCGACGAGGCCTCGCAATTCGCCCCGCGCTGCACCCTGGTAGACGCGGGTGGAATCGGCAAAGCGGTCCGAGATCACTGTCGCGCCGCGCTGGATCGCGGGCTGGATGGTCTTTTCAAGATGGTCGCGGCGAGCGGCGGTAAAAAGCAGGATCTCGGTCTCGGCAGACCAGCGGTCGGGTGATCCTTCGACCAGCAGACGGCGGATCTCTTCGGCCCCCGGCGAACCGCCCGGCTCGCGCGTCAGAACGACGTCGAGACCTTTTGCCTTGAGGTAGGCCGCGAGCAGTTTGGCCTGGGTCGATTTCCCAGAGCCGTCAATGCCTTCGAATGTGATAAATCGCCCGCGCGTCATTCCATCAGGCTTTGCACCTGTCCCATGGCCTTGTCAAACAGCACGCTCGATGAGGCCCGGACGCGGGGCAGGAAGCCTCCGCGCGTCACTTCGCGGTCGGACACGAGCGGGATGCGTTTTTCGGGCATGTTCGGTGCTGTGACGACCAGTTCGGCCACCTTGCCGCCCTGGGCGATCGGGGCTTCGAGCGGGGTCTTGTATTCGACGCGGGTTTCCATGCTGTCCTGTCCGATTGCGGGCACCAGCAGAGTAAGATCCTCGGGCACAACGGCGTTGATGCGATCATGGCTGCCCATCCAGACCGGAATGTTGGTGACGATGTCGCCCGAACTGGCCAGCTGCTTGGAAAGGAACTGGCGGAAGCCCCAGTTGATCATGGCTTCGCCTTCTTGCCGGCGTTCCGCAACACTGTTCAGGCCGCTGAAGACAAAGACGATCCGGCGGTCCCCCTGCACGGCCGAGCCGACCATGCCGTAGCCTGCTTCCTCGGTGTGGCCGGTTTTGAGGCCATCGGCACCAAGGCCCAGGCCAAGGACGGGATTCCGGTTGAAGCGGTTGGAAGGTGAGCGACCGTCGAAGTCGAATTCCTCAAGCGCGAAATAGCCGTAATATTCAGGGAAGTCAGTGATCAGGTGCGTCGCAAGACGGCCAAGGTCCCGTACCGACATCCGTTGGTTCGGGTCTGGCCAGCCGCTGGCGTTGGCGAAGGTCGAATGGGTCAGGCCGATTTCGATGGCGCGTGCGTTCATCTGGCGGGCAAAGGCGTCCTCGGTTCCGGCAAGGCCTTCGGCGACAACGACGCAGGCGTCGTTGCCCGACTGCACGATGATGCCCTTGATCAGGTCCTCGACGCGCGGACGGTCGGTTTCGTCGAGAAACATCGTCGAGCCGCCCATCTGGCGGGCCTTGGTGGAGACAGAAAAGGTCGTGTCCAGCGTCACCCGTCCGTCGCGCAGAGCGTCGAACAACATGAAGAGCGTCATCAGCTTTGACATGGAGGCGGGCGGCAAGGGGGTGTCGGCGTTCTTGTCCACCAGCACCGTGTCTGTGGACACGTCATAGAGATAGGCCGCCGTGGCCTGGGTCTCATACTCGGCCCGGGCCGGGACAGGGGCGACGCTGCAGGCCGAGAAAACCACAACGGCCAGGAAAGCTGCGATTGGTCGTAGCACGGTTCTCATCCTTTCTTCTTTAGTTCGGCGCGAGGAAGGCGTCGGAATAACCCAGTCTTTTGACCTGGGCGAGAATGGCGGCCTGGTCGGCGGTGGTCGAGACGGGGCCGACGCTGACCCGCCAGAAGGTCTTGCCGTTGACCTCTTGCTGTTTGACGGTCGGAACCATCCCGGCCTGGCGCAGGCTGGTCGCTGCGGCAGAGGCGTTTTCCTCGACGCTGAACAGGCCGACCTGGACATAGGGATTCTTGAGTGCAGATGCGGTCGGAGCCGCAGGGCGGGGGGCCGGTTTATCCTCGGCCTCAGCCTGGGCGATCGCCGCGGCGGCCCCGGCGGTGACCGGGTCGAGCGGCGCTGTCTCAACGGCGGGCGGCGCGCTGGCATCGATTGCGGCGGTGTCGGCCTCTTCGGCCACGTCGCCTGCCGGTTTCTTGCGGGCAAAGAGGCGCTCAAGGAAGTTTGGCTTCTTCGGGGCATCCACGGCAACGGCCGCACCCGCGGCAACGGCGGCAGTTTCGGCGCCATCGTCGGACGTCCCGGATGTCTCGGGAGCCCCGGCGTTGTCTGTAACCTCCTCGGTGGCAGCCTCTGCGCCGATCTCTTCTTCGGAGATGGGCAGGGGCGCCGGCTCGATTATCACCTCTTCCTGGCGCACGGCCACGATCGACATTTCAGTCGGTTGCCCGGCGAGAATGCTGAGAGCCGCAGCGGCATCGGAAGACACCTGGATGCGCGGACCCGGGTTGTTGCGTTCGCGCCGGAACAGGGCGGCGGCAACGGTCTGGCCATTGGTTTCATTGCGCAGGATAGCACGTTCGGGCTCTTTCACGTCCGGATGCGCGACCCAGATACCGCCGAGCGACGGACGGCCGTCCCACAGCGCCAGTTCCTTGGTCTCGAATATGTCCGGTCGCTCGACGTCCTTGATGACGACTTGAGGCTCCTGAGCTGCTGCTGCTTGTTGCGCCGGCTCGGCAAGTCCCGACAGGCCCTTGCCGTCCTCGCAGGATGGCAAAAGCACCAGCGCCGATAGAAGAACTGCCGGTCGAAAAACCCTATTCATTTCCTGCTCCCTTGGCCTCGCGGGATACGATGTACTGCACGCTTCCAGCGTTGTTTTGCGGAACACTACCGCCATCGTGCCGCCAAGGAAAGAGAGCATGGTCGCGATGGCAAACCCATGCCGACCTGAAACGCTTTCAGAATCAAAAAACACCCGTTAGGAAGCGCGCACCGGAGGAGTGGCAGAGTGGTCGAATGCACCGGTCTTGAAAACCGGCGTGCGTGAAAGCGTACCGTGGGTTCGAATCCCACCTCCTCCGCCA
>JBNKHH010000048.1:0-13043 GCA_050290245.1 Silicimonas sp.
CATGATCGCCGCGCCGGGCTTCACCTTTTGGATGAACCCATGCGCGATCTTGCCGATCAGCCGGTCCGGCACCGCCATCAGGATCACGTCGGCGTCCGAAATGGCGTTGTCCGCATCGGCCACCGCCTCGACGCCCACCTCTTTCGACAGACGCGCGCGCCCCTCTTCACTGACCTCCACATGGTCGATCTCAAACCGTGTCGGCTTCAGGTTCTGCGCCAGGCGCACGCCCATTTTCCCACCTGCGCCAAGCAAGGCTACCTTGGTCATCTCGTCTTCCCTTTTCAGTTGTTCCGAGCGGTCCCGCCGCCCTCTTTGATCCAGCCGAAGAAATCGGCACTTCCCATCTGCCCGCCCTTCAGCGCCAGTTGCAGACCGGCGAAGGTGGGGTCGTTCGAATGCGCATTGAGCAAGGCCGCGCCCGGAATGGTCGGCGCAAGCGCGGTAAAGGCGAAAAGGTCCAGCTGCCGTGCCGCATGCCCAGAGGTATCGCCGCCCGAGATCACCGCCCGCCGTATCCCTGTCTCGCGCAAAAGCCGCGCCAAGAGCCGCCCGAGACACGCGCCTATCCGCTGATTGGCTTCGCCGATGTCTACGCCCGCCGCCGCCACCGCCCCACGCATGGCGTGAACACCCGGATCCTCCGGCCCCCGCGCCGAATGGATCAACGGATCGCGCCCCTCGGCCAAAACCTGCAAAGCCGCGTCATAGGCCGCGTCTTCTGCAGCGCTCTCCCCAAGCGCCACGGCTGCCGCATCCAATGCAATCGGGGCAAACCCATGCGCCTCGGCCCAGTCGATCTGCGCCGCCGTCACCGGCGACACAGACCCCGAGACCGCCAGCATCCGCTCGACCGGCCCCGCGCCCGCCGTCACATCGTCCACCGACAGGTCCCCCGTCGCCCGCCAATAGGCAACCAGAGCAAACTCCACCCCCTGCGAGCCAACCGCGAACACCTGCCCGGCCTCGGGCCAGATCAACCCGCCATTCGCGGCCATATGCCCGGCGCTCATCGCATCGAGACAGACGACCTCCGCCCCGCGCTCCACCTCCCGCGCCAAGGCACCCGCCGCGTCGCCTTCCAGGTCCTCGACTGTGATGACGGCGAACGCCCGCCCCGTCTGCTGCGCCAAATGCCGCGCCACATCCGCCTCGTCCATCGGCGTCACCGGATGGCGCGCCATCACCGGATGCCGGTCCAACCGGAACACCCCCTCGGGCGCGCCTGCAAACAAGGTGCCAAACGCCTGGTACCGCCGCATCGCCGGCGCCGCGATCAAGCACGGCACGAATGCCCCGCCCACTAGGGGCGCCCCGATGTCGATCGCTTTTCCGATCGAGCCGACATCAGGCGAGCTATCCAGCGTCGAACAAACCTTGTAATGCAACACCGGCGCGCCCGTCCCCTTGAGGAAGGCAAACGCCTCCGGCAAATGCGTCTCCATCCAGTCCGGCCCATGACTGCGCGCCGTGCTCGCGATCCCGATGGCCCGCGCCTCGGGAAACTGCGCCAGCTCCGCCTCGCCGGGTACATCCAGAAACAAAACCGACGGCACGCCCGCAAAGGCCAGAACCTCCATCGTCGCCGCCGCCCCTGTAAAGTCATCGCCGTACCAGCCGACCAATGTGCCGCTCGGCAAACTCATCTGCCATAAGCCTCCAACGCCCGCGCCAGCGCCGGATGATCCCGCCCGTATTCCTCCGCAGGCACCCCGGCTATCGCCGCATCCCAGGCATCACGCAACGACTGCACGCCCTCGGCCGGCCCACCCGGATGCGCCATGATCCCGCCGCCCGCCGCGTAAATGCAGTCCGCATTGCCAAGGCGGCGATAGGTTTCGGGCGGCTGCACCGCAGACTGGCCGGATGAGAACACCGGCATCGCCACACAAGGTTTGTCTTTCCACAAGGGCGTCTGCACGGACCGCGCCGAGGCAATCACGCTTTCGTCGCCTTCGGAAAACTTGTTCCGCAGCCCGTTCACATGCATGTGGTCCGCCCCGGCCAGCCTCCAGATCTTGGACCAGGCCGGATACGCCCACCCCAGCATCGGGGCGCGCGACAGGTACCCCCAGCCATTGCGATGCGCATGGATCGGCAGCTCCGAATGCCGCGCAAAGGCCAACATCCCCGACAGCCCGACCGCATTCAGCGAAAGCATCACGCAAGTCCCGCCCAGGTCGCGCACCAGGTCATGGCGCCGCTTCATCTGATCGACCTCACCGGTCAGATTAAAGGCGAACATCACCTTCTTGCCCGTCGCTTCGGCATGGTCGTTCAGCACGGCCATCACCGCACGAACCCGATCCTCGAACGGGCAATCCGGCCCGTCGGCCTGCAACTCGTCGTCCTTGATGAAATCAATGCCCGCGCCCGCCAGCACCCGCGCCAGTTCCGCCGTCGCCTCCGCCGTCAGGCCAATCGACGGCTTGACGATCGTCCCGATCAACGGCCCAATCTCGACACCAGCCAGACGACGCGTCCCCGCGACCCCAAACTGGGGGCCAGGATAAGGCGCGCCAAAGGCTTCTGGCAACCGGATGTCCAGCAACCTAAGCCCCGAGAATTGCCTGAGCTCGAAAAGGTTCCCCGCCACCGTCGCCATCAGGTTCACCAGATCCGCCCCGATATTCCCCATCGGCCAGGACAGAGTGACTTTCGCCTGCCTAAAAGACGCCCCCGTCAGACCGCCGGGCAAGGACGGAACAGTCACCTCGCCAAGAACCTCGACCCGCTCGACTCGTGCTGCCGAGCGTTCCCGCAACTCCGGCGTCTCGCCGGGCACGGCCACAAAAGTCCCCGAGCTTTGCTCGCCCGCCATCACCCCCGCGGCCTCCACCGGATCGACCGGCGTTTCGATCAAATAGTCCGCTTCGAACCGCGCACTCATGTCAGGTACTCCTGGCCATAAAGCGCATTCGCCCGTTCCAGATGGTCGCGCATCGCCCGCGCCGCACCGTCTCCATCGCCCGCTGCAATGGCCTCGAGGATCGCGCCATGCTCGGCCAGGGTCAGACCCTCAAGGCCCAGCTTGCGCACCGATTCAACGTGAAACGTCCGCATCCAGCTGAAGATCCCGTGCGCCACGGCCTCGAAGATCGGGTTCCCCGAAATCGCCGCGATCCGCCGGTGAAATTGCCCGTCCGCTTCCAGAAACCGCTCGGCATCTGCCCGCGCCGCCTTCTGCCCCGCCATGATCGCGCGCAGTTCCTTTACATCCGCATCGTTGCGCCGCCGCGCCGCCATGCGCGCCATCTCGGATTCGAGCGACACGCGCGCCTCCTTCAGGTGCTCAAGCGACGAGTCCGAATGGGTCAAAACGTGGCGCATCCCCGTGCCAAGGCGCTCAACCAACCCGTCCAGCGTCGGCTCTGCCAGCCTGGGCCGGCCGCCGTGACGGATGTCGACCACCCCCATGTGCTGCAAGCTCTGCATCGCCTCGCGGATCGCCGGACGCCCGACGCCATACTCCGCCATCAGCTCGCGCTCGGAGGGCAAGGCATCGCCCGGAGCCAGTCCGTTTTCCCGGATCAGCCGCAACAAACGGTCCTGAACCTCGTCGGACAGCTTGCGCGGACGGATTTCATTTTCTGGCATACTCATCATACCAGTTTTAGGCCCGAACCCCGCCAACGTCCAGTACAAAGCCAATCCGGCCAAATATATCGCAAAGTCCTTGTTTCATTACGCTCTACGCCATTGACGCCCCCGCCGATCTGGCTTCAAATACCGAAATCTCATCCTGCCATGTGGAGGCGGAATTGCTCACCGAAAACCAGATCAAGGACTTCCAGAACCGGGGTTTCCTTGTCGTCGACAACGTGCTCGAACCTGAAATCCTGACCTCGGTGCGCACCGAGTACGAGGCGCTGCTCGACAGGCTGCTGGACGGCTGGGGCCTGGCCGATGAACTGGCAGGTGCCAGCTTCCAGGACAAACTCACTGCCGCCTACCGGAGGGGCCTCGATTGGTTTCAGCCGATGGACATTTCCCTGCCCGGCGACCGCATCTCCGAGGACACGCCGATGCATTTCGGCCCCGCCGTCTTCGACATGCTGACCTCGCCCCGGCTCCTCGACATGGTCGAGGACCTGATCGGCCCCGAGATCACCTCGAACCCGATCCAGCACGTCCGCATCAAGCCGCCCGCGCGCACCCTGAACAAGGACGAAATCCGCGCCCACGTCGGCGGCACCGACTGGCACCAGGATCGCGCCGTCGCGCTGGAAGAGGCCGACCAGACCGACATGGTCACTGTCTGGCTCGCCATCACCGACGCTACCGTTGAAAACGGCTGCCTCCAGGTGATCCCCTCCAAGCACGAGCTGCTGCCCCACTGCCCGCAGCGCCAGACCGCCATCGCGGACGGCTTCATCGACAAATCGCGCGCCATGCCGCTGCCTGTGAAATCCGGCGGCGCGGTGCTGTTCCACCCGATGACGCCCCATGGCTCGCTCGACAACCTGTCCGACGGCATCCGATGGTCGTTCGACTTGCGCTTCAACAAGACCGGCCAGCCCACCGGCCGCGCGCATTTCCCCGAATTCGTCGCCCGCTCGCGTGCGCACCCCGAAACCGAACTGCGCGACTGGAAGGCGTGGAAATCCATGTGGGAAGCGACACGCACCCGTCTCGCGCAAGCCGACCACATCGACATCCACCGCTGGAGCGCTGACGCCCCGGTCTGCGCGTGAGAGGCAGTTTTTGGCCGTGCGCACAGATGACCACAGAAAGTCGGCGCCCCGGACGCCGACCAGCCATCGACAGGACGCCAGCGGGATGCCGACACCACGTTTCGCCCCCTTCGCCGAAGACCACGCAGTGATCCGGCCAATTTTGCCCCAAACCACAGTTCGCAGCCTTCGCGCCGGAGCAACACGATGAATACCACCGTCCGCCTCGACCCCTCCGACAACGTGGTCACCGCCACCCGCGCGCTCGAAGCCGGCGCAACGGTCGAGGACGTCACCACGACCGGCATGATCCCCTCGGGTCACAAGATCGCCACCCGCGCCATCCCCAAGGGCGGCGAGATCCGCAAATACGCCCAACTGATCGGCTACGCGGCCGAGAACATCGCGCCGGGCGACCACGTCCACAGCCAGAACACCGAGTTCAGGAACACCGACCAAGCCTATGAATTTTCTAGCGATTTGAGGCCCGTACAAATGGTCCCCGAGGACCAGCGCGACACCTTCATGGGCTACCGGCGCGAAAACGGCACGGTCGGCACACGCAACTACATCGCCGTCGTCACTTCGGTGAACTGCTCGGCCACCGCCGCCCGTCGCATCGCCGACCACTTCGGCCCCGAGGAACTTGCCGATTACCCGAACGTCGATGGCGTCGTCGCTTTCGTGCACGGCACAGGCTGCGGAATGGCAGGATCGGGTGACGGCTTCGAGGCGCTTCAACGCGTCATGTGGGGCTATGCGAAACACCCCAACCACGCGGGCGTTCTGATGGTCGGGCTGGGCTGCGAGATGAACCAGATCGACTGGCTCCTCGAGGCCTATGGGCTGAAGCAGTCGGAAACCTTTCAAACCATGAATATTCAAGGGGTTGCAGGCCTTCGTAAAACCATTGAAATGGGCATTTCCAAGGTCAAATCCATGCTGCCGATCGCCAACCAGGCGACCCGCACTCCTTGCCCGGCCTCCGAATTGATGGTGGCGCTTCAGTGCGGCGGCTCCGACGCCTGGTCCGGGATCACAGCCAACCCTGCCTTGGGCTATGCCTGCGATTTGCTCGTCGCCCAGGGCGGCACCGGCGTACTGGCCGAAACGCCCGAGATCTACGGCGCCGAACATCTGCTGACCCGCCGCGCGGTTGACACACAGGTTGGCGAACGCCTCGTCAGCCTCATCCGCTGGTGGGAGGACTACACCCTCAGAAACAAGGGTTCGATGGACAACAACCCGTCCCCGGGCAACAAGAAAGGTGGCCTGACGACCATCCTGGAAAAATCCCTCGGCGCTGCCGCCAAGGGCGGCACCACCCCCCTGACCGGCGTCTACAAGTATGCCGAGCCCGTCCGCGCCAAGGGTTTCACCTTCATGGACAGCCCCGGCTACGACCCCGCTTCGGTCACCGGCCAGATCGCGGGCGGCTGCAACCTCGTCTGTTTCACCACCGGTCGCGGTTCGGCTTTCGGGTCGAAACCCGCGCCGACGATCAAGGTCGCCACCAACTCCGAGATGTATGGCCGCATGATCGAGGACATGGACGTCAACGCCGGTGAAATCCTCACGAAAGGTGTCAGCGTCGAAGAGAAGGGACGCGAAATTTACGAGATGTTTCTAAAGGTTGCCAGCGGAGAAGAAACCAAGTCCGAGGCGCAGGGACTGGGCGACTACGAGTTCGTCCCCTGGCAAATCGGAGCGGTGATGTGACCGGTTTCCATCGCGGAGATCGGCACCAAGGGAGGGCACAATGACACGCATTCTCGTCGCCGGTGCGGGCCTGATCGGCAGCCGCCACGTCGCGCATCTGGCGGAACATCCCACGCTGGAACTGGCGGGCATCGTCGACCCCTCGCCTGACCTGAGAAACCATCCTAAAGCGCCTGGATTTGCAGATATTTCAGAGGTCGACGTTCCCGCAGAAGGCATCGTCATCTCGACCCCGACCCAGTTCCACGAACCCCTGTTCCTCGAAGCCGCCAGACGTGGCTGGAGCGCCCTGGTCGAAAAGCCCATTGCCCACAGCCTCGAAGCCGCCGACCGTATGATCGCAGCGGCCAGCGATGCCGGCGTCCACATCCTGACAGGTCACCACAGGCGTTTTCACCCCCGTGTTCTCGGCCTGAAACAGGTGCTCGACAGCGGCGAAATCGGCTCGCCGGTGCTTGCCAACCTCATCTGGGCGGTCAAGAAACCCGACCCCTATTTCGAGGTCTCCTGGCGCCAGGGTCCCGAAGGCGCGCCCCTGCGTCTGAACGTCTGCCATGAAATCGACCTCCTGCGCTTTCTTTTTGGCGAGGTCACCGGCACCGCCGGCATCGGCGTCAACCCCATCCGCAAGACGTCCCGCGTCGAGAGCGGTGGCGTCGTGATGGCCTTCGAAAGCGGCCTCACCGCCACCATCGCCTTTGCCGATACCACGCCCTCGCCCTTTGGCTTCGAGCACGGTACCGGCGAAAACCCCAATATCGCCACCACGGGTCAGGATTCCTTCCGCGTGATCGGCACAAAGGGCACCGTCGAGTTTCCGTCCCTGCGCGTCTGGACCGGCGCCGAGGACTGGAGCGAGGCACCAGCGCCCCATTACAGCCCGGCCCCTGACGGCGTCCCGCTTGTCCAACAGCTTGAGCATTTCGCCGAGGTCTGCACCGGCAAGGCCCTTCCCCGGAACGACGGTGCCAGCGGACGGCGCACCCTTGAACTGACCCTTGAAATCGAGGCTTTGACCTTGCCGGATCAGGGCACCACCCCGTGAAGATCGCCATCGTCGGACGCGGGCTGATTGGCAGCGCCGCTGCACGCCACCTTGCACAGGCGGGCCACCAGGTCACACTTGTCGGCCCGCCAGAACCACAGTCCGACTGGTCACAACATAATGGCGTCTTTTCAAGTCATTACGACGAAGGACGCATCACCCGCACAGGTGATCGCAACCCGTTCTATGCCCGGGTCGCCCGCGCCTCGATCGATCGCTACCGACAGATCGAACAGGATAGCGGCATCTCTTTCTATACGCCATGCGGCGCCTTGATCGCGGGCCGCGCCGACTACATGGCCCAGGTCGCCGAAGCGCGCTTCGCTGCCGCGTCGGTTTATGATCGGCTGGGGTCTGACGGGCTCAAATCCCGATTTCCTTTTCTCTCATTTGCCCCCGACATCATCGGTGACCACGAACCCGAGGATGCAGGCTATATCAGTCCACGGGCGCTTCTGACCGCCCAACTGGCGCTGGCGCAAAAGGCTGGCGCGATCCTCGTGCCCCAGGAGGCCATAGCCGTTGAACCGGGCCTGGTCAGAACGGACGACCAGACCCTTGACTGCGACGAGGTCATCGTCGCTGCGGGCGGCTGGACCGACGCCCTTCTGGGCCGCGCGCCGCGACACCAGGTCTATGCCCGCACCGTCGCGCTCCACGCCATTCCGCCGGACGAGGCCCGCCGCCTCGCCACCCTGCCGTCCATCGTCCTGGAGACGCCCGATATCTACGTCCTGCCCGCAATCCGCTATCCCGATGGCCAGCTTTGGCTGAAGCTTGGCGGCGACCCGGTGGACCGCACCGTTCAGGGCCGTGACGAGATCAACGCATGGTTCCGCTCTGGTGGCGACGCCACGGTCGGCGACCACCTGACCCAGACCCTCGGGCAATTGATCCCCGGCCTGGCCTTTACCGACCGCCGCATCGCCCCTTGCGTGACGACATTCACCGACACCGGCCTGCCCGAGATCGAACGTCTCTCGACCGGCCTGACGATCGCCGCCGCCGGCAACGGTGCCGGCGCCAAATGCAGTGATGAACTTGGCCGCCTTGCCGGTGAAATCGCCTGCGGAAGAAAGGAAAGCATTTCATGACACAAATCGGTTTTATCGGCCTCGGCCTCATGGGGTCGGCCATGGTGCAGCGCCTGCTCGACAAGGGCCATACGCTCACAGTCCTCGGCAATCGCAACCGCACCGGAATCGAGGCCGCAACTGCGCGCGGCGCAACCGAGGCAGCCACGGCGCGCGAATTGGCCGAAACCGCCGACATCGTCATGCTCTGCATGGGCACGTCCGACCACGTCGAAAGCCGGATGCGCGGCCCCGACGGGGTGATTGCGGGCCTGTCCGCGGGCAAGGTGGTGATCGACTTCGGCACCTCGCTTCCCGGCTCGACCATCGCCCTCGGCGCCGAAGTCGCCGCGAAAGGCGCCACCATGCTCGATGCCCCGCTCGGGCGCACGCCCAGCCACGGCCGCGAGGGCAAGCTGAACGTCATGGGCGCGGGCGACAAGGCAACCTTCGAGCGCCTCCGCCCGGTCTTCGAAGACCTGGCCGAAAACATCTTCCACCTGGGCGACCTCGGTGCGGGCCATACGATCAAGCTGCTCAACAACTTCTATGCCATGGCTTCGGTCCAGGCCCTGTCCGAGGCCTTTGCCGCCTGCGACGTCGCAGGCGTCTCGCGCGAGGCGCTCTATGATGTCCTCTCCGCAGGGCCGAACGGGTCGGGCATGATGGATTTCATCAAGGCCTATGCCGTCGATGGCGACCCCGAGAAACTGGCCTTTACCCTGTCCAATGCGCTCAAAGACGTCGGCTACTACGACCGGATGATCAGCGATTTCGGCAAGACCTCGATCATGGCCAAGGGGCCGATCGCGGCCATCAGCCGCGCCGTCGAAGATGGCCACGGCACCGATCTCGTCCCCACGATGGTCGACAACTACCACCGCTGGTTCGACTAGGATGACAACCACGCCCGCCAGCCTGATCGATCAACGCGCCGGCCTCGGCATCGGAATGATGCTGGTCGCCTGGGCGTTCTTCGCAACGACCGACACCTCGGTCAAATGGCTCGTGCTGGCGGGCATCCCGGCGATGCAACTGGCTTTCATGCGCTATGCGGTATCGCTTGTCTTGTCCCTTGCAAACGGGGCGGTGCGCGGCGAGATGTATCAAACCCTGCCGCGCCGCGACGTCGTGCTGTTGGTGGTGCGCGGATTGCTCCTGGCCGTAGCGACGCTTTTGAACTTCATCGCTCTGAATTACCTGCCGTTGTCGGTCACCTCGGCGATCATGAACTCCTCGCCCATCATCGTTGCCGTGCTCGCGGTTCCGCTCTTGGGCGAACGTGTCGGGCCCTGGCGCATCGCCGCCGTGCTGGTCGGCTTTATCGGAGTCCTTGTCGTCATCCGCCCCTTCGGCGCCCAATTCCATTGGGCCACGCTCCTGATCCTGTCCAATGCCACCGGCCTCGCCTTCTTTTCGATCCTGACCCGCAAACTGTCGGGCCACGTCACCCCTCAGACGATGCAGATCGTCATGGGCGTCGTCGGCACGGTCCTTCTGTTGCCGGGGGCCTGGGTCACCTGGGTGTCGCCCGATACGGCCATGGACTGGGCGATCCTGATCGGCGTCGGCCTCTGGGCCTGGATCGGACACGAGATCTTTTCCCGCGCCCATCAGCACGCCGAAGCGAATCTACTGATGCCCTTTAGCTACTCCTTCATCCTGTACCTGACCGTTTCGGGCTACTTGGTTTTCGGCACCGTTCCCGATAGCTGGACCCTGATCGGCGCGGCGACCATCGTGATCTCGGGCCTTGTCATCTGGTGGAGGGAGTCCCTGCCATGATCAAGAACATCCTCTGTCTCGGCGAGGTCATGATCGAACTGTCGCTGGACCCGTCCGATCCGGAAAAAGCGGCTATTGGTGTCGCGGGCGACACGTTCAACACCGCGATCTACCTGAAACGGCAGGCGCCGGAGCTATCTGTCGCCTATGGCACCAAGCTCGGGGGCGACCGGTTTTCCCGGATGATCCTCGACAAGATGGCGGAGGAAGACCTCGCCACCGATGCCGTCGCCTTCAGCGATGACCGCCTGCCTGGCCTCTATGCCATCTCGACTGACGAACACGGCGAGCGGTCGTTTTCCTACTGGCGCGACAACGCTGCCTACCGCACCCTCTTCCAGCCTCCGGCGCTCGACCTCGCCTCACTGCTTGACTTCGACGTGATCTATTATTCGGCCATCTCGATCGCCGTCCTGCCACCAGAAGATCGCGCACGCTTCATCGGATGGCTGAACGACTACCGCGCCGACGGCGGCACGGTCGCATTCGATTCGAACTACCGCCCTCGCCTCTGGCCTGACCGCGAAACCGCCCAGGCCGCGACCCGGCAGGCCTGGCAGGTTTGCGACATCGCACTTCCCAGCGTCGACGACGAAATGGCGCTTTTCGGAGACAGCGACGAAGACGCGGTGCTGGCCCGCCTGAACGGATGGGGCGCAACTTTCGGCGCGCTGAAATGCGGTGCCAAAGGACCACGCCCCCTGGACGGAGGCCCCGCGCCCGCAGTCAAGCCAGTCGACCGCGTCGTCGACAGCACGGCCGCAGGAGACAGTTTCAACGCCGGATACCTTGCCGCCATTCTCGGCGCAGCATCACAAACCGACGCCCTTGCCGCAGGCCATGCGCTCGCGTCAAAAGTCGTACAACACCGGGGCGCCATTCTGCCCCGCGACATGTAAGGACACGACATGAACCAATACGACCTGAACGACAGAGTGGCGGTGATCACCGGCGGCGCGCTCGGCATCGGACGAGCGGTTGCCCACCGGCTGGCAGGCTCCGGCGCCCAGATCGCCATCTGGGACCTCGACGACGACAAGGCCGCGCACACGGCCAGGGAAATCCCCGGCGCCCGCGCCTTCACCTGCAACGTCGCCGACTGGGACTCGGTGGCCGCCGCCCGAGACGCCACCGTCGAACATTTCGGCAAGATCGACATCCTCGTGAACTCCGCCGGCATCGCGGGCAATGTCGCCCTGGTCGAAGACATCGACGGTGCCATGTGGGACCAGATCATGGCCGTGAACCTGACCGGCACCTTCAACACCAACAAGGCCGTCATCACCGGCATGAAGGACCAGAACTACGGCCGCATCGTCAACATCGCCTCGGTCGCAGGCAAGGAAGGCAACCCAAAGGCCAGCCACTATGCCGCCTCCAAGGCCGGCGTGATCGGCTTCACCAAAGCCCTTGGCAAAGAGGTCGCGACCCAGAACATCGCCGTGAACTGCGTCACCCCCGCCGCCGCCAACACCCCGATTCTCGAACAGCTGACCGAGGAATTCATCGCTTTCATGCTCTCGAAAATCCCGCGCGGCCGTTTCGTCGAGGTCGAGGAAATCGCCAACATGGTCGCCTGGCTCTGCTCCGAGGAATGCTCGTTCACCACGGCCTCCGTCTTTGACATCTCCGGCGGCCGCGCCACCTACTAAGGACACCCGACATGCTCCACACCATCCCCGGCTTTGACCGTATCGGCGAAGAAAACGCCTTCGCCGTCCTCGCCCGCGCCGGCGCACTCGCCGCGCAGGGCAAGGACGTCATCAACCTCGGCATCGGCCAGCCCGATTTCCCGACGCCCGAAAACATCGCCGAAGCCGCCATCAGGGCGATCCGCGACGGCCACCACGGCTACACCCCCGCCACCGGCATCCCCGAGTTGCGCGAGGCCGTCGCGGCCGATCTCGACCGCCGCTTTGGCGCGACCGTCTCACCAGACAGCGTGCTGATCGTCCCCGGCGGCAAGGTCACCATGTTCACGGCCATCCTCATGTTCGGCGAACCGGGCGCCGAGATCCTCTACCCCGACCCCGGCTTCCCGATCTACCGCTCGATGATCGAGTTCACCGGCGCGACGCCGATCCCGATCCCGATCCGCGAGGAAAACGGATTCGCCTTCTCGGCCGAGGAAACCCTCGCGCTGATCACCGACAAGACCCGACTGATCATCGTCAATTCCCCTGCCAACCCCTGCGGCGGCGTCACCCCCAAGGCCGAAGTCGACAAGCTGATCGCCGGACTGGCCGACTGGCCCGACGTCGCGATCATGTCCGATGAAATCTACGACCAGCTTCTCTATGACGGCGAACAGCACGTCACGCTCCTCGACTACCCCGAGATCCGCAACCGTCTGATCCTCCTCAATGGCTGGTCCAAGACCTATGCCATGACCGGCTGGCGCCTCGGCTACTCGGTCTGGCCCGACAAGCTCTACGAAAACGCGCGGAAACTCGCCGTCAATGCCTGGTCCTGCGTCAATGCCCCCGCGCAATGGGCCGCGCTCGAAGCTCTGAACGGCCCGCAAGACGCCGTCGCCGCCATGTGCGCCGAGTTCGACGCCCGCCGCAAACTGGTCGTCGACCTCCTGAACGACATCGAGGGCGTCTCCTGCATCACGCCGAAAGGTGCCTTCTACGCCTTCCCCAACATCACCGGCACGGGACGCAAGGCCAAGCAACTCGCCTCTGACCTCCTCGAAGGCCCCGGCGTCGCAACCATCGGCGGCCCCGATTTCGGCATCCTGGGCGA
>JBNKHH010000049.1:0-13181 GCA_050290245.1 Silicimonas sp.
TATGCCGGGCGACAACCTGAAGTTCACGGTCGAACTGATCGCGCCGATCGCCATGGAAGACGGCCTGCGCTTCGCCATCCGCGAAGGCGGCCGCACCGTCGGCTCCGGCGTCGTCTCGAAAATCATCGAGTAAGCTGACGCTTAATCGAAAACGCTAAAGGGCCGCCCGTGGGGCGGCCCTTTGTCGTTTGGGAGGCAGTGTAAATTAGTTCACCAGGCTGCGAACGAAAGCGCGCTTTTCGCTCTCGGTGCTGCCGCCGTGGATGTAGTTCAGGGCGGTCAGAACTTCGGCGTCGGACAGCGTGGCGGCTTGCTCGGCGCTGATGTACTGGGTGAGTGCGCCGTTTGCGACGGTCATGGCGGAAGCGCCGGTAGCAACGGTGGCGGCGAGAGCTGCGATAGCGATGATGGTTTTCATTGTCTTGATCCTTTGGGAGTGTGTTTGTTTGGGAGGAGGCTGTGTGACTTAGTTCACCAGGCTGCGGACGAAAGCGCGCTTTTCGCTTTCGGTGTCCGAGCTGTGGATGAAGTTCAGAGCCTGCAAAACTTCTGCCTTGGTCAGCGTGGCGGCCTTTTCGGCGCCGACATAGTGGGCGATTTCACCGTTCGGGTCGGTCATGGCGAAGGCGCCGGTTGCGAGCGTTGCGGCCAGGGCGGAGAGTGCGATGATGTTTTTCATAGTCTTGATCCTTTGAGTGTGCCCGTCTGGGCTTGATGTTTGAGTTTGGGTGAACAGCGTGTCGCCGTTCGGTGGATCAAAGTTAGGGTCGCGGTTTTCGGAGTTGAACTCACAGAACTGCACAGGTAGTTCGCGTGGATGTGGGCTTGAATTCGAACCCGGCGCGACCTTCTGCAACCACGCACGATCAGCCCGCGATGGCTGCACAGAAACGTGCAAAAAGCCCCTATTTCTAGTGTGTCTGTGACTGTAACTGCGCTCACGCGAAGGGGAGCCTGACGTGACGTTGGACACAAATCGCCACGGCGACTGAAATGTTCGGTGACAGTTTGGTGAGTGGCGTGAGATGGTCGCTCAGGGTCGCGTGAAGACGGCCCGTGGCGGCGTGAGATCTCTGCAACAATTGGGTGATGTCGTAGATTCGCGTGGCTGGAATTCCTCGGAATCGCCGCAAAATGAGCGTGGTTTTTTGCACGATCCGATTAGGTTTTGATTTTGGTTCGGGCTCGGAGAACGAGATCTTGATTTTGCGCCTCGGAATTGCAGTCTTGTTGGCTTTTGCCGCGCCCCTGGCTGCCAAACCCTTGATTACCTCTTCGGAGGAAACCCTCGCGCGGGTGTGCCTGGCGCGCGAGGAAAGCCCGGCGCGGGTCGTGGCGGCTTGCGATGCGGCGTTGAACGACGCGGGGCTGACCGCGGCGCAACGGGTCGAGTTGCTGGTGGCGCGCGGAGATGGCCTGAGCTGGATGGAACATTACGACGAGGCTATCGACAGCTACCGCATGGCGACCGATCTGAACCCGGATTCGGTTGACGGCTGGAACGGTCTTGGATGGGCGTTATGGGAATCCGACGGCTATGGCGCGGCTTATGGGGCTTTCCGTGCCTCGATGGACGTTGACGTATCGCTTGAGGGCCTCGCGGGGCAGGCGGGCTCGGGCTGGCGCAGCGGCCGGCTGGAGCCGGACGAAGCAAGGGAGATGCTGCGGGCGGCACTTGCGATAGACCCCGACTATATCTGGGCCGTGCGTGAAATCGCCTGGATCCTCATGGACGATCGCGACTTTCATGCCGCAGGACGCGAGTTCGAGGCCGCGCTTGAAATTGACCCGGACGATATCAATGCACGCTATGGATTGGGCCGCGCGCGCATGTCTACGGGCGAAAACGAGGCTGCGCTTGAAATCTTCAACGGTATCCTGGTCGATGCACCTGGAGAGTTCTCGACCGAGGTATACCGCATCAATGCCTTGCGGAATCTTGATCGCAATGCCCAGGCCCTGCGCGACGCGGACCGGCTGATCGCCGAGTATCCGGACAGGCCGTCGGGATACATAGAGCGCGGTTTCGCGCTGATGGCCTTGGAGCGGCGGGGCGAGGCGCTGGAAACCTATCGTCGGGCCGAGGAGGTTTTGGGTCCCAACAATGCGGTGCTTTATTGGTACGCGGACGCCTTGACCACCGACGGGCGGTTTCAAGATGCACTTGATGCAATTGAACGGGGGCTGGCGCTGGATGGGGCCGACTACTCGGACCACCTGATGAAAAGCTACATCGCGCTTGAAATGGAGGACTATTCTTTGGCGCGCCAGGCTGCCGAAGCGTCTCTGGCCACGGGGGTCGAGGATGCCTGGGCACATTACTATATAGCAATCACCATGATCCACGGCGGTGAAACCGCCGAGGGTCTGGACCGTTTCGACACGGCCATCGGCCTTGGACTGCCCGACCATCGTGTCGGTGCCTTTGCAAAAGTGCTGATCGGCGCGGGAAAATATGTCGAGGCGGCCCAGCTTCGGCTGAAATACTGACCGCGATGTGCGAACCCGCTTGATTCCCGTGCGGCGAGCGTCTAACCAATCGCTCGGCCATAGGGGTGTAGCTCAGTTGGTAGAGCGACGGTCTCCAAAACCGTAGGTCGGGGGTTCGAGACCCTCCGCCCCTGCCAGGCCAAATCCGAACAATGCGGCGTCCGCCCATGCGGTCATCCCTTGCATGTAATGTGAGTGGATTCGACACAATTTCGCCACGATCCCTTGGTTTCATGTTGCCGAGGTTCATCGAGGAGGCTTTCCATGCTGCAAATGTTCAGCTTTTTGCCGCCAATTGCCTGCTATGGGCTCGCCGGTGCCGCGGTTGCCGGGACGTTCTCAGTGCAGGCCATGCTTGAAAATGCAGGCTATCAGGCCGATTCACGCCTCTATGTCGTGGGCGGAATCGTCGCGTTTCTTTTGGCGTTCGCGGGCTATCAGAAATCGATCGCGAACAAGGAACGGGCCCAAAAGCCGCGCGTTTCCAGTGACGAGGTGCTGCAAAAGCTTTCGGTCAAGGAAAGCGGATTGGCTGATCCTAGCCTGGACATTCCGCCCGAAAACCCTAGCGGCCCTGCAGCGGATTCGCCCCTTGGCCGCATCCGGGCCAGGTCTCAGTCGCTGGAAGCCTGAGCTGAGATTGATATTCGTCGGCATGCCTGTTACTCCGGGCGTGCAATCAAGGACAGGACCAATGGACAAGCACCGCATCTGATCGTCATTCCCGACACTCCAGACATGCGAGGTGCGTTCATGCCCTTTCCTTCCCCTGACACACGTCATCCCCTAGTGCTGCCCGATGGAACAACCCATCCCGGCGCCGTCTTTTTGAAACCCGTCATTGATCATCCCCGCATTGACGTGGGTGACTATAGCTATGCGTTCGATTTCGACCCGCCCGACGATTGGTCGGCGCGGCTGGCGCCCTATCTCTATCTATTCTCGGTCGAGAAGCTCAGGATCGGCCGGTTCTGCCAGATCGCCAACGGTGTCCGGTTCATCACGGCCTCGGCCAACCATCGCTATGACGGGATCTCGTCGTTTCCATTCGCCATTTTCGATGGCGGCGGCGCCGATGGCCAGCGACCATCATTGCCGACCCGGTTTCCCGATACCTGCATCGGAAACGACGTCTGGATGGGAGACGGTGCGGTGGTGATGCCCGGCGCTCGGATCGGCAATGGCGTCATCGTCGGCGCGCACAGCGTCGTTTCGGGCCATGTGCCGGACTATGCAATCGTCGCGGGCAATCCGGCGCGGGTGGTGCGGATGCGGTTTTCAGAGGCCGTCATCGCGCGGTTGAACGAGATCGCGTGGTGGGATTGGCCGATCGAGCGGATCCTGGCGCGCGAGGAGGCGATCTGTGGCGCCGATATCGCCGCGCTTGAGGCCCTGTGACGTCACCTTGAGCACTGCCTTGCTCTGCGAGGGTTGAAACACCCTCGCGAAGGGCGTATCTGCGCCGAAACGCAAGAGGACCGACCATGGCCATGATGAACCCGCTTCAGTTTGTTCAGCAAGTGCGCTCCGAAGTCTCGAAGGTCGTATGGCCTTCGCGGCGTGAGGTCGTGTTGACTTCGGTCATGGTGTTTTTGCTCGCGCTCCTGACGTCGGCCTTCTTCTTCCTGGTCGATCTGATCATCCGTGAAGGCCTGCGAGGCGTGCTGACCTTCTTCGGCTAGGTTCGGCCCGCGGGCAGGGCCGTCAGGCGACCCTTTCCCCTTGAATTCACCCGCAATGGGGGGTATGGCCCGGCAACGAGGCGTGCATGAAGGTGCACGCCCCTTTTTATTCCGGGCGACAGATTTTGCCCGCAGCAAAGGGAAAATGGACCAATGGCAAAGCGGTGGTATTCGGTTGCTGTGCTCTCGAACTTCGAAAAGAAGGTCGCAGAGCAGATTCGCCATGCCGTTGAGGACGCCGGTCTTCAGGATCAGATCGAAGAGGTTCTGGTCCCGACCGAGGAAGTCATCGAGATTCGTCGCGGCAAGAAGGTGACCGCCGAGCGTCGCTTCATGCCTGGCTATGTGCTGGTGCGGATGGAGATGTCGGACGAGGGGTATCACCTCGTCACATCGATCAACCGCGTGACCGGTTTCCTGGGCCCGCAGGGCCGTCCGATGCCGATGCGCGATGACGAGGTCAACGCGATCCTCAACCGCGCCGAGGAAGGCGAAACCGCCCCCAAGCTGATGATCAGCTTCGACGTGGGCGAACAGGTCAAGGTCAACGATGGCCCGTTCGAGGATTTCGACGGCACCGTGGAAGAGGTCGACGAAGAGAACCAGCGTCTGAAGGTGACGGTCTCGATCTTTGGCCGTGCAACTCCGGTCGAGCTGGAGTTCACTCAGGTTTCCAAGCAGAACTGAACTGGCTCTGCAGTGTTCGCGCTCTTCGGGGCGCACCTATCAACGGGCACAACGCGGAAGTTGTCTGATTTTTCTTGCATGCAGACGACTCCCGTTGTACCCGACGCGCCTGTCGTCATGACGGCAGAATCTTGTGGGAGGCGAGGGCATCGCGATGTCCGGACCGGACCACATCAACCATAGCTCGTGAAACGCGTTTCCCGAGTGTTGAGAAAGGAGGCCATCAATGGCCAAGAAGATTGCTGGCACCATGAAGCTTCAGGTGCCCGCCGGACAAGCGAACCCCTCTCCGCCGGTTGGTCCGGCCCTGGGTCAGCGCGGCATCAACATCATGGAATTCTGCAAGGCGTTCAACGCCAAGACGCAGGAGATGGAGCCGGGTGCGCCCTGCCCGACCATCATCACCTACTATCAGGACAAGTCCTTCTCGATGGACATCAAGACGCCGCCGGCGTCGTACCTCCTGAAAAAGGCGGCCAAGCTGAAGTCGGGCGCCACGAACCCCAGCCGTGAAACGGTCGGGTCGGTGACGACGGCTCAGCTGCGCGAGATCGCCGAGGCCAAGATGAAGGACCTCAGTGCGAACGACGTCGATCAGGCGATGAAGATCATCCTTGGCTCGGCCAAGTCGATGGGCATCGAGGTGAAAGGGTAAGTCATGGCTAAGCTTGGAAAACGGACCCGCGCCGCACGCGAGGCTTTCGCCGGCAAAGAAAACCTCACCGTCGAAGAGGCAGTCAGCCTGATCAAGGCGAACGCCAACGCCAAGTTCGATGAGACTATTGAAATCGCATTGAACCTGGGCGTTGACCCGCGTCACGCCGACCAGATGGTTCGTGGCTCGGTCAACCTGCCGAACGGCACCGGCAAATCGGTGCGCGTCGCAGTCTTTGCCCGCGACGCCAAGGCGGAAGAAGCCAAGGCTGCCGGAGCGGACATCGTTGGCGCCGAAGACCTGATGGAAACCGTGCAAAGCGGCAAGATCGAGTTTGATCGCTGCATTGCAACTCCGGACATGATGCCGATCGTCGGTCGTCTGGGTAAGGTTCTTGGTCCGCGTAACCTGATGCCAAACCCCAAGGTTGGCACGGTGACGATGGACGTCAAAGAGGCCGTTCAAGCGGCCAAGGGCGGTCAGGTCCAGTTCAAGGTCGAAAAAGCCGGTGTGGTTCACGCCGGTGTTGGCAAAGCCTCGTTTGACGAAGCCAAACTGGTTGAAAACGTTCGTGCTTTTGTTGACGCCGTTGCAAAGGCCAAGCCTACGGGCGCAAAGGGTTCCTACATGCAAAAGGTTGCCCTGAGCTCGACTATGGGTCCCGGCGTATCGGTCGATGTGACCAGCGCAACCGGCAACTAAGCCGACCGGCATCACGCAATTGGGAAGGCAGGCCTTGGAGCCTGCCTTTTCTTTTGAGTTGCTTCAATCGGTCCATGCCTGCCAACATGGCGTCATGGAACGCTATTTGACATTTGCATTCGTGATCCTTGGGACAATTCTATCGGCGGCCTTCGTCGGATTAAGCTCCTGGGTCTGGTTGGTTTTCGCGGTCTTTCTGGGTCTGACCCTCATCGGCATCTACGATGTGCTCCAGTCCTCGCATTCGGTGCTGCGGAATTATCCGGTCCTGGGGCATATGCGGTTCATTTTCGAGGGTATCAGGCCTGAAATCCGGCAATACCTGATTGAAAGCGAGAAAGAAGAAGAGCCGTTTTCGCGTGAACAGCGCTCGATCGTGTACCAGCGCGCAAAAGGGGTTGAGGACAAGCGACCGTTCGGCACGCAGGAGAGGATTTACGACGCCGGCTATGCCTGGCTGACCCATTCCGTGCAGCCCAAGCATCTGGAGCACCACGATTTTCGCGTTGTGATCGGCAATGGCGCTTGCAAGATACCTTATGCCGCGTCGCTGTATAATATTTCGGCCATGAGCTTTGGCGCGCTGTCGGCCAACGCCATCCTTGCGCTGAACACAGGTGCCAAGGCGGGTGGGTTTGCCCATGATACAGGCGAGGGTGGGATCAGCCGATACCACCGGCAGGGGGGCGGCGACCTGATCTACGAGGTCGGCTCGGGGTACTTTGGCTGTCGCGGAGATGACGGGACGTTCGATGCCGACAAGTTCGAGGCACAGGCGGCGGACGACCAGGTCAAGTTGATCGAGGTGAAACTGTCCCAAGGCGCAAAGCCGGGGCACGGAGGCATGTTGCCCGCATCCAAGATCACGGAGGAGATTGCCGAGGCTCGGGGCGTGCCGATGGGGGTGGATTGTGTGTCACCTGCGGCCCATTCGGCCTTTTCCACGCCCTTGGAGTTCATGGCATTCCTGGACGTGCTGCGGCAACGCTCGGGCGGAAAACCGGTAGGGTTCAAGCTGTGCATCGGGCACCGGCGGGAATTCATGTGCATGGTCAAGGCCATGCTGGAGACCGGGATCGTGCCGGACTTTATCGTCGTAGATGGCAAAGAGGGCGGCACCGGGGCGGCTCCGCTGGAGTTCGCGAACCACGTCGGCATGCCGCTTGTCGAAGGATTGAGCTTTGTTCACAACACCCTGCGCGGCGCCGGCATCCGCGACCAGGTCAAGGTAGGCGCGGCAGGCAAGCTGGTCTCGGCCTTCGATATCGCGCGGGCTCTGGCGCTTGGGGCGGATTGGGCAAACTCGGCTCGGGGGTTCATGTTCGCCATTGGCTGTATCCAGGCGCAAGCCTGTCATACCAACCATTGCCCCGTCGGAGTGGCGACGCAGGACAAGCTGCGGATGCGGGCCCTGAACGTGCCGGACAAGGCTGAACGGGTGACACGGTTTCATCGTAACACATTGAAAGCTCTGGCAGAAATGGCAGGCGCCGCTGGTCTGGAAGATCCGCGCGCGTTCCTGCCACACCATTTCATGCAGCGCGATAACAGCGGCGAGATGTTGACCGGCGACCAGGCCTGGCCGTGGCTGCCGGAAGGGTTCCTTGTCGACGGCAGGGAAGACAAGCTGGGCTATCTCGAGCGCTGGAACCGCGCCAGCGCGGACAGCTTTTCGCCGGGCTGACGCCGGCGTAGGTTTGAGCGCAAGCAGGAGACAGGCAGATGTTTTTTTCGTTCTGGGGATCGCTGGTGATCGGCGGGGTCGTGGCCTATCTGGCCGAAAAGTGGGAGTTTACCCACCACGGTGTGGTGCAGGCGATCATCATTGCGCTTGGCGGCGTGATCCTTTTGTTCATGGCGAAGGTGATGTTCGGGTTGTCTTTTGGCCGACCCGGCATTGATGCGATCATCGGCGCGGCGGGGGCCTTGATCCTGATCCCGTCCGAGGTGGTGCAGCGCCGCCGCAAGGGGCGGAAATGACCACCATACAGTGCGTCCGGACACTGTTCCGGGCGCATTTCGGGTTCCGACATTAGTTTGTTGGGGAAAGCGGGCGAATCCGCCTGTCGGAATTGCGGCGAAGCGCGTGGTGAAAATGGCCCCGGTCAAATGGGCGTGCGGCCCGGTTGGTTTGATATTGGCTGAGCACAGGGGCGTGCTGCCCCCGTCCTTTGTCGGGGACTCCCCCGGGGACATTTCCGGCCAAGAAGAAGCGCAACTTGACGCAAATTGTCGGGGTCTCAGCCCTTGTACGGCGCCATGCCTTCGCGGGCGAGTTCGTCGGCGCGTTCGTTCTCAGGGTGTCCGGCGTGGCCCTTGATCCATTCCCAAGTGACGTCGTGGTGGCTTTGGGCCTGGTCGAGGCGCTTCCAGAGGTCGTCGTTCTTGACCGGTTTCTTGGACGAGGTACGCCAGCCGTTTTTCTTCCAGCCGTGGATCCAGCTGGTCACCCCGTTTTTTACGTATGTGGAGTCGGTGACGATGGTGATGACGCTGGGGCGGGTGAGGGCTTCGAGCGCATTGATGGCAGCGAGGAGTTCCATCCGGTTGTTGGTGGTCTGGGCCTCGCCTCCGTTCAACTCGCGGGTCTTGAGGACGGCGTCGCCGTTGGATGCGATCATGACGACGCCCCAGCCGCCCGGGCCGGGATTGCCCGAGCAAGCGCCGTCGGTATAGGCGTGAAGTGTCGTCACGCCGGAATGTCCGTCAGAGAGACATGGCCAGGCAGCGCCGCGACGCGGGCAAGCCAGGCGCTGACGTTTTCGAAGCGGTCGAGGTCGAACCCGCCCTTTGAGGCAGCCGAGTGGGTGTAAGCGTAGAGCGAGATGTCGGCGATGGTCGGCCGGTCGATGGCGATCCAGTCGCGGGTGGCCAGCGCCTCGTCCATCATGGCGAGCAGGTCGTGGCCACGGTCGAGAAGCTCGCCAAGGCGTTCGGGTGTCCGCAAGTGCTTGCGGTTATCGTAAGTGAGGATGGCAGCGCGCACGGCGATGACGCCTTCGTGCTGGTTCTGCTCCCAGAACATCCATCCCAAGGTCAGGGCCTTTTCGACGCGGTCGGTGGGTATCCAGTCGGTGCCGTCGGCAAGGTAGCAGAGGATCGCGTTGGACTCGGGGATGCGTGTGCCGTCGGGGAGTTCGAGGACCGGTAGTTTCTTGAGCGGCAGGGTCTTGGCGGCGTGGGCGCTGTCGAGTTCGGGAGTTTCGTACTCCATGCCGACATGGGTGTAGGGGATGCCTAGCATCGCCATGAGCAAGCGCACTTTGTAGGAATTGCCCGACGAGGGCATCGAATAGAGCGTGTAGTCAGTCATCTTTACGGGCTTTCAGGATGATCCAGGGATCGACGGTGCCGCCAAGGCCGGCTTCGGCCCCGGTTGCGCGGGTAAGGATGGTAATTCCGGCTGCGGCGAGGAGGCCGGTGAGCTCGGGATCGGTGTAATAGGCGTAGAAGCGTCCCAGGCTATCGCGGCCTTCCCCTGTGCCGGTCTTGAGGCCGAGGTGGAGGTGGCCTCCGGGCTTCAGGGCGCGGGCGATGGCGGCCAAGTGACCGGGCATATCGGCTTTCGGCGCGTGGAGAAGTGAAAAGTTGGCGTAGACGCCGTCGTAGATCTCGGTCGCGTCGAGGTCGTCGAAGGTGGCGATCCGGACGGCGAGGCCAAAGCGGTCGGCGGCCAGCGCAGCCATTTCGGGCGAAGCGTCCCAGGCGTCAACATCAAGACCGGCCGCCTTCATCACTGCAGCGGCGCGACCGGGGCCGCAGCCGAGGTCAAGGACTCGGCCGCCCTTGGGCAAACTGTCGATGAAGGCAGTCAGGCGTGGGCCAGGGCTTCCGGTGGCGAAGCGGTCGGCATAGTCCCGCGCCTTGTGCGCATAGACGCCTAGGGTCTGGTCGTCGGCCATCAGGCGCGTTCCAGGGCGAGTCGGCCTGCGAGCAGGGCGAAGATTGCAGCGAAACTGCGGTTCAGCCAGCGCATGACGCGCGCGCTTTGCAGGATGCGGGTTCGGGCAGCGGCGGCGAAGGCACCGTAGAGGGCGAAGATCATGAAGGTTAATGCCATGAAGACGGCACCGAGGAAGATCATTTCGACCGTCGCCGTGCCTGGGTTGCCCGACAGGAAAGGCGGCAGGAGGGCGAGAAAGAAGATCGAGAGTTTCGGGTTCAGGATGTTGATCAGCGCGCCGCGCCGGGCGATGGCCCAGGCAGGTTCGGCCTTGCGGTTCGGCTGCACGGCCAGAGTACCGCCGGAGGACAGTGCCTGGTATGCGAGCCAGAGGAGATAGCCGACGCCCGCAACTTTCACGGCGGTGAAGAGGAGCGCGCTGGCGTGGAGGATCGCGGCAAGGCCGAGGGTTGCGGCCAGAAGGTGCGGCACGATCCCGAGTGTGCAGCCAAGCGCAGCAGCGACGGCAGGAGCGCGGCCCTGACCGAGGCCGACGGCCAGCGTGTAGATGACGCCGGTTCCGGGGATCAGCACGACGACGATTGCGGTTAGCAGGAAGTCGGGGCTCATGCGGGTTCTCTCAGCACACGGGGGACTTTGAACTCCACGCGTTCGACGGCGGTTTCGACCACCTCGACGGTGACGTTGAAGCGGTCGCGGAAGGCGTCTATGACCTCGGTGATCAGGACCTCGGGCGCGCTGGCGCCAGCGGTGAGTCCGAGGGTGCGGAGGTCGCCGAGCGCGCGCCAGTCGATGTCGTTGGCGCGCTGGACCAGTTGGGAATAGGCACATCCGGAGGCGCGACCGACCTCAACCAGACGTTGGGAGTTCGAGGAATTGGGCGCGCCGATCACCAGGAGGGCGTCGATCAGCGGCGCGATTTTCTTGACCGCGTGCTGGCGGTTGGTGGTGGCATAGCAGATGTCTTCTTTATGCGGGCCGACGATATCGGGGAAGCGGTCGTTGAGGGCGGCGACGATGTCGGCGGTATCATCAACCGAGAGAGTGGTCTGGGTGATGAAGGCAAGCTTTTGCGGGTCGCGCGGAGTGATGGTGGCCACGTCCTCGGGGGTTTCGACCAACAGAACCTCGCCCAGGGGGAGTTGGCCCATGGTGCCGAGTGTTTCAGGGTGCCCGGCATGGCCGATCATCACCATCTGCAGGCCATTGGCGTGGTGGCGCTCGGCCTCGATATGGACCTTGGAGACCAAGGGGCAGGTGGCGTCGACATAGACCATTTTTCGGCGTTCGGCTTCGGCCGGGACGGCCTTTGGCACGCCGTGGGCGGAAAAGATTACGGGGCGGTCGGTGGGGCAGTCGTCGAGGTCTTCGACAAAGATCGCACCCTGGTTGCGCAGCTCGTCCACAACGAACTTGTTGTGTACGATTTCGTGGCGGACATAGACCGGGGCTCCCCATTTCCTGAGCGCCATTTCAACGATCTTGATGGCACGGTCGACGCCGGCGCAGAACCCGCGCGGCGCGGCGAGATAGAGAGTGAGATCGGGCTTGGTCATGGTCTTTCCTGTCGCGTCACAGAGGTATGCGGTTTGCCTGGGCGCGTCCAGAGTCGGCGGGAAAAAGTCCGCGTAGCCGGTCGAGTGCCTGAGCGGCACGGTGGTTAATGTATTCGGCGTGGGGCTCGGCCAGTGCGCCGGTGACACGGCGGACCTGGAGGTCGCCGATCAATAGCGAGAACCAGGTTTCTGCCATGTCCTGCGCGGTTCCGCCGCCGAGGCTGAACTGAGATATGGCGCGTTCCATGATCGAGACGACCCGCGGAGCGATGGTGTCGCGACCTTCGCGGGCAAGGGCCCGGCCCAGGGGACCAGCGGGATTGGTGGCGGCGGCGCGGTTCAGTGCGATGGCGCGTGGCCCCAGCAGCATGGTCAGGAGCACGGGACCGAGATGTCCGAGGGCGGCGATGGCGTCGGTGTCCTCGTCTGTCGAAATGGCATCTTGCACGACCCGGGAATTGCGGCGGATCAAAGCTTCGATCAGGCCTGTCTTGTCGCCATACCAACGATAGAGCGTTTCGTTCGATGCCCTGGCGGCCTTGGCCAGGGCCTGGATCGACAAGCCCTCAAGCCCGTGCTGGTCCAGCAGGGCATAGGCGGTTTCTTCGATCTGGCGGGCGCGTTCGGCGCGGGCGGATTTGCGCATCTCATGTTCTCCGTTGACAGAATCCGTAACAGAAATTACGGAATTCATAAAGAGTAATATAGATTACGGATATTGATATGCTGATACCCTTTGCCTTCCTGTCGCTTCTTTCGTCCGCAGCGATTTTCGGGTTCTTCTATGCATGGGTTTGTTCGACCATGTGGGGATTGGATGCCGCCCCGCCCGAGGTAGCGATCCATGCGATGCAGGCAATGAATGCCAGCGTGCGCAACGCGGTCTTTGCACCTGCTTTCTTTGGGACACCCTTTGTCCTTTTCGTCACCGCCTGGCTGGCGCGCGCGAACGTCACAGCGGCCGTGGCTTTTTCGGTCGGGGGCGTTGTCTATCTTTTGGGCGGCATGATTCTGACCATCATGGTGAACGTTCCGATGAACGAAGCCCTGGCTGCGGTCGAGCTGACTGGCGCACCGGGCCAGGCCGAAAGCATCTGGGCGGCCTATTCGCCGCGCTGGCAGCTTTTCAACGTCATCCGTACGATTTCGTCCGGTGTTGCGCTGCTCTTGGCAGGCTGGGGAATGCTGATGTTGGCGCGCGCGCCACGGAACCCTTGACCTTCCAGCAGGGGGAAGCCCTATCTGGATTGCCGGAGGTCGATATGCGTGCATTGAATATTGGAATCGGTGCAATCGTGGTGGCTGCAGCCGGGGCTGCCTTTATCGTGGCGTCAAGCGGGAGCGCGAGCGAACAGCCGTACCGAGATGCCGAGGTGGTTGCCCAGGGTAAGGCGATCTATGGCGAGTTTTGCGCGTCCTGCCACGGTGCCGACCTGGCAGGTCAGCCGGATTGGCAGAGCCGGGATGCGGATGGATATTTGCCTGCGCCGCCCCATGACCAGACC